>NZ_JAWRXS010000001.1:0-889828 GCF_046534915.1 Burkholderia sp. SIMBA_051 | reverse complement strand
TTCCTTGCGTTTGCGTGGCATAAAGTGGCTCCTTGGCCATCAGTTTATGCCTCACACACAAAGGTTCGGATAGGCTCTTGCCAAATACCCAATCGCCCCCGCCCCCCTCACTCCACCGTCACCGACTTCGCCAGATTCCTCGGCTTATCAATATCCGTCCCCCGCGCCAACGCAGCGTGATAAGCCAGCAATTGCATCGGCACCGTATGCAGAATCGGCGACAGCGGCCCGTAGTACTCGTTGAGCCGAATCACCTCGATCCCTTCGCTCGGCACCAACCCGCAGTCCACATCCGCGAACACAAAAAGCCTGCCATTACGCGCACTGACTTCATGCATGTTCGACCGAAGCTTCTCGAGCAGCGCATCATTCGGCGCCACCGCAATAACCGGCATTTCATTACTGACCAACGCCAGCGGCCCGTGCTTCAACTCCCCGGCGGGATAAGCCTCCGCGTGGATATACGAAATCTCCTTCATCTTCAGCGCGCCTTCGAGCGCGATCGGATAATGCATCCCGCGTCCGAGAAACAGCATGTTGTCGCGTCGCGCGAGCAGCTCCGACCAGCCCATGATCTGCGGCTCCAGCGCGAGCACCTTCGACATCGCATCGGGCAGATGCCGCAGCGCACGCAGATGCGCCTTCTCGTCGTCTTCACTCAACCGCCCGCGCACCTGCGCAAGCGCAAGCGTGAGCAGGAACAACGCGACGAGCTGCGTCGTGAACGCCTTCGTCGACGCCACGCCGATCTCGATCCCGGCACGCGTGACGAACTGCAACGCGCATTCGCGCATCAGCGCACTCGTCGCGACGTTGCAGATCGCGAGCGTATGCATCATCCCGCGCTGCTTCGCGACATGCACGGCGCCGAGCACGTCGGCCGTCTCGCCGCTCTGCGACACCGCGACGACCAGCGTGCGCGGATTCGGCACGCTGTCGCGATAACGAAACTCGCTCGCAATCTCGACACTCGCCGGCAGCTTCGCGATGCTCTCGATCCAGTACTTCGCGGTCAGCGCCGCGTGATAACTGCCGCCGCACGCGAGCAGCAACACTGAATCGACATCGTTGAACACGCGCCACGCGCCGTCGCCGAACAGCTCCGGCATGATCGACGTGACGTCGAGCAGCGTATCGGCCACCGCCTGCGGCTGCTCGAAGATTTCCTTCTGCATGTAGTAGCGATACGACCCGAGATCGGCCGCGCCGCTGTGCGCCGCCACCCGCTGCACCGCGCGCTCGACGCGCTGGCCGGCCGCATCGACGATCCAGTAGCGATGCAGCTGGATATCGGCAACGTCCCCGTTCTCCAGATACGCGACGCGATCGGTGATGCCCGACAATGCGATCGCATCCGACGCCAGGAAATTCTCGCCATCGCCGACACCGACGACGAGCGGCATCCCGTCGCGCGCACCGACGATCCGGTGCGGCTCGTCGCGGCACATCACCGCGATCGCGTAGCTGCCGCGCAGTCGCGCGACCGCGCGGCGCACCGCGTCGAACAGGTCGCCGTCGTACAGATGATCGATCAGGTGCGCGATCGCCTCGCTGTCGGTCTGGCTCGCGAACACGTAGCCGTGCGCCTGCAGCTCCGCGCGCAGTTGATCGCAGTTCTCGATGATCCCGTTGTGCGATAGCGCGATGCGCGCGTTGTCGTCGCTCGGCGAGAAGTGCGGA
Organism: Burkholderia sp. SIMBA_051; assembly: GCF_046534915.1. Taxonomy (NCBI): domain Bacteria; kingdom Pseudomonadati; phylum Pseudomonadota; class Betaproteobacteria; order Burkholderiales; family Burkholderiaceae; genus Burkholderia; species Burkholderia sp. SIMBA_051. The sequence goes on along the minus strand of NZ_JAWRXS010000001.1, from coordinate 888,148 downwards.
TGTGCGTTGAGCGTGACGGGCGCGCCGTGCGTCGCCCAGCGCGTATGCGCGATGCCGGTATAGCCCGACAGCGCTTGCGCGGCGATCTCGCGCTGAAGGTTGGCGACGCGGTCGACGCTGCGCGCGCGTGCCAGCGCACGGTCGCGATAGACCACGACGCCGCACGAATCGTAGCCGCGGTATTCGAGCCGCTTCAGCCCGTCGACGAGGTTCGGCAGGATGTCCCGCTGGGCAACCGCCCCGACAATTCCACACATATCGCGCTCCGTTAATGTCCTGTCTGGACCCGTGACAGCGATGGTAGAGGCGAGTCTATGGAATTAAATTTCAAAATACGTCGATAAATGAAACGAGACGGCGATCAGCTATCATGTTGAAATTAAATTTCACACCGTGACCGGAAGGAGCCGCCGATGGCCGGCATCACGCTCGATGATCTCGACCTGCGCATTCTCGCGATCCTGCAGGACGACGCGTCGGTGTCGAACCTGCAACTGGCCGAGCGTGCGCTGTCGTCGCCGCCGACCTGCATGCGCCGCGTGCGGCGGCTGACGGAGGCGGGCGTGATCCGCCGCCAGGTCGCGGTGCTCGATCCGGTCGCGATCGGCACGGCGGTCACGGCGTTGATCGAGATCAGCCTCGACCGGCAGACGGCCGAAGACTACGACGCGTTCGAAGCCTACGTGTGTGCGGAGCCGGCGGTCACGCAGTGCTACCGCGTGTCGCCGGGGCCGGACTTCGTGGTGGTGGCCGATCTGGCCGACGTCGCCGAATACGACGAATTCGCGCGGAGGCTGTTCACCGGCGCATCGAACGTGCGCAACGTGCGGACGTTCTTCTCGACGCATCGCGCGAAGTTCGAGGCGAACGCGCGAGTCGCGCATGCGATGCGCAAGCGCGCATAGCGTGAGGTGAACGCGTCGTTCGTCTTACGTCACACCGTTGCGCCCGCATCGGCCAGTTGCAGCGGCTTCCCATATCCGAAGCAATGCGCGGGCTCCGGAAATACGCGGTGCCGCACGTCATGCGCGTACTGGCGGATCGCGTCGCGCATCACCGCATTCGCATCCGCGTAACGCTTCACGAAGCGCGGCGTGTACGCATCGAACGCGCCGATCATGTCCTCGGTCACGAGCACTTGCCCGTCGCACGCGGGCGATGCGCCGATGCCGATCGTCGGGATCGTCAGCGTTCCGGTCAGGTGGCGCGCGAGCGCCTCGGCAGTGCCTTCGATCACGACGCTGAACGCGCCGGCCCGTTCGGCCGCACACGCGGCGTCGAACACCTGCGCGGCCGAATGCGGGTCCATCCCCTGCGCGCGAAAGCCGCCCGTCGCGTTGGCCTGCTGCGGCATGAGGCCGACATGCGCCATCACCGGAATGCCGCGCTCGGTCAGGAAGCGGATCGTATCGGTCATCTCGCAGCCGCCTTCGAGCTTCACGGCCTGCGCGCCGGTTTCGGCGAGCAGCCGCGCGGCGGAGCGGTACGCCTGCGCGGGCGATTCCTGGAACGTGGAGAACGGCAGGTCGACGACGACGCACGCCTGCGCGGCGCCGCGCACGACGGCCGCGCCGTGTGCAATCATCATGTCGAGCGTGACGCGCAGCGTATCGGGCATCCCGTACAGCACCATGCCGACGGAGTCGCCGACGATGATCACGTCGGCCACGTCGTCGACGAGTTTTGCCATTGGCGCGGAATACGCGGTCAGCGACACGAGGCTGCCGATCCCTTTGGTCGAGCGGATCGCGGTGACGGTCTTGCGGGTGGTGCGGGTATGAGCGCTCATGAACGGAAGCCGTGTGAAAGAAGAGCCGCCACGGTAGCATCGCGCTCGTTCGTGCAATGACCTTCGGAGGACGTCTTATGTTGCTGGCAGGACAACCCGGCGACCCATATGCAGTGCCGCCGATGGCGCGCCTGCCGAGGCCGCTGTACGTGCGCGCCTTCGGGATTCCCGGCAACGTGAGCGTCGATGCGCACAGTCATCCGTGGGCCCAGCTAATGTATGCGACGAGCGGCGTGCTCGAGGTGTCGACGCCGTCGGGCCGGCAACTGCTGCCGCCGCACTATGCGATGTGGATTCCGCCGCACGTGCCGCATGCGGTATCGACGCGCGATTGCGTCGCGTTCCACAGCCTGTATCTCGATGCGGCGATCGCACGGAGCGACGTGAACGACGATTGCACGATCCTCTGCATGACGCCGCTGCTGCGCGAGCTGGTGATCGCGACTCGCGAATTGCCGGTGAATTACGACGAGACGGGGCCGGACGGTGCGCTCGTGTGCGTGATCGCGGACCGGATCGCCCGCATGCAGCCCGCGCCGCTCACGGTGCCGCTGCCGCGCGATCCGCGCCTGCTGAAAATCGCGCGCGCATTGCATGCGGCGCCGGGCGATACGCGCAGTCTCGACGAATGGGGCCATCAGGTCGGCGCGACGCGGCGCACGCTGTCGCGGCTGTTCCGGCAGGACACGGGGCTGTCGTTCACCGAATGGCGGCAGGCCGTGCGGCTGCTCGCGTCGCTGCCGCTACTCGACGCGGGCGAGCCGATCGGCACGGTGGCCGCGCGGCTGGGTTACGACTCGACGTCGTCGTTCATCGCGCTGTTCCAGGCGAAATTCCGCGTGACGCCCGGCGCGTATGCGAAGCGTGAAGCGCGTCGGCCCGTATTGAGCGCGTGACGCGCGGCATGGGTCAGAACGCGAGCGTCTGCTGCACCGGATCACGCACGCCGCGCGCGAACCCGGCGCCTTCGAGCGACAACAACGCGCGTTTCCGTTCAATCCCGCCCGCATAGCCGGTCAGGCTGCCCGACGCGCCGATCACGCGATGGCACGGCACCATGATCGACACCGGGTTGCGGCCGACCGCGCCGCCGACGGCACGCGCGGCACTCATCGGCAGCCCGACGCGTTCGGTGATGTCGCCGTACGACACGAGCTCGCCGAACGGAATCGCGAGCAGTTCCTTCCACACGCTGCGCTGAAACGCGGTGCCGCGCAGATGAATCGGCACCGAGAAGGTTTCGCGCGTGCCGGTGAAATAGTCGGCGACTTCTTCGGCAACCTTGCGCGCGAGTGGCGACGCATTGCGCGCGTCCGCATCCGGCGCGATTGCCAGCGACGGATAGTATTTCTGGCCGACGAAGAACAGGCCCGTGAGCGCATCGTCCTCGATACGAATGGCGATGTCGCCCAGCGGGCTCGGAATCAGATGAGCGAGAGTCATCGCGAAGCTTCTCCTATGACTGTCCGGCCGGCGGCATCACAAACAGGCGCTCATCCCACACGACGGGTTGCGGCTCGTTCACGACGATTCGCGCGGCGTCGGGATGCGCGGGATTGACCAGCACGTTGGACTCGGCTCGGACGACAACGGAAGGCACGACCAGGAGCGCGGTGCGGGATTCGGTCAGCCATGCGTCACCGAACCGGCGCGCCTCCTGCAGTGCAGCCGCATTCCATCCTGCCGGCAAGGTTTCAGTCGTATGACGTTCAACGGGAACATCGTCGGGAACCGTTGCTTCGACCCATCCGTGTGTCTTCGGCACCTTGCCGATGCGCGCGTGCACGAGCACTTCGAGCATCGCGCCCGCGAAGGTCGATGCCGCATAGATCACCGGGCGGCCCGGACTATTGAAGCGGCCGCCGACCAGCATCGCGCCGGTACCGCTCCAGATCGCGTGTCGCGTGTCGGCAATGCGGAACAGCTTCATGCCGGCAGCCCATAGAACAGCTTCCAGAGCAGCTCTTCGACCCGGCGCGCACCGAGCTCGGTCAGCGCGACATCGAGCGGCGCGCGCCCCTCGAGTTCCGGATGCGGCGTCGACAGGAATTCCCGCGCGTCTTCTTCGTCATTCCAGACGTAGGTGGTCGTCGCAACGATCCGGGCCAGGCGCTCGGTCTTCTCCGATTCGTCTTGCGTTAGTCGATCGCGGCGGCGCTTATAGGTCGCCTCGGGAATGATGCGGGCGAGGAGCGCGCGCCGGGCGTCGGCACCTTGCGTCGCATGTTCGACGCCGGCGCGCAGCGCAGACTTCGGCAGACCTTCGCGCACAAGCGCCTCGAGCTCGGCCAGCGTATGCGGAACGGGTTGCAGATCCATGACCGCGGCCACCGCTTCAGGGGTAACAAGTGACATGGCCGACTCCCGGGTGAGGTATCAAATGATGCTTGATTATAGGCCATATGATACCGCGCGCGATATGCGCGTGCGATGACTGTGAACCATCGTTGCCGCCGATTCTGGCCGGAATCGGACCTGTGTCTCGGCGCCGCGGGCTCGCGTCACGGCCCCGTTTTGCCCGCAGGAAAATTCCGGAAAAACGATTAATGCCAATCTGCGAAACAGTCGTCTCTTTTTGCGCGGTCAATTTCGAGATGACTCATCGAAATCCCCGACTGACACGGCACCGGCCCACGCCCTATGCTTTGAAAAACGTTTTCCACGACTCGACAGGCAATCGGCCGCGCCACGAAAGGGCGGGCCGCCGCCCGTCCCGGCGCCCGTCGCCGGTCACGGACAGGCAACAACTTGCGGCGCGACGGGCGCGGCCGCGCATCGGAGACACTCATGCAATCTGCCGTCGTCGGCGCCGTGCGCGCCGCCGCCAGCCGCTACCGCTGGACCGTCTGTGCGCTGCTGTTCTTCGCGACCGTCATCAACTACATGGATCGCCAGATCCTCGGCCTGCTCGCGCCGATGCTCCAGCACGACATCGGCTGGAGCCAGGTGCAGTACGGCCGCATCGTGATGGCGTTTTCGGCGTTCTATGCGATCGGCCTGCTTTGCTTCGGTCGCATCGTCGACTGGCTCGGCACGCGCATCTCGTATGCGGTCGCGATGCTGGTGTGGAGCATCGCGGCGATGATGCACGCGATGGTCGGCTCGGTGATGGGCTTCGCGGCGGTGCGCGCGTTGCTCGGGATCGGCGAGGGCGGCAACTTCCCGGCCGCGATCAAGACCACGGCCGAATGGTTTCCGCGCCGCGAGCGCGCGCTCGCCACCGGCATCTTCAACTCGGGCGCGAACATCGGTGCGGTGTTCGCGCCCGCGATCATCCCGGCGATCGCAGTGGCCTACGGGTGGCGCGCGGCGTTCGTGATCGTCGGCGCGATCGGCATCGTGTGGCTCGCGGTGTGGCTGGTGCTGTATCGCAAGGCCGACACGCGCGCACTCGCCGACGCCTACGACGAGCCGCGCGACGAAGTCGAAGCGCTCGACGCGGCGAACGTGAACGCCGGCGCGCCGCGCTGGGGCGAACTGATCCGCAAGCGTGAGACGTGGGCGTTCCTGATCGGCAAGTTCCTGACGGATCCAGTGTGGTGGTTCTATCTGTTCTGGCTGCCGAAGTGGCTCAACGAGTCGCGCGGGATGGACATGCAGCATATCGGCCTGCCGCTCGTGTGCATCTATGCGCTGACGACGATCGGCAGCATCGGCGGCGGCTGGCTGTCGTCGGCGTTGCTGCGCGCGGGCTGGAGCGTGAACGGCGCGCGCAAGACGGCGATGCTGATCTGCGCATGCTGCGTGCTGCCGATCGCGTTCGTGTCGCAGGTGCAGAACCTGTGGATCGCGGTGCTGATCGTCGGCCTCGCCGCGGCCGCGCACCAGGGCTGGTCGGCGAATCTGTTCACGACGGCGTCCGACCTGTTCCCGCGCCGTGCGGTCGCGTCGGTGGTCGGCATCGGCGGGATGGCCGGCTCGATCGGCGGCGTGCTGTTCTCGGAAGTGATCGGCCAGGTGCTGCAACGCACGGGCCATTACTGGGTGCTGTTCGCGATCGGCGCGCTGGCCTATCTGCTCGCGCTGGCGGTCATGCACATGCTCACGCCGAAGATGAAGCCCGCGAAGCTCGACGCGTGATGACGTGTTGACGTGTTGGTAAACGAACGCGCCGCCCGGAGGCGGCGCGTTTTCATGTGCGGGGCGAGGAAGCGCCGGGTATCGCAGAAGGCGCGTGCGTCAGCCGACCGCGGCCGTCGATGCGCGCATGATCAGCCGCGGCTCGAACGTCGAATAGCTTGCGTCGGTGCGCCCGGCGAGCGCGTCGATCAGCTTCTGCATCGCGAGCTCGCCCATGTTCTCGCTCTGGATGTCGATGGTGGTCAGCGCGGGCGCCGCGTACTCGCCGTACGGCACGTTGTCGATGCCGGCAACCGACACGTCCTGCGGCAGCCGGAACCCGAGCGACGCGGCTTCCTTCATGAAGCCGAGCGCGATCAGGTCGTTGTAGCAGATCACCGCCTGCGGACGCTGCGGCCCGAGCATCACGCGCGAGCATGCGCGCTCGCCGGCCTCGGCGGTCGGCGCGTGCGCGTCGTGCACGTCGAGCGTGAGGCCTGCCTCGGCGAGACAGTCGCGCGCGCCCTGGATCCGTTCGTCGTTCACGCGCGCCGGCCCGAAGCCGAGGTACGCGATGTGCGTATGGCCGAGATTGAGCAGGTGACGCGCGAGCATGTAGGTGGCGAGCCGGTTGTCGATGCCGACGCTCGGAATCGGCAGGCCGGGGCTGCGCCGCAGCAGCACGAGCGGCTTGTGCAGGTCGAGCATCCAGCCGGCTTCCTCGTCGGGCATCCGCGTGCTGACGATCAGCCCGTCCACGCGCTGCGCGAGCGCCTCGATCAGCGAGCGTTCGCGCGCCTGATTCTCTTCGGTATCGACGAGCAGCAGCGTGTAGTCATGCTGGAGCGCGACGCGGTTCGCGCCTTTGACGACATTCGTGAAATACGGGTTGCTGATGTCGAGGATCACGACGCCGATGGTGCGCGTGCGTCCGGTGATCATCGAGCGCGCGAGCGGGTTCGAACGATAGCCGAGCCGCTCGATCGATTCCTTGAGGCGCGCCTCGACGGCCGGCGAAAAGCGCTGCGTGCCGTTCACGTACTTGGATACCGTCGCGACCGACACGCCGGCTTCCGCCGCCACGTCGCGGATCGTCGGGGAAACTTTTTTCATGAAGAGGGTAACGTTTTCGTTCCGTTGCCCCGGATTGTGGCAGAAAAAGCCGGCATCCGGCCACCGGCCCATATCGGGAAAGTTCGGATGGCTGCGGGCGGGTTCAAGCATTGACGGTCGGCTTTTGTCCCGAGTATAGTTGGAAAACGTTTTCCGCTTTCGGCTGATTTCACCGACTTCGGGCAACTTCCCGGACACCCTTCAGGACAGATTCAAGGAGACTCGATGAACGCCTCATCCACCGGCGCACGCAAGCCGTTCGGGCGCCTGCTGCTGACCGGCGCGGCCGGCAATCTCGGCCGCCAGGTGCGCGGCGCGCTGGCGAACTGGGCCGACGTCGTGCGCGTGAGCGACATCGCCGCGCTGGACGACGCGGCGCCGCACGAAGAAACCCGTGTCGTCGACCTGGCCGACCGGCCGGCGGTGATGGAACTCGTCGACGGCGTCGACGCGATCGTCCATCTCGGCGGCATTTCGGTCGACGCGCCGTTCGACGATCTCGTCGATGCGAACATCACCGGCACGTACAACCTGTACGAAGCCGCGCGCAAGCACGGCGTGAAGCGGATCGTGTTCGCGAGCTCGAACCATGCGATCGGTTTCCATCCGGTCACGGAAGTGCTCGATGCCGATTCGCCGCTGCGCCCGGACAGTCTCTATGGCGTGACGAAATGCTTCGGCGAGTCGCTGTCGCGCTACTACTTCGACCGCTTCGGGATCGAGACGGTGTGCCTGCGGATCGGCTCGTCGTTCGAGGCGCCGAAGAACCCGCGCATGCTCGTGACGTTCCTCAGCTATCGCGACTTCATCGAGCTCGTGCGCTGCTCGCTGTTGACGAACCGCGTCGGGCACGCGATCGTCTACGGCGTGTCCGACAACCCGGTGAAGTGGTGGGACAACACGAAGGCCGGCTTCCTCGGCTTCCGGCCGCAGGACAGCTCCGAGCAGTTCGCGGGGATGTTCCCGCTCACCGCGCCGACCGCCGACTACGACGATCCCGCGCAGCGCTACCAGGGCGGCGGGTTCGTCGTCGGCGAGCCGATGGAGCGCAACGCGAAGTAAGCGCCGCGCACGGCGTCGCTCAGCGCAGGATGTCCGTCGCCTTGTGCCGTTCATCCACGCCGTCGATCAGGATCAACGGGCCGCTCGCGTGCCGCGCGCGCAGCGGCTGGATCTGCTGGTACGCGTCCGATTCGTACCAGGTGCGAGCGGTGTCGAGATCCGGAAACGCGATCGCGATCAGGTCGCCGCGCCACTCGCCTTCGCGCACGTCGGGCCGCGCGCCGTGAATGACGAAATGGCCGTCGAACGGCGCGAGCGTGCCGTCGATGCGCTCGAGGTAGTCGATGATGTCGTCGCACATGTGAACGTCGTGCAGGTGGGCGATGGCGTAGGCGGTCATGGCGGGCTCCGTGGCGTCGATGCGATGCGTCGATCGATTCATTGATCGGTGCAGCCATGATCGGTGCGCGCGCGGCGCGCGTCGATTACCTGCGACGTAAGCAAATCCATCCGGCCGGGCGCGTCATGCGCGCTTGCGCATCAGTCGCGGATGCGGCACCGCCTCGGGTGCCGGCGCCGACTCGGCCGCTTCCTTGCCTAGCTTGTCGAGCATGCGTTGCGCGGCGCCCGCGCAATCCTCGCCGGCCTGCGATCCGCTGGAAGAACAAGGCGCTGCGCGCGCTGGTGTCGCAGCAGATGGCCGCGCAGTGCCAGACGCGGCGCTACCGCAAGTGGATGGCGGGGCGGGCGGCGCGTTAGGCGCGAGGGCGATGCGGCTCAGACCGGATACGCATCGTCGACCTTCAGGTTCGCGAGCCGGAACAGCGTGCGCAGCGTCTGCGGATGGATGTCGCGGCGCGCGGCGAGCGACGTCAGCATGAAGTCGAGCACCTTCGCGTAACGCAGCAGCACGAGGCAGCGCGCGAGGTCCGCATTGCCGCCGCGCATGCCTTCGGCGAAGTGGACCATCTGGGTCGACAGCGAGCGTGCCATCTCGAGTTCCATCTGCTGTTTTTCGGTCCATTCGAGCTGCGGCTGTTCGAGCAGTTTCGCGAGAAAGAGCTGGAACGACGTATCGGATGAGTTGGGCAGCGCATCCATGGGGAGCCTCGTTGCTTGCGTGGATCGTTCGGGCGTATCCGATGGACGGATCGCGATCCGGTTCATGTCCGCGCCGTCCGGTGACGCGGTTGTCGCTGCAATGCGAATGCAGGTTTCGTACCAGCGGCGCGATCCGGTTGTCGAGCAATGTCGACGCGGGGCGCGGCCGCGGTCATCGCGTCCCGCCGGTGCTGGCTTGCGTGGAAAATCGACGAAGGGATCCATACGCCGCGCGCGGTCACGATCGATCGCGCGTCAGGGCCCGGACGGATGAAATGCTTCAGCGATGTAACGTAACGCCGGGTGGAAACCGGTTGCATGTTTCGGTCGACGGATCGCCGGCATGGCGCGACGCCTGTGTGTCGGCGGTGCCCCCTGGCCTCGGACGGCTGCGTGCCGCGCGCCGCGACCGGGTTCGCCGCGCCGTCGAACGCCGCGGCACCTGCGCTGGATGTTTCATATCCGAGACGTTTTCGCGCGAGGCGATCGAGGTGCGTATGCGTATCCAACCGACGCCGCCTGCGCGATCCAACTGGCCCTGCGAATAACCGGACAATTGTGCATGGGCGGCCGCGCCGTGTTTGCGAACAATCTCCGCATCGTCCCTGCGAGGTTCGACATGAGCGTCCACGCCTTCTTCTCGGCCAACCTGCTGCTTGCCTACACGGCGTATTTCATCGGCACGGCCAGCCCCGGCCCGAGCAATCTCGCGATCATGTCGGTCGCCGCGAACCATGGCCGCAAGGCGGCGCTCGCGTTCGCGCTGGGCGTCATCTCGGGATCGATGTTCTGGGCGACGGTGGCCGCGCTGGGCGTGTCGGCGGCGCTGCTCGCATGGTCGAAGCTGCTGGTCGCGATCAAGCTGTTCGGCGGCGCGTATCTGCTGTGGCTCGCGTTCAAGTCGGGCCGCACCGCGTGGTCGGCCAGATCGGCCGATACGCTGAAGGCGGCGCCCGAGCAGAACCTGTCGCGCCTCTACGCGCGCGGCGCGATGCTGCACCTGACGAATCCGAAAGCCATCCTGGTGTGGGTGTCGATCGTCGCGCTGTCGTCGAACGGCGCGGGCGCGTCGCACGGCGCCGTCGTGCCGGGCTGCATCGCGATCGGATGCGTGGTGTTCGGCGGCTACGCGCTGGTGTTCTCGACCGACAGCGCACGCCGGCTGTACGTGCGCGGCCGGCGCGCGATGGAAGCGTGTCTCGCGGTGGTGTTCGGCGTGGCGGGCGTCCGGTTGCTGGCGTCGAACGTATAGGGCGGCGTGCGCAGCGCCGCGTCGGTGCTCCCGGCCCGCGCGTGGCGCGCACGCGCAAAAAAGCCGCTGCACCGGCGCGGGCAGCGGCTTGTTCGGGGCACCTTGCTTCAGAAAATGAAGCCGGTGTTGATGAACTTCGAGTAGTGATCCGACACGATCGAATCGAGCAGCTGCTTGCTGCCCTCGGTCTGCTTGGCCGCGACCATCGAGCGGATCGAGAACGCGCGCAGCGCATCGGTCACCGACAGCGTGCCTTCCGCCGAGTCCTTGCGACCCGCGAACGGGAACACGTCCGGCCCGCGCTGGCACTGGCAGTTGATGTTCACGCGGCAGACCTGGTTCACGAGCGGATCGACGAGCGCGCCGATCTGCGCGGGATCGGAACCGAAGATGCTGACCTGCTGGCCGTGGTCCGACGTCGTCACGTAGTCGAGCGCGGTTTCCACGTCGTCGAACGGCGCGACCGGAATGATCGGCCCGAACTGCTCCTCGCGATACAGCTTCATGCCTTCGGACACCGGATACACGACAGCCGGATAGAACAGCGTCTTGCTGAACTCGCCGCCCGAATGGTTGACGACCTGCGCGCCCTTGGCCTTCGCGTCGTCGATTGCGTCGGTCATGTACGCGGTGCGATGCATGCCCGGCAGCGGCGTGATGCTGACGCCTTTCTCCCACGGCATGCCGATCTTCAGCTGTTCGAGCGCGGCGGTGAAGCGTTTCAGGAACTCGTCGACGATCGAGCGATGCACGAGCAGCATCTTCAGCGCGGTACAGCGCTGGCCGTTGAACGACAGCGCGCCGAGCAGACACTCCTTCACGGTGAGGTCGAGATCGGCGTCGGGCAGCACGATCGCCGCGTTCTTCGCGTCGAGGCCGAGGATCGCGCGCAGCCGGTGCGACTTCGGATGCTGCTTCTTCAGGTGATCAGCGACCTTGCTCGACCCGATCAGCGCGAGCACGTTGATCTTGCCCGACGCGAGCATGTGCGGCACGACCACCGCGCCCGGCGCGTAGATCGTGTTGATCACGCCCTTCGGGAACGCGTCGCGGAACGCCTCGAGCAGCGGCTCGAACAGCAGCGTGCCGTACTGAGGCGGCTTGAACACCACGGTGTTGCCCATCAGCAGCGCGGGGATCAGCGTCGCGAAGGTTTCATTCAGCGGATAGTTGTACGGCCCCATGCACAGCACGACGCCGAGCGGCGTGCGGCGGATCTGGCCGATCGTGCCTTCCGCGATCACGAAGCGCGAGTTCGCGTTGTCGAGCTCCTTCAGCGCGTCGATCGTCTGCGTCATGTACGTGACGGTGCGATCGAACTCCTTCTGCGAATCGGCGAGGCTCTTGCCGATCTCCCACATGATCAGGTTCACGACCAGCTCGCGCTGCGCGACCATCCGCTTGATGAAGTCCTGCATGCACGCGATGCGCTGCTCAACCTTCATCGTCGGCCACTCGCCGCGGCCCGAATCGTACGCGCGCACCGCGGCGTCGAGCGCCGCGTCGCTTTCCGTCTCGCCCATCACCGGATAGCTGCCGATCTCCATCTGCGCGACGCTGCCGTCCGGCTGGCGCACGCACACGGGCGACAGCACCGTTTTGGTCGTGCCGTCCCACGGGCGCAACTCGCCGTCGACCAGCGACACGCGCTGATGGATCGGGGCGGCGAGCCGGAATTCGGCGGGGATGTCTTGATAGGCGGGAAATAGCTGCTGCAGGGAGGCGGAATCGGGCATGACGGTCTCGTTTGACAGGTGTCCGGAAAGGACGGGCGATGCGGAATCCTGAGCTGAATGATCCTCGATCCTTGAATCGGCATGATGACGCGCGCACGTCTTGACGTCACGCTACGTCACGCGATGGTGTGGCCGAAACCCGGATTGGAACCAGTTCCATTTAAAAGGAACGCCGAGCCGATTGCAACATTTACCGAACGCGATCGTTTGGCGCGTAAGCATTCTGTAGGACTGTTTCCAAATGCCGGAAATAAGCCGATCGGTGCGTTCGCAAACGTTTCACGGCGGCCGGTTTGGGCGGATAATGGCCACGCGCGGCGCAGAAAAAATTGCCCGGGGACCTGAGAGAAAACATAAGCAGTGAAGAAACGAGAGAAGGTGCCGCCGCGCTGCCGAAGCGAGGTCGGCTGCCCGGAGCGCCGGGTCGGGGTTGCCCGCCCGGCGCGCACCGGACTGTCGCGGTACGCCGCGATCATTCGACGTCTTCGTCGTCCTCCGCATCGAGATCGTCTTCCTCCCCGTCCCGCCCCGGCGCCGCATACGCGCTCGCCTGTTCCAGCAACCACGCGCGAAACGACTCCAGTGGCTTGCTGTGGCTGAGTTCCGTCGGATACACGAGGTAGTACGCCGAATCGCCGACCGTCGCCGCGTCGCACGGCACGACGAGGCCGAGCTGCTGCAGCTGTTCCTCGACGAAGAACTTCGGCACGAGCGCGATCCCGAGCCCGGCCGCGGCCGCGCTGATCAGCATCGTGTGGAGTTCGTAACGCACGCCCTGCATCGTGCGGATGTCCTCGACGCCGTGCGTCTCGAACCATTGCGCCCATGCGCCCGGGCGCGTCGTCGAGTGCAGCAGCGGATACGCGAGCAGATCCTCCACGCGTTCGACCGGTCCGTCGAGCAGCGCGGGCGAGCAGATCGGCACGACTTCCTCGCCGAACAGATAGTCGGACGACGTGCCCGGCCAGGTCGGCTTGCCGTAATGGATCGCGGCTTCGAAGTGCGTGTCCTCGAACGAGAACAAGTCGGTGCGGCTGCCCATGTTCACGCGCACGTCCGGCGTGCGGTCGTAGAAGCTCTTGATGCGCGGGATCAGCCAGTGCGACGCGAAGGTGGGCAGCACGGCGAGCTCCAGGTAGCCGCCGCCGCTGCCGTGCGCGATGATCGACAGCGTGTCGCGATCGAGCGCCTCCAGCGCGCGCCGCACCTGCGTGCCGTACAGCTTGCCGGCGCGCGTCAGCACGACGCGCTGCTTCACGCGCGCGAACAGCCGCACGCCGAGGCTCGCTTCGAGCGTCGCGATCTGCCGCGATACCGCGCTTTCGGTCAGGAACAGCTCCTTCGCCGCGTGCGTGAAGCTCTCGTGGCGCGCCGCGGCTTCGAAAGCCACGAGCGCACCCATGTTGGGGATCTTGAATTTGCGCATGAATTTGTCTGACGAAGGAACCCGCCCGAAGCGGGCCGGCGGACGAGGGCGGGAACCGTGAATAATTCCAAAAACTCATCACGTGTCAATTTAATCTCGCTTTACGCCCGGCTGCAACCCTTTGAATAATGCATCCCACGCAAGGTCAGGCGCCCGCTGGGCGGCCGGCCAACCGAGATGCCGGCACGTTTGCCGGCGATCCCCGACACGAGAATCCTGATGCGCAATCCGAATATCGACAGCCTGCTGACGAAGCTGCTGGGACAGGCAAAGACCGACGCCCTGTTCGCGACCCTGAACATGCCGGCCATCCTCGACGAATGGGAAACCGACGTCGTCACGCGCGCGGAAATCGCGCAGGCGATGAACATGGCGCTGTTCGAAGGGCTGCTCGAGCGTTCGGCGAATGGCCGCGCGTACACCGCCGAAGCCATCGAAAACGGCGGTTCGGTCTACTTCGACCACGGCGCGCTGCGCACGGTGCGCTGGCCGCACACGGGCGCGCTGCCGCCGGGCGAAGCCGCGTTCACGCGGATCCTGCGTCCGCTCGGCTTCCGCCTGAACGGCCGTTATCCGCTCGACAAGCTCGGCATGACCGGCCGCGCGTACGCGCATGAAGATGCTCCGGACGAGATCGCGCAGTTCTTCGTCAGTGAACTGCATCCGGAACGGTTCTCGAAGGAATTCCAGCAGGCCGTGACGAACGTCGTGAGCTCGTCGCGCGATCCGCTGTCGCCGGCGGCCGTCGCGCTGCTGTGGGAGATCGAGCGCGAAGGCTGGCTGCCGCTCGACGCCGCGCATGCATTGCTGCCCGAGATTGTCGGCGCATTCGCGCGCCAGCACGATGTGCCGAACGAACTCGACTACGAAACGCTGCTGCTCGAATCGGCCGAGATGGCATGGATCGCGACCGAAGGCAACGCGTTCAACCATGCGACCGATCGCGTGACCGACGTGTTCAAGCTGTCCGACGACGAGAAGGCGAAGGGGCGGCCGATGAAGCCGGAAGTCGAGCGCTCGCGTTCGGGCCGCGTGTTCCAGACCGCGTATCGCGCGGACATCGTCGAGCGCGAGTTCCGCACGCGCGACGGCGGCACGGTGAAGCGCAACGTGCCGGGCTCGTTCTATGAATTCATCACGCGTCGTCGCACGTTCGACCAGGCGGCGCGGCGCTGGGTGACGGACCTGCGTTTCGACGCGGGCAACGCGCAGGGCATCTTCAAGATGACGGCGAACGCGGCGAAGTAAGCGCGACGCACGCAAGACAAAAGGGCCGGCGGCTGATGACAGCCGCCGGCCCTTTTGCGTTGCATGAGCGCGTCGAGCGTCAGAACAGATGCGTGATCAGGTAGAACAGCACCAGCACGCCGAGCGGTACGCCCAACAGCCATGCGATCAGATACTTGCCCATGTCGTGGTCCTCCGCGTGGCCGCGACGCGGGACGCGTCGCGGCGGTGTGAGGAGACTGACGCGTTACAGCTCGCGATCGAACTCCTTCATTTGCTTCTCGGCTTCGTCGCGTGCGATCCCGTAACGCTCCTGGATCTTGCCGACCACATAGTCGCGGTTACCTTCGGCGACGGCCAGGTCGTCGTCGGTCAGCTTGCCCCACTTGGCCTTCAGCTTGCCCGACAACTGCTTCCACTGACCCTTGATCTTGTCTTCGTTCATGGTGTGCTCCTGTCGTAAAGGGAGAAAAGTGCGGCGCTAGGCCGCGTGACACCTCAGGCCTTCGCCTTCAGGCCGGATGCGTCGACGTGCTTCACGCCCTTCACCGAGCGTGTCACGGCGATCGCTTTCTTTACCGCGAGCTTCGAATGCAGCACGCCCGTCAGCGTGACGACGCCGTCCACCGTCTTCACGTCGATGTCCGTGCTCTTCACGCCTTTGGTGGTCGCGAGTTCGCTCTTCACCTTGGTCGTGATCCATGTATCGGTCACCGGCTGATCCGATTCGGCCTTCATGGATTTCTCGGTCGACGACGCCTGTGCGTACGCGGTCGTGAGCGGTGCGCCAGCGAGCAGGAAAGCCGCGCTGACGGCGAGCAGCGTCGAAAGGTGCGAGGTCTTGTTCATTGATGTTCTCCTTCGAGTGGCGTGAGTGAATGAATGCGGATGCAATGCGGATCGCGCCGCGCGTTATCGCGTCATCGCGCGATCGGCGTGTCGTAGCCCGGCTCGCGCGGCGGCATGTCCGGGCGCGGTACGTCGGGGGGTTGGGGCACAGGCGGGTCGGTGCCGGGCGACGGTTCGGGCGGATGGTCCGGAGCCGGTTCGGGCCGCGTCGGATCAGGTGTCTGATGCAGCTTCATCGGGTCGTCCTCCTCTGCGGTAGTTCAGCGCGTGAGCGCCGATGCAGTACCAGCGTACCGGCGCGAACGCACGCACACATCGCGCAAATTCACCGGGTTGCCTAGTGCGTTTGCACGGGGACGGAACGGCGGAGCAGGAACGGGAAATGCGCCGAGGGATGTGCGAGGCGCGACGGCATGCGCGGGTGCCGCCATGCGCGCCGCTTGGCGGGATAGCGCACGCTGGCGGCGCGGCACGCGAATGTACTATTGCGCATGGTGCATCCAAGCGTGCCGAGCGTATCGACGGCACGCGACCATCGCGACACGCGTCGGGCCGGCGCATGTGGGCGCCTGATGGCGCGGATGCGGCCGAACCGGCAACCATGCACACGACGTGGACGACCCTTCAATGGACGATCGAGTAAACGAACAGACGCTCAAGTCGCATACCGACCGGCGTCAGCTGTATCAGATCATCGCGGGGCTCACCGAAGGCGTGATCCTCATCGAACCCGACCAGCGCATCGTGTGGGCGAACGAGGCCGCACTCGCGATGCACGGCGTCACCGAGCTCGACGCGCTCGGCGCGGACGTGACCGAGTATCGCGAGCGCTTCCGGCTGCGCTACCGCAACAACAATCCTGTGAGCGACGGCCACTATCCGATGGATCGCGTGATCGCGGGCGAGGAGTTCAGCGACGTGACGGTCGAAGTCGAATCGGCCGCCGACGAGAACGTGAGCTGGGTCCACCGGATCCGCAGCCTCGTGCTGACGAACGCCGCCGGCGAGCCCGACTGCCTCGCGCTCGTGCTGCACGATGCGACCGAATGGGCGAGCGCCGAGGAGCGCTTCGAGCTCACGTTCAACGCGAACCCGGCGCCGGCCGTGATCTGCCGGCTCGACGACCTGCGCTACGTGAAGGTCAATCAAGGTTTCCTCGACATGACGGGCCACGCACGCGACGACGTGCTCGGCCGCTCCGTCTACGAAGTCGATGTGCTTGATCAGGCCGAGCATCGCGAACTCGCGATCGAGCGGCTCGGCGAGGGCGCGACGATCCCGCAGATGGAGGCCATGCTCAAGCGCGCGGACGGCGGCACGAAGGCGGTCGTCGTCGCCGGGCAGCCGATCGACATGAACGGCGAGGCATGCATGCTGTTCACGTTCATGGATCTCGAGCCGCGCAAGCAGGCCGAGCTCGCGCTGCGGCAGAGCGAGGAGTGCTTCGCGAAGGCGTTCAGGATGGCGCCGGTCGCGACCGCGATCGTCACGGCCGACCGCTTCGAGCTGCTCGACGTGAACGACGCCTTCGTCGCGATGGCCGGCCATGCGCGCGACGATCTGCTCGGCAAGTCCGCGGACGAGATCGGGCTGTGGGCCGAGCGCGGCGCGCGCCAGCAGATCGACAGCGCACTTGCGCGCGACGGCAACGTGCGCAACGCGGACGTGCAGATCCGCACGGGCGATGGCGACGTGCGCGATTGCGTGGTGTCGGCCGAACCGGTCGCGATTCACGGGCAGGATTGCCTGCTGATCGCGTTGCTCGACATCAGCGATCGCAAGCGTACCGAGATGGAGCTCGTCTACGCGATCGAGACCGCGATGCAGGATGCGTCGTGGTTCAGCCGCACGCTGATCGAGAAACTGGCGAACGTGCGGCGCGAGAATGCGCCGGACGCGGGCGCGCAGCTGTCGGATCTCACCGCGCGCGAGCGCGACGTGTTTGATCTGCTGTGTCACGGCCTCGCCGACAAGGAGATCGCCGGCCGCCTCGGGCTCGCGCCGAACACCGTCCGCAATCATGTCGCGACGATCTACGCGAAGCTCGACGTGCATAGCCGCGGCGAGGCGATCGTGTGGGCGCGCGAGCGTGGGATCGTCGGCGCGGCCGATGCGAATGGCGCGCGTGGCGACAAGGGCGCCGAGAAGGGCGGCGCGAACGTCAAGGGCTGACGCCGGGCGCGGGCCGTCTCCCCCATCGGTGCGAATGCACCATGTAGGCTGGTGCATCCGCATCTGCCGCGCGCGGTGCGCGGCTGCGATCCTGTCCACTCGGCGGTGCGACGCGGGCTGCGGCACCGTCGGCTCTCTCCCCAATTCGTTGCAGGAGACGACCATGGACAGGAATCGCATCGAAGGCAAGCTCAAACAACTGAAAGGTTCGGTCAAGGAAGCACTCGGCAAGGTGACGGGCGACCGCGCGACGGAGGCGGAAGGCGTAGCGGAACAGCAGGCCGGCAAGATCCAGGAGAAGGCCGGCGAAGCGGCCGACGAAGTGCGCCGTCATACGGGCAGCGACCGGCACTGAGCGCCGTTGACGCATCGCGCGATGCGTCGACGCTGCATGACGCGGTGATGATGCTCCATCGGCATCACCCCGCGCAGCCTTGATCCGAAGGCGTTTTTGCGCATACCGCCCGATCTTTCTCCCTTCCCGGCTCGCCATCGCGCGGGCCGGCGCCGTCCGTGCACACGGAACTTGATGACTATTCCTCACAACGTAGTTCCGATATTTCGTTTGCTGCACGCGTATTGGCTACCCACAATCGGTTCACCTCTTTCGCGCTGACAGGTTCTTCGGAGACGGAACCGCGGTGATCGACCGGCAGGCGCGCGCCTTTGGCGCGGCCCCGGCGACAGCAGAATTCACCGGCACGCGGGAGGTTGCCGCCGCGCGATGGTCGTGCGGCGCATCCGACCCATAGAAGAAGGATTGGCCGATGACGTTCCGCATTCGTTCGCTTTCCGGCATTGCACTGACCGCCGCGATCCTCGCGTTCCAGACGGGCGCGGCCCACGCGCAGGAAACGGTCGTCAAGGTCGGTGTGGCCGTGCCACTGACTGGCGGTGGCGCTGCCTACGGCAAGGACATCGAGAACGGCGTGCGCATGGCCGTCGACGAGGCGAACGCCGCGCATACGACGATCGGCGGCAAGCCGGTGAAGTTCGTCGTCGCGTCGCAGGACGACCAGAGCGACCCGCGCATCGGCGTACAGGCCGCGCAGCAGCTGACCGACGCGCAGGTGGCCGTCGTGATCGGCCACTTCAATTCGGGCACGACGCTGCCCGCGTCGAAGATCTACGCGAAGGCCGGCATTCCGATGATCACGCCGTCGGCGACCAATCCCGACATCACGCGCGCCGGGCTCGGCACCGTGTACCGCGTGATCGCCACCGACGCGCAGAACGCCGGCAACGCCGGCGCCTATGCGGCGAGCGTGACCAAGGCGAAGCGCATCGCGATCATCGACGATCGCACCGCGTTCGGCCAGGGCGAAGCCGACGAGTTCGAGAAAGCCGCGAAGGCGAACGGCGGCACGATCGTCGCGCGCGAATTCACGAACGACAAGGCCGTCGACTTCAGCGCGCAGCTCACGAAGATCAAGAGCACGAACGCCGACCTCGTGTTCTTCGGCGGCCTCGACGCGCAGTCCGCGATGCTCGTCAAGCGCATGCGCCAGCTCGGCATCCGCGCGCAGTTCCTGGCGGGCGGCGGCGTGATGAACGCGAACTTCATCAAGCTCGCCGGCAACGCGGCCGAAGGCGCGTCCGTGTGGGAGTACGGTCAGCCGCTGTCGCGTCTCGCGAAAGGCAAGCAGTTCGAAACGAAATTCAAGCAGAAGTACGGCGTCGACATGCTCGCGTATGCGCCGTTCGCGTACGACGCGACGTGGATCGCGATCAACGCGATGCAGAAGGCGAACTCGGCGAAGCCGGCCGATTTCAACGGCGCGCTGAAGGGCACGCGCTACGACGGCATCACCGGCACGATCGCGTTCACGAACACGGGCGACCTGAAGAACCCGAGCTCGACGCTGTATGAAGTGAAGAACGCCGCGTGGCAGCCCGTCACCACGCAAACGGCGGACTGAATACCCGAACGCGCGCGGACTTTCGCGGCGACGCCCAACGTGCTGAAATACCCAGGGCGATCGAATGTGATCGCCGCGCATGTCGGGGCGATTCGCCGGGCGGTCCGCACGCACGGCGCCGCGCGTGACGCGGCACGAACAACCTTCGGGCGCGGCCGGCTGGCCGCGCCTTTCACGTGCAACTGGAGTCAGTCGTGAGTTCTCAAGTCGTCATCGTCGGCGGTGGTGTGATCGGCAGCTCGATCGCCTATTTTTTGCGTGCTACCGATCCGACGGTGTCCGTTACCGTCATCGAACGCGATCCGACCTATGCGAGGTCGTCGTCGGCGCTGTCGGCCGCATCGATTCGCCAGCAGTTCTCGACGCCGCTGTCGATCGAGATGTCGCTGTTCGGGATCGACTTCCTGCGCACGATCGGCGAGCGGCTCGAGGTCGACGGCACGCGGCCGTCGATCGATCTGCATGAAGGCGGCTACCTGTTCCTCGCGACGCCGGCAGGCGATGCGACGCTGCGCGAGAATCATGCGCTGCAGACGAAGCTCGGGGCCGATATCCGCTTGATGGATCGCGATGCGCTGCGCGCGAAGTTCCCGTGGCTGAACGTCGACGATCTCGTGTCGGGCGCTTATGGCGCAAGCGGCGAAGGATGGTTCGACGGCTACGGGCTCGTGCAGGCGCTGCGCAAGAAGGCGCAGGCATTGGGGGCGCGCTACGTGCCGACCGATGTCACCGGCGTGGTTCGCGACGGTCGCAAGGTCACGCATGTGATGACGAGCGACGGCGAGCGCTACGCGTGCGACACGCTCGTCAACGCTGCGGGCGCGTGGACGCGCACGCTGTCGTCGATGATGGGTATCGACATTCCCGTGTATGCGCGGCGTCGCAGCATCTTCAACGTGTCGTCGCCGGCGCAGCTCACCGGTTGTCCGCTGCTG
The DNA here is from genome assembly GCF_046534915.1 of Burkholderia sp. SIMBA_051. NCBI lineage: Bacteria > Pseudomonadati > Pseudomonadota > Betaproteobacteria > Burkholderiales > Burkholderiaceae > Burkholderia > Burkholderia sp. SIMBA_051. Next base: position 867,568 of record NZ_JAWRXS010000001.1, on the reverse strand, counting down.
ATCGATCCGACGGGCGTGTATTTCCGGCCGGAAGGGCGCACGTATATCTGCGGGACGTCGCCGAGCCCGGATCGCGATCCCGACGATCTGCCGCTCGACGAGGTCGATCACGACCTGTTCGACGAGGTGATCTGGCCGACGCTCGCGAATCGCGTGCCGGCGTTCGAAGCGCTGCGCGTGGAGAACTGCTGGTCCGGGTACTACGAGTACAACGTGTTCGATCACAATGCGATCATCGGGTATCACCCCGAGCTCGATAACGTCGTGTTCGCGAACGGCTATAGCGGGCACGGGCTGCAGCAGGGGCCCGCGACCGGGCGTGGGGTGAGTGAACTGATTCTGGGCGGGCGGTATGAATCGCTCGACCTGTCGTCGCTCGGCTGGGAGCGCGTGCTCGAAAACCGGCCGATCGTCGAAAAGAACGTCGTGTAGCGCGGCGTGACCGCCCGGTGTGGGGTGGGCGGGATTCTCCTTGTGTCTCAATCTGATTGGCCCGGCTTTTTGCCGGGTTTTTTTTGTTCTTTTGGGGAATGGGTGGGGGGGGCGGCAATCGGCCATGAAGCGCCGTTCGCCTACATGCACATTCGGACACTCGAGCGACCGCTCCAGTCGGCAAACGGCCGTTCCGATGAGAATGATTCAGATTCCGTTATCTGCCAAAGCGCTCCTGACCTGCACTCAGGGTGTTCAGAACCCGGTGAATTCTCAACCCGACGGATTGGCGCTGCGGCGACATGCTACGATCAACGCGATCCGACTTTCATCCCGACGCACAATGACGACAATGTATGAATTGCTCGGTGTGTGCGAGAACGCGACCAACGAGGAAATCAAGCGAGGCTACCGAAAGGCGGCGATGAAAGCGCATCCCGACCGCAACGTCGGGTGCGAAGCGGACGCGCATGCGCGATTTCAGGAGATCAAGGAGGCATACGCGATTCTCTCGGACCCGGAGCTGCGCCGCGTCTATGACACCGCTTACGCAGAGGAAATGCTCCGTCACGCACGGCTTCGCGAAGAAGAGGAGCGCTTGAACGCGGAGCGCGAAGCGGAATATGCGCGGTTCGTGGCATGGGCGATGCGCTTCGCCGAGCAAGGGCACAACCGCGACGTCGTGTTCGGTGTTCTGCTAGGCCGTGATTGCGATGTTCAACTCGCCGAGCGCATTGCCGGCAGCGTGGTCGAGTTGCATGCGTCGCGCCAGCCGGGCGCATCGCGGGACGGGGAGCGTGATGAGCAGATGCCGCAATGCGACGAGAGGGCGACACAGGCGGCATCGGCGCAGGCGTCAAAGAGCGACGCGCGAAGGAGTGGCGAACACGCGCATACGGACTTTTTCAGCGCTCTCTGGCACGGCGTGTTCGGGCTGCGCCGGTGAGCCTTGGTGTGTGACCAGTTCCGCGAACGCAGAACTCGACCGCGATCGGTGCCAACTTCGGGGGAGTTTTTTTGATCGACTGCTTCATGAATTGACGGCTAATTGGGCAGTAATCGGCCAAGAAGCGACATTCGTGCATCTGAGTACAATCGTCAACAATCAGCCCCAGACTTGATGGCCGTTTTCGGTTTGCGAGACGAAGCGATGAAGGTAACGATTGCGTACATCGAAGAACCCCCATTCGGCTGGACCGAAGCGGATGGCACCGCTACCGGTGCTGATATCGAGCTTGCGGAGACGATTCTGCGCCAGATCGGCGTCGATAAGATCGAGTATTGCCTGACGACGTTCAGCGAATTGCTACCCGGCGTTGAGGCAGGTCGCTGGGACATGAATGTCCCTCTCTTTGTGACGCCGCAGCGAGCCAATGCGGTTGCGTTCAGCTTACCCGTGTGGGCAAACGAGGACGGTTTTCTGGTTCGACCTGGAAACCCGAGAGCGCTCGTTAGCTATTCGTCAATCGCCAAATGTCCTGATGCGCGCCTCGGCATAATTGCGGGACAGGTGCAGCATGATTCGGCGACGGCGTCAGGTGTAAGCGAAGAGCAAATCGTCATCTTTGAGCACCAAGCCGACGCGATCTCGGCCATTCTCTCTGGCGCGATTGACGCATACGCGAGTACAGCCTTGGGAAATCGAATTATCGCGAGCCGGATGGGAAGTTTGGTGATCGAGGCCGTCGCGCACGAGCGAGATAGAAGTGGCAGCCGGCGGACGCCTCAGCTTGGAGCGTTTTCATTAAACCAAGGGAACGCGGATCTTCTAAAAGCGGTCAATCAGCGACTTCGTTCATATCTCGGCTCGCCGGATCATCGCGCTCGTATGGCGAGATTCGGGCTGACGGACCGCGAGATCGATCCAAGTGTCCTGAATGCAGGATAGGTCGGTGCTCGGCCAACAGGAGACGTTCCGCGCAATGGCATGAATCGTTGACAAACTGCTGACCGTCGGCACAGCATCAAGTCTTGGCGGCAGCCAGTGGCCATCTAGGACCGGCGATTGCTCTTAAGCAGCCCGTACAGCGCGCTATCCGACACCTCATCGCCAACCACCCACCGATCACGCAACAATCCTTCCCGGACAAATCCGAGCCGTTCGAGAAGGCGCGCCGAGGCTACGTTGCGCGGGTCGATATCCGCCTCAATTCGGCGTAAGTTCAGCGTGCCGAATGCGTGCTCGATCAGCGCGGAGGTGGCCTCTGTCATATAGCCGCCTCCCCAATGATTACGTTGCAGACTAAAGCCTATCTCCGCACGTCGGCATTGCTCATCCGCATGAAAGAGAGCGCAGTCCCCGAGCACTTCGCCGGTTGTCCGCAATTCGAGTGCCCAAATGAACTCCTGACCGTTAGCGGAGGTCCTCAACTTACGCGCGACGCGATCCATCGCCTGATCTAAGCAAGTCATCGTCGGAAACGGCAAATAGCGCATCGCGTCCGCGTCCGACCAGATGGCGAAAAGCGCTTGCACGTCTTCATCACGAAGCGGCCGCAGAATGAGGCGAGAGGTAGTCAGCGTGACGGGTTCGAACAACGGCATGACGGCTGGCAGGCGAGAATATAGAGGCCCCATTAAAACATGTGAGCCGCGCACCAACAACCGCATGCGTCGAACCGCATGGCGGCGCAGTGTGAGTGAGTCCGCTTTCGGGATTTGAATCCGTCCCTTCAGGGTCGATCGGCGCCGGTCGCGCGTTGCAGGGCGGCGGCTGGCCGCGTTCGGCCACTTTCGGTCGTTCAACCGCGCGCTCAGCCGGACGTTCGGATGTCCGTTGCACCTTGGATAACGGTTGCTCCCTCGGTCGCGTCGCTACTTGATGGGCTTCAACAGCCCGCTATCGGGCAAGCTCTGCTGGTCGGCCAAGCCGGATGCGCTCGTGATTACCCATCACGAGCGTCAAGCGATCGGGCAACCCGAAAGCCAAGATCATCGATTGCAAACGTCGGATGGCTACGGCGTCGATTCGTCGCAAGGCAGCCTCGTTCGGCATCCGCCCATCCGCCGCCACGAAACACGCGATACGAACCATAGACTTCCGGGTCGTATAGATCGGCGCACCACTCCCAAACGTTTCCTAGCGTGTCGAAAAGCCCCCAGTCATTTGCTTGTTTTTGACCCACCTCATGCGTGTGGCCCCCCGAGTTTTCTCTATACCAAGCTATATCGCCGAGTTTGCCGTATCTCGGACCATTTGTTCCCGCGCGGCAAGCGTACTCCCATTCAGCTTCGGTGGGCAGGCGATAGCCGTTACTTTCCGGGACAAGAGAAGCCCCCGTTCCATCGCCATGAAATTCATAACAGTCGAGAAGGCCGGCTGCCTTTGAAAGCATGTTGCAGAACCGGGTGGCATCAATCCAGGATACGTTGACTACTGGACATTGCGCGGCGACATGCGACGATGGCCATTGTCCGGTTACCGCAGCATATTGCGCCTGCGTGATGGGATAGCGGCCGATCAAAAAAGGCGGCAGCTCGACAGACCATCTACGACCAATTCTGTCGTCCCTCAATGCAATCGTTCCTGCGGGAACGCGTATCGTTTGTATATCGAGTGTTTCAGACAGATGTTCCATTTTCCTCATGACAATAGAAACTGCTTACAGCGGCAAAGGCCTCCAACGCAGTATCTAACAGGGCTTACCTCGTATTCACGGAAGCAGCATGAGTCGGGAGCGAGGTGCGCCAAAACGAAGGATGCGTTGGATCAAATGCGCGCGCGTTCGATAGCCGGGCGAAGCTGACGTCGCGCGAGCGACTGTTGTATGTTGAAAGCCGTCATTGTCGTCGAGCTGGGCCGAAGTGGGTCGGAAAGCACCATTCGTCCCCCCACAGCTAGCGGACCCTGAACGTCTGCAACTTAGCAGAGAGAAGCCGTTCCGCCGGCGCTCGTTGTCGTCAACTCGGCACGCGGAATACAACAGCCGACCCGTAGAGCTTTCCTAGAAGAAGTCAGCGCAGAATGCGACGGTTTGACGATTGATTCGTGTGCCGCGGCTGCATCCATTCGAACACCGCCCCTCACTCGACCGGCGGAACCGCGCCTTCTGACAAGGTTTTGATGAGCCTCTTGCGACGTCGTTCGAGATCCGCGATCTGACGATCGATAGCTTCGAGGCGTTGTCGCTGGATATCGGTGATCTGGTCGCACGAACGCGCGCCTTCGATCAGAAGCATGCAGTCCGGGAAACCGAGAATGTCTTCAATGGTGAAACCGGTCGCGATCATGCGCCGGATCTGCTTGACCTGCGTGACCGCCCTGTCGGGGAACATCCGGTATCCATTGTCCGCGCGCACCGACGCGAGCAAACCGTGTTTGTCGTAGTGACGGATCGATCGCACGCTTACGCCGGTGCGTTGCGAAACTTCTCCGATAGTCAGCAGTTCCTTTGGGGGCATCTTGTCCATGAAAAGCAGGCTAGCACAAAGCGCTTGACTCCGACATTAGTGTCAGGGTTCAGACTGAGCGGCCGATTCACATCAAGGCCTTCTTCATGCTCACCCGAATGCTCAGATACCTGCTGGCCGCCGCAGTCTCCGCGGCAACGCTATTTGCGTCGATACCTGACGCGGTCGCTGCTCCGACAAGCTATATGGTTACATCGAAGGATGGTGTAAGGCTTTCGGTTCATGAAAGCGGTAACCCCAACGGCCCACCGGTCATTTTCATTCACGGTTTGCTTGGCAGTCGCCTGAACTGGGAAGCGCAAGTGCAAAGCCCCGAATTGCGCAAATACCGGATCATCACCTACGATCTGCGCGGCCACGGCCTGTCGGATAAACCATCTGGCGCCACGCCGTATCACGATGGACGCCGGTGGGCCGACGACCTCGAAGCAGTCATCGCCGGCTCGCATGCGAGAAAACCCGTCGTGATTGGTTGGTCGCTTGGCGGTGTGGTGATATCGAACTACCTCGCAACGTATGGCGATGACAACATCACCGGCGCCGTATACGTCGATGGCGTCGTTGAACTCGCCCCCGGTCAGATCGTCGATCATCCCGCGGTCTATCGGGACATGAATTCGCCGGACCTGAAAACACATCTCGATGGCGAGCGTACCTTCATTGGGCTGTGCTTCAACCGTCGTCCGGATGCCGACACTTTCAGCCGATTGCTCGCCAACGCCGCGCTGGCGTCGTGGGACATGCAGAAGGAAATTCCGACGATGACGGTGTTTGCCGCCGAGGCGCTCAGCAAGACACGCGTGCCGTTGCTGTTCATATACGGCAGCCGCGATGCGCTGGTCGACACGCCCGCGACGCTGGCTCGCGCGACGGCGTTGAATCCTCGCATCCAGAGCAAAGTGTACGTCGATGCGGGTCACGCACCGTTCATCGAGGAACCCGACCGCTTCAATCACGATTTGGCGGAGTTCGTCAGGTCGGTGTCCGGGAAATGAAGCACTGGTGCTTTTAACCCGCACGCACCTTACGCCAGCAAGCACGCGATCAGATCATGCGTCGTGCGCACCTCGTACTTCCGCAGCAAGCTCGCGCGATGGATGTCGACCGTGCGCGGGCTGATGTTCAGCTCCTTGCCGATCTCCTTGCTCGTCAGGCCGTGAACCAGGAATGCCGCGACGTCGCGCTCGCGATCGGTCAACGTGCTCGTGACGTCGGGATGCTTTGCGCTCTCCGACAGATCGGTGAAGGTCCACACGGCCAGCTCGAAGGGCCGCTTCGAGTTGTATCCGAAGCCGCACACGGTGACCCAGAAATGGCTGCCGTCGACACGGCGCATGATGCGATCGTCGCTGAACCCGGCATGTTTCGCGAGCAGCGGCGCGAGGCGGCGGCCGGTCGTCGCGAAGTCCTTCTGCTGCGGGTACAGCTTCGCGAACGACTGGTCGATGATGTCGTCGCGGGTCGCCCTGAACAGTTGCAGTGCCTTCTCGTTGCACTCGACCATGATGCGCTCTCTGGCCACGATCGCCGCGACGGGCAGATGTCGGAAGAGATCTTCGTAATCGAGACGGGGCGTCGTGTCGGTCATGTTCGGCATCGTGTCGACGGGCCCGAACCGCGTTCGGACCAAGGCTATCGGGCAGGTTCGCTCCTGCCGGATTGTAGCGCTTGCCGAACACTCACCCGACTTGAAAGATGCAGCAATCGTGTCCTTCGCCCGCGCACTGGACTTCGGCCGAGTGCGCGCGCGGGCCCTTGGCAGCCGGGTGGGACGCGGTGTCGTTGACCCAGTCCATCGCGCCGGCGAACCAGCCCGCGAACATGTAGCACAGCTTGCCGTGCTTGTCGGGCTGGGCCAGCACGAACGACGAATGGTGCAGATGGATGCGCGCATGCGACGTTGCCGGATCGGCTTCGACGAGCGTGAACAAGCCCCAGCCGCGCTGCGACAGCCGCTTCAGATAATGCTCGAACACGGCCATGCCGCCGATGCCGTGTTGCTTTGCTTCCTTGTCGCACCAGTGATAGGCCGACTTGTAGCCGGCCGTATAGAGAATCGACGCATAGGCTTCGCGACCGAGCGCCTCTTCGACAGCGACATGATTGTTCGTGAAGAAGTGGCGCGGCACGTACAGCATCGGCAGCGCGTCGGTCGTCCAGACACCGGTATCCGGATCGACGTCGATGGGCAATTGCGGGTGCATGGCGGGTGCGTGGGAGTGCGTGGGTATCGGGCGATTCAACCGTTCCAGACTTCGCCGAATACCCGCAGCCAGTTTTCGCCCATCACCTTCTTGATGCGGGATTCGCTCCAGCCGGCACGCTGCATCGCGGCCGTGAGGTTCGGGAATTCGCCGATCGTTCGGATACCTTGCGGATTGACGACCTTGCCGAAGTCCGTCAGACGACGATAGCGGCCCTTGTCGTGCGTGATCCAGTCGAAGAACTCGGTGCTGTAGCCCTGCGTGAAGTCCGTGCCGATACCGACCTTGTCTTCGCCGATCACGTCGATCACGTATTCGATCGCCTCGAGATAATCGTCGATGGTCGCGTCGGCGCCGCGCCGCAGGAACGGCATGAACATCGTGACGCCGACGAAGCCGTTGGCCTCCGCGATCTCGCGCAGTTGATCGTCCGTCTTGTTGCGCGGATGCTCTTTCAGGCCGGACGGACAGCAGTGCGAGTAGGTGACCGGCTTCGTCGAACAGGCGATCGCGTCGGACGACGTCTTCGCGCCGACATGCGAAAGATCCACCATGATGCCGACCCGGTTCATCTCCTGAATCACTTCGCGGCCATAGCCGGACAATCCGCCGTCAGGTTCGTAGGAGCCCGTGCCGACGAGGTTCTGCGTGTTGTAGCAGAGCTGCACAACGTTCACGCCGAGTTCCTTGAACACTTCGATGTAGCCGATGTTGTCCTCGAACGCATACGAGTTCTGGAAGCCGAAGATGATGCCCGTCTTGTTCTCTTTCTTCGCGCGCAGGATGTCGTCCGTCGTGCGCACCAGCGTGAGGATTTCACTGTATTCGCGGATGTGCTGCTTCATTTCCGCGATGTTGTCGATCGTCTTCTGGAAATCGTCCCACACGGAGACCGTGCAGTTGACGGCCGTGACGCCGCCCTTGCGCATGTCTTCGAACACCGAGCGCTCGAACCTGGAAATGTTCAGGCCGTCGATGATGATGCTGGATTCATGAAGGCTGGTCATCGTGTCGCTCCGTGCGTTGATGTTGTGCGGGACGGCCGCTCAAACGGCACGTTCGACGCCGCGCTTGGCGGACTGGGCGGCTCTCCCCGTTGCCGGGCCGGCTTCCTCGAGTGCCGTCTTCGACGTTTCCGGCAGCGACAGACCGCCGATCATCGCGAAGATCGACACGGCGATCAGGTAGTACGCAGGCGACAGATTGGTGCCGGTCGCGGAGATCAGCCACGTAGCGACGAGCGGGGCGGTGCCGCCAAAGATCGTGTACGCGAGGTTGTAGGTGATCGCGGACGCCGTATAGCGGGTTTTCGTCGCGAACACTTCCGACATCAGCGGCGCCGTCACCACGCCCGAGAACACCGCGCCGATCGCGAGCAGCGCGACGCCGAGCAGCGAGTGCGACAACACGCCCGAGCCGCCCAGCGAGAAGGCCGGATACACCGACACGATGATGAAGATGCCGGTCGTGGCGATCGTCGCGCGGCGGCCGACGAGGTCGGAGAAGAGGCCGGCGACCGGGCACAATGCCGCGGCGAAGAGGAGAGCCAGCACCGTGACGAGGAGCGACGTGCCGCGCGACAGGTGCCCGGCCACTTGCAGGTAAGTCGCGAAATACGTCGTGAACGTGTAGAAGGACAGCGCCGTCACCGACACGAACGCGCCGAGCTTCAGGATGTTCCGCGACTGCGAATGCAGCGTTTCCATCAGCGGGGCATGCGCGATGTCGTGCTTGCCTTCGAGCGCCTGGAACGCGGGCGTTTCATTCAGGTTGACACGCAGGTAGACGCCGATGAGGCCGACCGGTGCCGCGATCAGGAACGGCACGCGCCAGCCCCACTCGATCATCGCCTGCGACGACAGCGACGACTCGAGCAGATAGGCGACCACCGCCGCGCAAGCGAACGACGAGAACGTCGATACCGGCACGAAGCTGCCGAAGAACGCGCGGCGGCGGCGCGGCGCATGTTCCATCACATAGGCGCATGCGCCGGCGTATTCGCCGCCGGCGGAAAAGCCCTGCACGCAGCGGATGATCGTGAGCAGCAACGGCGCCCAGTAGCCGATGCTCGCGTAGGTCGGCAGCAGGCCGATCAACGTCGTCGAGCCGGCCATCATCAGGATCGTCAGCGCGAGCGTGCGCTTGCGGCCGATCCGGTCGCCGATGACGCCGAAGATGAGCCCGCCGAGCGGGCGGAATGCGAACGCCACCGCGAAGACGGCGAATGTCTTCAGGAGTCCGATCGTCGGGTCGCCGCTCGGGAAGAATTCGCGGGTCAGGATGGTGGCGAGAAAGCCGTATGCGGCGAAATCGAACCATTCGACGAAATTGCCGATCGACGCTGCAGCGATCACGCGTCGTAACGTTCTGGTGTCGACGTCCTGGGTGGTCATGGTCGTGTCCTCTTCGTGTGGGGCGCTTTGGGTCGCGTCGAAACCCATGGTAGGGAGGACAATTACCTAGGTCTATACGTGTCAATTACCTAGGTAATCGGGGGCGGGGTGGGGGCGTGCGCCATGCGGGGCGCGGTATGTGGCGGGCTCAGGACCGTGATCGACAATCGCAGTGCCTGGGCAACGGTGTGTATGGGTTCGGCGGTTTAACGATTGCGCGAGGCGTGAGTCGCCCATGGGCTACAAAAAAACCGGATTTGCCGATTTTTGATGCTTTGGAACGACAGATGACATCGAGGCTACCGGCCGCTACTGATCTGCGCGAGGGTGTCACAATTGAGCCACTTCTAATCCTCGCCACTCGCTATGTTCCGTCCCGTCCTGCGGTTCGCATCGTTGCTTCTGTCGTTGATGATTGCCACCACGGCGCTGGCCGACCCTGCGTACTTCCACAAGACCTTTTCTGGCCGTATCGGCGACCGCTATGCGTTCGTGATGGATCTGAAAAATGTCGACGGAGTGCTGACGGGAAGCTATCGCTATGCCGGCAAGCGCGACGCTATCTACCTGAGCGGCAAGATTGACCCCTCAGGCAGATTCACGATGGACGAGACTGGAAGCGCTGGGCAGCGCACCGGCACGTTTACCGGCAAGGTAGCCAACGACTCGCTCGACGGCACTTGGGCGTCGGCTGATCGCGCGCGGCGCTTGCCCGTCGACGCACATCAGACCTCGGAAATTATCGTTGGCTCGAAACGAGAAATTCTCACGCAGGCGATCGGCACTTATGTGCTGGACGGCATCTCGGGAGCAGCGGGCGCCAACGGCATGTCCGATACGTGGCGAGAAAAGGGCCGGTGGAAAGCACAGGTTTCGTCCATCAGCATGGGGCGTCGCGAGTTCTCCGATGTGGCGCTGACTCGCGAGGACTTGCGCCGACTCAACAGCATGACGATCACGGTAGACGCGTCGCTCGCCACGCGCTTGAATGTCGATGGCAAGGTACTGCTGTCGATTCCTTACCGTGACGCGGGCATGCGGTACGAGATCGGCCAATCCCATAGCACTGTGATCGAGGCGGAGCTGAAGACGATGTCGCCCACCACTACAGTGCATGACGAACATCTCTACCTGCTCGCCAGCGACGCGATCGATCTCAGGGAGCCGATGTCAGGTAGCTATTTACCGGAAGAGAACCTGAACATCGTAACGGTCAGCTATGCCGTCGTGGACAAGACCTTCGATGTCTACCTGAGGGATGGCGACTGCTGCAGCGGTACGATATTCACCTTTCGGCGCAAACCCGCCGCCAATTAATGACCAAACCGCAAGACCTAGTGCATAGATATCGTTTGCGGCGGCGTTAATGACTATCGACAATCGTGGCTCGAATTCCCGCCCGTGCGCCAGAAGCGCCTTGGGCGGGCGGCACCTGTCGGCTATCCCGGCCGTCCGTGCGATCCAGCTCACGACGACATGTACGCGTTTACGCCCTCATTCCAGAATCCTGCCGGTTCGCCGATCCGCGAGCTGTTCAAGTACCTCTCCGAGCCGGGGATGATTTCGTTCGCGGGCGGCTATCCGGCCAGTGACCTGTTCGACGTCGACGGCCTGAACACGGCCGCCGAACGCGCATACGCCCAGCCGGTGCGCTGCCTGCAATACGGCCCGACCGACGGCCTTGCCGAACTGAAGCAGCAACTGATTGCGTTGATGGCGCGCCGCAACGTCGCGTGCACGCCGGCCGAACTGCTCGTCACGACCGGCTCGCAGCAGGGCCTCGACCTGCTGCTGCGCGTGATGGTCGCGCCGGGCGACGTCGTGCTGACCGAGCAGCCGGCTTATCCGGCGACGCTGTCGGCGATGCGCCTGCAGCAAGCGCGCATCGTCACGATCCCGGTCGACGGTGAGGGCCTCGACGTCGACCGCCTCGCGTCGCAACTCGCGTCCGGCGCGATCGCGCAGCCGAAACTGCTCTACACCGTCCCGACCTTCGCGAACCCGACCGGCGCGACGCTCACGCGCGAACGCCGGCTGAAGCTGCTGCGTCTCGCGGTGCAATACCGTTTCCTGATCGTCGAGGACGATCCGTACGGCGACCTGCGTTTCGCGGGCGAACCGGTGCCGTCGATGCTCGCGCTCGCGAGCGAAGTGGAAGGCGCGCGCGACTGGATCGTGCATTTCGCGAGCCTGTCGAAAACCGTCGCGCCGGGGCTGCGCGTGGGCTGGACGATCGCGCCGGCCGAGATCGCGCGACGCTGCGTGATCGCGAAGCAGACGGTCGACCTGTGCAGCACGCCGTGGACGCAAGCCACCGCCGCCGAGTATCTCGCCGACGGCGCGCTCGAACGCCATCTGCCGCGCATCACGGCGGCTTACCGGCGCAAATGCGACGCGATGTGCGATGCGCTGCGCGACGGTTTCGGCGATGCGATCACGTTCCATCGCCCCGAAGGCGGGATGTTCGTGTGGGCGCGGATCGGCGCGGTGTCGTCGGACGTGCTGCTGCAACAGGCGATCGCGAACAAGGTCGTCTTCGTGCCGGGCAAGGCGTTCTTCGCGGACAACGTCGACGCCGCATCGCTGCGGCTGTCGTTCGCCGCGCCCGACGTTGACGCGATCCGGGAAGGCGTGGCGCGCCTGGTGCGCGCGTATGGTGCGGCGCTGGCCGCGTGAGGAGACACCCATGAACATCGTCATCAACGACACCGCATGGCTGGATGAAGCGCCGGGCATGGCCGATATCCGTCCCGTCGAGCACAAGTCGTCGCAGATCGGCGCGGGGCCGCAATACGTCGCGGACGTGCTCGGCCGCTTCGGCGCGGATTCGACCGACACGAGCGACGCCGCACCGGTCGTCCTCGGCTATAACTGAACCGCGCGGCGTCGGGTTTGCAACGGACATCGTGGGCGCGTCGCGCGCTTCGCCACCGAAGAAACGGTTAAGCTAGCGCGACCGAATCCCGCAAGATCGCCGCGCCATCATGTCCGATCCCGCTTCCGAATCGCTCACGCACACCTACGACCGTCTCTGGTCGTGCCTCGAGTCCGGCGTCGGCACGCAGCGCTCGCCGTTCACGATGGTGCAGGCCGCGACGCTCGGCCTCGACGGCGCGCCGAAGGTGCGCACGATCGTGTTGCGGCAAGTGAGCCGCGCCGATCGTCTGCTGGCGTTCCATACGGATGCGCGGTCGGAAAAGGTGGCGGAGCTGCGCCGGGACCCTCGCATCGCCGTCGTCGCGAACGATCTCGACGCGCTCGTGCAGATTCGCGCGGAAGGCGTAGCGTCGATCTGCGACGACGAAGCGCAACGGCGCGCGATCTGGCAATCGAGCCGTCCGCATACGTTGCTGCTGTATCGCGCACCGTTGCGGCCGGGCACGCCGATCGAGTCGCCTGAAAAAGCGCACGTCACGCCCAGCCCGGGCGACGCCCCCAGCGACGACGGCTATCGGAACTTCTGCCTCGTCCACGTCACGGTAACGCGCATCGACTGGCTCGAACTCGCTCGCGCCGGCCATCGTCGCGCGATCTTCGACGTGAACGACGACGGCTACGAAGGCCGGTGGATCGCACCCTGACGTCGACGTTCGCCCGCCCGCTACAAACGCGTACAAATCAGACACATCCCGGATACATCAGACCTTTCAAATGGGTGACCGCCGCGTGACTGCCGCGTGCCCGAATGAAAGCGAAGGCGCGCCCGGGCGCGCGGCATGTTCACTTTCAACCTCACGAAAGGAGATGCCGAGCGATGTCTTCCACACCGTTTTCCCCGATGCGTCGGCACCTGCTGGCCACGTCCGTGGCCGCGGGTGTATCCGCGATGCTGCCCACCGCGCTGCATGCGGCAACCGGCGACACCGGCATACGCCCGTTCACCGCCCATATCCCCGATGATGCACTGGTCGACCTGCGCCGCCGCATCACCGCGACACGCTGGCCGGGCCGCGAAACCGTCGCGGACGAATCGCAGGGCGTGCGGCTCGCGCGCATGCAGGCGCTGCTGCGCTACTGGGGCACCGACTACGACTGGCGCAAGGGCGAGGCGCGCCTGAACGGCTTCCCGATGTTCATCACGGAAATCGACGGGCTCGACATTCATTTCATCCACGTCCGGTCGCGGCACGCGAATGCGATGCCGATGATCATGACGCACGGCTGGCCCGGTTCGGTCTTCGAGCTGGTGAAGGCGATCGGCCCGCTGACCGATCCGACCGCGCACGGTGCGAGCGCCGACGATGCATTCCACGTCGTCGTGCCGTCGCTGCCGGGCTTCGGTTTCTCCGGCCGCCCGACGAAGACGGGCTGGGGCTCGGACCACATCGCGCGCGCATGGGGCGAGCTGATGGCGCGCCTCGGCTATACGCGCTTCGTGTCGCAGGGCGGCGACTGCGGCTCGGTGATCTCGCACCGGATGGCGATGCAACGCGTGCAGGGCTTGGCCGGGATTCACGTGAACATGCCGGCGACGGTGCCGCCCGACATCGCGACGCTGCTCCAGGTCGACGCGCCGGCGCCGGCGTCGCTGTCGCCGAAGGAGAAGGCCGCGTACGAGAAGCTCGCGACGTTCTATCGCGACAACTGCGGCTACTCGGCGATGATGGTCACGCGTCCGCAGACGGTCGGCTACGCGCTCGCCGATTCGCCGTCGGGGCAGGCCGCATGGATGTACGACAAGATTTCGCAGTGGACGTACAGCGGCGGCGTACCCGAACGTTCGATTCCGCGTGACGAGATACTCGACGACATTTCGTTGTACTGGCTGACCAACACGGCGACGTCCTCCGCGCAGATCTACTGGGAGGATCACTCGAACAACTTCAACGCGGTGGACATCTCGCTGCCGGCCGCGATCACGGTGTTCCCCGGCGAGATCTATCAGGCGCCGCGCAGCTGGGCCGAGCGCAGCTATCACAACCTGATCTACTTCAACGAAGTCGACAAGGGCGGCCATTTCGCGGCATGGGAAGAGCCGGAACTGTTCGCACGCGAAGTGCGTGCCGGGTTCCGGCCGTTGCGTCGCGCGTAAGCACGGCTCGACGGGCGCGCGCGGGCCGGTTGCGATGCCGGCCTGCGTCCGTTGCCGCATCGGTGCAGGGGCGCGCCTGTGTTGCGCAGGCCCCGAAACGCACCGCGTCGCGGGCGTTTTTTGAATCGCTCTGTGTCGTATCCGAACACAGATACGTTGGGATACAAAGCGTCCGAATGGTTCGGATATAAATCCGGTGAAGCGATTCACACGGCGGCGCGAAGCGATGCGCGGCCGGCGTGAACGGCGATACCGGAGCGCCCGCACTTGCCGCGGGCCCCTTCCTTAGCGATCGACAATGGAGAACCAGTCATGCCTGATACCGTGAATAGCCGCCGCCGCCTGATCCTGGGTACGACAATCGCAAGCCTGAGCCTCGCCGATATCGGCTTCGGCTCGCTGGCGCATGCGCAGTCGGCGCCCGATGTACCGACGAACCGCGCGGCCGGCGCGGCGTCGCTCGGCACCATCCACCAGATCGACGCGGGCGTGCTGAACGTCGGGTATGCGGATCTCGGACCGAAGAACGGCCCCGTCGTGTTCCTGCTGCACGGCTGGCCGTACGACATCTACAGCTACGCGGACGTCGCGCCGCTACTCACGGCGGCCGGCTATCGCGTGATCGTGCCGTACCTGCGCGGCTACGGATCGACGACGTTCCGCTCGGCCGACACGCTGCGCAACGGCCAGCAGGCGGTGACGGCCGTCGACATCGTCGCGCTGATGGATGCGCTGAAGATCGACCGTGCGATATTCGGCGGCTACGACTGGGGTGCACGCACGGCCGACGTCATCGCGGCGCTGTGGCCGCAGCGCGTGAAGGCGCTGGTGTCGGTGAGCGGCTACCTGATCGGCAGCCAGCAGGCGAACACCAAGCCGCTTCCGCCGCAGGCCGAACTCCAGTGGTGGTATCAGTTCTACTTCTCGACCGAGCGCGGCGCGCTCGGCTATGCAGAGAACCTCGATGCGTTCAACAAGCTGATCTGGCGGCTCGCATCGCCGAAGTGGCAGTTCTCCGACGAAACCTTCGCGCGCAGCGCCGCGGCGTTCCAGAACCCCGATCACGTGGCGGTCGTGATCCACAACTATCGCTGGCGCCTCGGTCTCGCGAAGGGCGAAGCGAAATACGACGACATCGAGCGTCGGCTCGCGGCCGGCCCGGTCATCACCGTGCCGACGATCACGATGGAAGGTGACGCGAACGGCGCGCCGCATCCGGCCCCGGCCGCGTATGCGAAGAAGTTCACCGGCAAGTACCAGCACCGCACGATCACCGGCGGCATCGGTCACAACTTGCCGCAGGAAGCGCCGCAGGCGTTCGCCGAGGCGATCCTGCAAGTGGAGCATCTGTGATGCGGGCGCATATCGGAGTGGTGCGTCACGGCGCGAGCCGTGCGCTCGTCGCGGGTGTGTTGCTGGCCGGTGCGTTGTCGGCGAGCGGCCCGGCCGCGTTCGCGGAGCAGCCGAAGCCGGCCGCGTCGCCGATCTACGGTGTGACGATCCCGCCCGGCTACCGGAAGTGGGAAATGGTCGCGCCGGCCGAGGAAGCGGCGCCGCTCGACGAATTGCGCGTGGTGCTCGGCAACCCTGTCGCGATGCGTGCGCTCGAAAAGTCGACGCTGCCGTTTCCGGACGGCACGATCCTCGTGAAGCTCGCGTACAAGCGCAAGCAGTCGGACGAGTTCCCGTCGGCGACCGTGCCGGGCCAGGCGACCACCGTGCAGGTGATGGTGAAGGATTCGCGTCGCTATGCGTCGACGGGCGGCTGGGGCTTCGGGCGCTTCATCAACGGCGTGCCGGCCGATATCGGTCAGCACCAGACGTGCTTTGCGTGTCACCAGGCGCGCGTGAAGAATCACGACTATGTGTTCACGCGGTTGGCGCCGTGACGTGATTTGACGGGATCGGCTTGACGGAAAGGCGTGCCGCGCGAGGCACGCCTTTTTTTGTCGTGCGCGGATGACGGGAGATGGATCGGCATGCGGGTTTGTATCGCAGTGTGTCTGCGGCCCCTTCTGAAAAACTGGCATGCAGGAAGCACCGGTTTCGGAAACATGCCGGATACGTGGGCGGGTTCTACTGTCGACATGCAGGAAACATTCGATGCCAGCCATCTGGATCGGATGCCGAATGTTCGATACACCCACTTCCTTCTAGGAGAACACTCATGAAAGTCGCTCGAATCCTCGCCGTTGCCGTCCTCGCTTCGATCCCCGCATTGTCGTTCGCCGATACCGGCCACGGCCTCACGCGTGCCGACGTGCGCGCCGATCTCGTCCGGCTCGAGAAGGCCGGCTACAGCCCGGCCAGCGGCGAAGCCAACTACCCGGACGATATCGCTGCCGCGGAGAACGCCGTTGCCGCACAGCAAGTCGCGCGCTCGGACCAGAACGGTCCGTCGAAGTCGCAGGGTGACAACGTCGCCGCCGCGTCGGTGCCGGCCGCCCGCTACGCCGCGGCCGGCGACGCACGCACGGATGCCGCCAACGGCCTGTACGCGCATTCGTGATCAGCTGCCGCGCCTGCCATGCGCAGACGCGGCCGCATCGTAAACATTTCAGATGTACAACACGACAGGAAGGAGCAAGACGATGGTCGGTTTGACGAAACGGGTGCTGGTGTCCGCGGCGGTGCTGGGCGGCTTGTTCGGTGCGGTCGCGGCGCAGGCTGCGCCGAAGGAGGACCTGAAGGGCACGAACGTCGTGCTGGTGCACGGCGCGTTCGCCGACGGGTCGAGCTGGAACCGCGTGATTCCGCTGCTCGAGGCGCGCGGCCTGCATGTCGTAGCGGTGCAGAATCCGCTCAGCTCGCTCGCCGACGATGCCGCCGCGACGAAGCGCGCGATCGACGAGCAGAAGGGGCCTGTCGTGCTGGTCGGCCATTCGTGGGCCGGCGTCGTGATCAGCGATGCGGGCAACGACGACAAGGTGAAGTCGCTCGTCTATGTCGCCGCGTTCGCGCCGGACAACGGCCAGTCGATCGCCGATGTCACGCAGGGGCTGCCGGCGCCGGCGTGGGCCGGTGAGCTGCGCAAGGACACGGGCGGTTTCGCGACGCTGTCGGACAAGGCGATCGCGCAGGATTTCGCGCCGGACCTGTCGCCCGCGCAGCAGCGCGTCGTCGCGGCGACGCAAGGGCCGTGGTACGGTGGCTGTATTTCGCAGAAGGTCACGCAGGCCGCGTGGCATGAGAAGCCGTCGACGTTCGTCGTCGCGACGCAGGACCGGATGATCGATCCGAAGCTGCAGGAGACGATGGCGAAGCGAATCGGCGCGACGGTCACGCGTGTGAACGGCAGCCACGTCTCGATGTTGAGCCAGCCGAAGGCCGTGGCCGACGCGATCATCGCGGCGGCGGAGCGTGCGAAGCACGATACGCAGTAAGCGATGCGGCGCCGCGATGCGAATGGCGCGCGGCGCCTCCTTCCGGCCATCCGCCTCGAAGGAAGCCCCGTTGGGGGCATGGCGGAGTTTCTCGGAGCATATTCTGATGACGCAGCAACTCTGGCAACTGTCGGCGACTGAAATCGCGAAGCGGGTGCGGCAACGCGAAGTGTCCGCGCGGGAAGTGGCGGATGCGACGCTGGCCCGTCTCGATGCGGTGAACCCGGCGATCAACGCGGTGGTCGAGCATCGCCCGGACGATGTGCGGCGCCAAGCCGACGAAGTCGATCGCGCGATCGCGCGCGGCGACGATCCGGGGCCGCTCGCCGGCGTGCCCGTGACCGTGAAGATCAACGTCGACGTCGCGGAATTCGCGACGACCAACGGTACGCGCCTGCAGGAAAACCTGATCGCGAGCGCCGACAGTCCGTCGGTCTCGAACCTCAGAAAGGCCGGCGCGGTGCTGCTCGGCCGCACCAATTCGCCGACGTTCGCGCTGCGCTGGTTCACGTCGAATCTCGTGCACGGCCATACGTACAATCCGCGCAATCGGTCGCTGACGCCGGGCGGATCGAGCGGCGGCGCGGCGGCTGCGGTGGCCGCCGGGATCGGCCCGCTCGCGATCGGCACCGACATCGGCGGCTCGGTGCGTTACCCGGCCTATGCATGCGGCGTGCACGGGATCCGGCCGTCGCTCGGACGCGTGCCGGCGTTCAATGCGTCGTCGCCCGAGCGTGCAATCGGCGCGCAGTTGATGTCGACGACGGGGCCAATCGCGCGCACGATCGACGATCTCGCGCTGGCGTTGCGCGCGTTCGCCGCGCCGGACCCGCGCGACCCGTGGTACGTGCCGGTGCCGTTCGAAGGCCGCGCGGTGCCGAAGCGAGCGGCGCTGTGCGTGCGGCCGGGCGGCCTGCAGGTCGTGCCCGAAGTCGAGGCTGCGTTGCGCGATGCCGCGCGCCGGCTCGTCGATGCAGGGTGGACCGTCGATGAAATCGACGATACGCCGCCGATGCGCGAGGCCGCGTTGCTGCAGGAGCAGCTCTGGCTTGGCGACGGATTCGACGTGTTGACGAACGCGGTCGAGAGCGACGGCGATCCGGGCGCGGCCGCGGTGATCGCGGCTGTGCGCGGCAAGGTGCGTGATCTGCCGGCCGACGTGATCAGCCGCGCACTCGTGCGGCGTACGACGCTGACGCGGCAATGGCGGCTGTTTCTCGATGAATACGCGGTGCTGCTGCTGCCTGTGTCGTCGGAGTTGCCGTTCCCCGACGATCTCGACAGGCAAGGACCGGAAGGGTTCGAGCGCGTATGGGAGGCGCAGCTCACGCTGCGTGCGCTGCCGGCGATGGGGCTACCCGGGCTGGCGGTGACGACTGGGATCGTCAATGACGTGCCGGTTGGTGTGCAGGTGGTCGCCGCGCATCATCGCGAGGATTTGTGCCTGCTCGCCGGGCGCGACATCGAGGCGCGCGGCGCGGCGGTGACGGTGGTCGATCCGATCGTTTGAGGCGGCGACGGGCGCGGTGCATCGGCGATGCATCGCGTCCGTCGGGATCGTTATTCAGGAAGTTATGCCTGTGTTCGTATCAGGAGCGGGGAAGCGGCGAAAGCAGTTTCCATTCATCGTGTTCGCAGGCTCCCTCCACGACAACGCCGCTCAACGCCCCGTCAACATCCGCCCGCCAAGCCCCATCAGCAGCAGTCCGGCCGTCGTATCGAGCACGGCCTTGCGCTTGATCAGCAGCCGGCGCACGAACGGATGCGACGCGAGCAGCGCCATCGTGCAATACCACGCGCCCGAAATCCCGATCGACAGCGCGACGACCGTGAGATCGAACCACGCCGGTGTGTGGGCCGGCACCATCAGCGCGAAGACACTGCCGTAGAACGCGACGGCTTTCGGGTTCGTCATGCTGACCACATAGCCTTTCTTCGCGGCGTGCCAGCCGGAGGATGAAGCCGGCGCGGCGACGGACAACGGCTTGCGCGCGGTCAGCACCATTTTCAGGCCGAGCCAGATCAGGTAGGTCGCGCCCGCCAGCCGCAGTGCGGTGTGCACCCATGCGACGTGGGTCACGAGCAGGCTCAGCCCGCCGATCGCGATCGCGGCCCAGGTGCCCGATGCGGCAGCGAGGCCCAGCCCGGTCATCACGCCGGCGCGGCGCTGCGCGACCGCGCTCGACGTGACGATCACGAAGTTCGGGCCGGGGCTGGCCACGCTCAGCAGCAGGACGCCGGCGAGCGGCAGCAGGGTGTTGATGGTGGTCGACATGGATTTGGGGCCCGTGACGCGGAATGGGCCTTCATCTTACCCGGTCGACCTGCCGTACCTGCGTGCGATCCAGAAAAAAACGCGTGACGATCGACGTCGCCACGCGTTGCATTGCTTCGGAAACACCGCGCATGCCGGCGAACCGGCACGCCGCGGCACATCGTCGAATCGTCGGCTCGTCAGAAATCGAACCCCGGCCCGCCCGCACCCGGGCCGCCCGGCGCCGCGGCCGGCGCCGCATCCTTCGGCGCCTCGGACACCGTCGCATCGGTCGTCAGCAGCAGCCCGGCCACCGACGCCGCATTCTGCAGTGCGGTGCGCGTGACCTTGGTCGGATCGAGCACGCCCGATTCGACGAGATCGCCGTATTCGCCGGTCTGCGCGTTGTAGCCGAAATTGCCCGAACCTTCTGCCACCTTCGCGACGACCACGCTCGCTTCCTCGCCCGCGTTCGTGACGATCTGGCGCAGCGGTTCCTCGAGCGCGCGCAGCACGATCTTGATGCCCGCGTCCTGGTCGGCATTCGCACCCTTGAGTTCGCGGATCGCCTGCCGCACGCGGATCAGCGCGACGCCGCCGCCCGGCACGATGCCTTCCTCGACGGCCGCGCGCGTCGCGTGCAGCGCGTCGTCGACGCGGTCCTTCTTCTCCTTCACCTCGATCTCGGTCGCGCCGCCGACCTTGATCACCGCGACGCCGCCCGCGAGTTTGGCCACGCGCTCCTGCAGCTTTTCACGATCGTAGTCGGAGGTCGCCTCGTCGATCTGCACGCGGATCTGCTTCACGCGCGCCTCGATGTTCTTTGCATCGCCCGCGCCGTCGATCACGGTCGTGTTTTCCTTGCCGACCTCGATGCGCTTCGCCTGGCCGAGTTCGGCGAGCGTCGCCTTCTCGAGCGTGAGTCCCGTTTCCTCCGCGACGACTTGCCCGCCGGTCAGGATTGCGATGTCCTCGAGCAGCGCCTTGCGGCGATCGCCGAAGCCCGGCGCCTTGACCGCGACCGTCTTCAGGATGCCGCGAATGTTGTTCACCACCAGCGTCGCGAGCGCTTCGCCCTCGACGTCTTCCGCGATGATCAGCAGCGGCCGGCCGGATTTCGCGACCTGTTCGAGCACGGGCAGCAGGTCGCGGATGTTCGAGATCTTCTTGTCGTGCAGCAGGATGTACGGGTTCTCGATCTCGGCGATCTGCTTGTCGGGATTGTTGATGAAATACGGTGACAGGTAGCCGCGATCGAACTGCAGCCCTTCGACGACGTCGAGCTCGTCGGCGAGCGACTTGCCGTCCTCGACGGTGATCACGCCTTCCTTGCCGACGCGGTCGATCGCTTCGGCGATGCGCTGGCCGATCGATTCCTCGCCGTTCGCGGAGATCGTCGCGACCTGCGCGATCTCCTTGCTCGTGGTGGTCGGCTTGCTGATCGTCTTCAGCACGTCGACGGCCGCTGCCACGGCCTTGTCGATTCCGCGCTTCAGGTCGAGCGGATTGAGCCCGGCCGCGACGTACTTCTGGCCTTCGCGCACGATCGCTTGCGCGAGCACGGTGGCCGTCGTCGTGCCGTCGCCGGCGGCATCGCTGGTGCGCGACGCAACTTCCTTCACGAGTTGCGCGCCGATGTTCTGCAGCTTGTCCGCGAGTTCGATTTCCTTCGCGACTGACACGCCGTCCTTCGTGACGACGGGCGCGCCGAAGCTGCGCTCGAGCACGACGTTGCGGCCTTTCGGCCCGAGTGTGACTTTCACCGCGTTCGCGAGAATGTTGACGCCTTCGGTGAGCTTCGTACGCGCGACGTCGCTGAAAATGATTTCCTTTGCTGCCATGATTGCGCTCCGTTATTGATTGACGACCGCGACGATGTCTTCTTCGCGCAGCACGAGGAATTCGTTGCCGTCCACCTTGACGGCCTGGCCTGCGTACTTGCCGAACAGCACGCGCTCGCCGACCTGCAGGTCGGGCACGAGGCGCTGGCCGTCGGCGTCCTTGCGGCCGGGGCCGACAGCGATCACTTCGCCCTGGTCGGGCTTTTCCGCGGCGCTGTCGGGGATCACGATGCCCGAGGCGGTGGTGGTTTCCTGGTCGAGTCGCTTCACGATGACCCGGTCGTGCAAGGGGCGTAGGCTCATCTGTCCGTCCTGTTCTGTTGCGTCGAGATTGGTTGGCACTCTTTATCGGAGAGTGCTGACGAGTATAGGAACGCGTGGTGGCGCGATCCAATAACGGATTCGGAAAAGCATTTGCTTGGATGCGCTATGGATGCGTAGCGGGCGTCGGCGTGGAGCGCAAGCGTATGATTCCGACATCGCACACTCGCCCCGGGGAGTCCATGAGCGTGGCAACGACACCGGAAGCCGGACGTCAGCCGGGCTGGCTGCGTTTCGCCCCCGCGCTGTTCCTGCTGCTGTGGGCGAGCGGCTTCGTGTTCCTGAAGCTCGGGCTGCGCGACGCGGATCCGCTGACGTTCCTCGCGCTGCGCTATGCATGCGTGGTTGCGTTGCTCGCCGGGCCGTTCCTGTGGCTGCGTCCCGCATTGCCGCGCACACGCGACGAATGGCGCAATCTCATCGTCGTCGGCTTGCTGCTGCAGGCCGGCTATTTCTCATTTACCTATCTGAGCCTGAAGCACGGGATGTCGGCCGGCGCCGTCGCGCTCGTCACGTCGCAGCAGCCGATTCTCGTCGGGCTGCTCGCGCCGATGATCGCCGGCGAGCGCGTCGGCGTGATGCGCTGGATCGGCCTCGCGCTCGGCGCGGCCGGCGCGGTGATGGTGATCCTCGCGCGTTCGTCGGTTGCGGTGTCGTCGTCGTGGGCGCTGGCGTTCGCGCTGCTGGCGCTCGCGTGCATCACCGGCGGCACGCTGTGGGAAAAGCGCTTCGGCACTGACGTCCATCCGGTCACGGCGAACCTTGTGCAATACACGGTCGGCCTCGCGGTGACCGCGCCGCTCGCGTTCGCGCTCGAACCGATGCACGTGCACTGGACCGCCGGCCTCGCCGGTTCGCTCGCGTACCTCGTGATCTGCAATTCGCTGATCGCGATCTCGCTGCTGCTCGCGATGGTGCGATACGGCGAAGCGTCACGCGTGTCGGCGCTGTTTTTCCTGATTCCGCCGGCCGCCGCGTTGATCGCGCTCGTCGTGCTCGGCGAGACGATCGGTACGCTCGCATGGCCCGGCATGGCGCTTGCGGCCGGCGGCTTGTATCTGGTGATGCGGTATTGAGCGAGCGGCACGGGACACGTCGATCTCGTAACACAATTTATAGGTTCTGATGCGTGGGTGTCTTTGTGTGCGTGCGCGCGGTATGCCTCCACCCTGTTCGTGCCCAACCCGCGGTCCGTAGCGCCTCGCCGGCGTCTTGCAACGCGCCCATGTCCGCTTTCGGCCTGGCCGAGTGACGGGTCCGTTCCGTTCCATGAAAGCCGCGAGGTTGTCGCATCGTGTTTCGAAAAGTAGATTCGCCCGACGGTAACACCGGAGGGTCGAATGACTTCGATTGCGATCGAGTTGGGTTCGGGAAAGCGCGCGATGCTGACACGCGCGGGAGGTGCGCCGTTGTCGGCCAAGCAACGCGCTGCGGTCTCCGAATTGATGCTGCACTGGCCGAGGTACGTGGGCCTGACGACGAACGCGATGACGTACTTGCGGCAATTGGGCCTTGACGCATTCCGTGGTGCCCCGCTCGATGTGCTCCGGTCTGCCATCGAGGACGGCCGACTCATGGTCGAGATCGAGCGTCCAGCGGTTGCTGGCGGCGCTTGTGGTGATCTGCCGTCCACGCCGCCTTTCCCACGGGCGAATCGGTTCGCCCGTGTGGCGCCGCAGGCGTCGCTGCCGGTAGACAAGCCTATTCCGAGTTGGGCGCGACCAAGTGATGTATCGGCCGATGAGTTGATAAGCTACCTGGAAAGCGTCCTGGGGAACGCAGACAGCGGCGGCGCCGGTACGGCAACCGGGCTGGTTGGTACGCCGTTCGGCGACGCCGCACCGTTCTTGCCGCGGGACTTGCCTTTGCGCGACGATTCGTTGAATCTGGCCGCGCGTCGGCCGAACGAAGGGTTGGAGGCTGGCTGCATGGAGAAATACGAAGCGGCTATCGAGTTGTGCAATCGGCTGGCAAAGGTCATGGGCGGCCTTGCCGGTCTCGCACTGTGCAAGCAGAATGCGTTTATGGATTACCAAGAGTGCAGGGGATTCTAAATGGCTAAGCATTCGCCTTATGCCGTCGTGGTGATTTACGACGAAGACCAGCAAAGACTGACCGTAAAAGCGGCCGATCCGGACAAGCTCGCGCCGCAATTACAAGGCGTTCTCGAAATGCCGATCCTGTTGGACGAGTTCGACTATCGGATAGATGACGAGTTTGCGCGTCGCCTGGGTGCCGCAATGCTGAATCTCATCGCTGCCGGTCAGCCCGGCATCGAGAAATACATGAGTGTGACGCTTGAACCTATTCCGAGGCGGGGCGACGGCAGCCCCTGATGCTCGTAGAGGAATGCGACATGAGCAAACCGAGACGCGCAACCATCGTGTTTTACGACGAAGACACAGAACAGGTTACGTTGTGCACTGTGTTTCGCAAGGACGTGCAGGCCGTGCTTGATCGCGAAATGAATGCAGGCGTCGCCATCACGATTCCGCCACATGCCGAACCGATCGATGGGTGCCCGATTACAGATGAGGACGCGCGGCGACTATGCGGCATGGCACTGCTGATGCAGGCGGGCGTGCATCCTGAATTGCGCGAACGGCTCAAATTCGCGGCCGGGTCCGTCGACTGGTCGCCGGTTGGGCGTCCGGACGCAGACTGAGGATTCAGTGCATGAGCCGCAGGATTGCCGCGACGATCCTGCCAAAGATGCTGGATCATTGCCTGCCGTTTTCCTGCGGTTTGATAGCCAGTCCTATCGTTCGATTCCCTTCACTCGCTCCGGCGTTGAATGCCCGCGTAACGCACGGGTTGAGCAACGCCCGCGACGACGACCGTACGCATTTTCCCCGCCTGACGCACAATCGATCGCGTCATGCATGCGCTGCGCGCGCGAGCGCGCACCGCACCGTCTTCGATTCTTTCGTCAGAGGCACGAATCATGTCATCCCGCACCTATCTCGTTACCGGCGCGTCGCGCGGCATCGGCCTCGCAACCAGCACGCTGCTCGCTCGGCGCGGCCATCGCGTCATCGGTCTCGCGCGACATGCGCAAGGCATCGACTTTCCCGGCGAACTGATCGCGTGCGATCTCGCCGATATCGAACGGACGGCCGCGATGCTCGCCAACATCGGCGAGTCGGACGAGATCGACGGCATCGTGAACAACGCGGGCATCGCGTTGCCACAGCCGCTCGGCAAGGTCGATTTCGCATCGCTGCAGGCGGTGTTCGACCTCAACGTGCGCGCAGTGATCCAGGTCACGCAGCATTTCGCCGACGCGATGAAGGCACGCGGATATGGCCGCATCGTCAACGTATGCAGCCGCGCGATCTTCGGCAGCCTCGATCGCACCGCGTATTCGGCCGCGAAAAGCGCGCTCGTCGGTTGCACGCGTACGTGGGCGCTTGAACTCGCCGAGCACGGCGTGACAGTCAACGCGGTCGCGCCGGGCCCGATCGAGACGGAACTGTTTCGCCAGACGAGGCCGGTCGGCAGCGAAGCCGAACGCAAGGTGCTGGCAACGATCCCCGCACGCCGTCTCGGCACACCGCACGATGTGGCCGCGGCGATCGCGTTCCTGCTGTCGGACGATGCAGCCTTCGTCACGGGGCAGGTGCTCGCGGTGGATGGCGGCGGCAGCCTCGGCGGACGCAGCTGACGCAACACAACCATCGCGGCGCGCGTCGTAAAACACGAGCCGTGCCGCATATTCTCCTGCCCCGTTAGCATGTGACGAATCCGACTTTGGGCGCCGCGCGGGCGACGCTAAGATCGCCGATCCCGTAGATCGTGCGATCAACAACAATGAAAAAGTCCGCTTCGTCCTTGCTTGCCGTTCGTTTCCGTGTGGTCTGCGCCGCGATCGCGGGTGCGCTGTCGCTTGCGTCGTGCGGCGGCGTCGACAGCGATCCGCCGCCGCAGGCGAATGCGACGCCCGCGGCCAAGCGCCCGAACATTCTGTACATCATGGCCGACGATCTCGGCTATTCCGACATCCATGCATTCGGCGGCGAGATCAACACGCCGAACCTCGACGCGCTCGTCGCGTCGGGCCGCATCCTGTCGAACCATCACACCGGCACCGTATGCGCGATCACGCGCGCGATGCTGATTTCCGGCACCGATCACCACCTCGTCGGTGAAGGCACGATGGGCGTGCCGACCGACGAGCGGCGCGGCCTGCCGGGCTACGAGGGCTACCTGAACGATCGCGCGCTGTCGTTCGCGCAACTGCTGAAGGACGCCGGCTATCACACGTACATCGCGGGCAAGTGGCACATCGGCTCGGGGATCGTCGGCAGCGCGACGGGCAGCGGACAGACGCCGGACCAGTGGGGCTTCGAGCGCAGCTACGTGCTGCTCGGCGGCGCCGCGACGAACCATTTCGCGCACGAGCCGGCCGGCTCGTCGAACTACACGGAAGACGGCCGCTACGTGCAGCCCGGCCAGCCCGGACAACCGGGCGGCGCGGGCGGCAGTCCGGCCGTGTTCTACTCGGCGGACTTCTATACGCAGAAGCTGATCGCGTACATCGATTCGAACAAGCGGGACGGCAAGCCGTTCTTCGCGTATGCGGCCTACACGTCGCCGCACTGGCCGCTGCAGGTGCCGGAGCCGTGGCTGCACAAGTACGCGGGCGTGTACGACGCCGGCTACGACGCGATCCGCAACGCACGCATCGCACGGCAGAAGGCGCTCGGTCTGATTCCGGCCGACTTCAAGCCGTTCGACGGCCTGCCCGAAACGACGTCGGCGTCGCCGGCAACGGCGAACAACGGCACCGCGAACGCGAAGTACATCAGCGCCGTGCATTCTGCCGCCGACGGCTATGCCGACTACGGCACCGGCAAGGTCGACAAGCTGTGGGCGAGCCTGAGCTCGGCCGAGCGCCGTGCGCAGGCGCGCTACATGGAGATCTACGCGGGGATGGTCGAGAACCTCGACTACAACATCGGCCTGCTGATTCAGCACCTGAAGGACATCGGCGAATACGACAACACGTTCATCATGTTCCAGTCGGACAACGGCGCGGAAGGCTGGCCGATCGACTCGGGCGCGGACCCGACGGCGACCGACACCGCGAACGGGCAGGAGCCGATCTATTCGACCCTCGGCACCGACAACGGCAAGCAGAACGCGCAGCGGCTGCAATACGGGCTGCGTTGGGCCGAAGTGAGCGCGGCGCCGTTCCGGCTCACGAAGGGCTATTCGGGCGAAGGCGGGGTGTCGACGCCGACGATCGTGCGTCTGCCCGGGCAGACGCAGCAGTTGCCGACGCTGCGCGCGTTCACGCACGTGACCGACAACACGGCGACGTTCCTCGCGCTCGCGGGCGTCACGCCGCCGTCGCAGCCGGCGCCGCCGCTCGTGAACACGCTGACCGGCATCGACCAGAACAAGGGCAAGGTCGTCTACAACAACCGCTACGTGTATCCGGTGACGGGGCAGTCGCTGCTGCCGGTGCTGACCGGCTCCGCCACAGGTGAAGTGCATACGACGCCGTTCGGCGACGAAGCCTACGGCCGCGCGTACCTGCGCAGCGCCGACGGTCGCTGGAAGGCGTTGTGGACCGAGCCGCCGCTCGGCCCGCTCGATGGTCACTGGCAGCTGTACGACCTCGCGGCGGATCGCGGCGAGACGACCGACGTGTCCGCGCAGAACCCGTCGGTGATCGGCACGTTGGTCGACCAGTGGAAGACCTACATGAGCAACGTCGGCGGCGTCGAGCCGTTGCGTCCGCGCGGCTACTACTGAGGACGACACGATGCGGTTGCGCTTCTGGACGCTCGGCGCGGCGCTCGCGGCCACGCTGTTCGCGGCTGCGTTCGCGGCCGGCTATGCGAGCCCGTCGGCGTCGCCCGCCGGCGCCTTCGACGACGCGAATCGCGGCCGCCCGCTCGCGCCGCTCGGCTCGGAGCGGCAGTGCGAGCGCTACTCGGGCCTGCCCGCGGCGTGGCGCGACGACCCGAAGGCCGGGATGGTGCACCTGAGCGGCGGCGCGTTCGTGTTCGGCAGCACGCGCGGTTATGCGGACGAGCGTCCGATCGGCGACGGCAGGACGCATGTCGGCGGCTTCTGGATCGACCAGACCGACGTGACGATCGCGCAGTTCGCCGCCTTCGTGAAGGCGACCGGTTACGTGACCGAGGCGGAGCAGCAGGGCAGCGCGGCGGTGTTTCACGTGCCGGCGCGCGACGAGCTGAATGTACGTGACCTCGCGTGGTGGAGCTGGGTGAAGGGCGCGTCGTGGCGGCAGCCGCGCGGCCCGGGCAGCAGCGTCGATGAGCTCGGCAACCTGCCGGTCACGCTCGTCACGCAGCGCGACGCGCTCGCGTATGCGCACTGGCTCGGCCGCGACCTGCCGACCGAAGCCGAATGGGAATACGCGGGCAAGGCCGGTCGCGACGACGCGTCGCTCGACGCGGCGCCGCGCGACGCGCAGGGCAAGCCGGCCGCGAACTACTGGCAGGGTGCGTTCCCGGTGCTCGATACGGCCGAGGACGGCCATGCGGGCCTGGCGCCGGTCGGCTGCTACGCGGCGAACGGCTTTCACCTGTACGACATGATCGGCAACGCGTGGGAATGGACGAAGGACGCGTACACGGGCCCGCATCAGTCGCACACGAACGGCGACACGGCGGCCGTCGCGCCGCCGACGCGCCGGCACGACACGCCGATGGTGATCAAGGGCGGCTCGTTCCTGTGCTCGCGCGACTACTGCGTGCGTTATCGCGCGTCGTCGCGCGAACAGCAGGAAGCCGATCTCGGTGCGTCACATATCGGATTCCGTACGATTCTGAGGGATGCATCGTGAAACGCGTCGCGCATTGCGTCGCCGTATGGCTGGCCGTTGTATGCGGCCTCGTTCATCCGGATTGGGCCGTTGCCGCGGAAACCACCACGCGCACGGTGCGCGTCGGCGTGACGCGCGGCGTGCATGCGGAGATCCTCGACGCGGTGAAACGCGTCGCCGCCACGCGCGGGCTCGATGTCGACGTCGTCGAATTCGACGACGCGTCGCGCATCGATGCCGCGCTTGCGGACGGCAAGATCGACGCGGCGAGCTTCGAGGATGCACAGCGCCTCGCCGCCACCCGCACGGCGAAAGGCTACGCGCTGAGCGCCGTCGCACCGACCGTCACGCTGCCGATGGCGCTCTATTCGCGAAAGCTGAGGAGTCTGAACGAACTGCAGCCCGGCGCGACGGTCGCGATCCCGGCCGATCCGCGTGGAATGGCCCGTGCGCTCGTGCTGCTGCAGAACGACACGCTGGTGACGCTGCGCGCCAAGGTCGGCCTGCATGCGACGCTGCGCGACGTGACCGGCAACCGGCTCGCGCTGAAATTCGTTGCGCTGCGTCGCGACCAGCTCCATGCGGCGCTCGACTCGGCCGCGTTCGTCGCGATCGACAGTGACGACGCCACGCGCATGGGCCTGCAACCGGCGCGCGACAGCATCAACCTCGAGGACGCGCGCTCGCCGTATGCGAACGTGCTGACCGTGCGCGAGGCCGATCATACGAAGCCGTGGGTCGCGCAGCTCGTCGCCGCGTATCACTCGGACGACGTCGCGCATTTCATTCTGACGCGCTATCAGGACTCGGTGCGGCGGCCGTGGTAGACGACTACCGCCTCACGGCAACGCGTGCGGCCGCTGCTGCAACAGCGCGCCGACGCTGTCGTTGCGCGAACTGTTCCGGCATCGGCATCGCTTCATCGGCGCACTGACGGTGCCGACCGCCACGGTGGCCACGTCGCACGTGAGGAAAGCGGCACGCGATGCGTGCCTTACACTTGACGCTCTTTCAATCGTCTCCCAACGGAGCGCGCATGTACGCATCGACCTTCATTTTCCGCGCCGGGCAATACGACGACGAATTCCATCGGCTCGACCAGCAGATCGCCGACATGGCGCGTGCGACACCCGGCTATCTCGGCGAGGAAACCTGGGAGAACGCCGAAGCCGGGCTGATTCAGAACGTCTACTACTGGGAATCCGAGGCGGCGCTGCAGCAGCTGATCCAGCACCCCGCGCATCGGGAAGCGAAGGCGAAGCAGGCGCGCTGGCTGGACGGTTATCGCGTGGTGATCTCGCAGGTGCTGCGCGAGTACGGCGACGGCAAGCTCGCGCAACCGCATGCGGGGCAGCCCGCGTGAATTGACTGTCGAATCGGCGCGTCGGGCGTTCTGCGCGAACCGCCGCGCATCCGCCTGCCGCGTCAAAGCGCCTCGACCAGCAACCGGTTGCTCTTTTCGCAGTACTCGTGACACGCGGCACGCGCGGCGATCGATGCGCCGTGCACGAACTTCGGCGCGTCGGCGCGGCGCGACATCGACACGACGATCGACGGCGGCGACGGTTGCAGCGGCAGCTCGACGACTTCGCCGCTCGCGATCAGCGCATCGACGAACAGCACCGGAATCGCGGCGACGCCGAAGCCGTCGCGCACGAGCTGCACGATCACCGAGATCGACGGCGAGCCCGTGATGCGCGTCTCCGACAGCGGCACGCCATGCGCGTGCGCGAGCGTGCGCACGATGTCCTCGAGCGCACGATGCGGCGCGGTCCCGCGCCCGTAGGTGAGGATCGGCTGGCGCAGCACCTGGCGCGCGAGGCCCGTGCGCGTGGTCGGCAGCAGCCCCGCGCGCGCGATCCAGCGCACCGGATAGTTCGCGAGCGCGTCGCAGACGACCGACGCCTCGTCGCTGCCCTCCACCCGAATGATCAGATCGAGCTCGCCGGCCATCAGCCGGCGCTGCAGCACGACGCTGACGTCGACGGTCAGGTCGACCTCCAGTTGCGGATAGTCAGCGGCGAGGCGGCGCAGGTAGTGCGGCAGCCAGCTGTGCACGACCGTCTCGATCACGCCGAGCCGCAGCTTGCCGCGCAGCGCGCTTTCGCCGGCCGCGGCGGCCTGCAGCTCGTGCGTCGCCTCGACGACGGCCTTCGCATAGCCCAGCAGATACTCGCCGTTCGGCGTGAGCCGGAACTCGCGGCTGTCGCGATCGATGAGCACGGTCTGCAATTCATCCTCGAGCGCCTTCAGGCGCTGCGAGATCGCTGCCGGCGTCGCGTGCAGCGCGGTGGCCGTCGTGCGGAAGTTGCGCAGCTTCGCGAGCGTGACGAAGGTTTCGAGAAAACGCGTGTTCATGGCGGTCGGCGGGACGGTGGACGCGCAGCTTGTCGGTGAAGAAAAATGAACGGGACCGGGGAAAACCCGAGGATGCGTTAAGAAATTCTATACACCGGGCGCAAAAAAACTCGTTGGCGGCCAATTTTTTTCTTTTCTATTCTTCGCCGTAACCGCTGACGCAATTGCGTGAGCCCGACGACATCCCCGATCCGCCGACCACCATCATGACGCCTTCCGAATTCCGCCAGTCCGTACGCAGCGGCGCGTTCCGCCAGCCGACCGCCGGCCAGTGCGGCCCGTTCGCGCAAGCGAATCTCGCGATCCTGCCGAACGCGTACGCGCACGATTTCCTGCGCTTTTGTCAGGCGAACCCGAAGGCGTGCCCGCTGCTGGGCGTCGGCGAGCCGGGCGCGTTTCGGCTGGACGTGCTCGGCGAGGATCTCGACATCCGCACCGACGTGCCGAGCTACAACGTATACCGCGACGGCCGCCTGACC
Organism: Burkholderia sp. SIMBA_051; assembly: GCF_046534915.1. NCBI lineage: Bacteria > Pseudomonadati > Pseudomonadota > Betaproteobacteria > Burkholderiales > Burkholderiaceae > Burkholderia > Burkholderia sp. SIMBA_051. The sequence goes on along the minus strand of NZ_JAWRXS010000001.1, from coordinate 835,662 downwards.
GAGCGGGTCGAATCGCTCGAGGCGCTGTGGCGCGACGATTTCGTCGTATTCGCGATCGGCTGCTCGTTCTCGTTCGAGGACATGCTCGCGCGGGAAGGCATCGCGCTGCGTCACATCGAAGAGGGTCGCAACGTGCCGATGTACCGCACGTCGATCCCGAACCGCCGTGCGGGGATCTTCGGCGGCCAGTTGGTCGTGTCGATGCGCCCGCTGCGCGGCGCCGACGCGATCCGCGCGGTGCAGATCACGAGCCGGTTCCCGGGCGTGCACGGTGCGCCGGTCCATATCGGCCATCCGCTTGAGTTGGGCATCGCCGATCTCGGCACGCCCGATTTCGGCGACGCGGTGACGGTGCGCGACGGCGAGCTGCCGGTGTTCTGGGCGTGCGGCGTGACGCCGCAAACCGCGCTGATGGAAGCGAAGCTACCGCTCGCGATCGCGCATACGCCCGGCTACATGCTGATGACCGACATCACGAACGCGTCGCTGGCCGTGTTCTGACCGGTCGGCACCCGCGGCCCGTACGGCCGCTGGGCCGGGCCCGACGCGGCGGAATGCCGCGAGGCGCAGACGATTCGCCCGGCCGCAGGGCAGCACGCAGCTGCGGCCCGACTAGCGCGACGCATGTACGCCCACACACGACACGCACCGCACGTACCACGAGCACGACACGCACCACACGCACCACAAGCCCGGCATTGACCGCACATTTCGACAGGAGCTTCACCATGGAAAGCAAGATCCTCGCGGCGCCCGCCGCCGACCCCGCGGGCCCCGCGCGCAACGGCCTGTTCGGATGGTATGCGGACGCGCAGCCGCGCGAGCGCCGCGCGTTCTGGAGCTGCAAGGTCGGCTACATGCTCGACGGGATGGACACGCAGATGCTGTCGTTCGTGATCCCGACGCTCGTCGCGACCTGGGGCATCTCGCTCGCGGACGCCGGCTTCATCGGCACGATGACGCTGCTCGCGTCGGCGGTCGGCGGCTGGCTCGCCGGCATCCTGTCCGACCGGATCGGCCGCGTGCGCACGCTGCAGCTGACCGTGCTGTGGTTCGCTGTGTTCACCGCATTGTGCGGGCTCGCGCAGAACTATCACCAGCTGCTCGCGGCGCGCGCGCTGATGGGCTTCGGCTTCGGCGGCGAATGGACGGCCGGCGCGGTGCTGATCGGCGAGGTGATCCGCGCGCGCGATCGCGGCAAGGCGGTCGGCCTCGTGCAGTCGGGCTGGGCGATCGGCTGGGGGCTGTCGGCGCTGCTGTATGCGCTGCTGTTCTCGGTGCTGCCGGCCGAACAGGCCTGGCGCGCGCTGTTCCTCATCGGCCTCGCGCCGGCGCTGCTGGTGGTCGTGATCCGCCGCTACGTGAAGGAACCGGACGTCTACGAGAAGGAGAAGGCCGCGCAGGCGCAGGTGGCCGGCAGGCCGCGCCTCACGGAAATCTTCGCGCCGAAGCTGCTGTCGACGACGCTGCGCGCGGCGCTGCTGACGACCGGCGCACAAGGCGGCTACTACGCGATCACGACCTGGCTGCCGACGTTCCTGAAGACGGAGCGGCACCTGACCGTGATGGGCACGGGCGGCTATCTCGCGACGATCATCATCGGCTCGTGGGTCGGCTACCTGACGAGCGCCTACCTGACCGACCGTCTCGGCCGCAAGCCGAACTTCATCCTGTTCGCGCTCGGCTCGATGGTGATCGCGTTCGCCTATACGTCGCCGGTGCTGAACCTCACGAACGCGTCGATGCTGTGGCTCGGCTTCCCGCTCGGGTTCTTCGCGTCGGGCATCTTCTCCGGGATGGGCGCGTTCCTCACCGAGCTGTTCCCGACGCGGGTGCGCGGCTCGGGGCAGGGCTTCTGCTACAACGTGGGCCGCGCGGTCGGCGCACTGTTCCCTTTCCTGATCGGCGCGCTGTCGAAGCACTACGGGCTCGGCGCGAGCATCGGCATCTTCGCGGTCGCCGCGTACGGCGTGATGATCGTTGCCGCGTTGACGCTGCCCGAAACCCGCGGCCGCGAACTCGACGCCGCGTAAGCGGGCGCCGGCCCGCCACCTTACCTCTTCCCTTTGATCGAAGCCCTCACGCGGCGCGCGACGCGCGCCGTGCGGCGGCGCTCGTCCTTCGCTTCAACGACGCATCGAGTTCATCGCCATGACTGACCGACACACTTTCCCCGTTTCTTCCGACGCCGCACGCTGGCAATTCTGGATCGACCGCGGCGGCACTTTCACCGACATCGTCGCGCGCCGGCCCGACGGCTCGCTCGTCACGCACAAGCTGCTGTCGGAGAATCCCGAGCAGTATCGCGATGCGGCCGTGGCCGGCATCCGCCACCTGCTCGGCCTGGCCGACGGCGAGCCGATTACGCCCGAACGCGTCGACATGGTGAAGATGGGCACGACGGTCGCGACCAACGCGCTGCTCGAACGCAAGGGCGAACGCACCGCGCTCGCGACGACGCGCGGCTTTCGCGACGTGCTGCGCATCGCGTACCAGAACCGGCCGCGCCTGTTCGATCTCGACATCGTGCTGCCCGATGCGCTGTACGAGACCGTCGTCGAGGTCGACGAGCGGATCGGCGCGCACGGCGACGTCGTCGTGCCGCTCGACGTGCAACGCGCGGAAGCCGAGCTGCGCCGCGTGTTCGACTCGGGCGTGCAGGCGCTGGCCATCGTGCTGATCCACGGCTATCGCTACACCGCGCACGAGCGCGCGCTGGCCGAACTCGCGCGCCGGATCGGCTTCACGCAGGTGTCCGTGTCGCACGAGGTGTCGCCGCTGATGAAGATGGTGTCGCGCGGCGACACGACCGTGGTCGACGCGTACCTGTCGCCGATCCTGCGCCGCTACGTCGAGCAGGTCGCGCACGAGATGCCCGGCGTGAACCTGCAGTTCATGCAGAGCAGCGGCGGCCTGACGCGCGCCGATGCGTTCCAGGGCAAGGACGCGATCCTGTCCGGCCCGGCCGGCGGCATCGTCGGGATGGTGCGCGCCGCGCGCGCGGCCGGCTTCGACCGCGTGATCGGCTTCGACATGGGCGGCACGTCGACCGACGTGTCGCACTACAACGGCGAATTCGAGCGCGTGTTCGAGACGCAGGTGGCCGGCGTGCGAATGCGCGCGCCGATGATGAGCATCCACACGGTCGCGGCCGGCGGCGGCTCGGTGCTCGGCTTCGACGGCGCGCGGCTGCGCGTCGGGCCCGAATCGGCCGGCGCGAACCCGGGGCCGGCCGCGTACCGGCGCGGCGGCCCGCTGACCGTGACCGACTGCAACGTGATGCTCGGCAAGATCCAGCCCGATCATTTCCCGCGCGTGTTCGGCCCGCACGCGAACGAACCGCTCGACCGCGACGGCGTCGCCGCGAAATTCGCGGCGCTCGCCGACGAGATTCACGCCGCGACCGGGCGGCGCGAGACGCCCGAGGCGCTGGCCGAAGGATTCCTCGAGATCGCGATCGGCAGCATGGCGAACGCGATCAAGAAGATTTCGGTGCAGCGCGGCCACGACGTGTCGCGCTACGTGCTGACGACCTTCGGCGGCGCGGGCGGCCAGCACGCGTGCGGCGTGGCCGACGCGCTCGGCATGACGCAGGTGTTCGCGCATCCGCTCGCGGGCGTGCTGTCCGCCTACGGGATGGGCCTCGCCGACCAGACCGCGATGCGCGAGCGCGCGGTGGAGGCGGTGCTGTCCGACGCGTCGCTGCCGGCGCTGAACGCGACGCTCGACCGGCTGACCGACGACGCGGTCGGCGCGCTGCTCGAACAGGGCGTGCCGCCGGAACGCATCGCGACCGAACGGCGCGTGCACTTGCGCTACCAGGGCACCGATTCCGCGCTCGACGTGCCGGCCGGCAGCGTCGCCGCGATGCAGCAGGCGTTCGAAGCCGCGTACCGGCAGCGTTACGCGTTCCTGATGCCCGGCACGCCGCTGGTCGCCGAACTGGCCTCGGTCGAGGCGATCGGCCGCTCCGATGCGCCCGTCGAGATCGCGCCGCTCGCGCCGCGCGACGAGGGCGCGGCGCCGCAGGCCCACAGCGCGGTGCGGTTCCATTCCGGCGGCCAATGGCATGACGCGGCGCTGTACGTGCGCGACACGCTGCTCGCCGGCGACACGATCGACGGCCCGGCGATCGTCGCGGAGCAGAACGGCACGACCGTCGTCGAACCCGGCTGGCGCGCGCGGATGACCGCGCAGGGCAACCTCGTGCTGACGCGCACGACGCCGCTGCCGACGCGCCGCTCGCTCGGCACCGACGCCGATCCGGTGCGGCTCGAGATCTTCAACAACCTGTTCATGTCGATCGCGGAGCAAATGGGGCTGCGGCTGCAGAACACCGCGTACTCGGTGAACATCAAGGAGCGGCTCGACTTCTCGTGCGCGATCTTCGACGGCGACGGCAACCTGATCGCGAACGCGCCGCACATGCCCGTGCATCTGGGATCGATGGGCGAGAGCATCCGCACGGTGATCGAGCGCAACCGCGGCCGCATGCGCGACGGTGACGTGTTCATGCTGAACGACCCGTATCACGGCGGCACGCACCTGCCCGACGTCACCGTCATCACACCGGTGTTCGCGGACGGCTCGGACACCCCGCTGTTCTACGTCGGCTCGCGCGGCCATCACGCGGACATCGGCGGCACGACGCCGGGCTCGATGCCGCCCGATTCAAAGCACATCGACGAAGAGGGCGTGCTGATCGACAACTGGCAGCTCGTGTCGGCCGGCGAGCTGCGCGATGCGGACACGCGCGCGCTGCTCGCGTCGGGCCGCTACCCGGCGCGCAACGTCGAGCAGAACATGGCCGACCTGCGCGCGCAGGTCGCCGCGAACCAGAAGGGTGTCGACGAGCTGCGGCGGATGGTTGCCCAGTTCGGCCGCGACGTCGTGCTCGCGTTCATGGGGCACGTGCAGGACAACGCGGAAGAAGCGGTGCGGCGCGTGATCGGCGCGCTGCAGGACGGCGCGTACCGCTATCCGCTCGACAACGGCGCGGAGATTCGCGTCGCGATCCGCGTCGACCGCGCGGCGCGGCGTGCCGAGATCGATTTCACCGGTACCTCCGCGCAGCTCGACAACAACTTCAACGCGCCGAAGGCCGTCTGCATGGCCGCGGTGCTGTACGTGTTCCGTACGCTGGTCGGCGACGACATCCCGTTGAACGCCGGCTGCCTGAAGCCGCTCACCGTGATCGTGCCGGCGCGCTCGATGCTGAATCCCGAGTATCCGGCGGCGGTGGTGTCGGGCAACGTCGAGACGTCGTCGGCTGTGACCAACGCGCTGTACGGCGCGCTCGGCTGCGTCGCGTCGAGCCAGGGGACGATGAATAACTTCACATTCGGTAACGCTCAATACCAGTACTACGAGACGATCGCGGGCGGCAGCGGCGCGGGCGACGGCTTCGCGGGCGTCGGCGCGGTGCAGACGCACATGACGAACTCGCGCCTGACCGACCCGGAAGTGCTCGAATGGCGCTACCCGGTGCGGGTCGACTCGCACCGGCTGCGCGCGGGCTCCGGCGGCGGCGGGCGCTGGCGCGGCGGCGACGGCGCGGTGCGGCGGATCCGCTTCCTCGAGCCGATGACAGCGTCGATCCTGTCGAACAACCGGATCCATGCGCCGTTCGGCGCGGCGGGCGGCGAGGCCGGCGCGCTCGGCCGCAACACGATCGAGCGGGCCGACGGCACGGTCGAGACGCTCGAGCATATCGGCCGCGCGCAGATGGCGCCGGGCGACGTGTTCGTCGTCGAAACGCCGGGCGGCGGCGGTTACGGCGCGGCGGGCTGAGCGGGCGCCCCGCAACGCGTGCGGAAGCGGTGCGGCGGCGGGCCCGCCGGACGGTTTTCGCGCCTGGCGGCGGGGCCGTCGTACCGGTTCCATTCAGGGCTGTGCAAAGCTGCGGGGGCCCCGGCGATATATTCACTTGCATTGATCCGCGCGCTATTGCCACGCGTATGGGAATAAAGACGGGCATTCCCGTCGTAAACGGAAATGGAAATTCCCCGCTTCCGCGCTCGACTCGAGGCGCCCCGACCCCTGCGGAACGCCTTGGGGTCGAGCGGTACGGGGCGGCCGGGATTCCCCGCAAACGCCCGTCCGACGGGGCACTCCGCCGATCCTGCCGCCCCGCTTCGGGGCCCTGCGCCCGCCCGCGCCCACCCCGCCAATCACGAAAAAGCCGCCGTGCCAATCGAGTCCCGATTCCTTGACACTCTCTGCCGAATGTGAGTGCCATTCTTGATCGTCATTTGATAAGATGGCTTACACATTCGTTTGGAAAACCTGCGCGCGAATGCGCAACCGCCGGGTCGCATTGGTTGGAAACAAATACGGAACGAGGGCCGCTGTCACGGCCATTACGACTGCCCCGCCGGATCCGCGCGCTGCGCGTCCGGGAATTGGGGTCAGCCAACTCGCCTCCGTCTACACTGTGCGTTTTTTCTGGATCGGGGCGTGTCCATGGATGACGAAAACGATAGCGAGGTGCTTGAAGCGCACGTCGGTACGCGCAGCCCCTGCTGGCGTCTCGGCAGCGACAGCAATGCGCTCGAGCTGGCGGCCGTCCGCGGCTTGACCAACGTCGCGGTGGCGCTGACCGGCGAGCAGGCCGCGCGAATTCGCGCGCTCACCGGCGTCACGTCGCACCTCGTGCTCGACCTTGCGCTGTTCGGCGACACGGTCAGCCTCCATCTGGTCGGCCGGAAGGTCGATACGTCGAACTGGGCCGGCACGGCCTCCGCCTATTCCGATACCGCGTCGGTGGCGACCGACCTGTCGCACGGGCTCGCGTTCGCCGAGCAGGTCGTGTCCGAAGTGAATTCGCTCGTCGTGATCCTCGACCGCAACGGCATGGTGCAGCGCTTCAACCGCCTGTGCGAGGAAGTGACGGGCAAGCGCGAGGTCGACGTGATCGGCCGCAGCGCGTTCGAGCTGTTCATGAGCCCCGAGCAGGGCGCGCAGTCGCGCAGCAACATCACCGGCTTTTTCGCGAGCAACCGTTCGTTCGCAGTCGAGCGCTACATCAACACGGTCAACGGGCCGCGCCTGTTCCAGTTCCGCAACAAGTTCGTGCAGAGCGGCAGCGGCGCCGACGAGCAGTACCTGATCTGCTCGGGCATCGACGTCACCGAGGAGCGTAACGCGCAGCAGCGCCTCACCGAACTCGCGAACACCGACATGCTGACCGGCCTGCCGAACCGCCACGCGATCAGCGAGCGCATCGGCGCCGCGCTGGCCGCCGACCGCACCGACATGCGCGGCCAGGTCGGCATCCTGTTCCTCGATCTCGACAACTTCAAGCGCGTCAACGATCACTACGGGCACATCACCGGCGACCGCCTGCTGCAGGACGTGTCCACGATCATCAGCGGCTGCCTGCCGTCCGGGGCGACGCTCGCGCGGCTCGGCGGCGACGAATTCCTGGTGCTGTTCGAGCACGGCACGCGGCCGCTGCTCGAAGCGACCTCGCAGATCATCCTCGAACGGCTGCGCACGCCGATCCACCTCGGGCTGATGGAGATCTACACGAGCTGCTCGATCGGCATCGCGATGTATCCGCAGCACGGTGATTCGCTCGAAACGCTGATCCGCAGCGCCGACACCGCGATGTACGTCGCGAAGGAAGAGGGCAAGCATACGTACCGCGTGTTCTCGCTGGAGATGAACCAGAAGGTCGCGAAGTACATGTGGCTCGACACGAACCTGCGCAAGGCGCTCGAGGAGGAGCAGTTCGTGCTGCACTACCAGCCGGTCGTCGACCTCGCGACCGGCGACGTGCGCAGCGTCGAGGCGCTGATCCGCTGGCAGTCGCCCGATCGCGGGCTCGTCGCGCCGATCGAGTTCATCCACTTCGCGGAGGAGTCGGGGCTGATCGCGCCGCTCGGACGCTGGGTGATGCGCACCGCGGCTGCCCAGGCCGCCGCATGGAAGGCGAAGGGGCTCGACGTGCGGATCGCGGTGAACGTGTCCGCGCGGCAGCTGCAGGACATGAACATCGTCCATCAGTTCGCATCGATTCTTGCCAGCGCGGGGCTGAAGCCGAGCCTCGTCGACATCGAGCTCACCGAAAGCAGCTTCATCGAGGACGAGGAAACGGCGCACGAGCTGATGAAGGAATTCCGCCAGCTCGGCGCGAAGATTCACCTCGACGATTTCGGCACCGGCTATTCGTCGCTGTCGCAACTGTCGCGGCTGCCGCTCGATTCGATCAAGCTCGATCGCAGCTTCATCACGGGCATCGATCGCAATCCGCGCTCGCAGGCGCTGGTGCGCTCGGTCGTGTCGCTCGCGAAGGCGCTGAGTTTCGCGGTCGTCGCCGAAGGCGTCGAGACGCCCGGGGAAGCGGAGTTCCTGAAGCAGGTCGACGTCGACTACGCGCAGGGTTTCTACTTCGCGCGGCCGATGCCGGCCCAGGCGTTCGAGGGCTGGCTCGCGGAAACGAGAAAGCTCAGGCTGATCGCCTGAGCCTGCCCGCATCACGGAGCGCGCCGCCCGCCACGCGGCGGCGCGCTCCATTCACATCACACCGTGCGCAGCTTCGACACGCGCCGGTTCTGCAGCATCACCAGACGTTCCATGTACGCGAGATCCTTCGGCTCGATCGTGAACGCCGCGTGAACCCATTCCTCGGTGATGTCCATCAGCTCGGAACGCGTGATCTGGAACACGCGCTCGCGTGCGCGCAGCATCGCGCGGATGCCGTTCAGCTTCGGCTTCGTCACGTCGATGAAGGTGCGCGTCGCGAGATACGCGTCGCCCGCGTCGAACGTCTGGTCAACCAGCCCGCGATCCTCGTACCACTCGGCCGCATGCGCCTCGCCGGACGAGATCAGCGATTCCGCGAGCCCGCGGTCCGCCTTGCGCGCGACCAGCGAATAGCCGCCCATGCCCGGGAACAGGTTGAACGCGATCTCGGGAAAGCCGAGCTTCGCGCCCTTCTGCGCAAGCATGTAGTGGTGCGCGAGGGCGGCCTCGAAGCCGCCGCCCAGCGCGCTGCCCTCGACCATCGCGATCGAGATCGAACCGGTGCCGAAGCCCGTGTAGATCTCGTACACGCCATCGATGCACGAGCGGGCATAGGCCATCAACTGATCGCGGCGACCGCTGCGGATCGCGTCGACGAAGAAGCTCAGGTCGCCGCCGACGTTGAACAGCTCGGGCACGAGCGAACCCGTCACCCAGAAGTCGAACGGCAGGCCGGAGTCGCGTGCGACGCGCGCGAGATGGATGATGTCGGTGACGAGTTGCTGGTTGAAGCACGGCCGCGGCTCCGATCGCAGCATCATCCACATGATGTTGCGGCCTTCTTCGTAGAACGCGGTGAGTTGCGTGAGTTCACCTGCTTCGTAAAACGGACGGCACGCCGGATGAGATTGGAGTTGCATGGTATGTCCTCGTGAGATGTGGTTTTGCAAAGAGCGCCGCGGCCGGCGCCGTGGACAACTGCCCCCGCACGGCGCCGGCCGCGAGGCACCGCCATTGTTGCGCGCACACAAAAGCCGAAATGCGGGGAAAAACGCACGACGGGGACGAGGAGGGGTATCGCGGTCGATGTGAGACGTGTGGACGATGCGAGCGGCGGGATCGATGCGATCGATGCGATCGCTTGGCGGGAGGACGTCGGGGAGTGGAGGCACGGAAGTGTGACGATGCGGCGACAATCGGCGCGCGCATGCCGTTCCGGAGACGTGTGGCGTGTCGGTCGTTTACGCGATGAAAACGACGCCGCGCCGTCGATCACATCTCATGGAATGTGCGGACTGGTGCAGCGACTGTGCATCGGTTAGCGTTGGAGGATGACGCCGCCGCTACCGCATGGCGTTGACCCGATGCGTGACCGACACGGGCGCGAACAATCTGCGGAAGAGGATGGAGTTGCGGCTGCGACGCGACAACGTCGAATGCACGATCACGAACTCGAACAACTCGGACACCATGCTGAAGATCGCGCTGACCTGCGCGAACGAACAGGCGCGCGGCAAGTGCGTCGGCGATTGTTGCTGACGCGCCGATGTCACGACCCACACATACGGCTGTACTCGCGCCCGAAACTTGAATGCATCACAACGCGACATAAAATAAAAGCAGGCCTTCGTGCCATTCAGTCTCTACGCCGCAAACGAACCCGACTGCGCGAATCGTCAATTGAGAAGAACGGAGGATGGCCACAGACCTCGCCGCGATCGGTGGCTGCTATCGCCGCACGATCTCGCGACAATGACGAGGGAAAAACGACGATGATGGTTACATTCCGATCCGCCGCCGCACCGGACATCGTCATGTTGCGCGATCTGGCGGAGTACCTGCTGGGGCTCGTCGGCAAGGGGCTGGAGGTCCGCGGAGTGATTTCCACTGACGAATTGCCGGGCGCGATCGCGCGGCTCGAGCTGGCGATCACGGATGACGTGGCGCGGGAAAGCGCGCACGAGCGTTCACCGCAGGCGCTGCGCAGCAAACTGTCGCCGCATGCGGGCGGGCTCGCGCAACGCGCGTGGCCGCTGCTGGACATGATGCGTGCGGCCAACGAACAGGGCGGTCACGTGATGTGGAGTGTGTAGGCGCGCGACGCGCGCCGGCTGCCCGGGAACCAGACCTCCGCTGCAAGGCCGACGGCCTGGCGTCGCAAGACGCCATACCGTCGGCCGATTTTTTTGCGCGGAGCGCTTTCCGCTTACGAATGGTGGTGCGTATGCGAGCGTGCCGAGCGCCGCGACGGGCGGTGCAGGAGCCGGTCGCGTATGCGCTCTCGGCTGCGCTGTTCCGCGAAGAACAGCACCGCGAACATGAGGACCGCGAGCAGCAGGATGGTCGCGACGATACCGTTTTCCATGTCGCCTCCGGCAGGTTGGGGAGCGAGGGATGCCATCGGCTGGCGTTAGCCGGCCGGTATGGGCATCAAGAGTCCGGCGAGCAGATGCGCGTCGCGCCGGCCGCGGCCGGCATCGCGCCAGCGTTGAAGCGCTGGGCCAGTGCAATCGCGACCCCGCACGCATCCGCGTCGTTGCGGACCACGTGGTGCGTGGGATCGAGCAGATGCGCGTCGCTCCGGCCGCCGCCGCCATCGCGCCAGCACATGATGGCGCGCGGCGGGTACTTCACGCCGAGCGCGAAGCCTTCGCCGGCCACCGGATCGACCCGCACTTCCGCGCGGCTCTCATCTTGATGGTAGGACACGGAAAGCGACGACTCCATCCCGATTCCCTTCTCGGCACCACCCGTTCCGACCCCGCGCCGCAAACCAGCACGTGCCGGCACGCGGGGGGCCCACGAACGAGTGCCGCGCCGCGTTCACGTCAGCATCGGCATCGCTTCGATCAGCGCAATCCCGAGCAGCGCGCCGATCGCGGCGCCGACCAGCTTCGGATGCCACCGCTCAAGATGCAGCGCGGTGAGCAGCGCACCGATCAGGATCACGCCCAGCAGCGCGAACGCGATCACGAGATAACCGATTTCGAAATCGTTGTTGATCAGCATGATGTCTCCTTCCCCATGTAGGCGTGTCGAATGCACCGGATCGTCATTCGTTTCGGCAACGTCGCACGCACGTTTTCACTGCCTGAATTATATGTCACAACGTGATATAAAAAGCGCTCCTGCGCGGAGCAGATCGTGAAAGTGCCCCCACGCCCCTGCATCCCGCGTGCCGCACTTCCTCGCCCGCATGTTGCGCCGCGGCGTGGCCGGCCGCCCAGCGGCTTGACGCTCGCGGGCACCTCACCCACACTGAATTGAACGACAGGGCGCGGCGCGCGAATGCGTGCCCGTCGCGTCCCGACATGAACACGAACGCGCGGAGAGCTTCGACGTGGTGCGTTTTCCGTTCCGAGCGACCGGCCGCCTGCCGGGCCGCGCCGCCGCGTTCGCGGTGGCCGTCGCCGTTGCCGTGCTCGCGCGTCCCGCGTTGGCCGACTCGGGTGACGAAGCGCCCGTCACGCTCGTCAGCGATGTCCACCTATTCGTGATCCAGCACGACGGCTCGCTCGACGAGGAAGACGATTCGACGCTGCGCGCGAACGATGCGAACGGGATCGACGCGATCGCGCAGCGCTACGTCTGGTTCGACAAGAACCTGGAGAAGGTCGAGCTGGTCGCGGCCGAGACGATCGATCGCGGCGGCGTCGCGCATCCGGTCGGGCCCGACGGCATCCGCGACGTCCAGGAGCCGCGTTCGGCCGGCGCGCCGACCTTCCAGGACGGCCTGCTGCGCACCGTCGTGTTTCCGGGCGTCGAGGCCGGGTCGAGCACGCGCATCGCGTTCCGCAAGGCGCGCACGAAGCCCGTCAACGCCGGTTACTTCGGCTACTACGTCGAACCGTCGCGCGAGCCGGTGGAGAACCAGCGGCTGATCTTCGACGTGCCGGCCGACATGCCGCTGCATGCGGACGCGCGCGGCTACGTCGCGCTGCCGCCGGTCACGGCGAACGGCCGCACGCGCTACGAGTTCGCGTACCGGCACGGCCCGTACGACCGCATCGAGAGCGGCTCGGTCGGCTATCCGACCTACGGCGACCGGCTCGTGGTGTCGACGCTGCCCGACTATGCGGCGTTCGCCGCGCGCTACCGCAACGCGGCCGTCGACCCGGGCGCGAACGATCCGGCCGTCGTCCAGCTGGCGCGCGCGCTCACCGCCGACGTCGCCGATCCGCACGACAAGGCGCGCCGCCTGTACGACTGGGTGCAGGCGAACGTGCGTTACGTCGCGATTTTTCTCGGCGAGACGGCCGCCGCGCCGCATCGCGTGACGGACATCCTGCGCAACCGCTACGGCGACTGCAAGGACCACGTCGCGCTGTTCGGCGCGTTGCTCGCGGCGGTCGGCATCCGCAGCGAACCGGTGCTGATCAACCTCGGCTCCGTGTACGCGCTGCCCTCCGTGCCCGGCTACGGCGCGGGCGCGATCAATCACGCGATCACGTGGCTGCCCGGCCTCGGCCTCTACGCGGACACCACGACGAGCGGCATCGCGTTCGGCTACCTGCCGCCGATCGTGATGGACCGGCCGGCGTTGCTCGTCGACACCGGCGTGCTGTCGCGTACGCCGGCCACGCAGCCGAAGCGCCGCACCGCGCGCGTGGAGATCGATGCGGCGCAACCGGGTGCCGCGCGGTTTCATGCGCTCGTCGTGGACGACGGCTGGACCGCGGAGCTCGAACGCACGCTGTTTCGCCGCACGCCGCCCGAGCGCGTGCGGCAGCTCGCGAACGAACGGCTGAGGCAAAGCGGCCTCCGGGGCCGCGCACGGATCGCGACCGGCGATCGCCGCGCGACGGACGGGCCGTTCGACGTGACGTATGACGGCACGCTCGATCACGTCGTGTGGCCGGACGGCACGACCGCCGTGCCCGCGCTGTCGAGCGTCACGGGCGGCATCGCGACGCAGGTCGAGGGGTGGCTGGCCGAACCGGTGCGCATGCAGCCGTGGGTATGTCTCGGCGGCACGTTCGACGAGACCGGCCAGATCGCGCTGCCGCCCGGCGTCGCGGTGACCGACTTGCCGACCGATACGGCCGTGCACGACCGCTTCATCGACTTCACGTCGCATTACGTATTCGATGCGGCCGCGCACGTCGTGCAGGTCACGCGCCGGATGACGGCGACGTTCGGCCGGCAGGTCTGCACGCCCGACGAATTCACGGCGCTGCGCGCGTCGCTCGAACGCATCGAGCGCGACACGCAGGCGCAGATCGTCGTGCGGGCAAGGCAACGTTGAACGCCGGGCGCGGCGCACGCGGCGCTCGGCACGATCGGACGCGCGGCCGGACTCGGCCGACGCGCGGGAGACGGACATGACGAAGCGGGAAGAGGAAATCGCCGACCTGTCGAAGGAATTGCTGGGCCGGATCGTGCAGGGCGCGATGATGAGCGGCGCGCCGGTGGATGCGCAACAGTGCGCGGCGCTGGCCGTGCGATGCGCGACGGCGCTGGTCGATCGGCTGGAAGCACGCAGCGGCTGAGCGGAATCGTCGCAGGCGAAGCCGGAGCGACTCGACAGGCGTTCGCCCGGGCCCGCGTTGTGCGTGACGCGTTACACGTCGGCGTGCGTGTCGCCGTCCGCGCGCACCGCGCCCGGCGGCCGCCCGACCACGCGCTTGAACGCCCGGCTGAACGCGGCGAGCGACCCGTAGCCTAGCCGGTACGCCACGGCCTCGATCGTCTCGCGGTCGCGTGCGATCCATTGCGCGGCGAGCCGCATCCGCAGCTCGGTCAGGTAGCGCACGGGCGTCATCCCGGTGGCCGCGAGAAAGCGCTCCGCGAACACCGAGCGCGACACGCCCGCTTCGGCGGCCAGTTCCGACACGCTCCAGTTGCGCCCCGGATCGCGATGCAACGCGACGATCGCGCGGCCGAGCTTCGGCTCGCGCAGCGCCTGCACCCAGCCGGTCGCGTCGCCGCATCCGCACTCGACCCAGCCGCGCACGATGAACGCGGCGACGACGTCGGCGAGCCGCGCGAGGATGCCCGCGAAGCCCGCGCGTTCGGCGCACGATTCGCGCTCCATCGCGTCGAGCATCGGGCGGATTTCCGGGTAGCGCGCGAGCAGCGTGCCGACGTGCATGAACTCCGGCATCGTCCCGACGAGCGGCTGCATGCCGCCGAGATCGAGCTCCATGCACGCGCTGAAGATCAGCGCGTCGCCGGCGGCCGGCTCCGCCGCGGCGCACGACGTCGCGGCCACCGACGCGACCGTGTCGCAGATCTTCGCGACCTCGAACCCGCCGATCTCGCGGCACGGCGCATCCGGATCGGACACCAGCGCATGCGTGCCGCCGTGCGGCAGCAGGATCGCATCGCCGGCCTCGAGCCGCACCGTCGTGCCGCCCGCGTCGCGCAGTAGCACGGGCCCGCGCCCGACGAAATGGAACTGCGCGCGGCCCGGCGCATGGCCGAAGCTCAGCCCGAACGGCCGCGGCACCTGGATCCGGCGGTACTGCACGCCGCTCAGGCGCATGCCCAGCAGCAGCTCGCTGACGAGGTCGTGCACGGCGGGCACGTCGGGAAGCAGGGGCTCGGCCATTTTGAGATTCGGACGATCGATCAATAAGAACGGATTGTATGTCATAGACCGTCCTGCCGTGGTTCCCTACGATAGGCCGTCATCAGTATTTTCCCTATCTCACTCGGAACGACGCATGAATCCCGGAATCTCCTCTGCCGCCGCCCCGGCGGCTCCCCGCGCCCCGGCCTGGGGTGCCGTCTTCGCGATGACGCTCGGCGTGTTCGGCCTCGTCACCGCCGAATTCCTGCCCGCGAGCCTGCTCACGCCGATGGCCGACAGCCTCGGCGTGACCGAAGGCGTGGCCGGCCAGGCCGTCACGGCCACTGCGACGGTGGCGCTCGTCACGAGCCTGCTGATCTCCGCGCTGACGCGCACGATCGACCGCCGGCGCGTGCTGCTCGCGTTCTCCGTGCTGCTCGTCGCCTCGAATCTCGCGGTCGCGTTCGCGCCCGACCTGACGACGCTATTGATCGGCCGCGTCGTGCTCGGCGTCGCGCTCGGCGGCTTCTGGACGATGGCGACGGCCACCGCGATGCGGCTCGTGCCGACCGCGATGGTGCCGCGCGCGCTGTCGATCATCTTCAGCGGCGTGGCGGTCGCGACGATCGCATCGGCGCCGATGGGCAGCTACTTCGGGCACCTGATCGGCTGGCGCAACGTGTTCCTGATCGCGGCCGGGCTCGGCGGCGTCGCGTTCGTGTCGCAGGTGATGACGCTGCCGTCGATGCCGCCGAGCGGCACGACGCGGCTGCGCACGCTCGTCGACGTGCTGCGCCGGCCGACCGTCGGCCTCGGGATGTTCGCGACGATCCTCGTGTTCACCGGACATTTCGCGTTCTTCACGTATCTGCGGCCGTTCCTCGAGCAGGTCGCCGGCGTCGGCGTGAACGGGCTGTCGGCGATCCTGCTCGGCTACGGGATCGCGAACTTCGTCGGCACGTCGCTCGCGGGCCGCGTGCTAGAACACCGGCTGCGGCCGATGCTGATCGGGATGCCGGCGCTGATGGTCGTGCTCGGCATCGCGCTCGTCGCGCTCGGCCGCGCGCCGATGATCGACGCGGTGCTCGTCGCGTTGTGGGGGATGGCGTTCGGCGGCGTGCCGGTCGCCTGGTCGACGTGGGTCACGCGCACCGTGCCCGATGAAGCCGAAAGCGCGGGCGGGCTGATCGTCGCGGCGATCCAGCTCGCGATCGCGACGGGCGCGGCGGCCGGCGGCGTCGTGTTCGACGCGAACGGCGCGAACGGCGCGGGCGGCGTGTTCCTGGGCGCGGCCGCGGTGCTGGCCGTCGCGGTCGCGACGATCGTGACCGGCGTGCCGAAGCGGGTAGGCGTCGCGCGGGCGCTGGCCGAATGATGGATCGCAGCGGGCCGGCGCGTGCGATCGCGCATCGGCCCGCTGCTCGTTGCTAGTTGCTAGTTGCAATGCGCGCCGCGGGAATGGCGGCGCGGCACCTGAAGCGTGGGACGGCAATTGCATCGGATGTAATCGTCCGCGGTCCGCTGTCCGCTGTCCGCCCCGGGCAGCGCCTAGCCGCCTTGCTTCACCACCGCCGCCAGCGCCTTCATCGCCTGCAGGTAAGGGTAGGGCCCGTGACTGATGCGCGCGACGCCGTATTCCGCGAGTTCGGCGAGCGTCGGCGTGTCGGCCACGCGCATGATGTTCACGGGCAGCGGCGACGCGGCCGTCAGCGCGCGAATCAGCGCCGGCGATTGCAGGCCCGGCACGAACAGGCCGTCAGCGCCCGCCGCCGCGTACGCGCGTGCGCGGGTCAGCACGTCGTCCAGAAGCCGTTCGTCGTGCGTGTCGGCCGCGGCCTTGAAGAACACGTCGGTGCGCGCGTTGATGAAGTAGCCGATGTCCGCGCGATCGGCCGCCTGCCGGGCCGCCACGAGGCGCGCGGCCGCGTCGTCGACGGTGCGCAGTTCGCCCGTCGCCGGAAAGCTGTCCTCCAGATTGCAGCCGATCGCGCCGGCCTCGATGCTGCGCGCGATCGTGTCGGCCACGTCCTCCAGCCGCTCGCCGTACCCGCTTTCGAGATCGACGGTGACGGGTAGGTCGGTTGCTTGCGCGATTCGCGCGAGCACTTCCATCACGAGCGCTTTCGGCATCTGCTCGCCGTCGGCGAACCCGTTGGCGACCGCGACCGACCAGCTGCCCGTCGCCAGCGCGACGCCACCCGCGTCGGCCACCGTGCGTGCGCTGCCGGCGTCCCACACGTTGAACAGCGCGAGCGGCTCGCCCGCGCGATGAAGCGAACGGAAATACGCGGCTTTTTCCTTCTTATTGCGACTCATGCTCGTCCCTCCGGTTGAAATGCCGATCGGTGATCGTATCGAACGATACGTCGATAGTGTCGAGCGCCGCGAGAAAATCGCGCGCGTCGAACAGTTCGCCGAGGCTGCGTACGCCGCCCGACGTCAGTGTACGGCCGCTCAGCAGGCGAACCGTCGCCTCGACGATGATCGGCGCGCTGACCGCATAAATGTCGCGTCCCGACGCGCTCGCGCGATGCGTGATGCCGTTCTGCACGACGATGGCGTCCATCACGAATTGCTGCGCCGAGCGGCCGAGCGCGTCGACCGGTTGCGGCGGCGGCGTGCCGGCATCGCGGATATCGCGCAGCGCGAGTGTCGCGAGCCAGGACTCGATCGTATCGATGCGCAGATGACGCGCGAGTGTCATCACTTCCGAGAACGGCAGCAATGTCATGTCGACGTCGCCGAGCGGCGACCGGAACGGCCACCGGCGCTCGCGGGCCGTCGTCGGCACCGCGGTCGGCTTGCCGTCCTTCTGCATCAGCCGGATCGCGTGATTGCGCTCGCCGGTCACGCGTGTGCCGCGTGTCGGATGCCAGCTGTCGAGGCCGGTCGCGACGTCGACGCGCTCGATCGGCCGGTGCGGGTCGACGACGGCCGTCACCAGCAGGTCGGCCAGGCCGCCGTAGAACGCGGCGGCCGGCACGAGCGTCACACCGGCGGCGCGTGCGCGGGCATCGCGCTGCTCGGTCAGCGTCTGAACGGACGGCTGCTCGGCCGTCAGGTCGAGATACGGGATACCGGCGCGCAACGCCGCATCGGCGAGCGGCAGCGCGGTATCGAGATAGGGGCCCGCGCAGTTGATCACCGCGTGCGCGTCGCGCAAGGCGGCGTCGAGCGCGGCCGGATCGTCTGCCGACGCGACGCGCCACGGCGCCGCGTCGTTGCCGCCTTGCGCGAGCCGCGCGGCATCGCGCCCGATGCGCATCGCACCGACACCGCGCCGTTCCAGTTCGGCGACGACAAATCGCCCGGTGTGACCCGTGGCGCCATACACTGCAACCGTCATTCGACCATTCATGACCCACTCCGATACAGACCGGTTTGTTTTATAGTACAGACCTGTAGCGCCGTCAACCCCGCGGTGCTATCATCGGATGCACTTTTGCGGGACAGGCGGCCCTCGGCGGCCGGGCTTGGATGAAACAGGAAACACACACGAAGGGGAGCGCGCCCGATACGCGCGAGCGCATTCTGCAAACCGCCAGCGCGTTGTTCTATCGGGAAGGGACGCGGGCGGTTGGCGTGGATCTGATCGTCGCGCAGGCAGGCGTCGCGAAGACGAGCCTGTATCGGCATTTCGCGACGAAGGACGACCTGATCGAGGCGTTTCTGCTGCGCGAGGATGCGGATTTCTGGGCGCACTGGGACGCGGTGGCCGCGCGCTACCGGCGCACGCCGCGCGAGGAACTGGATGCGCAATTGCAGTGGATCGGCGAGCGCATCGAGCGGCCCGGTTATCGCGGCTGTCCGCAGATCAACATCGCCGCGGAGTATGCGGACGGCAATCATCCCGCCCGCAAGGTCGCCGTCGCGCACAAGCAGGAATTGCGGCGCCGGCTGACGGAACTGGCGAGCGCGATCGGGATCGACGAACCGCAGACTTACGCGCTGCGGCTCGCGACCGTCATCGACGGCGCGCTCAGCAGCGGGCACGCACTGCACGCGCACGGCCCCGTGCGCTTCCTGCAGGAATTCGCGCAATTGCTGATGCCGACGAAGGGCAGGAAGTGAAGCGCGGGTAGTGCGGGGCCGCGCACGGCTTCAGCCGCGCGTGGCCGGATCTTCCGACAGCCTGCGCAACTGATCGCGCAACACATCGACTTCTCCGGCCGCGAACGGCTGTTCGATCTCGGCGTGCGCCTGCTGCCACAGCGGAAACGCGTCGGTCAGCAGACGATGGCCGGCCGGCGTGAGTTCGAGCAGGCGGCTGCGCTTGTCGTCCGGATCCTGCACGATCGTGACCAGCCCGCGCCGCTCGAGCGGTTTCAACGCGGCGGTCAGCGTGGTGCGATCCATCGCGAGCAGCGACGCGACTGATTTCATCGCGGCCGGTTTCGGCCGGTTCAGCGACATCAATAGCGAAAACTGGCCGTTGGTGAGATCCAGCGGACGCAGCACATCGTCGAAGATGCGCGCGAGATTGCGCGCCGCGCGCTGCATGTGCAGGCACAGGCAGCAATCGCGCACCATCAGCGTCGTTTCGAAAGGAAGCTTTTCATTGCGTGCCATGTTGCAATTGTGTTGATATCAACCTATCTTGTCAAGGGCGAGGAGCGGCAACCCGTCGTTCCCGCGATCGGACGGAGGAAGCATGAGTGCTCAACAGCAGTTGTATCTCGCGGTTTTCCTCGGCAGCAAGGAGAGCCCGGCCATGAAGGCGTGGATGGCGCTACCGGAGGAGGAGCGGCGCACGCGGGAGAAGGAAGGGATTGCCGCGTGGCATGCGTGGGTCGACCGGCATCGTGACGCGATCGTCGAGCTCGGCGGGCCGCTCGGCAAGACCAAATCCATCGGCAAGGGCGGCATCACGGACACCGCCAATGCGCTGAGCGGCTTTACCGTCGTGCGCGCCGCGTCGCACGACGCTGCTGCCGCGCTGTTCGAAGGCCATCCGCATTTCACGCTGTTCCCCGGCGACACGATCGAGGTGATGCCGGTGCTCGCGGTGCCCGGTATGTAAACGATGAACGCATGAACCATGCGCCGCAGCCTGCATGGAGACCAATTCCCGACAATCTGGATGGAGACACTGCAATGAAGCTTTACGGATTTGCCGGCACCCGCACGCAACGCGCGCTGTGGGGGCTGAAGGAACTGGACGCGGATTTCGAATTCGTGTCGGTCAACCTGCTCGCGGGCGAGCACAAGCGGCCCGAATTCCTGCACCTCAATCCGGCCGGGAAGGTGCCCGTGCTGGTGGATGGCGACCTCGTGATTCCCGAGTCGGCCGCGATCGTGCTGTATCTCGCGGACAAGTATCCGGAGAAGCAATTGCTGCCGGTCGATCTTGCGCGGCGTGCCGACGCCTATCGGTGGATCATGTTCGCGGTGACGGAACTCGAGCAGCCGCTGTGGCGCATCACGCGGCATACGTTCATCTATCCGCCCGAGAAGCGCTCGCCGGCCGACATCGAACTGGCGCGCGAGGATTTCAACGCGATGGCCGTGATTCTCGACAAGCATCTCGAAGGGCGTGAATTCATCGTCGGCGATACGCTGACGGTGGCCGATTGCGTGACGGCGTATCTGATCGACTGGGCGAGCGAATGCAACCTGATCGAACCGTTCCCGCAACTGCGCGCGTATCTCGAACGGTTGTATGCACGGCCGAAGGCGCCGCAGCGGATTGCGGAGGCGCGGAAGGCGGCGTGAGCGGGTGGTTGATCCGGCTTGACTGCGGGTCAACCACGAACATTGTTGCGAACTGTTGCCATTCGCTGGACGAGAACGTGGCCATCGTTTATCCCTCAGCTTCCACAAAAAAATCCGTGGCTGAGAGAAAAACATGGCTCGACAACGAAGTGCGCACGGTGCGCTCGCGCAATGGATAACCGGCCGTCAGTCGTATTTCCTGGAGGTGCCGGGGGCGCCTCGGGCGCAGGATCTGTCGATTATGTCGTTCGCGCTCGGCGAGCGGCTCGGCGAGCCCTATCGAATCGACCTGACGCTGACCAGCCCGGCTCCGCTCGCGCGTCCGGACTATCTCAATCGCCCGGCGATCTTCACGATCGAGCCGGCAGGAGCGGCCGGCGCCGCCGATGCGCTGCGTACCTTCGCCGGCTGCATCACCGCATTCGGCCAGATTCGCAAGACCCACGATTTCGTGTCGTATCGCATCGTTGTCGAGCCATTCGTCGCTCGCCTGCGTCTCGTCGAAACATCACGCATCTACCAGCAGCAGTCCGTGCCCGAGATCATCGAATCGATCCTGAGGCGGCACGAATTCCGCTCCCATCAGTTCTCGTTCAAGCTGCGGCGCGCCTATCCGCGTCTCGCGTTCCGCATGCAGTACCGGATGTCCGACTGGGACTACATCAGGTTGCTGATGGAACAGACGGGCTTGTTCTGCTTTTTCCGTGCCGGGCAGCATGGCGACGAACTGCATTTCGGCGACGACGTCGATGCCTACACATATCGTCCGGATGTCGTGATTCCGTATCGCGAGGCAAGCGGACTCGAAACCGGTCACGAAGCCGTGCTGTCGCTCGAGTCGCTGAGCGAAACAATTCCGCAGTCGGTGAAGGTTGCCGATTACAACCCGGACAAGGCCTACGACCGCTTCAATGCCGAAGTGAATATCGTTCGCGACGATCCGACGACGTGGGGCCGGCATTACGTCTTCGGCACGCATCATCTGGACGGCAACGAAGCCCGGCACGAAGCGCAGTTGCGCCACGAAGCCGCGGTTGCGTGGCAGGTCGTGTATTCCGGCACGAGTTCGGTGGTGGATTTCGCACCGGGGCTCGTCGCGAAGCTCGACGAGAAGCCGGCCGATGCGCCGCACGGGATCGTCATCATTGCCGTGCGTCACGAAGGCGGCCGGGATGCGTCGTACATCAACACGTTCGACGCGATTCCCAGTGGCCGGCCGTTCCGCCTGAAGCTCGACGAACGGCGCTGGCCGGCAATCGCCGGCACGCTGTCGGCGCGCGTCACGGCGCCGGATACTTCGCCCTATGCGCATCTGACGAGCGCTGGCCTCTACACCGTACGATTCGATTTCGACTTCGACGACTGGGCGGCAGGTGGTGAATCCGTGCCGCTCAGGCTGGCCAAACCGTTCGCTGGTGACAACCAGACAGGCTTCCATTTCCCGCTGCTCGCCGATACGGAGGTGGCGGTTGCATTCGTGGGGGGCGATCCGAATCGGCCTTATATCGCGTACGCACATCATCACAGTCAGGCGACCGACCTGGTGACGAGCCGGGACGAATTCAATACGCGCAACGTGATCCGCACGCGGGCAAACAACAAGCTTCGTTTCGAGGATCGGAAAGGACGCGAAGGCATCAAGCTGTCGACGGACTATGGCGGCAAGACTCAGGTCAATCTCGGCTATCTCGTCGACAGCCGGAAGGCGGTGCGCGGTGAAGGGTTCGAGGTCAGGACCGACGAACGCGGGGTACTGCGTGCGGGCAAGGGGCTGTTCCTGACGGCCGATGTCCAGTCGAACGCGAGCGGACAGGCTTTCGACATGACGGCGGCCCGCCAGCAGCTCGACGCGGCCCGGTCCCGCATGCGCAGCCTGGCCGAAGCGGTCGAGAAGGCTCGAGCAACGGTGGCCGCATGCGACGCACAGCAGGCATTGCTCGAATCGCAGATCAAGGATCTCGAAGCGGCTGTGTTGCTCGCGTCTGCGCCACACGGCGTGGCGATCACCAGTGGCGAGCACATGCAACTGGCGGCAGGCGGACATCTGTTCACGACGACGGGCGGCAATGCGGATGCGGCGATCGGCGGCAATTTCACGGTCGCGGCCGGCAATGCGGTATCGATGTATGCGAATGCGCAGGGGATGAAGCTGTACGCGGGCGCCGGCAAGGTCGACGTGCAGGCGCAGGCAGACGCGCTCGAACTCACGGCGCTGAAGGGCGTGACGATCGAGAGCACGTCGGATGCGGTGACGCTGAATGCGCAGAAGGCGCTGACGCTGATGTGCGGTGGTGCCTATATCAAGCTCGAAGGCGGAATCGTCGAGATCGGCAGTGCGGGCGAGATCCGGGTGAAAGGGCAATTGAGCGTCGGGCCATCCGCGACGCTGAGGCAGGCGTTGCCGCTGATGCCTGAACAGGAACAAACCGGCATGCAACTCTGGCATGCGTACCCGAATGGCGAGCCAGTCAGGAACGCACCGTATCGCGTGACGTTTCCGGATGGTTCGTGGCGCGAGGGCCGGCTCGATGCCAACGGCAGGGGCACGGTCGCGAATGTGCCGCGCGGCGGCGGCGCGGTCGAGTACCTCGAAGAAGACCACGATATTCAGGATAAGGCGCGCAAGTGGGTCGACCCGAAAGGAACGGCGCTATTTGCGGCGGTCGGTCGCGATGCCGGCCAGGCGGTGCCTAGTCTCGTCGGGCCCGTGATGGCGGCGGCGGTGCCGGAAAGCGACGCAGTCAGGCAAGGACTGGATGCGGCTGCCTCCATCGGGGCGGCAACATCCGGCGCCGCTGCCGGCGTCGCGAAAGGCGATGGCGCCGCGCTTGCTCGAGCCGCACTCGAACCGGTCGGGCAGCCGGTTGCGAATGCCGCTGCCAATCGTGCGACGGCCTCGGTATCGGATGTCACGCCTGCGCTCGTCAAAACCACCGTGTCGCGTTGATTCACGCTCCGCGTTTTTTCCCGTTCTAGACAGATAACAACCATGACCGGAACCGCCGCACCTTCCATCCCTCAGCGCCAGATCCCGAAGGCACTTCTTCAGAATGCCGAAGCACGGCGCGTCATCGTCGGTCCGGTCCCCGCGCCCCGGACGTCTCCGACGCTGATCCCGGCCGACGCCGAATCGGTCGGCAATCACGGCCTCGAAATCTTCGTGCAGTGCCTGTACATGGTGCCGTTCGTCGGCAATGCGATGTCGCTGTACGACGTCGGCGTCGATATCTACCGGATCTGCAGCGAGCCGGGCGGCACCGGGAAGGTGCTCAATTGGGGGATCCTCGCGATCGATGCGATCGGCGTTGTGCCGGCGGCGGGCAATGCGACGCGACCGGCGCGCGCGGTCGTCAAGGAGGTGCTGCTCGCGTTCGCGAAGGGCGCGGGCGCGGCGGTGCTGGTCGACCTGTTCTGGGCGACGGCCGGTGGCGACGTGCTTGCGTTCATGGCCGAACTCGACGTGTCCCTCGCGAAATGGAAGACCGACATCGTCGCAGGCGTGCGCGAAGCCTCGCGCACGGTGCGCCGCTTCGTGCTCGATCCCGTCTCCGTGGCCGAGCAGATGGGACGGGTCAAGAAGAACACGGGCTTCCTGTCGTGGGTGCCGTCGACGGAGGAGATCGCGCTCATTGGCATTGACCAGTTGCTCGAGGTCTCGGGGCAGCGCGACGCGATCGTCGCGTGGCTGGACGCGTTCGATCGCGACACGGGGCCGATGCTCGACCGGGCGTTCGGCAGCGTGGAGGAAGCCGGCAGTCTGCTGTTCATGGCCGGGCAGATCGCCGCGGAGATCAAGGCCCGCAAGGCACGCAGGATACCGTCGCATGTGGCGCAGGCCGCGCCGGGCACGATGCGCGAGCCGCACAGGAAGCCGGGCGAGCATCGTGATTCGACGCAGAAAGGCGCGGCGCCGAGCCCGCTGCCGGCGAAGAACGGATGCGGGTGCCCGAAAACCACGACCCCGAAGCCGGTCAATTACGCGATGGGCGACGAGAACCTCGAGCAGACCGACTTCGTGCTCGACGGCGTCGTGCCGATCGTGTGGACGCGACGCTACCGGTCGAGCCTCGCGGCCTACGACGGGAGCCCGCTGGGCGCGCGCTGGAGTAGCGCGTATCACCTGTCGCTGGAGGAACGGGATGGAACGTTGACGTTCTTCGATCCCGATAGCCGGGCGGTGCCGTTGCCGCCAGTCGGTATGGGGGAATCGCTGGAGGTGCCGGCCGAACAGTTCGCGGTGACGCGGCTGGATGGGCGCCACATTCGACTGAGCTATCCCGACGGCAGTCGAGAGGATTACGAACTGCATGGCTTCATTGCATCGGCTCGCTACCGTCTCATCTCCCGGACGAACCGCGACGGCCTCGGCCTGAGCTTCACCTACAACGCAGCCGGTGAACTCACGACGATCAGCGACGGCGTGGCCAACGCGATTCGCATCGACTACGTCGACGGCCGGGTGTCGGCGATCTACCGCGCGGGCGTCCCTGGCCTCGCGAACGAAGC
Organism: Burkholderia sp. SIMBA_051; assembly: GCF_046534915.1. Taxonomy (NCBI): domain Bacteria; kingdom Pseudomonadati; phylum Pseudomonadota; class Betaproteobacteria; order Burkholderiales; family Burkholderiaceae; genus Burkholderia; species Burkholderia sp. SIMBA_051. Next base: position 810,467 of record NZ_JAWRXS010000001.1, on the reverse strand, counting down.
ACTCGCGCACTACACGTACAGCGCCGAAGGCGACCTGATCGGCCACGTCGACATGCTCGGCTTCCGGCGCACGTATGCGTACGAGCAGCACCTGCTCACGCGCTATACGGACTTCAACGGCAATCCCGCGAATCTGACGTGGGACTGGCCGGGGCGACGCGAAGGCGTGCCGGCGCCGGCCGATGCGCGCTGTGTGCGCACCTGGTACGGCGCCGAAGGGCAGCACGTCCAGGACGACACGCGCTTCGCGTACCACCGTGAACACTGGTACACCAAGGTCACCGATGCGGACGGTCATGCCACCACTCACCGCTACGATTTCCACAACCGGATCGTGCTGGTCGAACACCCGGATGGTTCGACCGAGTCCTATGAATGGGACGAACAGAACCGTCTCGTCGGCACCAAGAACGCGCTGGGTCACACGCAACGTTTCGCTTATGACGCGCAGGGGCGCCTCACTGCCGAAACCGACGCGCTCGGCAATACGACGCGCACTGAATACGATGCTGCCGGTCTGCCCGTCACGGTCACGACCGCGGACGGCCGCGTCACCCAAACCGACTACGATCCGCTCGGCCGCCCGGTCTCGGTGACGGATGCGTCAGGTCGCACGACCCGCTACGCATGGGGCGCTCAAAGTGAGCTGCTGTCGTTGACCGACCCGAAGGGCGGCGTGAAGCGCTTTCGCTACGACCACGGAGGACGGCTGGCGGAGGCGGCCGACTGCTCCGGCCACACGACGTACTACGGATACGACGAGCGCGGTCATCTGTCGCGGGTCACCGATGCCGCGGGGCACATTACGCTGTACAGCTGCGATGCGCGGGGACAGGTCACTAGCGTCACGCATCCGGATGGCACCGAAGAGCGCTTCACGTGGGACGGCGAAGGCAACCTGCGCACGTACCGCGACGGCGCACGCCAGACCACCGAATACATGTTCAACGCGCGCAGGCAGCCGATCTGGCGCAAGGACGCTGCAGGCCGGGAACTGGCGTACGGATACGACCGACAATGGCGGCTGGACACGCTGACCAACGAGAACCGCGACCGGATGCGGTTCAGCTACGACCAGTTGGGGCGCCTCGCCGAGCAGACGGACTTCGATGGCGGCACGACTCGCTACCGGTGGGACGACACGGGGCAACTGATCGGCTCGCAGACCGGTGATATCGACACGAGCTACGCGCGCGATCCGCTCGGCCGCCTGACGCGGCGGGAGCTGAAGGGCGCCAGCGGTCGCGCTCAGGTGATCGAGCGTTTCTATTACGACGCTCGTGGTCGGCTGACAACCGCGCAGGGTTACGGCAGTCGCGTGACCCTGCACTATGACGACGCCGACAACCTGATCGCGGAAGAACAGACGATCTACCCGGATACCGACAGTGCCTATACGACCGTGACCCGGCATGAATATGACGTGCTCGGCAACCGGATCCGCACGCAACTGCCGAATACGCGGACGATCGACTGGCTGCGCTACGGCTCGGGTCATCTGCATGGCGTACTGCTGGACGGTCAGCCGCTGGTGGATTTCGAGCGTGACGCGCTGCATCGCGAGACCCGCCGTCAATATCGGCACTTCGAGCAGCGGCGCGAATACGATCCGCTCGGCCGGCTGAAACGGATGATCGTGCGTCACGACGTACAAAGGACGTTACCGAAAGACTGGATCGTCGGGCGGGAGCTGCGCTACGACGCGGCGGGCCAGTTGACGCGCATCGACGACCGCACGCGCGGCGTCACGGATTACACATACGATCCCACCGGGCGTTTGTTGAAGGCGACGACGCTGGATTTGAAGGAGGTGTTTGCGTTCGATCCGGCGGGCAATCCGGTGGATCCGGAGAATATCCCGCCGCGCCCGAGCGAGGAAACGATCGAGTCTGTCACGGCGCGGATGCAGCGGCAGATGGCGCAGGATCGCGCGTGGTGGGACGCCCATCCGGGCGAACGATTGCCGGACGAGCAACTCGCGAGGCGCTTGGGGATCGCTGAGGAGTTCAATGCGCTGACCAGTTGGTACGACGCGCTGCCGAAGTGCGTCGGCAATGTGCTGAAGGAACTGAACCGCACACGCTACGATCACGATGCGAACGGCAACCTGGTGCGCAAGACTGAACCGGGTGGGGTGACGTGGCTGTACGAGTACGATGCCGCGAACCGGCTCAAACGGGCCGATCGTTACGCGAAGCCGCCGGCGGCGAATGAGGTTGACCGGATCGAGCGGACGCAAAGCGGCGTGACGTCGATACCGGGCACGGTGCGCCCGGAGTTACGCGTGAGCTTCACCTATGACGCGTTCGGCCGTCGCCGGTTGAAGGAAGTGGCGAGCAAGAACGGTAGCGTCGATCGAACGGTGTTCACGTGGGACGGCGACGTGCTGTTGATGGAGGAGCGGTTCCACGTCCCGCCGCCGCAGTTGGGCGAGCGTGATCCGCTCGCACATCGCGCGCCGCAGGTGGTACGAGAGGATCCGGACGATGCGTACTCGGTGCCGGTGGCGCAGCGGGTCCATACGTTCGGCGAGCGGCGGCAGTGGCAGGGCGCGTCGCTGTACCTGCACGAGCCGGGCACGTTCGTGCCGCTGGCACGACTGGACGAGACGCTGGTGGAGGCGGCGTTCGTTGCAACGGGCACGGACGGTCGGTTCGTTCAGGTGCCGGCCAAGACGCGGCATGCGACGCTGTTCTACCAGAACGATCATCTGGGGACACCGCAGGAACTGCTGGATGACGCGGGGAAGGTGGTGTGGCTGGGTCGGTATCGGGCGTGGGGCGGTGAGAAGATGGTGTGGCGGGAGACGCCGGAGCCGAATGAGGCGGGTAATGCGATCCGGTTTCAGGGGCAGTATCACGATGAAGAGACGGGGCTGCATTACAACCGGTATCGGTATTACGATCCGGATATTGGGCGGTTCGTGTCGAAAGACCCCATCGGGCTGCAAGGAGGCGTCAACGTTTATCAATACGCGCCGAATCCAGTACAGTGGGTCGATCCCCTAGGGCTCGCTACGGTTTCCAATGCACCTGATTTCGATACGGCTAGACGGGGGGCGTTTGAAAAGGCGGGAATGACTAATCCAGAGAACGTAGCGTTCTCGAAAATGGATCCAGTAACAGGTACCGTTGTTGAGTTCAAAGGTGCAGGTGGCGCCAAAGTAGCATATGACGCACCTCATGCAGATATGGACTCGGCGCAAGGCCACGATAAACCCCACATTGGATGGCAGACTGCTGGCAAACGAGGATGCGGGTGTCAGCGCGGAAATATTACTTATGAGGGACCACAACATCCCCATAGGCCCGACCAAAAGCTGTGAGGAGGTGTCTAGTAATGGAAAATCTTGATGCCGACGATTTCAAGGCTGAACTATCCATTGCACTGAAGAATTGCGGCCTGAGTGATCAGCAGCCAAGCAATAGGGAAGCACTATTACGAAAAATTCACGGCATATTTGTTGATGGAAATCCGCGTGCTTGGTGGACAAGTTTAAAAGAGAAGCCAATTGTATTTCAGTATGAAGACGATAGTGGCTACTTGCATCTTGCTGAGTTGGCTCCTTCCTCGACGCGAGACGTATGGTTTGTAGTGGATGAGGGTGACGAGGAAAAGTTTATCTTCGATGCTCCAATTCAGGCGATCTCCGAAGTTATAAAAGAATGTCGGTTCTTTGAGTATTACGTAGTCCCCAAAGACTTCTCGTGGATGCTTGCGGAAAATGATCACGGGGACTTGCTGTTCGTAACCAGCATGACCGACGCAGTACGACGATAATGAAGGGGGATTTGACCGCAATGGCAGGATTGTTCCAAACCGTACTACACGTCCCTGGCGTCGAGTACGCTGAGTATGTGCGAGATCCGAGTACAGGAATATGGTGGTCCGAAGGATAAACGGGGCATGGAAACAGGCCTGGAAATTATGCGATAAAAATGGTGTATGGATGGAGGGTGGAGATGTATGTGGTAATTAAATGAATAAGCATCAGAGCGATTCCGGGAAGAGGATTGATTGAAATTCAAGGAGCCGAAATGATTTACTCTGCTGAAGAGTTTGTCGCGCTGCGAGATAGTTCTATCAAGGAGGAGTATGATCGCGCTGCGACTGACGATGCTCCTGTTTTAGTGTGGAAAGATATTATTGATAGATTCCCGGAATACAGGAAATGGGTTGCTTATAACAAGACGGTTCCGCTTGAGATCTTGACGTTGCTTTGCAAATTTGAACCTGATGTTCGCCGTTTCATTGCCGTGAAGAGGAAATTATCTGATGAATTATTTGATATATTGTCAAGGGATCTTGATGCGATCGTTCGGCAGGGCATCGCTTCGAATAAAAGGACTCCTATTTCAGTAGTCAGAAGGCTTGCGGATGATGAGGACGAGGATGTTTCTAGAGTCGCCAAGTACAATCTCGATAACCGATCATGATCGGCAGTATATTCTTGGAGGCATTACTCGAGCACTATATCGCGCTCCAGCGGAGGTGCTTGTATCACCGGATCCAACGCACATTGGTCCCGTAACCCTGCGGATCTGCCAGCCGTTCGAGGGAGGCCGCACGGATCATGAGTTACGAATATAGATTGGTGTTTGACGACGCTGCCTCAGCGCAGCTTGTCATCGATTCACTGAAGTCCAGTGACGCCTGTGTCAAAGCGCAAGCTCAGGAAGTCTGCCTGAAGGACCGGGGCCTACAGACGTTGGCTGAGTATGATGCTAGGTTGACAAAAGAGAGTGATCGAGCACTATGGCTGGAAGTTAATTTTAGATCGCCCAATTTGTACAATTTATTGCAAGGAGCATTGAGCAGTAGGGTTGTTAGATGCTTCGAAGATGGGGATTGGGATGATGAAGTAACGCTGCAAGAGGCGTTTCGCATCAAGCAGTAACTAACTACAAGGGCCGCGTTAGCGGCCCTTGTAGTTAGCGAGGTTAGCGGTGATCCGGGCAGATGGTGATTCTTGAGCTAATGGATATTGTTTCGGGTTTCTGTCGCCCCGATATGCGAGTTTGGTAGACGTGTTGCACGGTATGGGTGCTACGCTGCCGAACAGCAGGCGATTCATATCGAAGGATTCGATCAGGCCGATCGTCTTAAGAATGTCTACGACACCTCGCCGGGCCCGCCGAGCGCTCGACAAAGCATCGACAGGTCGCGCAGCGTGAGATGTGCGGAAGCCGCTCGTTGCCGAACGTGTTCCCCGTCCGGATGCGTGTTGCGCACCACCCACGCCGCCTGAAGCCCCGCATTCAACGCGCCGACGACGTCGAGGTGGTAATCATCCCCGACATGAAGCAGTCCCCCCGCAGGCACGCCAAGCGTCGCGGCGGCCGCACGAAAAATCTCCGGCTCGGGTTTCGCGAAGCCGAACGCACGCGCGCTGAGCGTTTCGCGGAAGAACTCGCCGCCGCCCGTCAGCCGAAGGTCCGCATTGCCGTTCGTCACCGCGACCAGCGGAAAGCGCGCGCTCAGCCACGCGAGCGCCGAAAATGCATCGTCGAAGAACTCGACCTGGTTCCGCGCGGCATAAAACACGTCGTATGCGCGGTCGGTTAGCGTGACGTCTTCGTTCGCGCGTTCCAGCGCAAGCCGGATCGAGCCGATGCGCAACGCACGATAGTCGCCGACCAGATCCGGCCGCAAGCGTTCGTATTCGTCGCGCAACTGGTTCAGTGCCTGCGACGTGGGCAGCACGCGCGCGGTGTCGGGCGCGTGCGCGAGCAGCCACGCATGCAGCGACGCTTCGGCCCGTTCGACGGAGGGTCCGAACGGCCACAGCGTGTCGTCGAGATCGAACGAGATGGCGGAAACGTTGGTCAGGTGCATGGCGACGGAAGATACCACGCAGTCGCCGCTCACCACGGCCACGGGATCGCGCGCCCGGCGCCACTCTCGACAGCGTGCCGATACAGGAAACGCGCAACGGTCAGGTCCTGCAGCGCGAGCCCCGTCATGTCGAACACGGTGATCTCGCTCGCCGTGCGATCGACCGATACAGCCCCGGAGAGCACGTCGCCGATTTCAGTGCGCGGCAAATCCGGCGCCCACTGACACTCGCCGATGCTGCGCGCCTGCTCGTGATCGTCCACGAAAATCCGCGCACGCTCCAATACGCGCTCGGGAAGTTCGCGCTTGCCCGCGGTATCCGCGCCCACGCAAGTCAGATGCGTGCCCGGCTGGACCGCATCCGCATCGAACAGCGGGCCGCCGCCCGGTGTCGCCGTGATGACCACGTCGCTGTCGGCCACCGCATCGTTGCGGTCTCGTGCGACGCGGATGTCGCAGCGTTCGCGAAATGCCGATTCGAACTCCGGATCGATTTCGCCGCTGACGTTCACGTACTGCACCGCGCACCGTTGCGGCAGCAGCCTGATCGCATAGTCGAGCTGGACGCGCGCCTGCACGCCGGTGCCGAACACGCAGATGCGCGTGCTGTCGCGGCGGGCGAGCGCCTGCAGCCCGAGGCCGCCTGCCGCGCCGGTCCGCGCCGTGGTGATCGCGTTGCCGTCCATGATGCAGAGCGGGCGGCCGGTGGCCGGATCGAACAGCGCGATCGTCGCCTGATGCGGTTCGCCACCGCGGCCGCGATTGCTGGGCCAGAACCCGGCCGCTTTGAAACCGAGCAGATCCTGGCTCGCGACGTCGCCCGACTTGATCCCGAATACACCGCCGGTATGCAGCTTCTCGCGGACGACCGGGAACACGCGCCCGGCGCGTCGACTATGCAGCATGAAGGCCTCGCGGACCGCCGCCGTCACTTGTTCGGCTTGAAGGGCCGGTTCGACCACATCGCGGTCGAGAAGAAGGAGTTGAGCGTCTGTCGGCATGGTGGGCGAGCCTGTGGGGCAATGCGAATCGCGAGATTTATAGTTTGTACAGATATAGACAAACTGTCAATTTGGTCTGGATGAGGGAGCCGGGCATTGGTTCGCCGCACCGGCTGCCATGCTCGTGACGCTCACCACCCGTAGAAGCGCGGCCAGGTCTGTACCGTGCCGTCGCCGCTCAGCGCGTGGTATTCCGGATGTTGCGCACCGGTCGCGCACGCATGATTCGGCAGGATCCGCAAACGGGTCCCGATCGGAAACCGCTGCGCGATGCTCGTGTCGGGCGTATCGATGCGCGACACGATGCCGTGCTCCTGGTTGGCCGAACTCATCACGTACTCGCCGAGCACGTCGCCGTCTTCGGTACACACCTGCCCGTAGCCGAAATCCCGCGCCTGCCGCTGGGTGCCGCGATCGCGGCTCATCGCCATCCAGCCCGCGTCGACGATGGCCCAGCCTTTTTCTTCCTGGTGTCCGATGACGGTGGTCAGCACCGACAGCGCGATGTCGGCCTGCGCGCACACGCCGATGTTGTGCATCACGAGGTCGAACAGCACGTAGACGCCAGCGCGGACTTCCGTCACCCCCTCGAGGTTCGTCGCGGACAGCGCGGTCGGCGTCGAACCGATGCTCACCACCGGGCAGGGCAAGCCGGCCGCCCTGAGGCGCTCGGCGGCATGCACGGTGCGGCTGCGCTCCTGTTCGGCGATCGCGACCAGCGCGTCGTGCGTGTCGTATTCATAACTGGAGCCGGCGTGAGCGAGCACGCCGCCGAGCGCCATGCCGCCATCGACCAGCGCGCGGCCGACGTCGATCAGCAGGCCGTCGTCGGGCCGAATCCCCGAACGGTGGCCGTCGACGTCGACCTCGATCCACACGTCGAAGCGCTCGCCGTGCTCGCGCCCGAATTCGGCGATCGCGTTCGCGGTCTCCAGGCTGTCGGCGACGATCTTCAGGTCGCAGCCCTGGCGGCGCAGCGCCAGCGCCTGGCCCAGCTTGGCCGGAATCATCCCGACCGCGTAGACGATGTCGCGCACGCCGGCTGCGAAGAACTGTTCGGCTTCCTTCAGCGTCGACACCGTGATGCCTTGTGCGCCGGCCGCGATCTGCGCGTCGACGACCTGCTGGCACTTGGTGGTCTTCACGTGCGGCCGGAACTTGACGCCCAGCGCGTCGAGATGCGCCTGCATGCGCGCGATGTTGTTGCGCATGCGATCGACGTCGATCAATGCGGCGGGGGTGTTCAGGGGTGGGATGCCCATGGTGCGTTGCCTCGGTGGGTTGCCGACAGCGAACACTGTAGGGCGGTTGGCAAGCCGCGTGTTTAACGCATGCCAAATCGATCATTAAGCAGCATTTAATCGTGGAAAGCCGCTCAGGCCTTGCCGCGCCATGGCGGCGGATCGAGAAATTGCTTCGCGGCATCGAGAAAAACCCGTTGCCGCGCGGAGCGGCCGGTGCGCGACGGCAGCAGCGCGGTCACCGGCGCGGGCGGCAGATGCCAGTCGGGCAGCAGCCGCACCAGCTTGCCGTTCGCCAGCAGCGGCGCGACGTCCCATTCCGAGCGCTCGACGATGCCGAGTCCGGCCAGTGCCCAGTCGGTGATGACGGTGCCGTCGTTCGATGAAAGCGCGCCCGAGACGCGGATCACCGCGGATCGCCTGGCTTCACCCTGGTTGTCGCCGGGCTGCGAGAAGTGCCAGCGCGGGACGTCCTCGTCGTTCTCGCGCAGGCACAGGCAGTCGTAGCGGGCGAGGTCGGACGGATGATTCAGTTCGCCGATGCGACGCGCGTAACCGGGGCTCGCGCACAGGAAGCGCTCGTTGGGTGCGAGCGGATAGCCGATCCACGACGACGACTTCAGGGTGCCGACATGCACGACCACGTCGGCGCCCGACGCGCTGCCCAGCGGGCTCTCCGACAGGTGCAGCGAGATCTCGAGCTTCGGATGCGCGCGCTGCACGTCACGCACGATCCGCGCGACGTACTTGCGTCCGAAGCCGAACGGCGCGACGACGCGCAGTGTGCCCTGCACGTCGCCGTGATCACCGGAGATGTTGACCGGCAGCGCCTCTACGCGCTCGAGAATCTCGACGGCTTCCTGATACAGCCGCTGGCCTTCGTCGGTCAATGCGATGCCTTTCGGCTGTCGCACGGCCAGGCGTACGTCCAGCCGCGCCTCCATCCGCTGCAGGCGGATGGTGACCGCGGGCGGGGTGAGGTCGAGCAATCGAGCGGCGGATGCCAATGAGCGCGACGCGCCGATCGCGCGGACGAGTCGCAGGTCTTCGAGATCGAGCATTGCATGTCTCTTAATGCTGGCGTTGCGAAGCATTAAACAACACATCGCGCGAAGACGGTAGCGTTACACCGCGTCAACCAACCTGCGGCTTCGTGCCCATCACGCGTCCAGCCCGAAAATCAACGAACGATGCGCGCCCACGCCGGCTGCGACGCCCGATGCCGACGCGAACGTCGCATTCGTCATCAGGCTCGACGCATCGCCGGCCGCGAACACGCCGGGAACGCTCGTCTGCTTCCACGTATCGACGCGGATCGCCACGCCGAGCGGCCCTTCGTCGAACGCACAGCCGAGCTGTTGCGCGAGATCGCTCGCCATCTCCGTACGCGCGCCGATGAACAGCGCCTCGATCGGCACGACCTGCCCGTCGGCGAGCCGTAACGCTTCGATACGCGGTGCGTCGCCGAGGATCTCGACGACCGGCGATCGCTCGATACGCACGCCACGTGCGCCCAGCAACGCGGCTTCCTCTTCATTTGGTTCGACTACGCGTTGCGTGAACCACGTCGTCGGCCCCCAGTCCGGAATCAGGATCGCCTGATGCACCGAAAGCGGATGCGTCGCCAGCACGCCGAGTTGCCGATCCGACACCTCGTATCCATGGCAATACGGGCAATGCAGCACGCTGACGCCCCAGCGCTCCGCAAGACCCGGCAGCGCAGGCAACGCGTCGCGGATGCCGGTCGCGAGGATCAGCCGGTCGGCGCTGGCGCGACTGCCGTCCGCGAGCGTCACGTGAAAGCGGCCGCGCGCATCGCGTTCGGCGGTGCGCGCTTCGCCGGCGATGCGCTGCACGGTCGGATAGGCGGCGAGTTGCGCGGCGGCGTCGGCGACGATCCGCGCGGGCGGCTTGCCGTCCTGCCCGAAAAAGCCGTGCGCATGCGCCGCGAAACGATTGCGCGGCCGCCCGGCATCGATCACGAGCACGCGGCGTCGCGCGCGCGCCAGTTGCATCGCGGCCGACAGCCCGGCAAAGCTGCCGCCGATCACGATCACTTCATGATGGTTCTGCATGTGTTCACCCCTTTCCGGAATCCGTGCCAGCGAAGAACGTGCTTCGATGGCGGTCAACTCATGAAACACGAGAAGTTGCATGATAGGTCGATGGTATCATTCATGCAACTTCAGGAGTTTCGAGAGTGGGAGCCCTCCGGCGATGAGAACCGATAGCCGTTTGTCGCGCATGCTGCATGCGCTGATCCACATGGACCAGGCCGACGGCCCGCTGACGTCGGAGGCGATCGCGGCGATGCTGGGCACGAATCCGGTCGTCGTGCGGCGCCTGCTCGGCGGCTTGCGCGATAGCGGCTACGTGCAGTCGGAAAAAGGCCACGGCGGCGGCTCGGCGCTCGCCGTCGCGCTCGACGACATCACGCTGCTCGATGTCTATCGTGCGGTGGGCGAGCCGCCGGTGTTTTCGGATCTGGTGTCCGAGGATGCGCCCGAATGCCTGGTCGAACAGGCGGTCAACGCGCATCTGGCGGCCACGCTGAAAGAGGCCGAGGCGGTGCTGCTCGCGCGCTTCGGTGAGGTCACGCTCGGCATGCTGTCACGCGATTTCGAAGCGAAGGCGCCGCGCCGCCGCAAGCCGCGCTGACGCGCTGCAACATCGCGGCCGGCCGTCGATAGCCGGTAGTCCGACGTAATCCGGCGCGGCGCGAAACCGCCGCACCGCGGTGTTCTGTCCCCCAACTTCTGCCCGATTTGCCCGCCACAGGGCAAAATACGGGTTTTCCGCACCCGAGAGGGCGCGTCCGAATCACGCGCCGGGCGGCGGCAGTGCGCAGTCGCACGCCGTCGCCGGGCGCCCAGGCAAGATGCTCGCCGCGTCGCGAGCCCACAGGAGTCCAGACCCCATGCCCGAAACCAACCTGTCCTTCTTCGGCCGGCTGTCGCTGGCCGTCGGCACGTTCTTCTCCGTGCTCGGCAACCGCGAGTTCGCAGCCGGCGTGCTGCGCCTGCGCGACGGCGCGCCGGCACCGGTCGCCCCGGCCCCGGTCGCGCCGACCCCCGCCGCGGCGCCGGCACCCGCGCCCGTGAAGGCGCCGGCGCCCGAGCTGCGCGAAGCGAGCCCGCAAGCCGCGCTGCAACTGCTCGGCCTGCTGCAGCGCGATGCGCGCTTCATCGACTTCGTCGAGGAAGACATCGCCGGCTACGCGGACGCCGACATCGGCGCCGCCGCACGCCTCGTGCACGACGGCTGCCGTGCCGCGCTGCGCGAACACTTCACGATCGTGCCGGTGCGCGATGAAGCCGAAGGCAGCCGCGTGACGCTGCCGGCCGGCTTCGACGCGACGGCCGTGCGCGTGACGGGGAACGTGGTCGGTTCGGCGCCGTTCACGGGCACGGTCAGCCATCGCGGCTGGCGCGTGGCCGACGTGCGCCTGCCGAAGCTGACGGGCAGCCACGACGCATCGGTGGTCGCACCGGCGGAGGTGGAACTGTGAGCGATCCGCGCTATTCGATCGGTATCGACCTCGGTACGACCCACTGCGCGCTGTCGTATGTCGACAGCGCCGCGAGCGACGGCGAAAACATCACGCAGCAGGTGCTGCCGATCGCGCAGCTGACCGCGCCCGGTGCGCTGGAGTCGCGCGACCTGCTGCCGTCGTTCCTCTATCTTCCGCATGAAAGCGAGCTGACGCAGGGCGACCTGACGCTGCCGTGGACGGCCTCGCGCGGCTTCGCGGTCGGCGAGATGGCGCGCACCCGCGGCGCGGGCACGCCGATCCGCCTCGTGTCGAGCGCGAAGAGCTGGCTGTGCCATCCGGGCGTCGACCGCCGCGCGGCGATCCTGCCGAGCGATGCGCCGCCCGAAGTGGCGCGCGTGTCGCCGCTGGAAAGCTCGATCCGCTACCTGACGCACCTGCGCGAAGCGTGGGACCACGCGCATCCCGACGCACCGTTCGCCGACCAGGACGTGACGGTCACGATCCCCGCGTCGTTCGACCCGGCCGCGCGCGAACTGACGGCGGAAGCCGCGCGTGCCGCCGGCTACACGCGGATGACGCTGCTCGAGGAGCCGCAAGCGGCGCTTTACAGCTGGATCCAGAAGAGCGAAGGCGGCTGGCGCAAGCAGGTGCAGGTCGGTGACCTGATCCTGTGCGTGGACGTCGGCGGCGGCACGACCGACCTGTCGCTGATCGCGGTGGTCGAGCGCGACGGCAACCTGGAGCTGCATCGCGTGGCGGTCGGCGAGCACATCCTGCTCGGTGGCGACAACATGGACCTCGCGCTCGCGCACGTGGTCGCGCGCAAGCTCGCGCAGCAGGGCACGCAGGCCGATCCGTGGCAACTGCGCGCGCTGACCTACGCGTGCCGCGCCGCGAAGGAAACGCTGCTGTCCGACCCGACGACCGACGCGGTGCCGCTCGTCGTGCCGAGCCGCGGCTCGAAGCTGATCGGCGGGTCGATCCGCACCGAACTGACGCGCGCGGAACTCACGCAGACGATCCTCGAAGGCTTCTTCCCGCAAGTCGATGCGGCCGCGCGTCCGGTGAGCCGCGCGCGCGTCGGGCTGACGCAGCTCGGCCTGCCGTATGCGCAGGACGCGGGCATCACGCGCCATCTCGCGGCGTTCCTCGGCCGCCAGGTCGCGGCGCTCGACGCGCTGGAAGGCGTGCAGCGCACGCTGCCGGAAGGCGCGACGTTCCTGCATCCGACCGCCGTGCTGTTCAACGGCGGCGTGTTCAAGTCGGCGCTGCTCACGCAGCGCGTGCTCGATACGCTCAACAGCTGGCTCGCCGCCGAAGGTGCGCCGGCCGCGCGCCTGCTCGAAGGCGCGGACCTCGATCTCGCGGTCGCGCGCGGCGCCGCGTACTACGGCTTCGTGAAGCGCGGCCGTGGCGTGCGCATTCGCGGCGGCACGGCGCGTGCGTACTACGTCGCGATCGAATCGGCGATGCCCGCGGTGCCGGGGCTCGAACCGCCGGTGCAGGCGCTGTGCGTCGCGCCGTTCGGGATGGAGGAAGGCTCGGATGCGGCGCTGCCGCCGCAGGAGTTCGGGCTCGTCGTCGGCGAACCGGTGCAGTTCCGCTTCTTCGGGTCGTCGGTGCGCCGTCAGGACGAGGTCGGCACGCTGCTCGACTACTGGTCGGCGGAAGAGCTGCAGGAGCTCGAGGAAATCCAGGCCACGCTGCCCGCCGAAGGGCGCACGGTCGGCGAGATCGTGCCGGTGAAGCTGCATGCGCGCGTGACCGAAGCCGGCACGCTCGAGCTCGAGGCGATCCCGAGCGGGACGGACGAGCGCTGGAAGGTCGAGTTCGACGTGCGCGGCGCCGCCTGAGCGCGATGAAGCGCTATACCGTCGGCATCGACCTCGGCACGAGCAACACGGTCGTCGCATACGTCGAGGCCGGCTCCGACGCGATCCGCGTGTTTGACGTCGACCAGCTGGTCGGCCCCGGCGCGGTGGCCGCGCAGCCGCTGCTGCCGTCGGTGCGCTATCACCCGGCGGCGGACGAGCTGCCGCCGGACGCGCTGCGCCTGCCGTGGGCGGCTGCTCCGAAGGCCGCTGCGGCCGCGGCTGATGTGCCGCCGGCCGTGATCGGCCGTTATGCGCGCACGCTCGGCGCCCAGGTGCCGGGCCGGCTCGTCACCAGCGCGAAGAGCTGGCTGTCGCACGCATCGGTCGACCGGCTCGCGGCGATCCTGCCGTGGGGCGCGGCCGACGGCGTCGACAAGGTGTCGCCGGTCGACGCGAGCGCGAGCTATCTCGCGCACGTGCGTGCCGCGTGGGATGCCCGCTTTCCCGATGCGCCGCTCGCGAAGCAGGACGTCATCCTGACGGTGCCGGCCTCGTTCGACGACGGCGCACGCGCGTTGACGGTCGAGGCCGCGAGGCGCGCGAAACTGCCGGCGCTGCGCTTGCTCGAAGAACCGCAGGCCGCGTTCTACGACTGGTTGTACGGCCAGCGCGCGACGTTGCGCGACACGTTCGCCGCGCCGCGCCGCGTGCTGATCTGCGACGTCGGCGGCGGCACGACCGATCTCACGCTCGTCGACGTCGCGCCGGGCGACGACGGCGAGCCGACCTTCACGCGCGTCGGCGTCGGCAATCACCTGATGCTCGGCGGCGACAACATGGACCTCGCGCTCGCGCGCCTGGTCGAGCCGCGGCTGACCGAGCCCGGCACGCGGCTGTCCGCCGCGAGTCTGTCGCAGCTCGTCGAACGCTGCCGCGCCGCGAAGGAGCGGCTGCTCGGCGACGACGCGCCGGCGTCCGTCACCGTGACGCTGCTCGGCGCGGGCAGCAAGCTCGTCGGCGGCGCGCGCTCGGCCGAGTTGACGCGGCAGGAAGTCGAGCAGGTCGTCGTCGACGGTTTCTTTCCGCAGGTCGAGGCGGGTGAGCTGCCGCGCCGTGCGCGGGCCGCGATCGTCGAATTCGGCTTGCCGTATGCGAGCGATCCGGGCGTCACGCGCCACGTCGCCGCGTTCCTGAACCGTCATGCGGAAGGCCCGCTGCCCGACACGCTGCTGCTCAACGGTGGCGTGTTCCGCGCGGGTGCACTCGCCGGCCGCCTCGCGCAGACACTCGGCGCATGGCGCGGCGCACAGCTCGACGTGCTGCACAACGCACACCCGGACGTGGCCGTCGCGCGCGGCGCGGTGGCGTACGGCCTGGCGCGCGCCGGGCATGCGCCGCGCATCGGCGGCGGCTCGGCGCGCAGCTATTTCCTCGTGCTCGACGACGGTGAGGGTGAGAGCGACGCCGCGCCGCGCGGCGTCTGCCTGCTGCCGCGCGGTGCCGAGGAAGGCCGCGAGATCCGGCTCGAGGAGCGCACGTTCGCGCTGCAGCTCGGGCAGCCGGTACGCTTCCACCTCGTGTCGACGGTGGCCGAGACCGCGTACCGGCCCGGCGATCTCGTCGAGCTGGACGGCGGCGATTTCGTGCGGCTGCCGCCGATCGCGACGGTCGTCGACCGGCAGGCCGGCGGCGACGCACGCGAAACGCCGGTGAAGCTCACCGCGTCGCTGACCGAGGTCGGCACGCTCGAAATGCACTGCATCGCGACCGACGATGCATCGCGGCGCTGGCGGCTCGAATTCCAGTTGCGCGGCGATGCGCCCGCGCAGGGCGACGGCGCCGCGCTGGCGCGCCATCCGCAGCTCGACCACGCGATCGAGCTGATCGACCGTTCGTTCGGCAGCAAGGCCGCTGACGTCACGCCGAAGGACACGCGACGGTTGCGCGCGCAACTTGAACAGGTGCTCGGCCCGCGCGACGAGTGGGACGTCGCGCTCGCGCGCGAACTGTTCGACGCGTTGCTCGCACGGGCGCGTCGTCGGCGGCGCTCGGCCGATCACGAACGCGCATGGCTGAACCTGGCCGGTTATTGCCTGCGCCCCGGCTTCGGCCATCCGCTCGACGCATGGCGCATCGAGCAGCTGTGGCCGCTGTTCGACGACGGGATTCAGTACGTGAACGACGCGCAGGTGTGGTCGGAGTGGTGGACGCTGTGGCGGCGCGTGGCCGGCGGCCTCGACGACGATGCACAGACCCAGGTGCGCGACGCGATCGCATTCCTCGAACCGTCCGACGACAAGCGCCGCAAGCTGCCGTTCGACCCGGCCAAGGTCGGCCCGGCCGACATGACGCGCTTGTCCGCGTCGCTCGAACGATTGCCGGTCGAACGCAAGGTGGAACTGGCCGAGCGATTGATCGTGCAATTGCAGAAGCCGGCCGAGCGCACGCTGTGCGCGTGGGCGCTCGGGCGGATCGGTGCGCGCCGGCCGTTCTACGGCAGCGCGCACAGTGTCGTGCCGGCCGGGATCGCGAACCGCTGGCTCGACGCGCTGTTCGCGCTGGACTGGAAGCGGGTGGAACCCGCGGCCTTCGCGGCCGCGCAAATCGCGCGGATGACGGGCGACCGCGAACGCGATTTGCCGGACGACACGCGCGAAGCGGTGATCAAGCGCCTGTCGGCCGCGAATGCATCGGCGGCGTGGATCGACATGGTGCGCGAAGCGATTGCGTTCGACGAAGCCGACACGGCGCGCGTGTTCGGCGAAACGCTGCCGGCCGGGTTGAAGCTGCTGGCCGGTTGACGCAAGGGCGCGGTGCTTCGATCCGGTTCGCAGATCGAAGCATCATCCGGTCATGTGCGGTCGTGCGTCGCGGCCTGTCTCTGTCTCTCAGGCGTGCGACACGGGTTCGCGTTGCCGTTCCACCGATTCGATTTCCTTCACGTCACGGGTTGCCGCGCGCCGCGCGAGATGAATGCCCGCGAGCATGCAGCGCACCGAGCCGCCGGCCAGTTCGATCGTCGGCACGTCGAGCGGCAACAGCCGCGCGGAGCGTGCGATCGTCTCGCGTTGCTCGCCGGTGAGGCAGTCGAACGCACGCCGCGACAACGCGAGCACGCGCCCGTCCTTGCCCGACAGTTCCAGCGTATTGCCCGCGAAGTTCGCGATCTGCGCGTGATCGAGCGCGATCACCGTGCGGCCCGTTTCGGTCAGACGTTGCGCGATCTCGTCGCGGCGCCGCCGATCCGCGATCAGGTCGAGGCCGACCATCGCGAATTCGGTGGCGACGCTCATCATCACGTTCGTGTGATAGATCGGCTTTCCATTCGCGTCGGCCGTGTCGAAGCAGATCGGCTCGAAGTTGAAATTCGTGCAGAAGCGCTCGAGCGCGACCGGATCGGCGCGGCGCGAACGCGCGGTGTACGCGATTCGCGCGACGTGATCGAGCACCATCGCACCCGTGCCTTCCAGGAACACGTCGTCGTATTCGAGCCCCGAGTAGTCGATCACGTCCTGCACGCGGTACTCGGCCTTCAGCATTTCGATCACGTCCGCGCGCCGTTCGCGGCGGCGGTTCGCGCTGTACATCGGATACAGCGCGACGTGCCCGCCCGGATGCGTCGAGAACCAGTTGTTCGGGAACACGGAGTCGGGCGTGTCGCGTTCGCCGTGGTCGTCGAACACGTGCACGCGTACGCCCGCATCGGCGAGCGTTTGAGCGGCGGCCGTGACCTCGTCGCGCGCGGCGGCCGACACCGACGGCGGGCTGCTCGCGCCGTTGCCGGCCGTGCGCTGAAAGGCGTTGTCGGCGGCGGTCTGCGGGTTCGGCACGAAGCGGTGCGGCCGAATCATCACGACGGCGGACGGCGCCTGGATCGATACGAGATTCATGAAAGGCGGGAGCGAAGGGCAGGGGAGCGGGCGGCGCACCGGCCGCCCGCGGAGGTCGATCAGCGCGCGAACGCGGCGACGGCTTCGGTCACGAACGCCGCGTGACCCTGTGCAATCGCGGCCGGATCGTCGATCAGCGCGAACAGGTTCTTCGGATCGACGGCCGGCGGAATCAGCGCGATCTCGACGCCCGCGTTGTGCTGCTGCGCGAGCGCGTACAGGTAGCGCAGCGCCGAGTAGTCCTCCAGCGCGAAGCCGACCGAGTCGAACACCGTGACTTCGTCCGCGCGTTCGCGCCCGCTCGTCTCGCCCTGCAGCACGCGCCACAGTTCGGTCACCGGGAAGTCGGCCGGCATCTGCTGGATCTCGCCTTCGATGCGCGACTGCGGCTCGAATTCGACGAACACGCGGCCCGCCTGCAGCACGCCGGCTTCGAGCTCGGTCTTGCCCGGGCAATCGCCGCCCACCGCGTTCAGGTGCATGCCGGGCTCGATCATGTCGGCCGTGACGATCGTCGCATAGGCTTTGTCCGCGGTGACGGTCGTCACGATGTCGGCGCCGCGCACGGCATCGGCGGTCGACGCGGCGCGCACGATGCGCAGCGCCGGATATGCGGCGAGGTTCCGCACGAGCTTGTCGGTCGCGAGCGGATCGACGTCGAATACACGGATCTCCTCGATACCGAGCAGCGTGTGGAACGCGATCGCCTGGAATTCGCTCTGCGCGCCGTTGCCGATCAGCGCCATCGTGCGCGAGTCGGGGCGGGCGAGGGCCTGCGCGGCCAGTACCGACGTCGCGGCCGTGCGCAGCGCGGTGGTCAGCGTCAGTTCGGCGAGCAGCAGCGGGTAGCCGGTGTCGACTTCGGCGAGCGCGCCGAACGCCATCACCGTATGCATGCCGCGCGCGGCGTTCACGGGATGGCCGTTCACGTACTTGAACGCGAACAGCGACGCGTTCGCGACCGGCATCAGCTCGATTACGCCGTCGCGCGAGTGGCATGCGACGCGCGGCGACTTGTCGAAGTCGGCCCAGTGCAGATAGTCGGCGCGCAGCGTGTCGACGAGCTCTCGCAGGAACGGCGTGACGCCGGTTTTGGCGATCAGTCGGGCGGTGGCGGGAACGTCGAGGAAGCGAGTCATCGGTCTGTCTCCATTGTGTTGCCGGTATCGGTGTCCGGCGTTCTGGTCGACCGGGGCGGGCGCGTCGGCCCGGGCCCCGGCTCCATCAAATGCGGCGTGGCAGCGTGGGCTGCCGGTCGATGAAGTCATTATTTCCGGGAGTCGAGCCAACAAAAAGACAGCAAAAGCGGCAGATTTCTCGATAGACTTGACAAATTGCTACGCCGATTCGGCAATTTGTTCAATTCATGTGGGTCGGAATGCGTGCTCTCCGGCGGGCTGGCGGCCGGCTCGCGTTCGTCACGTTCAACAGGAAGGTTCGTTCATGATTACGCTCGACGACGTCGACCGGCAGCTCATCGCGCTGCTGCGCGATAACGCGCGGCTGCCTGTCGTCGCGCTCGCGAAGGAGTTGCGCGTCGCGCGCGCGACCGTGCAGAACCGGCTGACGCGGCTGGAGAAGAACGGTGTGATCGTCGGCTATACGGTGCGGCTCAAGCCGGCGGCCGAGCGGCACCGGATCCGCGCGCTGATGGCGATCGCGGTGCAGGGCAATCGCGGCGCGGAAGTGGTGAAGGTGCTGCGCGGGCATCCGAACGTCGCGTCGATCCACAGTACCAACGGGCGCTGGGATCTCGTGGCCGAGCTGCATGCCGATTCGCTCGAGCATTTCGATCGCGTGCTCGGCGCGATCCGGTTGATCGACGGGATCGCGAATACCGAGACGAGCATTTTGTTGTCGACGCACAAGGCGTGAGGCGGGCGGGTGGCACCCGCGTCAGCCTGCGTACAGGTTCGGGTTGCCCAGGCTTCAGGCGTGGGCCGCCGGCTCCGGAAACACTGGCTCGCCCAGCGTCAACATCAACCGGTTCGCCCACGCGAAGATCGCGACCGCGTGCGACAGGTCGAGAATGTCCTCATGCGTCAGCCCTTCGGCTTCCAGCTCGGCGATATCGCGCGCGTCGACCGTATCGGGCCGTTCCGTCAGCGCGATCGCATAGCGGACGATCGCGCGTTCGCGCGCCGTCGTGCCGGCCGTCGCCGGATCGTCGAACACCTGCTCGATCGCGTCGGTGCGTTTCGCGAGCTGCGTGAAGCGCTGTGCATGCACGGATGCGCAATACACGCAGCCGTTCACGCGCGACACGGCCGTGCTGGCCAGTTCGCGCTCCGCGCGCGACAGTCCGCCGGGGCCGTACATGATCGCGTTGAATACACCCGAGCGTTGCCGCAGGATCTCGGGAAGATGGACGAGCAGCAGGTAATAGTCGGACGTCTTCGCGTGCGGGTGGCTCGCTTCGAGCACGGCAAGCTGATCGGGTGTTGCGGCGTCGAGCGCGACGGTGTCGAGCCAGGCACGCCAGCCGAGCGTGTCGGACGTGAAGCCGTGGGCGGTCGTCGTCATGCGGCCTCCTTGGCGGCACGTGCCTGAAGCGCTTGCGCGGCAACGGCGACGCGCAGCTGATACGCGACGAACGCAACGAGCTGCGACAGCGCGACGATTGCGGGTGTCGTGAGTCCGGCGGACTTCAGCGCATCGAGATCGGACGGGCGTGCATCGACAGGGGAAAGCGTCAGCAGGCGCGCATGCGCAAGGATCGCGCCGGTGCGTCGAGGCAGTGCGTCGAACGCATCGGCGTCCGCGTGTGCGATATCGTCGAGCATGCCGCCTGCCTCGACCAGTCGTGCGCGATAAGTCTCGGCCAATGCCAGTGCATTCGATTTTTGTGCGACATACCGTGCCACGTGCAATCGTTCGGTTAGCGAAAGATCGGGCAGCGCGGGATCGAACAGCGCAGCCTCGCTTAGCCGAGTATGAAGCAGCACCTTTTCGCGCGCGCGGCGCAGCGCGGCGACCGCATCGCCGTCGCGCAGGCCGGCTACCGCATCGATCGTGTCCGGCGCGCCGGCCGGCGTGATGGATTCAGTCATCGTTTCAGGTTCCCTTCGTCGTCAATGTGATCGATGGACGCGCGCTCACGCATCGGCGTCGCGCCATTCATCGCCTTGCAGTTCCGCGTTCGCGTACGCGACGAGCGCGTCGTAGTGGCGATCGCGATCGGCGTCGAACAGCCGGCTCGCAATGCCGCGCGCGAGCCGCTCGGCGCCCGCGCTGATGGCCGGGATATCGCCGGACAGCTTGCCGTGGCTCAGGCTCGCCGCATGGTTGAAGCAGTGGATCCGCGTGATGGCCGCGCACGCGCCGGGCTCGCGCTCCTGGAACGCGAACGCGGGGCCGAGATCGGGCGACTCGGCAAGCTCGTCGAGCCACGCGCCCGCCTCCGGTCGATAGCGATCCTTCCAGCGCCGCACCTGCGCGCCGAACGACGCGAATTCCGCGCGGGTCGTCCAGTCCGAATGAAAGCCGGTCGCGAAGATCAGGAAGTCGACGGTGTAGCGCCCGCGCGGCGTCGTCACGTCGAGTCCGTCCGCGTGTTCGGCAAGCGTCTCGATCGGGTTGCCCGCATGGAAATGCGCATGCCCGTGACGCGACACGCGCAGTACGCTGTCGCGCGGCGGCGGCGTCTGCGACGTCAGCGCGTAATGCATGAAGCGCCATTTCGTCGCGTCGTCGAGATCGGCGTAGCCGTGCACGAGGCCCGGGCTGCCGATGCCCGTCAGCTTGTTGATGCGCGGAATGTCCGCGCGGCGGAAGAACAGGTCGACGCGTGCGGCGCCGGCTTCGAGCGCGGTGCCCGCATTGTCGAACGCGGACGCGCCCGCGCCGACCACGCCGATGCGCTTGCCCGCGAGCGCCGCGAAATCGATCGGCTCGGACGAATGGGCCCAGCGCGTGCGCGGCGCGCGCTGCGCGACGGGCGGCACGTACGGGCCGCCGAGCCCGTCGCGGCCGGTTGCGAGTACCACGTGCCGCGCGAGCAGCGTCTGCGCTTCGCCGTTGCCGCGCACATCGAGTGCGAGCAGGCCGTCGTCGCGCGGACGCAGCGCGACGAGCGTGGTGTCGTTGCGCACCTGCAGGTCGAGCACGCGCCGATACCAGCGCAGGTAGTCCATCCATTGCGTGCGCGGAATCTTGTAGAGCGCGTCCCACGCGTCGCGGCCGTATTGCGCTTCGAACCATGCGCGGAACGTCAGCGCAGGCAGCCCGAGCGCGGGGCCCGCGAGCTGTTTCGGCGAGCGCAGCGTGTCCATCCGCGCGAACGTGACCCACGGGCCTTCGTAGCCGGCCGGCGCGCGGTCGATCACGCACTGGTTGTCGATGCCGAGCAGGCGCAGTTCGGCGGAAGCCGCGAGCCCGGCCATGCCGCCGCCGACGATCGCGACGTCGAGCACGCGTGTGCCGTCTGCCTCTCGCGGCGGCACCCACGACGGCGCGGGCAGGTCGAGCCAGCGCAGGTCTTGCGCGAGCCGGGCTTCGAGTGCGTCGAGCGAGGTCGTCATGCGGCCTCCTTGCGCGAACGGCGGGGGCGGGTCGGGCGAGGCGCGGGCGGCGTGCGGCCGCTGCCCAGCCGATCGCCACGCAACAGCGCGTCGTGCGCGGCCGCTTCATGAAAGATCACGTCGTCGAGCAGCGCGCGCGTCGTGCGGCGCAGCGCATCGAGCAGCGCATCGACGGCCGCCGTGCGCGTCTTGCCGGCCGGTGTCGCGACGCCGAACGCGAACGGGATGTCAACGTCGAGCGCTCGCGCGACGACGCCGTCCACCGGCAGCGCGATACCCGTCGCCGGATCGACGATGCCGATCCCGATGCCCACGCGCGCGGCCATGACCGCATTCAGCGATGCATTGGTTTCGATGAACACGCGCGCGTCGACCCGCGCGGCCGCGAATGCCGCATCGATCCGCTGGCGCAGCCGGTGCCGGTTCGCGACCGTCACGATGCGGCGTTGCGCGAGATCGCGCAGCGCGATGCGTGGCTGCGCCGCGAGCGGGTCGCCGGCGGGCAGCACGGCGACGCACGGCGTCTGCGCGATCCAGTGCACGTCGAGTCCGGCGTGCGCCATCGGCAGCGTGACGACGCCGACATCGGCCGTGCCGGCCAGCACCTCGTGGACGACATGTTCGGCCGATTCGCTGCGCAACTGATAGTGCGGCGCGTGCGCGTGGTCAGGCAGCGCGGCGAGCGCGGCCGGTACGAGCGTGGCCGCGAGCGAAGGTGTCGCCGCGATGCGGACGGGTTCGGCGGTTTCATCGCCGAGCGCCCGTGCGCGTGCCTCGATCGCACGCAGGCCGACCAGCGAGCGTTCGACTTCCTCGTAAAGCAGGAAGGCGCGCCGCGTCGGCGTGACGCGCGGGCCGTGCCGGTCGAACAGCGCGTAGCCGAGATCGGATTCGAGTTCCTGGATCTGCCGCGTGACGGCCGGCTGCGAGCGGCCGAGCAGTTCGCCCGCGCCGGTTACGCTGCCGGCCGACATGACTGCGGAAAAGGCTTCGAGTTGATGCAGCTCCATGACGCGTTCCGATGATGCGATTTGCGCATTGTAGGAGCGCGAGCATGCGTGATTCATATAATGATTCTTGCTATCGACAGCGCAAAAACTTCGAAGCGCCCGTTCGTCGCGATGGCCGGTGGTGCGCGCGTGAGCATCGGTAGCGACCGGCGACGTGAACGAAACGCCAATCGAATCAACGCGATGCGATGCATGCCGATGCATCGTGCGACACGGGGTGTGCGGATGGCCGTTCGCGAGCATCACGCGCTTCGCGCCGCCCACGATATCGATATGCGCAAAACTTCGTTGGATCGTCCTGAACCGGGTGGTTACATGCCCTCACTCTTTTCGACTGACTGAAGCTGGGGGACGCATGAACGTTTCGGGGAACGACGCACGCGGCGCATGGCGGCGCGTGCTGGGCACGGTGGCGGCGCTCGCTGCCGCATGGGGCTTGTCGACGGGCGGTGCGCTCGCGGCCGGTGTGTCGGGCGAGCCGGTGGTGATCGGCGTGAGCGGGCCGCTCACGGGCCAGGACGCGCAGTACGGCGAGCAATGGAAGCGCGGCTTCGATCTCGCGCTCGACGAGATCAACGGCAGCGGCGGCATTCACGGCCGGCCGCTCGCAGTCGACTTCCAGGACAGCCGCAGCGACCCGCGTCAGGCCGTCGCGATCGCGCAGAAGTTCGTCGCCGATCCGCGCATCGCGATCGAGCTGGGCGATTTCTCCAGCGCGACGTCGATGGCCGCGTCGCCGATCTACCAGCGCGGGCAGCTGACCCAGTTCGGCTTCACGAACTCGCATCCAGACTTCACGAAGGGCGGAGACTATCTGTGGAGCACCGCGCTGAGCCAGGCCGAGGAGCAGCCGCTGCTCGCACGCTACGCGGTGAAGGAACTCGGCTTCAAGCGGATCGCGGTGCTGTACCTGAACACCGACTGGGGCCGCACCAGCAAGGACATCTTCGCGAAGGCGGTGGCCGGGCTCGGCGCGCAGGTCGTCGCGGCCGAAGGCTACCAGCCGACGGAGAAGGATTTCCGTTCGACGCTCGTGCGGATCGGTGAATCGAAGCCCGATTCGATCGTGCTGATCTCGTACTACGCGGACGGCGCGCAGATCGTGCGGCACGCTGCCGATCGCGGCGGTTGGCTCCGTGTATTCGCCGAAATTCCTCGAGCTGGGCGGCGCGGCCGTCGATGGCGTCTATACGGAATCGAACTTCTTCCCGGCGGAACCGCGCCCCGAGGTGCAGGCGTTCGTGCAGCGCTATCGCGCGAAATTCCATGCCGATCCCGATTCGTTCGTCGCGCGTGCGTACGACGCGCTGATCCTGTCGGCCGAGGTGCTGCGCCGCTACGGCACGACACGCCAGGCCGCGCACGACGGCTTCGCGAAAATCAGCGACGTGCCGAGCGTGATCTTCGGCAAGGTACGCTTCGATCCGCAGACGCGCCGCGTCGCGGGCGCACGCACCGTGTATCTGGTCGTGAAGCAGGGGCAGTGGGCGCTATGGGATGGCGCGAAGCCGCAGCTCGCCGCGCGTTGACCCCAGCCCTGAACAGCACGCACGTAACGGACGCATCGTGATGGCTTCCTGGCTCGACTACACGCTCAACGGCCTCATCGTCGGCAACATCTACGCGCTGCTCGCGGTCGGGCTCGCGCTGATCTTCGGCGTGTCGCACCTGATCAACTTCGCGCACGGCTCGGTCTACATGGTCGGCGCGTTCATCGGCTGGCTGTGCCTGACGCGCTTCGGGCTGCCGCTGCCGGTCGCGCTTGCCGCGGTCGTCATCGGTTGCGGCGCGCTCGGCGTCGCGATCGAACGGATCGGGCTGCGGCCGCTGCGGCACGCGGCACGCATCGCGCCGCTGCTCGCGACGATCGGCATCAGTTTCATCCTCGACCAGCTCGCGCAGCTCGCATTCGGCGCGGACCCGCGCGCGGTGCCGACGCCGCTGCCCGACTGGCATCTGCGAATTGCCGGCGCAACGCTCGGCTCGCTCGACCTGCTGATCGCGGGCATCGGCATCGCGGCGGCCGCGCTGCTGTACGGCTTCCTGCGATTCACGCGGCTCGGCTGGGCCGTGCGCGCGACCGCGCAGGATCGCGACGCGGCGCTGCAGATGGGTGTCGACGTCGATCGCGTGAACCAGACCGTGTTCGCGATCGCATGCGCGCTCGGCGGCGTGAGCGGGCTGCTGGTCGGCATGTACTACAACAGCATCGATCCGGCGATGGGCTTCCAGGCAACGCTGAAGGGCGTGGTCGCGCTGCTGATCGGCGGGCTCGGCAACGTGCCGGGCGCGATTGCCGGGAGCCTGCTGCTCGGCCTCGTCGAAAGCTATGGCGTCGCGCTGTTCGGCACCAGCTATCGCGACCTGTTCGCGTTCGGGCTGCTGATCGTATTCCTCGTATGGCGGCCGAACGGGCTGTTCAGCGCGAACCGCGCGCTGCCGCCCGAGCCGATGACGGGGACCTTCCTCGCGGCCGCGAAGGCCGTGCGCGCGCCGCGCCCGGTACTTGTCGTACTGATCGTGGCGGCGGCCTTGCTGCCGTGGCTCGGTGCATCGCCGTACGTGTTGCAGACGCTGACCAACGCGTGGCTGTACGGGTTGCTCGCGCTGAGCCTCACGCTCGTCGCGGGCACGGTCGGGCAGATCTCGCTCGGCCACGCGGCGCTGCTCGTGATCGGCGCGTATGCGTCGGCGCTGCTGTCGTCGGATCTCGGCTGGTCGCCGGCCGTGACGATCCTGTGCGCGGGCGTCATCACCGCCGTGCTCGGCACGTTGCTCGTCTATCCGGCGTTCCGGCTGCGCGGGCATTACGTGTCGATCGCGACGCTCGGCATCGGCGAAGTGGTGAGCCTCGTGATCCTGAACTGGGACGGCCTCACGCGTGGCCCGCTCGGCATCACCGGCATCGCGCCGCTGCCGTGGGCGACGACCGCGCGTGCCGCGTACTGGTTCACGTTCGCGGTGCTCATCGTGTTCGCGCTCGTGCAGGTGCGGCTGCTGCGTTCGCATCTCGGCCGCACGCTGCGCGCGGTGCGCGAGGATGATGTCGCCGCCCGTGCGCACGGCATCGCGCCGAACCGCTACAAGGCGATCGCGTTCGCGGTCGGCGGCGTCGCGGCCGGCGTGAGCGGCGGGATCGCCGCGCACCTGTACAGCTACATCAATCACCAGACCTTCGATTCGCAGGTGTCGATCCTCGCGCTGACGATGGTGATCCTGGGCGGCCTCGGCAACGTGCTCGGCGGCATCGTCGGCGCGATCGCGCTGATCGGGCTGCCGGAGTTGTTCCGCTGGGCGGCCGATTACCGGATGCTGATCTACGGCCTCGTGCTGCTGCTGCTCGTCCGGTTCCGGCCGCAGGGCCTGCTCGGCACGGTGTGAGGAGATACGCGATGACCACGACCCGACCCCTGCTCGACGTGCAGGGCCTGACGCGCCGCTTCGACGGCGTGACCGCGCTCGACGGCGCGAGCCTGACGCTCGCCGACGGCGAGCTGCTGAGCGTGATCGGCCCCAACGGCGCGGGCAAGTCGACGCTGTTCAACCTGATCGCGGGCGCCGACCGGCCCGACGCCGGCCGCGTGACGTTCGACGGCCGCGACATCACGGGCACGGCGCCCGAACGGCTCGCGGCGCTCGGCATCGCGCGCACGTTCCAGCACGGCCGCGTGTTCGGCAACCTGAGCGTGCTCGACAACGTGCTGATCGGCGCGCATGCGCGGCTGCGCGCGGCGCGGCCGGGCTGGCCCGCGCTCGGCGCGGCGGCCGAGGTGTGGCGTGCGCTCGTGCGGCCCGCGTCGGTGCGGCGCGAGGAAGCCGCGCTGCGCGAAGAGGCGCGCGCGATCGTCGCCGGGTTCGGCGAGCGGCTGACGCCGCGCATCGATCATCCGGCGCACAGCCTGTCGTATGCGAACCGGCGGCGCGTGGAGATCGGCCGTGCGCTCGCGCTCCATCCGCGCCTGCTGCTGCTCGACGAGCCGACGGCCGGGATGAACGAGACGGAGACGTCCGAGATGCTGCAATTGATCCAGTCGCTGAAGGCGCGCGGGCTGACGATCCTGCTGATCGAGCACAAGCTCGAACTCGTGATGCGCGTGTCCGATCGCGTGATGGTGCTCGACAACGGCGTGAAGATCGCCGAAGGCGCGCCGCGCGACGTGCGGCACGACCCGCGCGTGATCGAGGCGTACCTCGGCCGCCGCCATGCGGGCGGCGCGCCGGCCAACCGCACTACGCAGGCGGCCGCATGAGCGCACTTTCTTCGGAACCCGATACGACCATGACCGACGCGCTGCTGAAACTCGAACACCTCGACACGTTCTACGGGCCGGTGCAGGTGCACTTCGACGTGAACTTCGAGGTCGGCCGCGGGCAGATCGTCAGCCTGCTCGGCGGCAACGCAAGCGGCAAGTCGACGACGATGAAGCTGATTCTCGGGCTGATGCGGCCGCGCCGCGGCGTCGTGCGCTTCGACGGCGACGACGTGACCGCGCTCGCGACGCCGCAGCGCGTGCGGCGCGGGATCGCGGCCGTGCCGGAGGCGCGGCGGCTGTTCGGCGACATGAGCGTGCGCGAGAACCTGCTGATGGGCGCGTACACGCGCGGCGATCGTGCTGCGGTGGCCGACGACTACGAGCGTGTGCTCGACCTGTTCCCGCGTGTGCGCGAACGGCTCGCGCAGCGCGCGGGCACGCTGTCGGGCGGCGAGCAGCAGATGCTCGCGATGGCGCGTGCGCTGATGGCGCGGCCGAAACTGATCTGCATGGACGAGCCGACGATGGGGCTGTCGCCGCTCTACGTCGACAAGGTGCTGGAACTGATCGACGCGATCAACCGGCAGGGCGTGACCGTGTTCATGGTCGAGCAGAACGCGAGCCTCGCGCTGGAAATCGCGCATTACGGGTACGTGCTGCAGACGGGGCGCGTCGTGCTCGAAGGGCCCGCGAAAACGCTGCTCGACGATGAGCGCGTGCGCGATGCGTATCTCGGTGGGGAGGCGGTGGCGGCGTAGACGGTGTAGGCGGTGTAGGCGGCGTAGCGCGTTTCATCGCCCGGCATTCGCCGAGTTCGCACCGCCGATCTTGCGTTGCAGCCGGCGCTCGGGCTCTGTCCGATGCAAGTGAACGGCGTAGGTATCCCAAGGGAGCTCGATATCCTGTGCCGAGAGCGCGGCCGCCTGAATCATCAGTCTGCCCGCTTCGCCGCGATGATAGCCGCCGTGCGTGACGACATGGGTCAGCATCTCTTCGCGCGTCATGTATCCGTTGTCGCCATCGGTAAACACAAAGGGAATCGATTCCGACAGCATGTCGGGTGTGGCGGCCTCCACATAGTCGAGATACCAGCGATCGAGCGTGGCGAATGCCGCGCGCAGCGCTTCCGGCTCAGGCGTGTCAGGCGTGTTGTCGGACACGAAGCCGTGACGTTCGCCGCTCAGGTGCGCGGCGAATATCCGGTTCACCACGAGGCAATGGTTCATCAGCCGCAGCGCGAGATGACGCGCCTGCGCATGCCGTACCGCGTCGAGCCCCGACAGCGCTTTCAGCATTTCGTCATTGGCCCATGCCTGGTAGCGCAGCATGCGGGACAGGAGTGCGTTCGCGCTCATGATCGTTTCCTCGTCGGGTTCACCTAATATGTGAGTTTCGCCACCATTATTTTCAGTGGGAGCCCGCATGTCCACTCGCGTTTCCAGTGCAGCCGCCGTGATGCGCAAAGCCCCACGCCAGGCCCGTTCGCGTGCGACGGTGGACGTGATCGTCACGGCCGGGGCTCGCGTTCTGGACAAGCAAGGGTGGGCCGGATTCACGACCAACGAGGTCGCGCAGGTCGCCGGTGTGAGCATCGGCTCCGTGTATCAGTATTTCCCGAACAAGCTCGCGTTGGTCGATGCGATCCGGCGTCGCCATTTCGACGACGTGCTTGCCGTGCTGCAGCGCGCGCATGATCGTCGGGCGAGCACTGGGCGTCGGCTCGAAGGCCTGATCGGCGACCTGATCGCCGCGCATCGCGATTACCCTGCGCTGCACCGGGCGCTGCTCGATCTTCCCGATCCGGGCGGTGCGAAAGAAGCGTATGACGCGTTTCAGAAGGAATATCTGTGCAGGTATGCGCTGATCGTTGCCGCGTGTCGCGGGCGTGCGCCGGTCAAGGCCGATACGTTGACCGCACAGGTGCTGTCGTCCGCGCTCGAAGGCGTCGTGCACAACGCGGCCCGGCGCGGGTTGCTGGCGGATCCGAAACTGAAGCGCGAGCTCGTCAGGCTGGCCGGCGCTTACCTCGAAGAACACCGCGCGGCGACGGCGAATGTGCGCTCATGAGCCGCCCGGAAAAATCGTCACCGATACCGAAATTCACGGTAGATTGACGCTCTCCTGATTTCGAACACCACGGGGTGGCCGCGCCATGTTGACCTATTCCATCCAGAAAGTCGGCTACGACTTCAATCAGCTCGATCAGCAGGGCGCGACCGACTATGCGTCGTTCGTTCATGCGTTCGACGCGTTCCCTTGGGTGGCGCAGCACGTCGAATGGAACGAGACGCAGGACGGCCCGCTACCGGCGCTCGTGCTGCAGCATGCCGACGATCAGCGCGAGCTGTGGGTGACTGCGTTGACGGACGCGCTTTCGGACGGCTTCCAGCTGAATGCCGTTGCCATGCGGAGGAAGAAGGAGCTGTTCGGGATCGGCAAGGGGAAGCTGGAGCAGCACGTCGACACGATCGACGTCGACTCGCGCGCGGACGTCGACACGTTGTGTCGTCTTTTCTGCGATCGTCAGTATGACGAGCTGGACCGGCTGGTCGCGCGGCACGCCGAGCGCAATCGCTTCGACGACGACAGCGACGATTGATCGCCTGCCGCGCATGAGCCGGCGCAGGTTCGCCTGTTCATGCTTTTTCTGCTTCAGCCCTCGCCGCCCGCGGAAACGTCAACACCACCGCAAATCCGCCCGCCTCGGGAAACGCGAACCCCACGCGCCCGCCGTGCGCCTTCATCACTTCCTGCACGATCGCGAGCCCGAGCCCCGACCCTGTACGCCGTTCGCTGCCGTCCGGCGCGATCCGCACGAACGGCTGCAGCGCTGCGTCCCAATGCTCGCGCGGAATCCCGCGCCCGTTATCGGTGACGGTCAGCGTCACCGCATCGTCGCTGTTGCCCGCGGTCGCAACCGACACGACGATATCGTCCGCATGCCCATGCAGCAGCGCGTTGTGCAGCACGTTCGACAACGCTTCCTGCAGACTGATTGCATCGCCGTCGATCCACGCATGCGGCGCATCGCTCGCGAACGCGACGGCCACGTCGCGCTCGTCCGCGAGCGGAATCGTGCGGCCGAGCACGTCCTTCGCGAGCGCGACGAGTTCGACGGGTTGCAGCGGCACGGCCTCGGTACGATGGATCACCATCGCATGGTTGAGCAACTGCCCGGTGAGCCGCCCGACATCCGCGCTGGTCGCACGCAACGCATCGAGCCGCGCCGCATGACGCGCGGGATCGGCCTCGCCGTCGAGCAGCTCGATCTGCGCGTCGAGCCGCGCGAGCGGCGTGCGCATCTGGTGCGCGGCATCGGCGATGAAGCGCTGCATCGCGTTGATCCGCTCGGCCAGGCGGTGCATCAGCCCGTTGATCGACCCGATGATCGCGTCGATCTCGCTCGGCGTATCGACGGCCACCGGCCGCAAATCGGCCGGGTCGCGCGCGGCGATGATCGTGCCGATCTGCGCGAGCGGGCGCAGCCCGCGCCGGATCGCGAGGCCGCTCGCGCCGATCGCGAGCACGCTCATCAGCAGGATCAACGTCCACACCTTGATGCTCATGTCGTTCGTCAACTGCTGCCGCGCGTTGGTGGTTTGCGCAACCGTCACGAGCGCCCAGCCCGGCGTGCTTTCCTCGGGCATGTAGCGCGCGATCGTCGCGGTGCGGATCTGGTGCCCCTGATAGACGGCGTTCGCGAACGCGGGGCCCTGCTTCGCGGCGGCGAGCGTCGCGGAGCTCGCGAGATCGTTGTAGCCGGCCACCACGACGCCGCGCGAATCGACGACCTTGTAGTAGACGAGGTCGTAGCGCGACAGCGTCGACAGCGCGGCGACCGGCGGATTCAGCGCGAGCACGCCGCCTTGCACATACAGGTTCTCCGCGACCTGGATCGATGCGCCCGCAAGCAACTGGTCGTATGCGCGCTCGGCCGCGACGCCCGCGTAGTAGCGCGCGATCACCGCGAGGGCGAGCGCGCCGGTCGCGACGACGAGCGCGATGAACAGCAGCGTGCGCCCGAACAGCGTCTTCGGGAACCAGTCAATGTGCGGCAATCTGATACCCCATCCCGCGTGCGGTGCGGATCTCGACCGAGCTGCCCTGCAGCTTCCTGCGCACGCGCGTCACGTATTGCTCGACCGCGTTAGCGCTCGGCTCGTTGCCGAAACTGAACAGCTGGTTCAGCAGCTCGTCCTTCGAGAAGATTCGCTGCGGGCGGCTCGCGAGGATCTCGAGCAGCGCGAACTCCTGGCGCGACAGCGACAGTGGCTGGCCGTCGAGTTCCGCGAGGCGGCTGCTGCGGTCGATCACGAGGCCGCCGAGCGTCAGCACGTCGTTCGCGTGGCCGCTGTTGCGGCGCAGCAGCGCCTGCACGCGCGCTTCGAGCTCGCGGTAGTCGAACGGCTTCACGAGATAGTCGTCGGCGCCGAAGCCAAGGCCGCTCACGCGGTCGTCGATCGCCGAGCGCGCGGTGACGAGCAGCACCGGCGTCGTGCTGCCCGACGCGCGCAGGTTGCGCAGCACCGCGAAGCCGTCGAGCCCGGGCAGGTTCGCATCGAGCACGACGAGGTCGAAGCGCTCGACGCGCAGCAGGCTGTTCGCGGTCGAACCGTCGGTTTCGAGATCGACGGCATGGCCGAGCCGCGTGAGACGGCTGCGGATCGCCGCGCCGATTTCGGCATCGTCCTCCACGACGAGAATGCGCATGGTGCCGTTTGCAGGTAGAAGGTTAGGGGTTTTCCCGGGGCCGGGATGTCAGCATTTTCTCAGACTCGCTCGATAACCTGTGTACAGCCGGAACAAGCGATGACGGCATTAATACCAGAGGAGACGGCAACATGCAGCATGTCACGGGCACGACGAAGGCGAGGCGCAATGCTCGGCGAGGTGTGACGCCGGCTGCCGCGCGGCCGCTTGCCGTGCGCCGCACGCAGGCGTGCGCATGACGACGTCGCCACGCCGCCGCGCGTTGCTCGCCGCCGGCCTCGGCGCGTTCGCCGCGCCGTCGCTGGTGCGCGCGAAGCCGCGCACGGTGCGAATCTCGAAAGGCTATGGCGTGCTGTACCTGCCGCTGCTCGTGATGGAGAAGCAGCGCCTGTTCGAGCGGCACGCGGCGCGGCGCGGCCTGCGCGACCTCGCGCTCGACTGGGTGCTGCTCGACGGCGGCAATTCCGTCAACGACGCGATGATGGCCGGCACGCTCGACTTCGCGGGGGCCGGCGCGCCGGGCTTCATCGAGCTGTGGGCGCGGGCGCGCGGGATTCCGAATGTCGAGGTGATCGGCATCAGCGGCTTGTCGACGACATCGCTGTCGCTCAATGCGAACCGTCCGGGCCTTGCGTCGCTGCGCGACTTCACGCCGTCCGACCGGATCGCGGTGCCGGGCATCCGCACGTCGCTGTCGGCGGTCGTGCTGCAGATGGTCGCGAGCCGGCAACTCGGTGCGAAGCATTTCGCGCAGCTCGATTCGATCACCGTGAACCTGCCGCATCCGCAGGCGATGCAGGCGCTGATCCGCCGCGAGAACGGTGTGACGGCGCACTTCACGTCGCCGCCGTTCTCGACGCTCGAATTGCGGCAGCCGGGCATTCATCGCGTGGTGAATTCGGTCGACGTGCTCGGCCCGATGACGCTCGACGTCGTGTTCGCGCCGAAGCGGCTCGTCGATGCGGAGCCTGCGCTGGCCGCCGCGTTTCTCGGCGCGCTCGACGAAGCGAACCGCCTGATCGTGCAGGATCCGCGCGCGGCGGCCGTGCTGTATGCGGCGTCATCGGGTGTCGGCGTGTCGCACGACGACATGATACGGATGCTCGCCGCGCCGGACACGCGGTTCTCGGTGTGGCCGAACCAGCTGATGGACTACGTCGAATTCCTGTACCTCGCCGGCACGATCAAGGCAAAACCGCGCGCGTGGCACGAGATGTTTGCGCCGATGCTCGACGACTACCGGCCACGCTGAGCGCCGCCAGCCCACGATTTCATCGACCTGCACCGCGCCCGCGCGTTCGTCGCGCGGCGCCGATTCAACCGACAAGCAACCGATTCATGGAGGAACCCTTAATGAATGCTACTGAAACCCTGGACCCCGCGTCCGCCGACGAGCAGCGCGTCATGTCGAAGATCGCGCGGCGCCTGCTGCCTATCCTCGTGGTGATGTTCCTGATCGCGTTCATCGACCGGCAGAACGTCGGCTTCGCGAAGCTGCAGATGGTGCACAGCCTCGGGATGACGGAAGCCGCGTTCGGGCTCGCGTCGTCGCTGTTCTTCATTGGCTACCTGCTGTTCGAGGTGCCGAGCACGCTCGCGCTGCATCGCTACGGCGCGCGCGTGTGGCTCGCGCGGATCATGCTGACGTGGGGCCTCATCACCGTGCTGATGGGCTTCACGACGTCGATGCCGGCGTTCTGCTCGCTGCGCTTCCTGCTCGGCATCGCCGAGGCCGGCTTCTATCCGGGCGTGATCTACTACCTGACGCTGTGGTTCCCGCAGAGCTACCGCGCGAAGGTGCTCGGCATCTTCACGCTCGGCAGTGCGCTCGCGAACATGCTTGGGTCGCTGGTCGGCGGC
Source organism: Burkholderia sp. SIMBA_051 (assembly GCF_046534915.1). Classification (NCBI taxonomy): domain Bacteria; kingdom Pseudomonadati; phylum Pseudomonadota; class Betaproteobacteria; order Burkholderiales; family Burkholderiaceae; genus Burkholderia; species Burkholderia sp. SIMBA_051. The sequence continues at coordinate 776,840 of NZ_JAWRXS010000001.1, read as the reverse complement.
GTGCTGCTGAGCCTGAACGGCGTGTGGGGCCTCGCGGGCTGGCAATGGGTGTTCGTGGCGACGGGCATCCCGGCCGTGATCGTCGCGATCGTCGTGTTCCGCGTGTTGCCGGCCTCGTTCCGCGAGGCGCCGTTCCTCGACGAGCGCGAGAAGCAGATCGTCGCGGCAGCGCTCGAGCGCGAGAAGCCGGCGCAGGCCGAGCACGGCCAGCCGTGGAAGGCGCTGCTCGATCCGCGCGTGATGCTGTTCGCGGCGACCTACATGCTGATGTCGACGTCGCTGTACGGCGTCACGTACTGGTTGCCGACGCTCGTGAAATCGTTCGGCGTGTCGAGCAGCATGAACGGTTTCCTGAGCATGCTGCCGTGGGCGCTCGCGGTGGTGCTGCTGGTGTGGCTGCCGTCGAAGCTGCGCCGCGCGAAGAGCATCCTGCGCACGATCGCGATCGTCGCGGCGCTCGGCGCGCTCGGCTTTCTGCTGAGCCTCGTGCTGCCGTCGACGCCGCTGCGCTTCGTCGCGCTCGTGCTCGGCGGCGCGTGCATCCCGCTGCTGTATCCGTGTTTCTGGTCGATGCCGCCGCGCTACTTCACCGGCGCGCGCGCGGCGGCGAGTGTCGCGGCGATCAACTCGATCGGCAACCTCGGCGGCTTCTTCAGCCAGAACCTGATGCCGTTCGCGGGCAAGGTGACGGGCACCGCGTTCGGGCCGATGATCGTGCCGATCGTGTGTCTCGCGCTGCTCGGAATCGGCGCGCTGGTCGCGTGGACGCGCTCGGAGCGGGGGATGGTGGCGGTGCGGGCGTGATGTGCAGGGTTGGATCACTGTCCAGGACGCGCCGGCTTGGCCGAACGGTAGACTGCCTTCGACGGAGGAGTCGTGGTACCATGCATTGCATATGTAATGCATGGAGAATGCAATGAAAACAGCGACCATGCCTGCACTGCGTGTCGATCCGCAGTTGCGGGAGGCGGCGGAATCCGTTCTCGAGCAAAACGAGACGCTATCCGCGTTCATGGAGTTGGCACTGCGTGACGGCATTGCGCGTCGCCGTCTGCAGCACGAGTTTGTTGCTCGTGGCCTGGCGTCGCGCGACGAGGCGCGACGTACCGGTGAATATGTCGATGCCGCGGACGTGCAGGTGGAACTCGAGGACATGCTGAAAGCCGCGCGTGCGACGAAGGCGGGCGATTGATCTATCGGGTCCGCTATACGCGTGCGGCGCGTGACGACCTGATGCGACTGTATCGATATCTGCTCGACCGCGATGTGGATGCGGCGGCTCATGCGGCGGAAGCGATCGAACAAGGTGTAGCGATGCTTCGACGGTTTCCGTTCACGTGCCGCAAGATCGACGCCGGGAATCCGTTTTTGCGTGAACTGATCGTATCGTTCGGCACATCGGGCTATATCCTGCTGTTCGAGGTCGAGGCCGCCGAGCAAGTCACGATCCTCGCCGTCCGCCATCAGCGGGAAGACGATTACCACTGATGCATGAACGATGCGGCCGGCGCCCGGAATCTGTCGACCTTGCCGCCATCGGTCACCCCCTGCGTCAGCGCGCCGCCCCCCGTCCATCATGCGCGATCGCCACATGCGCGGACGCCACCGGAATATCCACTTCCACCGTCGTCCCAACGCCCAGCGTCGTGTCGATCCGTAGCGTGCCGCCGACGAGATACGCGCGCTCGCGCAGGCCGACCAGCCCGAACGATCCCGATTTGCGCCGCGCACCGGGATCGAAGCCTGCACCGTCGTCGCGAATCGTCAGCGCAATGGTTTCGTCCCGGTACACGAGTTCCACGGTCGCGCTCGACGCGGCCGCGTGCCGTGCGACGTTCGCGAGCGCTTCCTGCGCGATGCGGAACACGGCGGTCGCATACGGCTCGTCGAGCTGCAGCTCGCTCGGCTCGACGCGCAGTGTGCACGCCATGCCGTGACGGTGCCGGAAATCCTCCACGAGCCATTGCATCGCGGCCGCGAACCCGAGGTCGTCGAGCATCAGCGGGCGCAGGTCGGATGCAATGCGCCGCGTGGCCGTCACCGCGCCGCGCGCGAGCGCATGCATCGCCGCGATCTTGCGCGCCAGCGGCGCATCGTCCTGCGGCACGTGATCGAGCAGCCATTCGAGATCGTTCTTCAGCGTCGCGAGCGTCTGCGCGAGTTCGTCGTGCAGTTCGCGCGCGATGCGGCGCTGCTCGGCCTCGCGTGCGCTCGCGCTGATCGCCGCGATCTCGCGCAGCTCCTCGCGTGACGCCTGCAGCGCCCGCTCCGCACGCACCCGTTCCTCGACTTCGCGCCGCAAGTCGCGGTTCGACGCGCTCAACTGCGCGGTGCGGGCCGCGACGCGCTGCTCGAGCCGCTCGTTCGCGTCGTTGAGCTGCGCGCTCTTCTGCACGACGAGCAGGTGCTGATAGCGCGCGCCGGCGAGCGCACGCACCGTCTGCGCATGCAGCCGGCCGTTCTCGAACAGCAGCGCGAACAGCACGACGCCCGACGCGACCAGGCCGTAGGTGCGCCCCGCGTAGAAGCCGAGATCGAAGCGCCCGTGGTTCAGCATCGACGACAACGCGATGTCGAACAGCCACGCGACGAGCACGATCATCACCCACAGATCGAGCACGGAATGGCGCCGCCGCTGCCGCCACATCAGCACGAGCGCGGCCAGGTTCAACGCCCAGACGATCGTGATCGCGGTCGTCATCGTCGCGGCCATCCGGTTGCCCTGCATGATGCGCGGCAGCAGGTCATGGCCGGCGGTCGCGAGCAGCGCGAGCGCGCCGGTCGCGGCGGCCGTCAGGACGATGCAGAGCAGCACCGGAAGCGTCGCGCGGCGCCGCTCGAGCGACGGCGGGCGGGCGCGCGGCGTCGCGCGCAGCAGCACGTACGCGGCGACCGCCAGCGGAAAGCCGCCGTGCCAGAACAGATAAAGCCACGCGGTGGTTTGCTCGCGCGCGCCGAGCAGGCCGGTCGGCGTGAACAGCCCCGGAAAGGTCAGCATGTGCGTGCCGGCCATGAACCCCGTGAACAGGTAGCCGGCCGCGAGCGCGAGCAGCGATTTCTCGCGCAGGATCGCGAACTGGCCGAGCAGCAGGCCGGCCGTCACCATGTCGTTGACGACGATCGCCGACTGGTACACGGGAATGAAGCCCCACACGCGAGCAAGCGGCACGCCCGCGAACGGCGCGAGCGCGACGAAGATCACGGCCGACACGATCACCATCGCGATCGCGAGCCGTCGCTCCTGCCGGCGGGGCGGCAGCGACGACATGAACAGGTGCGATGGATCCGGCGCGTCGTCGTCGTCGGTGGTCGGGGCGCGCAAGCGGAATGCGGGCATCATGCGTCGTCGACGCCGAGGTCGAGATCGTGGCGCACCGCGTAGCGCACCAGCGCGGCTTCGTGCGGCAGCTCCATCTTCTCGAGGATGCGCGTCTTGTAGGTGCTGACCGTCTTCGCGCTCAGCGTGAGTTCCGACGCGATCCGCGTGACCGTCTGGCCCGCGACGATGCGGCGCATCACGTCGAGTTCGCGCGCCGACAACCGTTCGTGCGGCAGCATTTCGACCGGCGCGCGCAGCGTGCGCGCGAGGCTTTCGGCCGCCTGCGGGCTCACGTAGACGCCGCCCGCCGCGACCTTCGTGACGGCCTGGACCAGCTCGGCGGTCGCGCTGTCCTTCGTCAGGTAACCGGTCGCGCCGGCCTTGAACGCGCGCGCGGCGTACTGCGCCTCCGCATGCATCGTCAGCACCAGCATGCGCAGCGCCGGCGCGCGCGTCTTGACGAGCCGGATCAGCTCGATACCGGTCGGCCCGGGCATCGACAGGTCGAGCAGCAGCACGTCGGCGTCGCCACGCTCGGCCAGCGCAAGCGCGGCCGTGCCGTCGCTCGCCTCGCCGACGATTTCGAAACCGCCGGCCGTTTCCAGGATGTGACGCAGTCCGTCCCGCATGACTGCGTGATCGTCAGCCAGAATTATCCTGATCACTAGCGTTCCTCTTCGGGATGCCGCCGCGGGCCGTTCCGCCGGTTGCCGCCGCGGCCGTTCTTCTGACCAATATATTCCGCCGAAGCCGGAAAAGGTGCACCTTCGGTAAATTTTTGAGACATTGAGGTGTGGAGTGTGTCTCGAAACGAAATAATCAGCGAGAAATGGTACAGGCGATAGGGCCAGATGGGGCGGGTATTCCCGAGGCGTCGCTGCCGCGCGGCGAGCCGTGTGTGTCGCGGACCGCCCTGATTCAGAGATAAACTGGTGCCTGATTGCCCTGTCGCGACCCGAGGAGCCTCCACGATGATCGATCTCGCCGACATCCTGCCGTCCGCGCTGCCCGACGCTGTCGCGTGGGCCGACGCGCAGGCGGCGCACGGGCTCGCGCTGGGCGTGCCGCTCACGCCCGCGCAGGCCGACGACGCGCGCATCGTGGGCGTCGCGCAACCGGAGCGGATCCGCATCGTGGTCGGCGACCAACTGCCGTTTCCCGACACGCCGGCGCTGGGCGCGATCGCGCGCGACACCGGGCTGCTGCGGCCGGGGACGATCGGCCTCACGCTCGGCCATGCGGTGTTCGTGCTGCGCGGCCACGACACGCGGCGTCTGCTCACGCATGAATTCCGCCATGTGCATCAGTACGAGGAAGCCGGGTCGATCGGCGCGTTTCTCGCGCGCTACCTGCACGAGATCGCGACCGTCGGCTACCACGATGCGCCGCTCGAGGCCGATGCGCGGCAGCACGAGTTCGACTGATGCGACCGGCCCGCACGAACATACACACCCGCCGATGAACCTTCCCCACGCCATGGCCGGCCCGGTGCGGACACGCCGCGCCGCCACGCCGCGCGACCCGCGATGAGCGACACGATCCACGCATGGCTGGGCGCGATCGGCGCGCATCCGCTACTCGTGCTGGCGGTCGTGTTCGTGACCGCCTGCGCGGAGGCGATCGCGCTGATCGGCACGGTCGTGCCGGCCGGCGCCGTGATGTTCGCGGCCGGCACGCTGATCGGCGCGGGCGCGCTCGACGGCTGGACGACGATCGGCGTCGCGGCCGCCGGTGCGATCGTCGGCGACGGCATCAGCTATGAGATCGGCCGCCGCTATGGCGGCGCGATTCGCAACGGCTGGGTGCGGCTCGGCTACGCGGACGCCTATGCGCGCGGCGAGCAGTTCGTACTGCGCCACGGAATGAAGAGCATCGTGCTCGCGCGCTTCCTGGCACCGCTGCGCGCGGTCGTGCCGGTCGTGGTCGGCTGCGCGACGCTGCCGCGCCGGTCGTTCTATCCGGTCAACGCCGTGTCGGCGCTGATCTGGGCACCCGTGCACATCGCGCCGGGCATCGTGTTCGGCGCGTCGGCGGCGCTGGCCGCGGCAATCAGCGTGCGGGTCGCCGCGATCCTGCTGGTGGTCGCCGCGCTGGTCGCGCTCGTGTGGGTCGGCGTGCGCCTGGCGCTGCGGCGCGGCTGGCCGTTGCTGTGCCAAGCGACCGGCGCGGCCGTGCATGCATCCGCGCGCCGCTGGCCGCGCTTCGGCGCGTGGCTGCACGACGCGATCGGCAAGGTGCGCCGCCTGCCGGGCGCGGTGCCCGTGTTCGCGCTGCTGTTCCTCGGCTGCGTGTGGCTGTTCGCCGGCATCGTGCAGGACGTCGTCGCGAACGATCCGCTGACGCACGCGGACATCGCGCTGTATGCGTTCCTGCAGAACCTGCGCACGCCGCCCGTGGACGCCACGATGCGCGCGCTCGCGGTGCTGCACGGACACGATACGGGGCTGATCGTCGCGGCCGCGTTTCTCGTCTGGCTGATGATCCATCGCTGCTGGGTGACGTCCGCGTGGTGGCTCGCGACGCTCGGCATCGCGGTCGTGCTCGTGCCTGCGTTCGGCGCCGGCGTGCCCGGCATGTCGCCCGCGAGCCTGCCGCCCGGCGCGCTGCACGTGGCGCTGCCCGACGCCGACGCGGCGTTCGCGATGCTCGCGAGCAGCGGCATCGGCTGGGTGCTGACGCGCGAGCGGCCCGCGTCGTGGCGGATCCCGGTCGTGACGGCGGTCGTGCTGTGGATCGTGCTCGGGGGCTTCGCGCGGCTCTATGTCGGCGATACGTGGCTGTCGGGCCTGCTCGGGGGCTGGTGCCTCGGGCTCGCGTGGTTCGCGGTGCTGGCGGGCGCCCATGCGTACTGGCGGGTGCACGAACACGTGCAGCCGCGCGGCGCGCTCGTCGCGGTGCTCGTCGTGCTCGCCACTGCCGGCGTGTGGACCGTGCCCGCGCAGTGGCAGCTCGATCGCGCGGCGCGTCCGCATGTCGGCGACGTCGTCGCGATGACCGTCGACCAGTGGATGCGTGGCGGCTGGCAGCGCGTGCCGACGCGGCGCACCGAGATCGGCGGCGATCGCGAGGAATATCTGCCGCTGCAATGGTGCGCGACGTCGGACACGCTCGACCGCCATCTGTCGCTGGCCGGCTGGCAGCGCGCGACGCCGTGGTCGCCCGCCACCGCGCTGCACTGGCTGTCGCCGCAGGCGCCGGCCGAGACGCTGCCCGTGCTGCCGCGCTACACGCACGGCGAGAGCACGCGCCGGGTGTTCGTGCGCGTCGACGCGGCCCATCCGGACAGCCGCCTCGTGCTGCGGCTATGGCGTTATCCGTACGTGCTGCAGGATGCGCTCGGCATGCGGCCGCTGTGGTACGGCGCGCTGTATCGCGAGACGCTGCATCGGCCCGCGCGGGTGATGACGGTCGTGCGCACGACGCCGCTCGACGATGCGGCGACGATCGCGCAGGCGCTGAAGGTCGAGCCGACGATCGAGCGGCCGCCGGCGGGGATGAGCGCGGCGCCGCCCGCGATGACGCTCGTGTGGATGGTGCAGCCTTGAAGCGCGCGCAACGCGTCAGGCGTGCGCCGGTTGCGCGGGGACGACGGACAGGCGCAGGCCGACCGTCTTGAGCACCGCGAGCAGGGTTTTCAGCGTCGGGTTGCCGTTGGGCGACAGCGTGCGATACAGCGATTCGCGGCTGATGCCGGCTTCGGCTGCGACCGCGCCGAGCCCGCCGTATGCTTCCGCGACCGTGCGCAGCGCGAGCAGCGCGGCCGCGCGGTTGTCGGGATCGTCGAGCGATTCCATCGCGACGCGCAGATAGGCCACCGCCAGCTCGCGGTCGGCACCGAGTTCGGCGACTTCCGCGTCGTGGTGCGAGACCGCGCCTTTGAGCTTGTTCACATTTGCCTCCGTTTCCAGTTCAACCAGTGTTCGTGCGCACGCCTGATGTCGTCGGATTGGCTGCGCTTGTCGCCGCCGGACAACAGCAGGATCAGCGCGCTGCCGTACCGGCCGAAGTACACGCGATAGCCGGCACCGACGTGGATGCGCAGTTCGATCACGCCTTCGCCGACAGGCTCGCAATCGCCGAAATTGCCGGTCTCAACGCGGCGCAGGCGTTCGCGAATCCGTGCCTGGATGACTTTGTCGCGGACGGTGTTCAGCCATTCGGTGAAAGGCTCGCGACCGTCGTCGCGCTGATAGCGAAGCAGTTCGAACTTGGAGAGCATTGTAACTTATAAGCTACATGAAGGAAAGGGATATCGCCGGGATGGCGTGAAGTGACGCATACGCGGGCCGACTGCCGAATCTGGACGAAGCACGAGGCAAGGGCGCTGCGCAGGAATGCCTGCAGAGCGCTTTCGCGACGTGGGGTTTCGGGCGATGAAGCTGGCTTCCCGAACGACGATCATTCTTTCATTCGGGACATGCGATGACGATTCGGCCGAATGGCCGATCGCATCGGGGCGTGAGGACACACACCGTATGGAGGAGGGATTGCTCGTCGCGTCGAGCTATGCGGTCACCGAGTCGTGGAAGCCGGCCGACTTGCTTCACGCGTCGGGCACGTCCTTGTGCTCGCCGGTCGCGTATCCGGCGGGCGTGAACAATTTGCCGTCGGCCGACGGATAGCGCGCGGCCAGAGTGCGAGCACCTTCTCCGTGTGCTTGTCGCTCATCGTCACGATCACATCGGCATGCTTGATATCGTTCGCGTTCCGTCGCATCGAACGACGCGCGGAGACGGCATGGCGCCAAAGCCGCGCCCCACCGCCTCGATCACCGGCCTCACTACGCGGTCGCAGCCACCCGCTGCGCGGCAAACCCCGCCAGCGTCCGCAACGCGTCCCGCGCCGAGCGCAGATAGAACGCCTGCAGATGAAACACATGCCAGCGCGCGGCATGAATCTCCAGCCGACACGGCACGCCGCACGCGAGCGCATGCGCCGCCAGTCGCTGCGCATCCGACAGCAGCACTTCCTGGTCGCCGGCCTGCACCAGGATCGGCGGCAGCCCGCGCAAGTCGGTGTCGAGCGGGCCGCGCGGCGCTACCGAGCCGCTCCCGTGATACCAGCGCAACCCCTGTTCGAGCCAGCCGCGACGGATCATCGGATCGTCGTGGCGGCGCGACGCGAGCGTGTCGCCGCCCAGTGCCGGGTCGGTCACGGGCGAGATCAGCAGCAGCGCGGCGGCAGCCGGTTCGCCACGCTCGCGCAGCGCGATGGCGAGCGCCAGCGCGAGCGCGCCGCCAGCCGAATCGCCGGCAATCGCGATCCGGTGCGGCGCATAGCCCAGCGCGCGCAACGCATCGTATGCGGCCAGCGCGTCGTCGAGGGCCGCCGGGCTCGGATGCTCGGGCGCGAGCCGGTAGTCGGGCACCCACACCGGCAGGCCGGCTTCGGTCGCGAGCCGCGTCGTCACGCCGCGATGCGTGTGCGGGCCGCCGAGACAGAACGCGCCGCCGTGCAGGTAGAGGATCGCGCCGCCCGCGTCGCCGCGCTTCGGCGCGATCACTTCGACCGGCACGCCGGCGGCCGACGTCCGGTAACGCAGCGTGCCGCCCGCGCCCGGCATCAGCGGCGACAGCAGCGCGACGACGCGGCGCTGCATGCGCGCGCCGAACGGCGGCCCGATCAGCGGCCGGAACGCGACGCTCAGAAAGCCGCGCAGCGAGGCGGCGGCGAGCGCTTCCACGCGACCGGCGGGCGGCGCGACGACGGCGCCGTGCGTCGGCGTGGCCGTGCCGGGCAGCGGCTGCGTGAAGCGATACGCGGACAGCCCCGTGAAGCGCGTGATCCATCGATAGGTCAGCGTGAAGCCGGGCCAGTTCGTGCTGTTGTGGCCCGATGCATCGACATACCAGCTCTTGCAGCCGCTCCACACCGAACCCGCGAGCCGCTGCTGCACGTGCGCGTTGAAGCGCTGGTAGCGGCGCGGGTCGACGTCGATCGCCGTCGCGCCGTTGCGCCGCATCGCGCGCACGCAGCGCATCACGTGCGCGATCTGGCTCTCGAGCATGTAGACGATCGAGTTGTGGCCGAGGTTGGTGTTCGGGCCGTACAGCATGAAGAAGTTCGGGAAGCCCGGCACGGTGAGCCCGAGATACGCCTGCGCGCCACGCCGCCATGCATCGTTCAGGTCGAGCCCGTCGCGGCCGGTGATGCGCATCGGCGACAGGAACGCGGTCGCCGCGAAACCGGTGCCGTAGACGATCGCGTCGACCGGATGGTGCACGCCGTCGTCGGTTTCGATGCCGGTCTCGGTCACGCGCCGGATGCGCTGCGTGACGAGCTCGACGTTGTCGCGGTCGAGCGCGGCGAGATAGTCGCTCGACAGCAGGACCCGCTTGCAGCCGATCGGATAGTCGGGCGTGAGCTGCGCGCGCAGCGCCGGGTCGCGCACGTCGCGCGCGAGCAGCTTGCGGAACGGCCGGCCGACCGCGACATCCATCAACCCGTGCAGCCGCGTGAAGGCGATCGCACGCGACTCGTAGCGCAGGTAGATCGATGCGCGATGCAGCTTCATCGCCCACGGCAGCCGGCGAAACAGCGCCTGCTCCCACGGCCGATACGCGCGATCCGGACGCGGCATCACGTAGGCCGGCGAACGCTGGAACACGACGAGGCGCTCGACGTCGGCGGCGATCGCGGGCACGAACTGGATCGCCGATGCGCCGGTGCCGACCACCGCCACGCGCTTGCCGCCGAGCGGATAGTCGCGATCCCAGTGCGCGGAGTGGAAGGCACGGCCGCGGAACGTGTCGATGCCGGGCAGGTCGGGCATCGCGGGGCGGCTCAACTGGCCGGTGCCGCTGACGAGCACGGCGGCGCTGAGCGTCGTGCCGTCGGCGAGCGTGACGTGCCACAGCGCACGGGCCTCGTCATGCTGCGCGCGCTCGACCTCGGCGCCGAAACGCAGATGGCGTGCAAGACCGTACTTGCGCGCGCAGTGCTGCAGGTACGCATGGATTTCAGGTTGCGGCGCGAATACGCGCGACCAGTTCGGATTGGGTTCGAACGAGAACGAGTACAGATGCGAGGGCACGTCGCACGCGGCGCCCGGGTAGCGGTTGTCGCGCCACACGCCGCCGACGTCGTGCGAGCGTTCGACGATCACGAAGTCGTGAATGCCGGCGCGTTGCAGCGCGACGGCCATGCCGACGCCGGCGAAGCCGGCGCCGATGATGATCGCCGACAGCGGCGCGGCCGGTTCGGCGGGACGTGACGTTTCAGGCGACGACATGGCGAATCTCCTCGGGCTGGATCGCATCGTGCGGCGCGCACGCTGCATAAACGGGGTCGCGGTGCACCGGCGCGGCGGCCGGTTCGCGCGCCGTGTCGGCCGACGAGCATGCCGGCACGCGCCGCACGCCGCGGATCAGGTCGACGGCCTTCTCGGCGATCATGATCGTCGGCGCGTTGGTGTTGCCGCCGATCAGCGTCGGCATGATCGACGCGTCGACGATGCGCAGCCCCTGCAGGCCGTGCACGCGCAATTGCGGATCGACGACGGCGAGCGCGTCGCGCCCCATCCGGCAGGTGCCGACCGGGTGATACACGGTGTCGGTGCGCCGGCGCAGCACGTCGCGGATCTCGTCGTCGGTCGTGACGTTCGCGGTGAACAGGTCGCGGGTGATCCATTCGGCAAGCGCCGGTGCCGCCATCAGCCGGCGCGTGAGCCGGAAGCCGGCGACCATGTCGTCGAGGTCGCGCGGGTCGTCGAAGAACGCGGGGTCGATGCGCGGCGCGGCGAGCGGATCGGTGCCATGCAGCGTGACCGAGCCGCGGCTGCGCGGTCGCAGCAGGCACACGTGGCACGACAGCCCGTGGCCGACGTGCAGCCGGCGTGCGTGATCGTCGACGAGCGCGACGACGAAGTGCAGCTGGATGTCGGGCGCATCGAGACCGGCCCGCGTTTTAAGGAAGCCGCCGCCTTCCGCGAAATTCGACGTCAGCATCCCGCGCCGTTCGCGGCGAAAGCGCGCGAACTCGCGCAGCATGCGCAGGCCGCCGCGCACGGACACGCCCATCGTGTCGACGCTGCGTGTGCGGTAGCCGAGGATGAAGTCCGGATGATCCTGCAGGTTGCGGCCGACGCCGGGCAGGTCGGCGCGCACCGGAATGCCGAGCCGCTGCAGTTCGCCGGCCGGACCGACACCCGACAGCATCAGCAGCTGGGGCGTCTGCAGCGCGCCGGCCGCGAGCACGACTTCACGCCGGGCGTGCAGCGTGCGCACTTCGCCGTGTTGCCGCAGCTCGACACCCGTCGCACGCGTGCCGTCGAACAGGATGCGCAATACCTGCGCGTGCGTTTCGACCGTCAGGTTGTCGCGCCGGCCGACGTGCGGCAGCAAATACGCGCGCGCCGCGCTCCACCGCTCGCCGTGCTTCTGCGTGACCTGATAGATGCCGACGCCTTCCTGCTGCGCGCCGTTGAAGTCGTCGGTGAGCGGCAGGCCGGCCTGCCGCGCCGCTTCCAGATAGCGCGCATGGAACGGGTTGTCGGTGCGCAGGTCGCTGACCCACAGCGGGCCGTCGCGGCCGTGAAAGGCGTCGTCGAAGCGCTCGTTGTGCTCGCTCAGGCGGAAGTACGGCAGCACGTCGTCGTAGGACCAGCCTTCGTTGCCGAGCGCGGCCCAGCCGTCGTAATCGACGCGATGGCCGCGAATGTAGACCATCGCGTTGATCGCGGACGAACCGCCGAGTGCCTTGCCGCGCGGCTGATAGCCGATGCGCCCGCCGAGTCCGGGCTGCGGCACGGTGTCGAACGCCCAGTTGTTCACGCGGGTCGGCAGCATCTCGACCGAGCCGGTCGGCACGTTGACGACCGCGTTGTCGCCGCGGCCGCCGGCCTCGAGCACGCAGACGGTCACGGCCGGGTCCGCGGTCAGTCGCCCTGCGACGACGCATCCGCCCGAACCGCCGCCGACGACGATGTAGTCGAAAGTCTTGCTCAAGGAATCGTCTCCCGATGGTCGATGGATCATGCGATGCGCGGCAGCCACCGCGTCAGCGCGCGCAGGCGATCGAGCCGCGACAGGCGGATCGCGAGCGGCGGGGCGGGGTCGCGGGCGAATGCTTCGCGCTGGCGTTCGAAGCGGGCCGCGAGATCGGTCGGGCGACTCGGTCGCATGGTGTCTCCTCCGGGGGGCGTGGGTGTCGTTCAGGCGACGACTGATGACGCCGATGGTGCGGGCCGCATGGGAAAACACCAATGCTGCTTCGGGACAATTGTTTTAGTATTTGGGCCAAATCGGCGCTTCGAGGGTTTCTCCGCATGAGCTTCTGGGACTTCACCCGGAGTCCGGCCAGTGCCCGGCTGCTGGTCGATTTCGGCGACGAGCGCGGCGTGTCGCGCACGAAGCTGCTGGCCGGCACGGGCCTCGCGGACGCGCAGCTCGACGATCCGAACGTCGAGGTGACGGCCGCGCAGGAACTGCGGCTGACCGGCAATCTGCTGCGCGCGCTCGGGCGTGCGCCGGGCCTCGGGTTCGAGGTCGGGCAGCGCTATCACTTCTCCGCATACGGCGTGTGGGGCTACGGGCTGATCGCGAGCGCGACCACGCGCGACGCGCTGGCACTCGCGATGCGCTTCCTGCCGCTCACGTATGCGTTCACGGTGATCACGTACCGCGAGGAAGCGCATACGTGCGTGCTCAATTTCGGCGCGCCGGAGCTCGATGCCGACCTGAGCCGGTTCCTCGTCGAACGCGACATGACGGCCGCCGTCGTGCTGCTGCAGGAAATCGGCGGCGACGATTTCGCGTTGTCGCGCTTCACGATGCAGGCCGCGAGCGCGGCGAGCGCATCCGCGTCCACACGCGCGCCCGCCCCGCGCATCGCCGGTGTCGAACCCGCGTTCGGCGCGCGTGCGAACAGCGTCGCGTTCGACCGCGGGTTTCTCGACCGGCCGCTGCCGCATGCGAACCCGCTGACGGTCTCGATGTGCGAGCAGATGTGCGTGCAGCTGGTCGAGGCGCGGCGCGCGCGGGTCGGCACGTCGGAGATGGTGCGGCAATACCTGACGGCGACGCCCGGCAACGTGCCGTTCTCGCTCGACGACATCGCGCGGCTGATGAACACGAGCCCGCGCACGCTGAAGCGCCGGCTGCAGGAGGAAGGCACGACGTTCCGCACGCTGCTCGCGCAGGCGCGCGGCGCGATGGCCGAGACGCTGCTCGGTGATGCGCACCTGTCGCTGACGGAAGTCGCCGAGCGGCTCGGCTTCAGCGACCTGTCGAGTTTCTCGCAGGCGTTCAAGCGCTGGTATGGTGTGCCGCCGGGCACCTATCGCAGCGGCCTGCTGCGCGACGGCGCCCGCACCAACGCGGCGTAGCGCCACGCGCCTCCCCCAACCCTTTCGCGAGAGAACCCGCATGATCACGCTTCGCCCGATGACCGAAGACGACTTCCCCCGCTTCTGGCCCACCTACCACGCGATCGTCGCCGCGCAGGAGACCTACGCATTCGATCCGGCGCCGACGCGCGAAGCTGCCCGCGCGCTGTGGCTCGATGCGCCGCTGTGCACGTGGGTCGCCGAGGAGGACGGCGTGCTGCTCGGCTCGTACTACCTGAAGGCGAATGCGGCCGGGCCCGGCAATCACGTGTGCAACTGCGGCTATATGGTCGCCGAGGCCGCGCGCGGCAAGGGCGTCGCGCGCCTGATGTGCGAGCACTCGCAGCAGGTGGCGCGCGAACGCGGCTTCCTCGCGATGCAGTTCAACTCGGTGGTCGCGACGAACGACGTGGCGGTCGCGTTGTGGCAGAAGCTCGGCTTCGAGATCGTCGGCCGCTTGCCGCGCGCGTATCGTCATGCGCGGCTCGGCTTCGTCGATTGCCTCGTGATGTTCAAGTGGCTCGGCGACGCGGCGGCCGCCGAAGCCTGATTCCACGCTCAGACGGCGAACGCGCCGTCGAACACGACCTGCCCGTCGAACGCGAGCGTGCCGCGCGCGAAGATCAGGTCGAGGTGATGACTGCCGTTCGCGCCGCCGCCGAGGCCGAGATGCAGGCCCGGATGGCGTTCCTCGAACCCGGCGTTGCGGCCGTACAGCCCGCGGATGCCCAGGTTCGTGCCGATGCCGAATTCCTCGATGCGCCGGTGATTGTCGTGCCGGTCGAGATACGACGTGAAGTCGCGCCGGAAGCCCGCGTCGTCGCTGTCGAAATCGACGATCAGGCTGTCTTCGACATGCAGCGTCGCGAGCCGCTCCGCCACACGGTACTTGATCGCGAACGGCACGGTGCCGAGAAACGTACCGCTGAACACGATCGAGCCGTGCAGGTCGGTGACGTGCGTCGCGATTTCGCCGGGCACGACGTCGAGATTGCCCATCCCGTCCACGCTCGTCCATTTCTGGTCCGGCGCGAGCGAGCCGGTCAGCGTGTTGCCGGCTTCGTCGATGAAGCTGATCTCTGACGCGCGAGAGGCCGCGTCGATCAGCCGGCCGTTGCGCGCGGCGATGTCGTCGAGCGATTCGGCGAACGCCTCGTCGAGATGCGGGCCGTAATCCTTGAACAGTACCGACTTGCTCCAGTGCTCGACGATCGCGGGACGGATCGCGGCCAGGAACGGCGGGCCGCTCGGTGACGGCGTCGGCAGGCACGAAGAGTCGTACAGCAGCACGAACAGGTCGGCGTGCGAGAGTGCGGCGGTGATTTCCGCGGGCGGGGTGCTTTCGAGGCAGAGGGTGGTCGCGTCGAGCGAGTCGGGCAGGGCGGAAAACGCGCGCAATGCGGTGTCGCGGTTGCGGGTGTCGTAGCCGACCAGCAGTTGTCCCGTCTCGCCGCGTGCGAGTTTGTCGCGCAGCGCGGGGTGAAAGCCCAGCGCGCGATGCAGGTTCAGCATGCGTGTCTCCGGAAGCGGCGGAAGGGCCGCAGCCCTTCCGCGAGAACGGGCTGGCCGCTCAGACCGGCCAGAGCGCGGTGCCGAACGGCACCACGGCATCCTCGACCATCATGTCGACGGCTTCGGGGTGCGTGTCTTCCTGCATCCAGTCAAGCAATTCGATTTGCCGGGTTTCCTGCATGTCAATTCTCCTGTGGTGAACATGAGTGATTCAACATGAAAGCGCGGTAAAGGGATTACCGCCCTCATCCGGAATTTTTTGAATACCGGGCGAGTGGCGTCGATATTAGTCTGACGATTTACCGAATGCAATGCGTCGCAAGGTTTTTAGCCAAAGCATGCTAAACAAGCGAGTTCGCTGCACATCGTGCGATCGACGCGAGTGAATCGAATTTCGACGGCCGCGATTTTTTATTGAATATCAGGGCATGATCGATAAATCGATTCGCGTGATTTTTTAAATCCGGAGTCCAATTGCATCGATCGTTTCGTTTTTTATCATTCGCGAACGATGGATGCGTCGCCGGGCCGTTACCGGTTTCAACCCAGCAGCGCCTTGCCGAGCGGCTTGACGGGCTAGTTTGCGGGCGACGTACGGTATCGCTGCTGACGGTGCAAGCAGCGCTCGTCGGCCGGTCAAGTATCATCGGTCGATCGGCGCACCGGGTCGAGCAGTCGGGACCGGCGCCCGCCATAACACGGAATCCACAGCGACGACGTCACGGCCCACGGCCCATGGCAGTCAAAGCCGCGTCGGCGTTGCGGAACCCAGGCCCCGGGCATCGGCCCGGGTCGGCCTCGAAAAACGACGATGGAGACACCGCGATGCGCGCAGCACCGCAACCGGAGCACGCCGGCCGAGCACGGCCGGACGCGAGCGCCACCGAACCCGACCGCATGGCCGCATGGCGGCTCGCGATCTGCCTGTCGCTCGGCAGCGCGATCGCGCTCGGCCTCGCACGCTTCTCGTATGCACTGCTGTTGCCGCCGATGAAGGCCGATCTCGGCTGGACCTTCGCGCAGGCCGGCGCGCTGAACACCGCGAACGCGGCCGGCTACCTGATCGGCGCGCTCATTTTCCCGTTCCTGTCGCGGCGCTGGCGCACGGGCACGCTGCTGGCGGCCGGCTGCGCGCTGACCGCGCTGCTGATGGCCGCATGCGGGCTCACGTCCGGGATGAACGCGCTGCTCGTGGAGCGGCTCGCGACGGGCGTCGGCAGCGCGCTGATCTTCATCAGCGGCGGCGTGCTGGCCGCGCGGCTCGCGTCTGCTGCGCCGCGCGATGCGGGGCTCCTGCTCGGGCTTTATTACGGCGGCACGGGGTGGGGCATCGTCGCGTCGTCGCTGCTCGTGCCGGCGACGCTCGTGCCTCGCGCGCATGGCTGGCAACCCGCGTGGTTCGCGCTCGCGTTCGGGTGCGTGCTGTTCTCCGCTGTAGCCGTGTCGGCGGCACGCCGCATCGAGCGCGCGCACGCGGCACCGGCCGCGCCGCGCGACGGCATCGCGCCGGCCGCCACCGCGCATCCCGCGCGCTTCGCACTCGCGCTCGCGGGCTACGGACTGTTCGGCGTCGGCTATATCGGCTACATGACATTCATCGTCGCGCTGCTGCGCGGCGCGGGGATGAGCGGGACGGTCGTGTCCGCGTTCTACGTGACGCTTGGCGTCGCGACCGTCGTGTCGGCGCGGCTGTGGTCGGGGCTGCTCGACCGGATGCGCGGCGGCCAGGCGCTGGCCGTGCTCAACGCGCTGCTCGGCGTCGCGACGCTGATGCCGGCGCTGTTCGTGCATCCGGCGGCCGCGTTCGCGTCGGGCGTGCTGTTCGGCGCGACGTTCCTGTCGGCGGTCGCGGCGACCACCGCGTTCGTGCGTCACAACCTGCCGCCGGAAGGCTGGGCGAAAGGCATCAGCGCGTTCACGACGGTCTTCGCGTTCGGGCAGATCGCCGGCCCCGTCGCGATCGGCTGGGTGTCGGACAGCGCGGGACTCGCGCGCGGGCTCGTGTATTCGGCACTGACGCTGTTCGCGGGTGCGGCGCTCGCGGCCGGGCAGCGCGCGCTGCGGGCGTCCTAGGGTCTGTTCATGCCGATCAAGGACGGGCTTGCGAACGTGTGTTGCCGGTCGTCAGCGGCAGGTCACCGCACACAGGCCGTGCGCGACACGCGATGAAACGCGCGGCTGAAGTAGATGAGGCTGTCGCCGTCGTGGCGCACACGAATCGACGTCGCCTCGATGAACATCACCGAATGCGAGCCGACTTCCTTCATCTCGGCGATCGTCCCCTGCAGGCTCGCGAGCGCGTCGCGCAGCACGGGCACGTCCTGCTCGCCGCGATCCCACACCGGCAGCTCGAAGCGGCGCTCCATCGGCAACTCGGTGAGCCCCGCGAAATGCCGCGCGAGCAGTTCGTGCTCGGCCGGCAGCACGTTGATGCACACGTGCCGATTGCGCTCGAAGATCGCGTGCATCGCGCTCGACCGGTTCAGGCACACGAGCAGCGTCGGCGGCGCATCGGTGACGGAACAGACGGCGCTCGCGGTGATTCCGCACCGGCCGTGCGGCCCGGCGGTGGTGATCACGTTGACGGCCGCGCCGAGGTGGGCCATCGCTTGCCGGAAGGCCTTTTGCGCGTCGGTCGGTTCGGCGCGCGCCGGTTGCGGGGTGTCGGTCGTGGCGGACATGGGCGCTCCTGATTGGATGAGTGCGGCGATCGTGCATGGTATCGATGCGGCATCGGATCGTCGACGATGATCCAAGCGTACGTCACGAAAAAGCCGGCGAACATTCGCACGATTGATGCCGAAGCTGGCGTTCCCGCCAACGCGTCTAAAGGTTCTACCTAGATGCGCGGCGCGGCGCGCGAAAAAAAGTGCGATCGGGCGTTCGCGCGGCACGTGAAGGGGTATTCAGCGCATTTTCGGCTCGTTATGATGTGCCGCATACCCCCGACGAACGACGCTTGCGTGACATGCGGCGCGTGCGATACCGATACCGATATTTTGCGAGACACCCCGATGACGTCACCCGCTCCGATCGTATACATCGTCGACGACGACAGCGGCATGCGGACGTCGCTCGCGTGGTTGCTCGAATCGGTCGGCATCACGTCCGAAGGATTCGCGAATGCCGCCGATTTTCTCGCGCGCTTCGACGTGAACCTGCCCGCGTGCCTGGTGCTCGACGTGCGGATGCCGGAGAAAAGCGGGTTCGACGTGCAGGCGGAGCTGAATGCGCGCGGCGCGACGCTGCCGGTGATCTTCGTCAGCGGGCACGGCGACATTCCGATGTCGGTGCGCGCGCTGCAGAACGGCGCGATCGACTTCGTCGAGAAGCCGTACAACTCGCAGCAGATGCTCGAGCGCGTGCAACGCGCGCTGCGGCTCGCGCAGCAGCGGCACGCGGTCGACCGGCATCACCGCGAGCTGCGCCAGCGGCTCGATGCGCTGACCGCGCGCGAGAAGGAAGTCCTGCGCGGCGTCGTCGACGGCAAGGGCAGCAAGCAGATCGCGTCGGACCTGTCGATCAGCGTGAAGACCGTCGACGTGCATCGGGCGAGCATCAAGGAGAAGCTCGGCGCGACGTCGATCGCCGCGCTCGTGCGCGACGTGATGGTCGTGTGGGGCGGCGACAACGAAACGCCGCGCTAGCTGCTGGCTAGCTGCGCGAATGCGCGCCGAAGCGCGCCACGTTCAACGCTCAACGCATGTACAACCCGCCGTTGATGTCCCAGCATGCGCCGTTCGCGAAATGCGCGTCGCCCGACGCGAGCAGCACCGCCGCATCCGCGACGAAACCGGCCGAGCCGAGCTTGCCGCCCGGCAGGCTCGCGAGCACCTGCCGCAGCTTTTCCGGCGCGACGCTCTCGTACACGATCGGCAAGTCGAGCGGGCCCGGCGAGATCGCGTTGACGGTCACGCCGTGCGCGGCGAGATCGCGCGCGAATACCTTGGTCAGCGTCAGCGTGCCGCCTTTGGCTGCCGCATAGTGCGCGCCCGTCGCCGAGCCGCCGTTCTGTCCGGCGAGCGACGCGATGTTGACGATGCGGCCCGCGCCGCGCGTCGCGAAGTACTGGCCGAATACCTGGCAACCGAACAGCACGCTGCGCAGGTTCACGTCGATCACCTGATCGAACTGCTCGGCCGTGATCTCCATCGCGGGCACGACCTTCGACGCGCCGGCATTGTTGACGAGCACGTCGATCGTGCCCCAGCGCGCGACGAGCGCATCGCGCGCGGCTTCGAAGTCGCGCTTCAACGTGACGTCGAGCGGCAGCGCGATCGCGCGTTCGCCGCTCGGGTCGAGTTCGCGCGCGTGCGCTTGAATGGCGTCGGCGGCGATGTCGGCCAGCGCGACGCGATAGCCGGCCGCGTGAAAGCGTTCGGCGATGACGGCGCCGAGCCCGCGCGCGGCGCCGGTGACGAGGACGACTCGATCTGACATGGTGCGTGATTCCCTGGTTCGCGGGCGCATGGCCGAAGCGGCGCCCGCATCGTGGTTCATGCGGCGAGCGCCGCCTCGAAGTGCGCGGCGACGGCGCACACCTGTTCGTCCGCACCCTTGCGTCCGACGATCTGCAAGCCGGCCTTCAGCGGCGTTCCCGCAAGCGGCAGCGGCAGGCTGAGCGCCGGGTGACCGCTCAGGTTGAACGGCCGGATCAGCGACGACATCGCAATCACCGACACACCGTCGCGTGCCTGCTGAAGCGTGATCGGCAACGCGGGCAGCGTCGGCAGCACCAGCACGTCCGCATGTTCGAGCGCGGCATCGACCTGCGCGGTGAAGCGCGCGCGCACGGCTTCGGCTTCGTCGAGCGCGGCCGGTGTCGTCGTCGCGGCCGTGCGCAGCCGCGCATCGAGATCGGCGCCGAGCTTGCCGGTCGCGACGAGATGACCGAACGCGCGCGACGTTTCCGCGTTGATGACGGCGAGCCCCGCCGCGAACGCGGCAGGCAGCTCGTCGAGCACGGCTTCGCGCACGCGCAGGCCCGACGCGCGCAGCGCCGTGTCGAGCGCGGCGACGATGGCCGCGTCGGCATCGACGATCACGTGCGCGATCGTGCAGCCGGCAACGGGCGCGGCTGCACGCGCGCGGTCGAAGCCCGGTGCGATGGCGGCCATCACGGCCGCGAGCGTATCGACGTCGCGCGCGAACGGCCCGACGCAATCGAGCGTGGTGTCGGCGGGCGCGACGCCGCGCCGCGACACGCGGCCGAACGTCGGCTTGAGCCCGGCCACGCCGCAGCAGGCGGCCGGCCCGCGAATCGAGCCGCCGGTGTCGGTGCCGAGTGCGGTGTCGACGACGCCGAGCCCGACGAGCGACGCCGAGCCGCTCGACGAGCCGCCCGGAATGCGCGTCGGATCCTGCGGATTGACTGGTGTGCCGGTGTAGTCGTTGATGCCGGTCATGCCGAACGCGAGCTCGTGCATGTTCGCCTTGCCGGCGATCTGCCAGCCGGCGTCGAGCAGCAGGCGGACCACGTCCGCGTGCCGCGCGGCGGGCGGCGCATCGGCGAGCGCGCGGCTGGCCGCGCGGGTCGGATGGCCGGCGATGTCGATCGTGTCCTTGATCGCGATCGTCGGGCCCGGGCCGCCCAGCGTGAAGGTGTCGATGAAGCCTGTCATGGTGCGATGGCGCGCGAGCGCAGTGAAGAGGTTCAAGGCCGCGACGCGGCGGCGAGCGGCCACGGGCCGTCGAGCACGCGCTCGGTGCGGAAATGGCGGATCAGCCACGCGGTGCCGCCGTCGGCCGGCGCGAAATCGACGGTCAGCCGCGCGGCGATCAGCTCGGCCGTGCCGTCCACATGGCGCGACGCCTGCAGCATGATCCAGCGGCCGCGCGCGGTCGCGAGATCGGCGCCGACGTCGATCGACTCCGACGTCAGGAAGTGCAGGTTCGCCGCGAAATGCGGCTCGGGCGGCAGATAGCGGCGCAGCATCGCGACGATCGCGTCCGTGCCTTCGAGGCGGCCGAACTTCCGCGCGTACTGCGGGCCGATGCCTTCCCACACCGCATCGGCCGTGAACAGCGCGGCGAGCGCCGGGCCGTCGCCGGCATCCTCGGGCACGTCGCACAGCGCCATGTAGCGCGTGATCGTCGCGCGCACCGCGCGTTCTGCGTCGAGCGTCGCCACGCGCCGTTCAAGTGCTCCGAGCGTTTCAAGCACTTCGATCGAGCGGGCCGAATCGGAGCCGGTCATCGCGCGCCTCACGACGCGGGGCGCGCGGCCGGCGGCACGGTCAGCGCACGGCCGACCCGCGCCTCGATCTTGCCGTAGCGCCACAGGTTGTATTCGCCGACGGGCGTCGTGCGATACAGGTTGCAGACCGCGACCGTCGTGTCGAAGTCGGCGACGTCGGCCATGATGTAGAACGTCCACGGCGCGCCGTCGGCCTGGCCGACGACGAGGCGGTCGTCATCCATCACGCCGAGCACGCGCACGCCGGGCATCGCCTCGACGGCGGCGAGCATCGCGCCGTACGCTTGCCACACTTCGCCGATCTTCTCGCGCGGCAGGTCGAAGAAGTTTTGCGACACGCCGCAGCAGAACAGCACGCGCAGCGGCAGCGGATTCGAATCGGACATGACAGGTTCTCCTGAAGAATGGGTTGAGCGGCGTCGCGGCGAAGCGACGCGAATTACAGATAGCCGGGAAACGGCGTGACGCCGGTGAACACCGCGCCCGCGCCGTCGAAGTTGCCTTCGCCGAGAAACGCGTGCTGCGTGACGACCATCGCGTCGCGCAGCAGGCGCTGCAGCGGATGCGTGCGATAGATCGCGGCCGTGCCGCCGAGGCGATACGCGCGCTCGACGACGCTCGCGCCTTCGCGGGCGATGTGCGTGGCGGCGAGCCTCAGCAGGCTGACCTGCTCGGGCGTGACGGGGTTCCCCGCGAGGATCGATTGCCAGACCGAGTCGGTCGCGTCGTAGAAGAACGCGCGCGCCGAGCGCAACTGCGCTTCGGCCTTCGCGAGCTCGATGCGGAAATACGCGCGGTCGGCGAGGCGCGGCGCGCCGGTGGTCGTCTGGCGGCCGCCCGACATCCGGTTCGCGACGTCGAGCGCCGCGCGGGCCAGCCCGAGGTTGACCACGGCGAGCACCTGCGCCGCATACGCGACGGTCGGATAGCGGTACAGCGGCTCGTCGACGGTTGCCTCGCCGCCGCGCACGAAGGTCCACGCTTCGGGCACGAAGCGATCGTCGACGCGCAGGTCGTGGCTGCCGGTGCCCTGCATGCCGACCACGCTCCAGTTCTCGACGATCTCGACGTCGGCGGCACGGAACACGGCCGTGCGCGGCTTGTTCGGCGCGGCGTCCTGCGCGCCGGGCACCGCGATGCCGACGCCGAGCCAGTCGGCGCCCTTGCAGCCGCTCGCGAATTTCCACGTGCCGTTCACGCGCCAGCCGCCGGGGGCCGCCTGCGCCGGCTGCACCGGGAACAGCCCGCCCGCGAACACCTGGTCGGGGCCGCTCGCGTACAGCTCGGCCTGCGTGGCGAGCGGCAGCGCGGCGAGATAGACGTTGGCCGAGCCGAAGCTTGCGACCCACGCGGCCGACCCGTCGGCGGTCGCGATCCGCTCGATCATGTCGAGGAACGCGCCCGGCGCGAGCGCGTCGCCGCCGAAGCGGCGCGGCGTGCCCGCGCGATAGATGCCGGCTTCCTTGAACAGCGCGATCACGTCGCGCGGCACGTGCGACAGGCGGTCGAATTCGTCGCGGCGCGCGGCCACGGTCTCGATCACGGCGTCGAGCGGCGACACCCGCGCGGCCGCTTCACGGACCGCGTGCGGCGAGGGGGACGCGGCGTCGATGGCGAGGGCGGCGTTGGGCATGGCGGTCTCCTGGGGATGGGGTTCGGTTGCGGGGGCAAGACGATGCATGGGCCTAGTCTAGAAACGTCGAAAACCCGCAGCAATTGGTGCGTAGGGCCGCGTGACTGGTGTCGCTCCGTGCCGGACTAAAGAAATCTTCAGATGCGGGCCGCGCACGCCGGTGCTATGTTGGACATCCGGTCGCGCGACGCCGCGCGCCTTCATCCGAATCCGATCATGAGTTTTCCCGACGAAGACGATTTCCACCGGCTGCTCGACGCATTGACCACCTGCGTGCTGCTGCACGACGCGCAGACCCGGGCGATCGTGTGGGCGAACCGCGCCGCGTGCATCGCGCTCGGTTTTTCCGTCGAGGAGCTGCTGCCGCTGAAGGCGCAGGACATGACGCGTCCCGAACCGAAATACCGCCGCGAGATCGCCGTAAGCGCGTGGGATCGCGCGCTCGTCGACGGCCCGCAGGTGTACGAGTGGTGCTACCGGTCGCGCACGGGCGTCGACATGCTGTCGGAGGCGACCGCCACCTACGTGCCGCTGCGCGGGCGCGACGTCGTGATGGTGCAGTTCCGCGACATCAGCGCGGAAGAGGCGGTGCGCCAGCAACTGCGCCGCTACGAGGCGCGGCTGCGCGAGTTCATGCAGGATCTCGACGAAGGGATCGCGGTCGTCACGCCACAGAGCCGCGTGCAGTTCATCAGCGAGTCGGGCCGGCGCGTGCTCGGGCTCGCGCCGGACGAAGCGCTCGGCGAGGTGCTCGACTACTGCAGCGCGGCCGACCGCGACCGGCTCGTCGCGCAGCTGCGCGATGCGCCGTCGGCGTGCCCGTCCGAGCCGCAGCGCTACCGGATCGTGCGGCGCGACGGTTCGACGTGCTGGCTGCGCATCCTGTGCCGGCAGGTCGAGATCGAAGGCGATCTCGACGGGCTGCTCGTGCAGTTTCGCGACGTGAGCGACGAAGTCGCGGTCGAGGACGCACGGCGTGCGGAAGCGCGCATGCTCGAATACGCGGGCCGCTACAACGCGATGGGCGAGATGGCGAGCGTGATTGCGCACGAGCTGAGCCAGCCGCTCGCGGCCGTGCGCAACTTCATCGAGGGCGCGGTGCGGCGGCTGAATGCGCGCGGCGCCGTCGACGATGCGATCTGGGGGCTGCGCAGCGCGGACCGGCAGGCCGAGCATGCGGCGCTGATCATCAAGAGCGTGCGCGAGTTCATCGTGAAGCGCGAGCCGGTCGTCGCGCTCGCCGACCTGCGCGAGATCCTCGCCGACGTCGCGTATTTCATCGAGCTGCGTGCGAAGGAGGCGGGCGTGACGGTCGCGATCGTGCAGGCCGATGCGCCGCTGCCGATCCGCTGCGAGCGTGTGCTGATCGGGCAGGTGGTGCTCAACCTCGCCTTCAACGCGATCGAGGCGTTCGCCGGCTGCGAGCGCACGCCGCGCACGCTGACGCTCGGCACCGCGAACGTCGACGGGCAGGCGGAACTGCGCGCGATCGACAACGGCCCCGGTGTCGCCGAAGGGGCGCACGACCGGCTGTTCGACGGCTTCTCGTCGTCGAAGGCCGGCGGCAACGGGATCGGGCTGTCGCTGTGCAAGAGCATCGTCACGCGTCACGGCGGCCGCATCGGCGCGAGCCCGGCCGCAGGCGGCGGGCTCGACTGTCGCGTGACGCTGCCGCTCGCCGACGCGCAGGCGTAGCCGCCGCGTTGCTTCATGTGCGTCACGGCATGACTGCGACGCGCGGCACACGATCAGCGTCCCAACGCCCGCGCGGTCTGGCCGCCGATCCCGAAGTCGGTGTTCGGGATGTCCTTGATGATCACGCGCGTCGCCTGCAACGGCGCATCGAGCACGTTCGCGCCGGCGTCCGACAGCGCGGCGATCAGCGCGCGTTTCTGTTCGTCGGTGCGCCCGGCGATCAGGATCGCGACGATCACCGGCAGCGACGGCGGCGCGCCGTCCGCGGCCGTGCGCCCGCCGAGGCCGATATGGGTCGCGGGCAATTCAGTGAGCAGCACGCGCACCGATTCGATCGGCGCGCCGATCGCGTCGACGGTCGCGCCGGACAGCCGCGCGATCAGCTCGGCCTTGCGTGCATCGTCGTGGCCGGCCGGCAGGAAAACTTCGAGTGTGGGCATGGTCGTCCGGAAAGGTGAAGGTGACCGGTTCACCGTTGCGCTGGCGGCGGCGAACCGGTGGCCGTTTGCAGGTGAAGGTGACCGGCTCACCGTTGCGCTGGCGATGGCGAACCGATGGCCGCTTGCAGGTGAAGGCGACTGGCTCACCGTCGCGCAGGCGGCGGCGAACCGGCCGCGCGTTACAGCAGGAAGCCGATCGCGCTGAGCGCTTCGGTCGAGTCGATCAGGCGCACGACCTTCTCGGCGATGCGCATCTCGCCTTCGGCATCGACGTGCAGCTTGTGCGTGACGTCGGCCGCGAACAGCGTCGCGACGCCGCGCTTGTACGCGACGACGACCTGCGCGGATTTCAGCTCGACGATGCCGGCGCTGCTGCTTTCCAGCGTGAAGCGCGACACGGTGCGCACCGTGCGCGCCGCGTCGCTTGCCGACGCCGAGTAACCGGACAGCATCCGCTGCACGCGCTTCTCGCGCATGTCCTGGTCGTCGAACACGTAGTTCAGCGTCGCCGCGAAATCGGTGGCGTCGGGATCGATCGGCACCACGTAGTGGCCGGCCGGATCCCACAGGTCGAGCCACGCGCGATAGTCGCGGCGGTCGAGCAACTCGGCTTCGCGCCACACGAATTCGACCGCGCGGGCGAAGGTCTGCTGCGAGAAAAGGGCGTTGCGGTCGTCCATCATGCTTGCTCCATCAACTTGCGCCATTGCTGGTAGGCCTCGCGCATGCCGGTCTCGTCGGTCGCATGCGCGGTCTTTTCGCCGTTCGCGGCGGTCGTCTCGCGGTTCAGCCCGCGGTTCACGAGGATCGGCACGTCGGGGCCCGCATGCGCGCCGCGCTGCACGCGCTCCCACGCTTCCGCGTCGTCGGGGCTGCCGAAGCCGAACGGGCCCTGAAAGTGCTCGTGGATGCGCAGCCGCTCGCGGTTCGCTTCGTCGGGGCCGCCGTCCATCGCGAGCGCGACGTGGCGGATCTCGGTTTCGTTCGCGGAAATCGGCCGCAGCACGCGGAAGAACGCCATCGACAGCGCGAGGTTCGGAAACAGGTTCAGGTTGAAGCCGACGCCCAGCAGCGAGCGCACGATGCGGCGCACTTCGTCCGGCGCGTGGCGCTCGGCGAGTTTTGCCGCGAGCGGCGCGAAGCGCTCGGGCAGCGGCGCGCCGTCGTCTTCGTCGAGATCGATCAGCTCGGGCATCAACACCGCGAGGCTGTGGCCGTTGCCGAGCGCGCGACAGAACGCGTGCTCGCTCGTCATGAAGCTCGTGATCGCGGCGGCTGTTTCATCGTCGATCGACTTCATCCACGACTTGTGCACGACCGGGAAGTGATAGAGATCCGTCGTGTTCTCGAGCTGGATCTTCCAGTTGCCCTTGAACTTGAACTTGTGCTCGCCGTTCGCCTTGATCGGGTAGCCGGCGCCCTGCTTCATGAACAGGTCGATCCACGGCTTCGCGCCGCCGAGGAAATCCTCGAGCGGTTCGACGTCGTCGTTGAAGCTCGCGAAGATCAGCCCTTGATACACGCCGACGCGCAGCTTCACGAGCGGCAGGTCGCCCTTCTCGCACACGCCTTCGTAGCCGTCGCCGTACGGCAGCGCGCGCAGCGTGCCGTCGAGCGCGTACGACCAGCTGTGATACGGGCACGTGAAGCCCTTCGCGTTGCCCTTGTGCGATTCGCACACGGTCGCGCCGCGGTGGCGGCAGCGGTTCTGCAGCACGTTGACCTCGCCGGTCTTGTCGCGCACGACGATCACCGGCTGGCGGCCGATCGTCGTCGTGATGAAGTCGCCCGGGTTCGGCAATTCGCTGTCGTGCGCGACCCAGATCCAGGTGCGGTAGAAGATGCGGTCGAGCTCGGCCTCGAACAGCGCGGGGTCGTGATACATCGCGGGCGCGATGCGGTCGGGCTGCGCGAGGCCATGCAACGCGCGGGTGTCGATCGTCTGGTAGGGAATGTCGCTCATCGTCGTCGTGGGGAAAGAGTCGCGAAGTCGGGCCGCGCTGTGCGCAGCGTCGGGAGACCAGTCTCGGCTTCTGCTACATATCCGTCAAATTGATCTAAAATTGCTGATCAAATAAATACGGCAAATGATGGAGGTCACGATGACATCGGTCGATCATCTCGATCTGAACCTGTTGCGGGTGTTCCAGGCGATCGTCGAGGAGCGCAGCCTGACCAAGGCCGGCGAGCGGCTCGCGTTGTCGCAGCCGGCCGTCAGCTATTCGCTCGGGCGGCTGCGCACGCTGTTCGACGATCCGCTGTTCGTGCGCACGCGCGCGGGAATGCAGCCCACGCCGGTCGCGCTCGAACTCGCGGGGATCGTCGGCAAGGCGCTCGACATGGTGCGGGCCGCGCTGCGCTATGCGGAGCGTTTCGATCCGGCGTCGAGCACGCGCACGTTCCGGCTGTCGCTGTCGGATGCGGGCGAGATGGCGTACCTGCCGGCGATCTGCCAGGCGCTGCGCGAGCGCGCGCCGCGCGTGACGCTGAGCGTGCACCCGCTGCCGGTGGAGGAGATCGAGGAGGCGCTGCGCGCGAGCCGGCTGGACTTCGCGATCGGCAACCTGCCGGAGCTGATGCCGCGCACGCGCCACCAGGTGCTGTTCGAGGAAACCTACGTGTGCATGACGGGCCGCCGGCGCGGGTTGCCGGCCGGCGCGGCGCTGAGCCTCGAGCAGTTCGTGCGCGCCGCGCACGTCAACGTGAAATCGGTCGAGCACAGCCACCACGCGCTCGACGACGCCTTGCGCGCGCAGGGCGTGGGCCGCAACATCGCGCTCGAAGTGCCGCACTTCGTCGCGCTGCCGAGCGTGCTGTCGGTCACCGATCTCTACGCGACGCTGCCGAGGCGGCTCGCGCAGATCCTGAACCGCGGCAATGCGTTCCGGCTGTACGACCTGCCGGTGACGCTGCCGCCCGCGCCGGTCACGATGCACTGGCACGAGCACTTTCACGAGGACGAGGGCATCGCGTGGATGCGCGCGCTGCTCGCCGAGATCGTCGAGCATTTCGACGAAGCGTGAGCGCGGGGGCGGGCCGACGCGACGCACTCGCGCATCGACGCGTCAGTGCACCAGCGCATCCGAGATCGACGCGCGGGCCGTCGCGATGCACTCGCGCATCGTCGCGTCAGTGCATCGGCGCATCCGAGATCGAGCGCGGGCCGACGCGAGCGCACCCGCGCATCATCGCCGTCAGCTCATCAGCGCATCAAAGATCGAGGACGAGCACCGCCGAGCGCGCACGCGACACGCAGCAGCAGATCACCGTATTGCTCGCGCGCTCGGCCTTGCTGAGGCAGTGGTCGCGATGATCGGGCTCGCCGTCGAGCACCGGCACCATGCAGGTGCCGCACACGCCTTCGCCGCATGACGTGTCAACCTCGATGCCGATGCGCGCGAGCGCGTCGACGATCGACGTGTCGGGCGCGACGCGCACCGATTGCCCGCTGCGCTGCAGCCGCACTTCGAAGCCTTCCGCCGGCGCGGCATCCGTGGCGGCATCGGCCGCGGCCGGTTCCGCCGCGAAGCGTTCGAGATGAATCGCGTCCTCGGGAATCCTCATTGACGCCGCCGCGACGACCGCATCCATGAACGGGCCGGGGCCGCACGTGTACACATGCGCGTGCGCGTCGATCGCTTCGACGCAGCGGCCAAGCTCGGCCGCCAGCGCGTCGGGCTCGATGCCGTAATGGAACGTCACGTGCGCGGCGAACGGGGCGGCTGACAGTTCGTCGACGAAGGCCGCGTGTTCACGGCTGCGCGCGAAGTAGTGCAACCGGTAGCGCGCGCCGCGCTGCTCGAGTGCATACGCCATCGACAGCAGCGGCGTGATGCCGATCCCGGCCGCGATCAGCACATGTTCGCTCGCGTCGTCCGTCAGACGAAACAGGTTGCGCGGCGCGCCGATTGACAACTCCGCGCCGATGCACACGTCGTCGTGCAGCGAGCGCGAGCCGCCGCGCGACCGTGCTTCCTTCTTCACCGCGAACAGATAGCTGCCGCGCTCGTCGGGGCGGCCGCACAGCGAATACTGCCGCGTGACGCCGGACGGCGCGGTGACGTCGATATGGGCGCCCGGCTCGTACGCGTCGAACGGCTGGCCGTCGACGCGCGAGACCCGGAAACAGCGGATGTCCTGCGCCGCGTCGATCAGCGCATCGATCCGGACCTGGTGGCGGTTCGCTTGCATGGGTGTTCCGTGGGGTAGGGAAGAAACCGGCGCGGCGGATACCGCGCCGTCATGCAGCCGAGAATAGGGATGGGCATCGAATAAATCAAATCGATAAAAAAGCGATGCCGGAATCAGTGGGATGGATAATTGAACCGCGGCCCGATCGTCGCGCGCTCAGCGTGCGGCGACCGCGTTGCCGCCGTCGACGGCCGCATTGGCGGCGTTGACCGACGCAGCCGCATGGCCGCGCTCGCGTTCGAGACTGCGGCGGTACTGCCGGCATCCGGCTGCCAGCAGCAGCGCGGCGAGCGTGGCGGCGACGACGTTGACGATCGACATCGAATGGCCGACCGCCGCCGGCGCGCCGAACACGCGATCGGTAAACAGCGCGACGACGGTCGTGCCGATGCCGAGTGCGATCAGGTTCGACACGAGCAGGAACAGCGCGGAGATCTGCGCGCGCATCTGGTTCGGCGCGAGCGTCTGCATCGCGGCGGTCGATGTCGGCATCGGGAACGACGCGAAGAACATCGCGACGACGAGCATCGCGAGCGACGCCGGCAGGCTGTCGAGCTGCGTGAACAGCGTCGCGGGAATCACCATGCACGCGGCGCCGATCGCGCCGGCGCGCATCGGCGCATCACTGCGTCCGCGGCGCAGCAGCCAGTCGTTGAGCCAGCCGCCGCAGAACACGCCGGCCGTGTTCGCGACCAGCAGTACGATGCCGAGCGTGTAGCCGGCTTCGACGGCCGTCATCCCGAAGTGGCGGATATAGAACGCGGGCGTCCAGCTCAGCAGGCAGTACAGCGTCATCGCATAGAACGAGAAGCCGAGGTAGTGGCACGTGAAGGTCGCGCGATGCGTGCCGACGAAGCGCAGCGAATCGCGCATCGACACGCGCCGCACGGCGCCCGAGCGATCCTGCGCGAGCCCCTTGCGCTGCGGGTCGCGCACGGTCGCGGCGAACAGCAGCGCGACGAAGATCCCCGGCAGCCCGACGATCAGGAACGTGACCTGCCATGCGTGCACCTGCCCGACGAGCGGCAGCGTGAACGCGCTCGCGTGCTTGAGCAGCGCGATCACGTAGCCGCCGATCAGGAACGCGACGCCGCCGCCGATGAACGAGCCGAGCGAATACACGGCGATCGCGCGGCCGAGCTTCTCCTTCGGGAAGTAGTCGGCGAGCATCGAATACGCGCCGGGCGACAGCGCGGCCTCCCCGACGCCGACCCCCATGCGCGCGATGAACATCTGCACGAACTGCTGGCTGAGCCCGCACGCGGCGGTCGCGACGCTCCACAGCGCGATGCCGAGCGCGATGATGCGCGGGCGCGCGTAGCGATCGGCGAGATACGCGACGGGCAGCCCCATTACCGCGTAGAACAGCGAGAACGCGAAGCCGTTGAGCAGGCTGAATTGCGTGTCGGTCAGGTGCAGGTCGCGCTTGATCGGTTCGATCATCAGGACGAGCACCTGTCGGTCGACGAACGAAAAGACGTACGCGAGCATGCAGATGACGACGACATACCATTCGTACGTATAGCGCTTGCCGTCGGCAGCGCGGGCCGTGGGTGCGGACATGCGGATTCTCCAGGAGCGGGCGGTGGAAAGGCGCGGCGCCGGCCTCGCGGGCCGGGCGCCGTCGCGGCGCGAAAGCGTGCGGGTGACACGTGTCGGAGACGCAGCGTAGTCGGCCAAATTCGGCCGCCATAGCCGGAGTGACAGCCGCGCCACACGGACCTTTACCGACCCGGATAAAGAAAACACCGAGGCCGTGCGTGCGGGGCGGCGCGCAGCGCGCGTGCGACGGGGCCCGCGCGCATCATGCGGCGCATCTATAAGCGTTATAGAGCGGATTGCGTCGACGTCCGAAATTGTCGTTCCTAGACTCGGCCCGGTTTTGATCGGCAGTGTTCGCACGAGATCGCGAACGCGTTTCACATCGAGCGGCGCGACGCCGACCGGCGCCGGAATGACTACGGGACGACGAAGATGAACCATCCGAACGGGCGGGCCGACCGGCTTGCCGTACCGCGTGCCACGCTGGTTGCCGCGCTCCTGGCGTGCGCGTCGCTGCCGGCCCTCGCGCAATCGAGCGTGACGCTCTACGGCCGCATCGACACCGCGATCGAATACGCGAACGCCGGGCCGAACCACGTGACGCGCATGGGCAGCGGCAACCTGTGGGCGTCGCAGTGGGGGTTGAAGGGCGTCGAGGATTTGGGCGGCGGCTACGCGGCCATCTTCAAGCTCGAGGACGGCTTCAACGCCGCGAGCGGCGCGCTGTCGAACAGCAGCGCACTGTTCGGCCGCGAGGCGTGGGTCGGCATCACCGGGCCGTTCGGCGGCGTGCAGTTCGGCGAGCTCTACACGATCCTGCACACCACGCTCGTCACGTACAGCCTGCCCGGTCTCGGCGCGGGCCTCGCGTGGGGCAACGCGACGAACAACTTCGTCGGGCCCGCGTTCCTGCGCGTGCGCAACTCGATGCGCTACACGTCGCCGCGCTATGCCGGATTCCTGCTCCGCGCGATGGCCGCGCGCGGAACCAACGGCGCGGCCGGCCAGCCGGCGACGCTCGGCGATACGTACGGCGCGGGCCTCAACTACGCGCGCGGCGGGTTGTCGATCGACGTCGACTACATGCAGCAGAAGTTCAGCCCAGTCGCCGCATCCGCGCTCGGCACAACGAGTACGACCGCGAACGGCAACTACACGCTCGGCGCGATCTCGTACGACTTCAGCGTCGTGAAGATCGCCGCGCTGTACATGCGCCATCGCGGCGGCCCCGACGTCGCGGCCGCGATCGACAGCCAGAGTGCGTATCCGCATAGCGACACGATGGAGCTCAGCGCGACGGTGCCGATCGGACGCGCGTCGCTGCTGCTGAGCATCGGCCACTACCGGAAGGTCGCGGACAGCGACGG
Organism: Burkholderia sp. SIMBA_051; assembly: GCF_046534915.1. Classification (NCBI taxonomy): domain Bacteria; kingdom Pseudomonadati; phylum Pseudomonadota; class Betaproteobacteria; order Burkholderiales; family Burkholderiaceae; genus Burkholderia; species Burkholderia sp. SIMBA_051. Next base: position 744,621 of record NZ_JAWRXS010000001.1, on the reverse strand, counting down.
CAACGCCGATTCGTACGGCATCCGCTTCGACTATCCGTTGTCGAAGCGCACGGTGCTGTACACGGGCGCGGCGATGGTGCGCAACGGCGCGCATGCGCGCTTCGTCGTGAACGGCGCGGCGGGCGGCGGCGTCGCGGTCGCGAAACCCGGCGCGACCGCCAGCTCGATCGTCGCGGGCATCCTCACGTCGTTCTGAGCGCCGAGATTTGCCCCTGGCCGCCTGCGCCGCTACGCGCAGGCGGGCGGGTGCGGCGCGAGCCATGCGTCGAACGGCGGCTGCCGGCCGATATCGAACAACTCCAGCAGCAGCGCACGCAGCCAGCGATGGCCCGGGTCCGCATCGAAGCGCCGGTGCCAGTACGCGTTGACGGCCCATTCGCCGGCCCCGGCGATCTCGTACAGCGTGCACGGCTGACGCGCGGCGAACGTGATCGCGACGGTCTCCGGCAGGATCAGCGCGTAATCGCCGTGTTCGAGCAGCGCCGGCACCACCATGAAGTCGGGTAGCGCAGCCCGCACGCGCGGCATCAGTCCGTGGCGCTCGAGTAACTGCATCGACTGCGGATGCGAGGTCACCGCGACGAAGCGCAGCGTGTCCGGCGCGTCGCCGTCGAGCACGAATTCGTCGGGCAGCGCGACGCGCCGCGCGGTGCGGCGCGGCATCAGCAACACGCAGCGCTCGTGCAGGAGCGCCGCGCGCTGGAAATGGCTCGACGCATCCGCGAAATGCCCGAGCGCGAAATCGATGCGGCCCGATTCGAGTGCGACGTTGAGCTGGCATTCGTCGACGTGCAGCGTCTCGATCACCGCGCCCGGTGCGCGCCGGTCGAATGCCGCGAGCAACGTCGGCAGGAAGGCGCTCGCCGCGAAATCGCTCATGTGCAGCCGGAACACGCGCTGCGTGCTGTCCGGCGTGAACCGCGAGCCTTCGTCGAGCACGTCCTGCAGGATCGCGAGCGCCTTGTCGACCGATATCGCGAGCCGCTGCGCGCGCGGCGTCGGCTCGACGCCGGTGCCGGTGCGCACGAACAGCGCGTCGCGGAACATCAGCCGCAAGCGGCCGAGCGCGTAGCTGACCGACGGCTGCGTGACGCCAAGCCGCAGCGCCGCGCGGCCCACGTGCCGCTCCTCGTACACCGCGCGAAACGTCTTCAGCAAGTTGAGATCGAGATCCTGCACGCGCAGGCCGTCGGGCGAATCGCCGTCGTGCGGTGAAGGTTCGGCGCGGGACGGGGCCGGCGGCCGGCTGGTGGCGGAGTGCGTCATGGTGCTTGCCTCGCGGTGACGGAAGGCGCGTGGCCGTAACGCCGCGCATAGGCCTTCGCGAAATGGCCGAAGCCATGAATGCCGTGCGCGATCAGCACATCGGTCACGCTGCGCGCGTCGCCGCGTTGCAGCGCGGCGTGCACCGCGGCCAGCCGGCGCTCGCGCACGTAGGCGGCCGGCGTGGTGTTCAGGAACGCGCGGAACGCATGCTGCAGCGTGCGCGGCGCGACGCCCGCGACGGCCGCCAGCGCGGCGAGCGCGAGCGGTTCGCCGAGATGCGCGTCGACGTGGTCGCATGCGCGGCGCACGTGCGCCGGCAGCGGCGGCGTGCCGCGCGCGAGCGCAGCGCTGTACGAATGCGGCAGGTGCGTGAGGAGCAGCGACATCAGCCATGCGGTGAGATCGGCGCCGAACGTCGTCGCCGATGTGCCGAGGCCCGGCTGCGCGCCGAGCCGGCACAGGTACTCGAACGTCGGCGGCACGAGCGCGGCGCCCGCGCCGTTGCCGTTGCCGCCCGCGGCGAGATCGAAGTGCAGCGGCCGCGTGAGCGTCGCGTGCAGCATGTCCTGCAGCTTGCGTTCGAGTGCCCCGCGCTCCAGCCGCAGCACCAGGTTGCGGCAATCCGGGCTCGTGCGCAGGCGGCTCGCGAGCGCGGGCGACGACACGGTCAGCTCGCCCGGGCCCGCACGCGCGATCCGCTGGCCGGCCCGCAGCTCGCACGCGCCCGATAGCGTCAGCCGGAACAGGAAGTGATCGGCATCGTCGCCGAAATCGATGCGCGTTTCGCGGCCGTAGCAGAGCTCGAGCAGCGCGCCGTGATGCAGCGGCACCTCGTACAGCTCCGCATGAAACGGATCGCGGCCGTGCGCGGCCATCCGGTGCGGCCCGAGCCGGTGCGCGACCGCGCGTTCGACTTCGTCGGGCGCATGCAGCGTGCCGAGCCGGTTCGGCGCATGTCGGGAGAGGGCGATGTCCATGCGGTGGCCTCGTGTCGGATGCGTGGGCGCGGCGTGATGCGCATCGCCGCGAATGCGTTGCGCGAACGGGCGTGCCGTTGCGCGTTTTGAAGCGACGCGATGCGCGCCGCCGCGTAGTCTCGGCAACACTCACTCACCGGGAGAAAACGATGAAGGTATGTGTACTGGGCGGCGGCCACGGCTGCCATGCGGCCGCGATCGACCTGTTCGAGAAGGGCCACGACGTGACGTGGTGGCGGCGCGACCGCGAACCGCATGCGCGGCTGCGCGAACTTGGCGCGCTGCACGTGACCGACTATCGCGGCGAGCGCGCGGTGCCGCTCGGCGATACACCCGGCGCGATCCGGCTGACCGACGATCTCGCGGCCGCGCTGCGCGGCGCGCGGCTCGTCGTGGTGCCGCTGCCGGCGCTGTCGCACGACGCGCTGGCCGCGCAGGTCGCGCCGCTGCTCGAGGATGGCCAGGTCGTGTTCCTGCCGCCTGGCACGTTCGGCAGCTTCGTGTTCGCGCGCGCGGCGGCCGATGCCGGCAACCGTGCGCGCGTCGCGTACGCCGAGACGGGCACGTTGCCGTACCTGGTGCGCAAGCACGGCGACAACGCGGTCGTGATCAGCGCATACGCGACGCGCCTGCCGACCGGCGTGTTTCCCGCGAACGCGGCCGGCTGGGCGTTCGACGTGCTGCGCGCCGGTTATCCGTCGGTCGAGCCGGTCGAGGACGCGCTGTCCGGCGCGCTGATGAACGCGGGCCCGGTGATCCATCCGCCGCTGATCCTGATGAACGCCGGGCCGCTCGAACACTTCGACGCGTGGGACATCCACAACGAGGGCACGCAACCGTCGATCCGCCGCGTGACGAACGCGCTCGACGCCGAACGCATCGCCGTGCGCGAGGCGCTCGGCTACCGCGCGCCGCATTTCCCGCTCGCGGACCACTACGCGACCGACGGCGACGAATGGATGTACGGGCGCGGCGCGCACGGCAAGCTGACCGACAGCGGCGACTGGCGCGAGAAGATCGATTTGCGCACGCATCGCTACATGCTCGAGGACACCCGGCTCGGGCTGTCCTTCATCGTGTCGTGCGGACGCTGGGCCAACGTGCCGACGCCCGTTGCGCAGGGGCTGCTGAGCGTCGCGTCGGCCGTCACCGGCCGCGACCTGTATGCGCAAGGGCGCACGCTGGACGGTTTGGGTCTCGCCGCGCTGTCGCGCGACGCGATGCGCGCGCTGCTCGATGCGGGGTACGCCGCATGATGGCCGCCCTCGACGTGACGCGCGTGCACGTGCTCGGCGCGGGACGCATGGGGCAGGGGATCGCGCTCGTGTTCGCATTCGCGGGCCTCGACGTGACGCTGATCGATTTCAAGCCGCGCGACGCGCAAGGATGGCGCGCATTCGAGGATCGCACGCGCGGCGAGATCCTGCGGCCGCTGCATGCGCAGGTCGCGCTCGGCCGCATCGATCGCGCGCAGGCCGAGGCCGTCGTCGCGCGCATCGCGCTGGTCGCGCGCGACGATGCGGTGCACGCCGTGCGCGATGCCGGCATCGTGTTCGAAGCGCTGCCGGAAGTGCTCGACGCGAAGGCCGACGCGCTGCGCTGGCTCGGCGCACATGTCGGTGCGCGCGCAACCATCGCGTCGACGACGTCGACGTTCGTCGTCACCGAATTGCAGCGCCATGTCGCGCACCCGGAGCGGATGCTGAACGCCCACTGGCTGAACCCGGCACTGCTGATGCCGCTCGTCGAGATCAGCCGCAGCGACGCGACGGATCAGGCGGTTGTCGACGCGCTCGCCGCGTTGCTCGAGCGCGTCGGCAAGAAGCCGGTGATCTGCGGGCCGGCGCCCGGCTACATCGTGCCGCGCATCCAGGCGCTCGCGATGAACGAGGCCGCGCGGATGGTCGAGGAGGGCGTCGCGAGCGCCGAGGACATCGACACGGCGATTCGCACCGGTTTCGGCCCGCGCTTCGCGGTGCTCGGGCTGCTCGAGTTCATCGACTGGGGCGGCTGCGACATCCTGTACTACGCGTCGACGTATCTCGCCGACGAGATCGGTCCGCGCTTCGCGCCGGCCGCGAGTGTCGTGCGCAACATGGAGGCCGGGCGCGACGGCGTGCGGACGGGCGCCGGGTTCCACGACTATGCGCAAGTCGATGTGCCGGCTTACATGCAGCAACGGCTCGGCGAGTTCGCGCGGCTGCTCGATCACCTCGGGCTCGCGCCCGGGTTCGACGCCGCACGGCGCGATTCCGGGGCCTGAGCGTCGCGCGGCGCGCGGCCGCGCGGTCATGCCGCGTCGCCGCGCGTGCTGGCGGCGGGCATACCGGCATCGGGCGTACCGGCATCGGGCATACCGGCTGCGGGCATACCCCGCGTCTCGCGCATCATGCACAGCGTCGCGACGGTCACGAGGCCGAGCGCAATGAGGAACAGCGACACGGGCCACGACGCGTGATAGCGCGCGAGCAGCGCGGTCGCGATCAGCGGCGACATCCCGCCGGCGAAGATCGACGCGACTTCATGGCCGAGCGCGACGCCCGAGTAACGCACCTCGGTACTGAACAGCTCGCCGACCAGCGCGGGCAGCGTGCCGATCATCGCGCCGTGGCTCACCGCCGTGCCGATCGTCAGCGCGAGCCACACGAGCGGCGTCGCGCGCGTGTCGAGCAGCCAGAAGAACGGAAACGCGCACGCGACGAGGCTCAGCGCGCCGATCAGGTACACGGGCTTGCGGCCGATCCGGTCGGACAGGCGGCCCCACGCGAGCATCGCGCCCATTTCGACGATCATCGCGATCATCACGCCGGTCAGCATCACGCCGTTCGGGATGCCGACGTATTTGCCGTAGACGAGCGAGAACGCGAGGAAGATGTATGCGCCGCCGTTTTCGGCGACGCGCAGCCCCATCGCGAGCAGGATTTCCTTCGGATGACGACGGATGCACTCGACGATCGGCAAGTGCGTGTGCGCGCCGCGCTTGGCGGCCTGCTCGTAGTCGCGGCTTTCCGGCAGGTGGCGGCGGATATAGATGCCGATCGCGAAGATCGCGATGCTCGCGAGGAACGGCAGCCGCCAGCCCCAGGTGCGGAACGCGTCGTCCGGCAGCGCCTGTGCGGCGAGGAACGCGGCCGACGACAGCACGAAGCCGCCGCCCACGCCGAGCTGGCTCCACGCCGCGTAGTAGCCGCGCTGCTCGGGCGGTGCGTTCTCGCTGATCATCAGCACGCCGCCGCCCCATTCGCCGCCGGACGCGACGCCCTGCAGCAGCCGCAACACGACGAGCGCCGCGGGCGCCCACAGCCCGACCTGCGCGTAGGTCGGCAGCAGGCCGATCGCGAACGTCGACGCGCCCATGATCAGCAGCGTCCACACGAGCGATGCCTTGCGCCCGTAGCGGTCGCCGACATGGCCGAACACGATCCCGCCGAGCGGCCGCGCGACGAAGCCGAGCGCGAACGCCGCGAACGCGGCGAGGCTGCCGGCGAGCGGCGATGCGCCGGGCGGAAAGAACACGTGGCCGAATACGAGCGCGGCGGCCGTGCCGTAGACGAAAAAGTCATACCATTCCATCGCGTTGCCGGCGACGGAGGCGATGACGATCCGGCGCAGTTGCCGGTCGGCGAGCGGCCGGGCGGCGCTCGGGGATTGCACGGTGTCGGTCGGGTACATGGCGGACTCTGAAGGGGACGAACGCGTGCCGTCTCTGGAGAGCGCATGCGGCACTGCGGGCTAGTGTTGTCGGCACCGCCGCCCCGGTCAAATCCACAAAAAAAGGGGAGTGTCATCACTCCCGCTGATGATGGTCGCGCCGCGCGCGGCCGTGCCCGCGCGCGCCGCAGCCCGTTACCGCTCGATCTGCCGGTTCCAGCGCGTATCCCACTGCGCACGGCGCGCGTTGATCGCCGCCCAGTCGACCACCGTCACCTTGCGCACGAGATCGTCGACGTTGCCGAGGCTTTGCTGCATCGCGGCCGGCATCTTCGCGAGGCGGTTGGTCGGGATCTGCTTGCCGGCTTCGGCGGCCTTCGTCTGCGCGGGCGCGGACAGCAGGAACTGCGCGAGCTTCTGCGCCAGTTGCGGATCCGGATTGTTCGCGACGACGCACAGGTCGACGAGCAGCAGCACCGGGCCTTCCTTCGGGTTCGCATACGCGACCGGAATGCCCTTGTCCTGCAGGTCGCCGACACCGGTCGGCGTCAGCGGGAACAGGCCGGCCTCGCCGGTCTGCACCATCTCGGAGATCTTCGCCGAGTTCGGGATGTACTCGACGACGTTCGGCCCGACCGTGCTCGCCCACTTGCTGAAGCCGGGCTCGACGTTCTGTTCGCTGCCGCCGAGCAACCGGTTGATCGCGAGGAAGCCGTGCAGCCCGAACGTGCTGCTCGACGCCGACTGGAACACGACCTTGCCCTTGTATTTCGGATCGGCGAAATCCATCCACGACGTCGGCGGCGCCCAGCCCTTCTCCGTGAACAGTTTCTTGTTGTACGCGATGCCGGTCATCCCGAGCTGCACGCCCGCGCCGACGTCGTCCTTCATCCGCGCGAACGGATACAGCTCCTTGAGCACCGGCGAATCGTCGAGCTTCTGGCACACGCCGAGGCTGACCGCGCGCGCCATCACGCCGTCGTCGAGGAACGCGACGTGGATCTGCGGCTTGTTGCGGTTCGCGAGCAGCTTCGCGAGCACGTCCGACGACGTGCCGGGCACGACGACCACCTTCACGTTGTTCGCCTTCTCGAACTCGGGCAGCACCTGGCTCGTATAGGCCTTTTCCATCGGGCCGCCGTTCATGCCGACGTAGATCGTCTTCGTTTGCGCGAATGCGGGCGCGGCGGCGCCGGCGACGCAGAGGGCGGCGGCGGCCGCGATCGTTCCGAACAGTTTCACTTGTGGGTCTCCTCTTGACGGAAAGGGGTGATCGGCGCGTGCGGCGCGAAGCGGCCGATCGAGAATGCATCGAGTGGCGTGGCGGTTTCGCCGGTCGTGACGAGCTCGGCGAGTACCTCGCCGACGCCCGGCGCGAGCAGGAAGCCGCCGCCGGAAAAGCCGAACGCATGCAACAGGTTCGGGGTCGTGCGGCTCGCGCCGATGATCGGGTTGTGGTCGGGCGTGCAGCCTTCGACGCCGCTCCACGTGCGGATCAGCAGCGCATCGCGCAGCGCGGGCAACAGCGCGCACGCGTCGCGCATCACCGCGCGCGTCGTGTCGACCGACGGCTGGCCGAATTCGCCGTCGCCGCGGCCGCGCCCGCCGCCGATCACGCAGTTGCCGCGCGCGACCTGCCGCGCGTACACCCCGCCGCCGTACACGCCGAGGTTGTGCGTGATGAACGGCGGCAGCGGCTCGGTCACCCACATGTTCGGGTAGATCGGCTCCATCGGCACGGCTTCGCCGAAACGTTCGGCGATGGTGTTCGCCCATGCGCCGGCCGAATTGATCAGCCACGTCGCCGTGCACGCGCGGCCGCCCGCCTGAACGTGAAAGCGCATGCCGTCGTGCCGGGCGTCGTCGACCGCTGCGTGCTCGAACACGTCGGCGCCCGCCGCGCGGGCCGCCCGCGCGAACGCGGGCGACACGATGCGCGGGTTCGCGTGGCCGTCGGTCGTGCACAGCGAGCCGCCGAGCGCCGCGCGGCCGAGCCACGGGTAGCGGCGGCGGAACGCGTCACCGCGCATCACCTGCAGCGGCAAGCCGCGCTCGCCGGCGAGCGTCGCATACGCATCGAGCGCATCGAGGTCGGCGTCGCTGCGCGCGAGCCGCAAGTGGCCCGACACGACGAATTCGCCGTCGATGCCGATCAGCTCGGGCAGGCGGTCCCAGATGCGCCGTGCGCGCAGCGCGAGCGGCAGTTGCTCGGCCGGGCGGCCCTGGCAGCGCACGCCGCCGTAGTTCACGCCGCTCGCCTGCGCGCCGCAGTCGCGGCGCTCGAACAGCGCGACGCGCAGCCCGCGCCGCGCCAGCGCCAGCGCGGCCGACGCGCCGACGAGGCCGCCGCCGACGATCGCGACGTCGTAGTGACGGCGTTCACTCATCGCGCGCCTCGTCGGGAATCGCCGCGACGTCGTCGCCCGCGAGCGCGGCCGAGATCGGCAACGGCTTCACAGGTGGTTGCGCGCGCAACCGACCGACGTCCGCGAGCGGGCGGCCGGTTTCGGCGGCCAGCACGAGAGCGGTCGCATCGCCGCACATGCGGCCCTGGCAGCGGCCCATCCCGGCGCGCGTCAGCGCCTTCAGCCGGTTCAGCTCGGTGGCCGCGCCGTCGTGGATGCAGCGCCGCAGCGTGCCCGCGTCGATCTCCTCGCAGCGGCATACGATCGTGTCGTCCGGGCAGCGTGCGGCCAGCTCCGGCGGCGGCGCGAACGCCGCCTCGAGGCCCGCGCGGAATGCGCCGAGCCGGACGAGCGTGCGTTCGAGCGCGGCCGCATCGGGCTTGCAGGCCAGCAATGGCGACGGCGATGACGTCACGATGCCCGCGTCATCGAGCAGCGCGAGCGCCGCGCGCCGCCCGGACGCCTCGGCCGCATCGGCCCCCGCGATGCCGGCGCCGTCGCCCGCGACGTAGATACCGCGCACCGACGTGCGGCCGGCCGCGTCGCGTTCCGGCAGCCATGCGTGGTTGAGCGGATCGAAACGGAACCGGCAGCCGGCGAGATCGGCAAGCTGCGTTTCCGAACGCAGCCCGAAGCCGAGGCCGAGCGCATCGCAGTCGAGTCGGCGCGGTGCACCGTTACCGGCGCCACGCCACGTGAGGCCGGTCACATGCCGCTCGCCGAGCACGCGTTCGAGCGTGACGCCCGTTTCGATCGCGACGCCGTGTGCACGCAGCCAGCCGATGTAATAAAGCCCCTTCGCGAAGGTCGCCGGCATGCGCAGCAGCGCCGGTGTCGCGGCGGCCTGCCGGCGCAGCGGGCTCGTGTCGAGCACCGCCGCGACCTGCGCGCCGGCCTTCGCGTACTGGTAAGCGACGAGATACAGCAACGGCCCCGTGCCCGCGAACACGATGCGGCTGCCGATCGCGCAGCCTTGCGACTTCAGTGCGACCTGCGCGCCGCCGAGCGTATAGACGCCGGCAAGCGTCCAGCCCGGCACCGGCAGCATGCGGTCGGTCGCGCCGCTCGCGATGATCAGGTGCGAGAACGGCACGGTCGTTTCACGGCCGTCCTGCAGCGTGTCGACGCGGCCCGCGCCGCACGCCCACGCGAGCGTGTTCGGCCGGTAGTCGACCTGCGGCAGCAGCGCGGCCATCGTCCGGTGCACGGCGTCCGCCTTCGCGGCCTCGAAGCCATACAGCGCGCGCTTGCTGCGGGCGAACGCGCCGTCGACCGGCGGCTGCCGGTAGATCTGGCCGCCCCAGCGCGCGTTCTCGTCGATCACGACAGGGCGCAGCCCCGCGTCGACCAGCGCCTCGGCCGCGCGCACGCCGGCCGGCCCCGCGCCGACGATCACCGGTCGCAGAGCGTCGCTCACGATGCGTCTCCGTTGATGGCGTGCTGCGCACCGGTGAGAATCCGCATGCCTTCGGCAATTGGCGTCGAGCATGCGCGCACGCGCGCGCCGGCCTCGGTGCGCACCCAGCAGTCCTGGCACGCGCCGATCAGGCAGAAGCCCGCGCGCGGCGTGCCGCTGAATTCGCTCACGCGCACGCGGCGTTGCGCGACGAGGATCGCGGTGAGCACGGTGTCGCCGGCAAGCGCCTGGGCGGGGCGGCCGTCGAGCGTGAACGCGATGGCGGCGCGCTCGCGTTCGGCGACGCGCACGAATTGCGGGCCGTCGTCGGCGATGTCGGTGGAACGGGAAACGGAAGTCATCGTCAGTGTTGGCCGATCAGGATGCGGTTCAGGCCGTACACGCGATCGAGCAGCAGCATCGCGCCGGCGGTGATGAGGATGACGAGCGTCGATACCGACGCCATCATCGGATCGATCGATTCGGTCGCGTACATGTACATGCGCACCGGCAGCGTGACCGTCTGCGGCGACGTGACGAAGATCGACATCGTCAGCTCGTCGAAGCTGTTGATGAACGCGAGCAGCCAGCCGCCGGTGATGCCCGGCACGATCATCGGCAGCGTGATGCGGCGAAACGTCGTCCACGGATCGGCGCCGAGCGAGCACGCGGCCTGCTCGATGCTGCGGTCGAGGCCCGCGACGGACGCGAGCACGAGCCGCATCACGAACGGCGTGATGACGATCATGTGCGCGAGCACCAGCCACGCGAACGAGCCGGTCGCGCCGATCAGCGCGAAGAAGCGCAGCAGCGCGATGCCGAGCACGAGACCGGGAATCACGAGCGGCGACAGCAGCAGCCCGTTCAGGAACGCGCGGCCCGGAAACGTCGCGCGGCCGATCGCGAGCCCGGCGGGCAATGCGATCGCGAGCGACAGCGTCGCCGACGCGAACGCGAGCTTCACGCTGTTGGCGAACGCGGTGACGAAGTCGGGATAGTCGAGGATCGCGCGGAACCAGCGCAGCGACAGCCCGTGCGTCGGCAGCGTCAGCGTTTCGTCGGGCGTGAACGCGACGAGCACGACGATCGCGAGCGGCGCGAGCACGAACAGGATCACGAGCGTATGGAACGCCAGGGCGATAGGGCCGTTCTTGCTCATCGGGAAGCGCCTCCGAGGCTGCGCGCGTAGCGGCGTTCGAGCACGCGGTAGTAGGTGAGCATCACGACGAGGTTCGCGATCAGCAGCAGCACCGCGATCGTCGCGCCGAGCGGCCAGTTCAGCGAGCCGAGGAATTCGTCGTAGACGGCGGTCGCCGCGACCTTCAACCGACGTCCGCCGAGCAGGCCCGGAATCGCGAAGGCGCTCGCCGACAGCCCGAACACCATCAGGCTGCCCGACAGCACGCCCGGCATCAGCTGCGGCACCACGATGCGGCGCAGCGTCGTGAACGGCGAGGCGCCGAGCGACAACGCCGCGTGCTCGGTCTGTGGATCGAGCCGCTGCAGCGCGGTCCACACGGGAATCACCATGAACGGCAGCATCACGTGAACGAGCGCGATCACGATCGCGAACGTCGTGTATTCGAGCTTGTACGGCCCGAGGCCCGCGAGCCCGAGCGCCTGGTTCACGAGCCCGCTGGTGTTCAGCAGCATGCTCCAGCCGAACGCGCGCACGACGACCGACACGAGCAGCGGCGCGAGGATCACGAGCAGGAACAGCGAGCGCCACGGGTCGCGCATTTTCGACAGCACGTACGCTTCCGGCGTGCCGATCGCGACGCAGATCACGGTGGTCAGCGCGGCGATGCCGAAGGTGCGCGCGAAGATCGTATGGAAGTACGACGAGCCGAGCACCTCCGCGTAGTGGCCGAACTGGAACGCGGCGATCGGGCCGGTGGCCGGGTCGAAGCGATAGAACGTGAGCGTGAGGGTCATCGCGAGCGGCACGAGCACGAGCGCGGCGAACAGCGCGAACGCGGGCGCGCACATCAGCCACAGCGGCGCATGCGCGCGCCACGTGGCGCGCGGCACGCGGCCGCCGGCAGCGCGCGGCGTCACCGCATCGCCTGCGGCGGCGGACGGCGCGAGGCCGGCCGTCGCACCGTCGGCGGGTAGCGGGCGGGTTGGCTGTCCCATTCAGGCCTCCCGGCGCATCACGCGCACCGCGTCGCTATGCCAGTCGACGCCGACCGGCGCGCCTTCCGCGAGCGGCTCCGCGCCTTCGTTCTGGCAGCACACGAGCACTTCGCCGAGCGCGCTGTCGACGCGGTACAGCCACTGGCTGCCGAGGAAGAAGCGGCTCGTGACGGTCGCGGCGAAGCGGCCTGCGCCGGGCGCGCACAGTCGCAGCTTTTCCGGGCGGATGCAGACCGACACGGCGTCGCCGACACGGATGTCGCGCTCGCGCGCCGGCAGGTGCGCGGTGCGGCCCGTTTCAGCGAGATCGTGGCCGAGGTCGATGCGGATCGCGTCGCCGTCGTGCGCGACGATCGTGCCGGGCAGCAGGTTCGCCTTGCCGATGAACTGCGACACGAAATGGTTCTCGGGACGTTCGTACGCGCGGTACGGCGTGTCCGTCTGCGTGATGCGGCCGGCTTCCATCACGACCACGCGGTCGCTGATCGACAGCGCTTCCGACTGATCGTGCGTGACCATGATCGTCGTCGTGCCGATCTTGCGCTGGATCGCGCGCAGTTCGAACTGCATGTCCTCGCGCAGCTTTGCGTCGAGATTCGACATCGGTTCGTCGAGCAGCAGCACCGGCGGTTCGATCACGATCGCGCGCGCGATCGCGACGCGCTGCCGCTGGCCGCCCGACAGTTCGCGCGGGAAGCGGTGCGCGAGCGCATCGAGTCGCACGAGCGCGAGCGCCGCGCGGATGCGCTCGGCGCGCTCCGCCTTGTCGACGCCGCGCATGTCGAGGCCGAAGCCGACGTTCTCCGCGACGCTCATGTGCGGAAACAGCGCATAGCTCTGGAACACGATGCCGAGCCCGCGGCGGTTCGGCTTCATGTGCGTGATGTCCTGCCCGTCGAGCGCGATGCGGCCGCGCGTGACGTCGACGAAGCCGGCGATCATCTGCAGCGTCGTGGTCTTGCCGCAGCCCGACGGCCCGAGCAGCGACACGAATTCGCCTTGTTCGACCGACAGGTTGACGTCGGCGACGGCGGTCAGCTCGCCGAACGATTTCGTCAGATCCGTAAGCGTGAGAAACGACATGGGGAGCTCCGGGTTCGCACACCGTGGCCGGTGCACCGATGACGCGGACTCTAGCCAGCCATATTTCGGAGCGTCAATTTGGAATTCTGCTCAACGGGAGGAATTTCGAAAAAATTCCGGTGAACGGAATGGAATGTCGAATCGAGTGGGAATCGTTCCGATGGATGAAGGGCGGCCGGCCCACGAAATGCGCGCGTCAATCCCGTGCACACCCGGATGCCCGCGCAATTTCGGCGGGACGACAATGGCGGCTACCGTATTCCGTTCACTGAAATCATCGAGGAGAGCCGGCATGCCAGAACCCCAGTCGCCCGGAATGTCGCCGGCCGCACGCGCGCCGCGACCGGACGAGGACGCCGCCGATCCGGCCGGCGCGCCGGGCACCGGCATGCTGCAGCGTGCGTTCGCGATCCTGCGCGCACTGGCCGGCATGCAGCAGGACGGCGTGCGCGTCACGCACCTTGCGAAGGCCGTCGGCCTCACGCAGGGCACCGCGCACCGGATCCTGCAATCGCTGATCGCCGAAGGGATGGTCGAGCAGGACGAACAGTCGAAGCTGTACCGGCTGAGCGTCGACTTTTTCGCGCTCGCCGCGCTGGCCGGCAATCCGAGCAGCATGCGCACGCTGTGCCGGCCCGTGCTGCTGCGGCTGTGCGCGAGTCTCGGCGAGACGATCTTCCTGCTCGTGAAGAGCGGCTTCGACGCGGTGTGTCTCGACCTGTGCGAAGGGCCGTTCCCGATCCGCTCGTTTACCGGCGATATCGGTGGGCGCATCGCGCTCGGCGTCGGGCAGGGCAGCCTCGCGATCCTCGCGTTCCTGCCGGAGGCCGAGCGCGAGGAAGTGATCCGCTTCAACGTGCCGCGCATCCGCGGCTACGGCGTGCTCGACGAGGTCTATCTACGCACCGAGATCGAACGCGTGCGGCAGCTCGGCTACGCGGGCCGCAACAGCGGCGTGCTCGACGGGATGGCCGGCGTCGCGGTGCCGATCCTCGATCGCACCGGGTATCCCGTCGGTGCGCTGAGCGTCGGCACGCTGGCGTCGCGCCTCGGCGACGACCGGATGCCGATGGTCGTCGAACTGCTCAGGCGCCAGGCCGACGCGATCGGCCCGCGCACGAATCCGTTCGACGCCGCGTTGCGGCGGCCGATGCACGGGCTGGCCGGGAAAACGGTATAGATGCGTCGCGCGTCGCGGTTTCGTCGGCTTGCTGACGCGAGTCCTTTACGTCTGATCAAAGCGCGCGTTGTCGAGCGCTTTGGTTTTACTCGCGACGGCGCGACGCCAACGGCCTGCCCAATCACGCCAGCGCCGCTTCACCAACACGAAACTGCGCGACGGCATCGCCGAGCCGCGTGCTCTGATCCTCGAGCGACAGCGCCGCGGCGGCGGCCTCCTCGACCAGCGCGGCGTTGCGCTGCATCGTCTGCTCCATCTGGATGACGGCGGCATTCACCTGCTCGATGCCGGACGTCTGCTCGTCGAATGCGATGCTGGTCTCGCCCATGATCGCGTTGACGCGCTCGACCGCGGTGACGAGTTCGGACATCGCCGAACCGGCGAGCGCGACGAGGCCGCTGCCGTCCTCGACGCGCTGCGTCGAGTTGCCGATGAGCTCGCGGATTTCCTTCGCCGCCGATGCGCAGCGCTGCGCGAGCCCGCGCACCTCGGTTGCGACGACCGCGAAGCCGCGCCCCTGCTCGCCCGCGCGCGCCGCTTCGACCGCGGCGTTCAAGGCGAGGATGTTGGTCTGGAACGCGATGCTCTCGATCACGCCGACGATGCCGGAGATCCGCGCGGAGCTGTGCGAGATCGCGGACATCGTTTCCACGACGCGCTGCATCGCGTCACCGCCTCGCGCGGCGATGCCGGCCGCGCCTTGCGCGTAAGTGCGTGCATCGCGCGCGTTGTCCGCGTTCTGGCGCACGGTCGCGGTCAGCTGCTCCACGCTCGCCGCCGCCTGTTGCAGCGACACGGCCTGCTGCTCCGTGCGCGCGGACAGGTCGACGTTGCCGCTCGCGATCGTGCGCACATCGCCGACGATCGTCTCCGTGCTCGTGCGGACCTGCGTCACGGTTTCGACGAGGCCGTCCTGCATCCGCTTCAACGCGTTCAGCAGATACGCCATTTCGTTTTTGCCGGGAATGACGACCGTGCCGGTCAGGTCGCCTTTCGAGATCCTGTCGAAGTGGTCGACGGCGAGATGGATCGGCTCGATGATCGCCTTCGCGAGCACGCGCTGCGCGAGGAAGCCGACGATCAGCGCGAACAGCGCGACCGCCGCCATCGCCCACACGATCCGGTGGAAGCGCGCGCCGGCCGCGTCGTAGCGCGCCTTCTGGCGCGCGACCTGGAACGATTCGAGCGCGTCGATCGCATACTGGTAGGCCGTGAACAGCGCCGGTTGTGCGGTGCGATGCGTGTCGAGGAAGTCGAACGCGTTGTCTTGGTCGAGTTGCGACATCGCCTTCAGGAACACCTGGTCGAGCAGTGTGCGACGACGCGTTTGCAGCGTGTCGAACAGGGTTTGCTCGTCGGCGTCGCGTGCATGCAGGCGCGTGTACGCGTCGAGTTCGTCGTTGCTCTGTTTCAGCAGCGTGTGAAGTTGCGCGATTTCCGCCTTCGCGGGCTGGCCGGCGCTGATGATCTGCGCGACGTCGCTCACGCGCTCGCGCAGCACGAGCATGCGCTCCGAGCTGGTTTTCAGGTGCAGCAGCGACGCGGTGTCGTCGCGGTACATCGCTTCGAGCGAGCCGTTTCCGGCATACAGCGCGGCGATGCATGCGCCGACGACCAGGACGAGCAGCGCCGTATAGCCGGCGATGGTCGCGACGAGTCCGCCGCGGATGGTGAGTTTTCGCATGACGTTCCCTTGCCGGCGGCACGATGGGCGGCCGACGGCGGATGTGGATTCCGGAGCACGAACGACGACGGGCGCCGCGTCGCGATGCGGGGCGCCGGGATTGCGAACGAGTTAACGGCGGCGATGACCGGAAGTTTTTATCCGAACGCGACGCGAACCCGACGGAATGCGACAGAAAGGGGAGCCGGCATGCGTTGGCGCGGCGGGGCAGTGTACTGAATGTGAAGGTGGCAGGGCGCGGGTGGGCAGCCGCATCGGTGGCGATTGCAGCTGCCGCACCCGCGTTGCCGTCAGCCGCCGGTCTGGAACCCGAGCGCCGCGGCCTTCGCACGCAGGTCCGAGAACCGGTCGGCGGCGGGATTGGCCGCCAGTTGCGACGGATCGATGCCCGACACCGAGCTGGACGGCGAAGGCGCGGTGGCTCCCGGACACGTTCCGCCGAACGGCCCTTGCGCGACCGTGAACACCGGCGCATCGGTACGCGCCGCGCCGTTGAGATCGAGCGCGTACGCGAGATTGAAGGTCGCCGGATCGCTGCCGCGCACACCGAGCGGTTTCAGGCCGAAGCGCCATTGCAGCAGCGCATGGATCGAGCTCGGGTCGAACGGATAGCGCGTGACCGTGCCGGCACGCACGCGCGGGCCGAGCAGCGCAAGCGGCACGCGAAAGCCGAGCTTGCCGTCGTTGCCGACCGCGTGCTCGTTGTTGCTGATCGGCCGGATCGGCGGCACCACGTGCTCGAGAAAGCCGCCCCATTCGTCGTAGACGATGATCATCAGCGTGCGGCTCCACGTCGGGCTCGTGCGCAGCGCGTCATACACCTGATTGAGAAATGCCTGCCCGTTGCGGATGTCCGCGTGGGGGTGGTCGTCGGCGGACGTACCGGCCTGCTCGCCCGAGAAAACAGGATCGACCATGCAGAACGGCGGCAGCGTGCCCGCCGCCGCATTCGACAGGAACTCCGAAAACGGACGCGAGATGCCGAGATAGCGCGTGCCGTAAAGCGCGGTGAACGGCACGTCGTGGTAGTAGTAGTTGCAACCGACGTTGGCGTCGCTCAGGTTGTCCCAGATCGTGCGCAGCGACGAGTTGTCGACACTGTCGGTGAGGCGGTCGGTGGCACCGCTATGCAGATAGAGGCGATTCGGGATCGTGTCGGTCAGCACGCCGGTGAAGTAGAAGTCGCCGATGGTGTAATTGCTCGCCACCGCGTTGAAGAACGGCAGGTCTGTCGCCGTGTAGAAGCCGATCGGCAGCAGGTCGCCCTGCGTCTGGCTCGTGCCTGGTGTGAGGAGAAAGCCGTTCATCGCCCCCGAGGCCAGCTGTACCCGTCCGCCCTCGTAGCCGTGGTTCGGGTCGTGGTACGCGCACGCCTGATAGCCGTATGCGGGATCGGCCGACAGTGAAAACGGTGCGTGGGTGGCGCCGAACGCGTCCTTGTATTGGCGGTTCGCGGGCATGCCCTCGGCGCCGGGCACCCAGCCCACGAAGTGATCGAACGAGCGATTTTCCATCGTGATCAGCACGATGTGATCGATGCCCGAACTCGCCGGGTCGGGCAACTTCGGCCGCGGCAGGCTGTAGCGATCGCCGGCATTCGGCGAAGGCGTGTCGCCGATTGACGGCGCGGGCGCGTTACCGTCCGGTGAATTGATGTCTCCATCTCCACCGCCTCCGCAACCCGGCAATGCGACACTGCCGGCCACTGCTGCAACACCGGCCAGAAAACGGCGGCGGTTGTAGCGGCGATATGCATTCGACTCGTCCATGACAACGTCTCCTTCGTTATTGGATGCGGCGCTGGCCAGCCGATCACGCATCGCCGCCGCGAAGCGACGCGCACTCGCCGTGCGGAAAAATGCGAGCGGGCGGAAGGCGCAACCTTCATGCCTGCGGGGCGCGTTCGATGCTGGCAGCCGCCGATGCTGTTGCGCGTTCGACGGTCGCTGGGCCTGCGGGCTGCCCCGCTTGCATGTGCGGGTCGCTACTGCGTGTTCGGCGCAGTGCACCATTCGTCGTTTCGTGCGCAACGAGGTCGTAGTCCGACGATTGAACGGCGCCAAAAGCGCAGGTCGTTGGTCAAAAGGAATCGACGATTGATGCATTGCGAGAAGCCGCGCCGTCAGCTTCGTGACGCTATGTCGTTTGCGAACGCGCGGTTGACAGTCGCTGCCGGATTGCGGAGAGTTTCGACATCGTTGTCGCGGGCGCAAGCACGGCGCGCGGGTTCCGTGCGTGTGCAACGAGCAAGACGATGGGGCGCACCCGACTGCCGCGCCGAGCCGAAATCGCTGCACTGTCGATGCCGATGGTTGATGGTCGGCGGACATGCTAGGATTTCCGACAAACAACTTCGGAGACTGCCATGCCGTTCATCTGCGAGAACGTTGAATGCCGTGCCGTGCTGGCTCGAGGGCAAGTCAGGTCACGTGAGGAGGACGCGGGCTGGTGCTTCTACTGCCCGGACTGCAAGGCCAGGAACGAGTTGAAGAATATCGGCGCGGCCGACGGCCCGGTCGAGCTGGTTCAGCCGGAGCGGTCCGGTCTTCCGCACAAGGTCGTCGCGACGGCCCGGCCACTCGAAGACGGCAGATACGCGGCGCAATTGCGCGTTCAGCGCGCGCTCGCGGTGAAAGGCACATACGCGGCCGAAGAGCAGTGGGAGGAACTTGGCGTGTTCCCCGACCCGCAAGAGGCCGTCGCGCATGCGAGGTCCTTCGCAACGGGTCTGCTTGAACCCACGACGTAATCATCGATACCGTCAGTTGTGCTGCGGGTAGTGCCACCGCACTCGCTCGGTAATGAATACGTGTCCTCGGAGCCCCGCACTGTCGTGCGGCTCTGAGCATCTTTACGGTTGCCTGAAACGAAGAAGGGGCGTCGTGCACGCGAGCACGACGCCCCTTTGCATTTCCCGCTCGCAATCCGTCAGTTATGGATATCGAACGAAGTCGGCGAGTCAGCGCGCGGCGCCTGTGATGCGCGCCATGCTGCGCCGGTAGCCGGCCGGCGAGAACGTGGCGTTCAACGCGGCCGTCGACGCGATCACGCCAACGTGCAGCCACCACGCGATCGCGAAGCCGCCGCCCGCGTCGCGCAGCCAGCCGATCAACCATGGGCTCGCGGCGACGATCAGGAAGCCCACGCCCTGCACGAACGCGGCGAGCGCGCCCGCGAGACGCGCGTCGGGCAGATGGTCGAGCGTGACGATCAGGCTCATCGAGAAGAAGCCGCCGAGCCCGAGGCCGACGCTCGTGACCCACAGCCACGGCGCGAACGCGGGCATCGCCGCGAAGCCGACGAAGCCGGCCGCCTGCAACGCGAGCGTGAACCACAGCACAGCGCGGCGATCGTGCGAACGTTTCGCGAGCAGCGGCATCGCGAGCGCGCCGATCGCCTGGAACAGCGCCATCCACGCGAGCAGGTTGCCGCTCGCCTGCGGGCTCATGCCGACGCTGCGATAGAACGCGGGCAACCACGCGACGAGGCTCGCATAGCCGCTGTTGCTGAGGCCGAAGAACAGCGCGAGCTGCCACGCACGCGGAATCCGTGCGAACGCGGCGACGGGCGCCGATGCCGTCGGGGCGTGCACCGCGTCGCGGGGCGCCTTCGCGCGCCACAGCGCGAGCGTGACGAGCGCGGGCACGGCCCACACGGCGAGCGACAGATGCCAACCGCCATGCGCGGCGAGCCATGGGCTCGCGATCGCGCCGAACGCACCGCCGCCGACCAGCGCGGCCGAATAAAGCCCCATCGCGAGCGGCAGCCGGTCGACGAACCAGCGCTTGGCGAGGCCGGGTGCGAGCGACTGGATCACCGCGACGCCCGCGCCCGCGACGATCGCGGTGACCACCAGCCCGCTGCTGCCGCCGGTCCACAGGCGTGCGGTGCAACCCGCGGCGATCAGCGCCAGCGCGACGCTCAGCGCGCGCTGCTCGCCGACGCGCCGCGCGAGCCCGACGCCGATGCCGGCGACGACGCCCATCAGCACGAACGGCAGCGTGGTCAGCAGCGCGGCCGCGCGGAAGCCGAGGCCGGTGTCGGCGCGCACGAGATCGAGCACGGGGCCGAACGCGGTCAGGAACGGACGCAGGTTGAGGCCGGCCAGCCCCAGCAGTGCGAGCGCGCCATAGGATACGGAAGCCGCGTGCGTGCGGGGAACGGCTTGCGCGGTGGCGGGGTCGGTCATCGAGATGCTCCGGAAGGGGCCGGTGGCCCTGTGATGCGATGCCGAAAGGGTAAAGGCGCGCTTGGCCCGCGGAAAATTAAATATTCGACTGGGCGTCAGTGCGGATAGTAATGGCGCGGCGCGGCGTGACAGGGCCGGATAGGCGAGGTCGGCACGGTGGCGGCCGTCGTACGGGCGGTGCGGCGGGTTGGTGCGATGCCGGGGGCACCTTGGACGCGCCGCTACACGGCCGGCGCGTGCGGGTCGCGGGCGTGTTCGCGAACCTGTTCACGGGCGGCGACGAGCGTCCGGATCCGCGCACGATCGGCCGGCGTCGCGGGCGTGAAGACCACGAGGCTCAGATCCGGGCGGCCCGTCACCGAGAACGCCGAGCATTCGAGTCCGATCCGGCCGGCCTGCGGATGACGAATCTCCTTCGTCCCTTCGTCCTGCGAATGAATGTCGTGGCTGCGCCACATCGCATCGAACTCCGCGCTCGCCGCGCGCATCTCGTCGACGAATGCCTGCACGGCCTGCGTCGCGCCGCCGCGCGCGATGTCGGCACGAAACGCGCCCACCGCGAATCGCGCGACGCGTTCCCAGTTCGGCTGCGCGTCACGTACCGCGGCATCGATGAAGATCAGCCGCAGGATGTTGCGCGCGGGCGGCGGCAGCGTGGCGTAGTCGGTCAGCGTGGCGGCGGCCGCGTCGTTCCACGCGACGACGTCCCACGTCGCCGTGCGCACGATCGCGGGGCTGGCGTCGAGCGAATCGAGCACGTGCTGCAGGCGCGGCGTCACGTCGCGGCTCGCGTGATAGCGGACCTCGGGCGGATGACCGAGGCCGATCAGGAACAGGTGCTCGCGTTCGGCGTCGTTCAGCAGCAGCGCGCGGGCGAGCCGCTCGAGCACGTCGGCCGACGGTGCGCCGCCGCGCCCTTGTTCGAGCCACGTGTACCACGCGGCGCTCACGTGCGCGCGCTGTGCGACTTCCTCGCGGCGCAGGCCCGGTGTGCGGCGGCGCGCGACGGGCAGCCCGAGCGCGGCCGGATCGAGTTTCTCGCGGCGGTCCCGAAGGTACGCGCCGAGCAGTTTGTCGGGTGCGTCAGCCATAGCCTGTTAGTTCGTTTACCGGTAAACCGTCACGTCTTCACCGTGCGCGACGCTCGACAGATAGTAAGCCTCTCATTCATCCGGAGGTGCTGAACATGCGTGTCTTTGTTACGGGAGCGTCGGGTTTCGTCGGCTCCGCGGTCGTCGCCGAACTCGTGGCCGCCGGGCATTCCGTGCTCGGCCTCGCGCGTTCCGACGTGGCCGCGGCATCGGTCGCCGCCTTGGGCGCGGACGTGCATCGCGGGTCGCTGGAGGATATCGACAGCCTCACGCGCGGCGCGCAGGGCGTCGATGCGGTGATCCACACGGGATTCAATCACGACTTCTCGCGCTTCGCGGAAAACTGCGAACTCGACCGCCGCGCGATCGAAACGATCGGTGCGGCGCTCGCGGGCTCGACGCGGCCGCTGATCGTCACGTCGGGCCTTGCGCTCGTCGCGCCGGGCCGCGCGGCGACCGAGGACGATCCGCACGTGCCGGTATCGGCCGGCTATCCACGAGCGTCCGAAGCCACCGCGGCCGCGCTGGCCGCGCGCGGCGTGTGCGCGTCGGTCGTGCGCCTGCCGCCGTCCGTGCACGGCGACGGCGATCACGGCTTCGTGCCGCGCCTGATCGCGTTCGCGCGGGAGAAGGGCGCATCGGCGTATCTCGGCGACGGCGGCAACCGCTGGCCCGGCGTGCACCGGCTCGACGCGGCGCGCGTGTACCGGCTCGCGGTCGAGCGCGGTGCGCCGGCCGCGCGCTATCACGCGGTCGCCGATACGGGCGTGCCGTTCCGCGAGATTGCGGAAGTGATCGGCCGCCGGCTGAACGTGCCGGTCGTGTCGAAATCGGCCGCGCAAGCCGACGAGCACTTCGGCTGGTTCGCGATGTTCGCGGGAATGGATGCGCCCGCAACGAGCGAGCGCACGCGCGCATGGCTCGACTGGGCGCCGACGCAGGTCGGGTTGCTGGCCGACATCGACCGGCCGCGGTATTTCGAAACCTGACGCGCGCATGCGGCGTGCCGTCGTTTCCGGTCGGCACGCCCGTCGCGCCCGTGTTCAGACGGTCACGACGATCTTCCCGACCTGCGTGCCGGCTTCCATGTACCGATGGGCTTGCGCGATGTCGTCGAACGCGAACGTGCGGTCGATCGACGGCTTCAGCGCGCCGGCCGCGAGCCCGTCGACGATGAAGCGCTTCGCGCGTTCGAGCCGCTGCGCGTCGCCGGTGATCTCGAACAGCTCGTAGCCGCGCAGCGTCAGATGGCGCGCGAGCAGGTCCATCACCGGCACCGGGATGTCGCGCGTGTCGAGCGCGCCGTACTGGAAGAACGTGCCGTTCGTGCGCAGCGCGCGCAGCAGGTTCGCCGCGGCGGGGCCGCCGACCGGATCGAACGCGATGCGCGCGCCGCGGCCGCCCGTCAGTTCCGCGACCTGCTGCGGCAGGTCCGCAGGGTTGTCGGCGATCACGTGCGCGGCGCCCGCGTCGAGCAGCGCCTGGCGCTTCGCCGCACTGCGCGTCAGCGCGATCGGCACCGCGCAGGCGCGGTTCGCGACCTGGATCGCCGCGAGCCCGACGCTGCTCGACGCGGCGCCGATCAGCACCGCGTCGCCGCGCTCGAGCCCGCCGAGTTCGATCAGCGCACCCCACGCCGTGACGAACATCATCCACGTCGCGGCGGCTTCCACGAACGACAGGTTCTCCGGATGCCGGACGAGCGCATGCACGGGCACGTTGACCACGTCGCCGTACATCCCGTAGTCGGCGAACGAGAATGACGGCACGACGCTCACCGCGTCGCCGACGGCGAACGCCGTCACGTCCGGCCCGACGGCGGCGACCACGCCCGAAGCTTCATAGCCGAGCGACGCGGGAAAGCGCGGCTGGATCGTGTATTCGCCGCTGCGGAACATGACTTCCGCGCGGTTGATGCCGATCGCCTTCACGTGCAGCAGCACTTCGCCGGGGCCCGGCGCGCGGACGTCGACGGTATCGATCTGCAGCACGTCGGGGCCGCCGATACGATGGAAACGAATGACACGGGACATGGCGCTCTCCTTCGATGAACGGGGTAGATGAAGGAGAACTGTAGGCGGGGGAGCGCGGCTGATAAACCTGCACTGGAATCACTGATTGTTATTCGTCGAATAACAATCGCCGCGCGCAAGCATGCGCATGCGCTACACCGGATACCGACGTGCGAACAATTCCGTGAGCCAGTCGATGAACACGCGCACCTTGTCGGGCAAGTGCGCGCGGTTCGGGTACATCACCGAGACGGGTTTCGGCTCGGCCGGCACGCCGGGCAGCAGCTCGATCAGCTGGCCCGAATCGATGCTCGGCTGTAGCGCCGGCCGCAACGCGTGCACGATGCCGAGGCCGGCGAGCCCGCACGACAGCAGCGCTTCCGAGTTGTTCGTGAGGAGACTGCTCGGCAGCTTCACGTTGACGAGTTCGCCGTTCGCGCGGAACGTCCATTCGAGCACCTTGCGATTGGCGCCCGTGAAGAAATTGACCGCGCGATGCGCGCGCAGCTCGTCCAGCGTGTGCGGCAGTCCGTGGCGGACGATGTAGGCGGGCGATGCGCACGTGACCATCGGCACCGCGCCTACCGTCCGCGCGATCATGCTCGAATCCTTCAGCGTGCCGACCCGCACAACGCAGTCGATACCTTCGCCGATCAGGTCGGCCGGCTGGTCGCTCGCGCCGAGCACGAGCTCGATCTGCGGATAGCGCTGCTGGAATTCGGGCAGCGCGGGAATCACGACCGTCTTCGCGAGCGCGACCGCAATATCCAGCCGCAGCCGGCCTTTCGGCACGACGCGCTGCTTCGGGAACGACGCGAACGCATCGTCGATGCTGCCGAGCAGCTGCACGCAGCGCGCATAGAACGCTTCGCCTTCGGCCGTCACGCTGACGCGCCGCGTGCTGCGGTTCAGCAGGCGGATGCCGAGTTCCTGTTCGAGCTGCTGCACGGCCTTCGTGACGGCCGGCCGATGCAGTTGCAGCGCATCGGCGGCCTGCGTGAAGTTGCCGCGTTCGACGATCTGTACGTAGATCTGCATCGTTTGCAGACGGTCCATGGTGCTTCCGGATGTCGTAGCGATCAGCCATCTTCGCACAGGGTTCGACGCGGGTTCGGCGTGGGTGCGAGGCGGGCGACGCGCGCCCGCCGCCCTTCATTCAACCGGATGCAGGTCCTGCAGCAGCGTCGGCACGAGCTCCGACACGGTCGGGTGGATGTGCATCGCGCGGCTGATCGTCGTGTACGGCGCGCCGGCGGCCATCACGTCGAGCAGCGCGTGCACGACCTCGTCGCCCGTCACGCCGAGGATCGACGCGCCGAGAATCGCGTGGCTGTCCGCATCGACGATCACCTTCATGAAACCCTGGCTCTCGCCTTTTTCGACCGCGCGGCCGACGCGCGTCATCGGCCGCGTGCCGACCAGCAGCCGACGGCCGGTCTGCTTCGCTTCCGCGAGCGTCATGCCGACGCGGCCGAGCGGCGGATCGACGTACATCGCGTACGCGGCGATGCGGTCGGACACCTTGCGCGGATCGCCGTCGAGCAGGTTCGCCGCGACGATCTCGTAGTCGTTGTACGCGGTGTGCGTGAACGCGCCGCGCCCGTTGCAGTCGCCGAGCGCCCAGATGCCGGGCACGTTGGTGCGCAGTTGATCGTCGACCGTGATGTAGCCGCGCGAGTCGGTCGCGACACCGGCCTGTTCGAGCCCGAGGTCGCCGGTGTTCGGCACGCGGCCGACCGCGAGCAGCAGATGCGAGCCCGCGACCTCGCGGCCGCCGCCCGCGCAATCGAGGCCGACCACGACGCCGTCGCCGTCGCGCCGCGCATTCAGGCAGTTCGCGTCGAGCTGCACGTCGATGCCTTCGTTCTCGAGAATCTCGCGCACGGCCTGCGACACGTCCTCGTCCTCGCGATGGATCAGGCGCGAGCCCTTCTCGACGATCGTGACCTTCGAGCCGAAGCGGCGGTACATCTGGCCGAATTCGAGCCCGACGTAGCTGCCGCCGATGATCACGAGATGCTCGGGCAGGAAGTCGACGTCCATCATCGTCGAGTTGGTCAGGTACGGCACCGAGTCGAGGCCCGGCATCTGCGGGATCTGCGCGCGCCCGCCGACGTTGATGAAGATGCGCTTGGCCTCGAGCAGTTCGTCGCCCACGCGCACTGCATCGGCGCGCTCGAAGCGGGCGTGGCCCTGAAACACGGTCGTGTTGTCGAGCCCGCGCACCCATTGCTCGACGCCGTGGTTCGAGCGGCCGGAGATCCGGTCCTTGCGCGCCTTCACGGCCTTCATGTCGACGCTGACGGGGCCGACCGACACGCCGTATTCTTCTGCGCGCCGCGCGAGCTGCGCGGCGTATGCGCTCGCGATCAGCGTCTTGGTCGGAATGCAGCCGGTGTTCACGCAGGTGCCGCCGAAGCGGCCGCGCTCGACGATCGCGACTTTCATGCCGGCGCCGGCGAGCCGCGCCGCGAGTGGCGGCCCGGCTTGCCCGGTGCCGATGACGATCGCGTCGAATTGTTGCGTCATGACGTCCTCCTGCGCGGGTTCAACGTGGGAAGGGCGGCGCGCAAGCCGCATGCCGCGCCGGCGCGCGCCTGAACTGCGATGAGCGCCTATGGTAGACCGGTTGGCGTGGGTGTGCGAGTTGCATGGATGCGCGCGAGACGGAACATGCTTCATTCCCGCCCCGTGGCAATGCGTTCCCCGTGATGTGTCCCTGCATCGACCGCCCGCGGCCGGAAGAGCCGGCGGCCGGCGCGGTGTCAACGTTTCGCTCGAGCGGATCGCTTGCGATCCGGCGCCGCGTTGGCTACGTCGACCGGAACGAACGGTGCCTCGAAGTGCTTGACGAGAAAGTCGATGAACGCGCGGGCCCGCGTCGATTCGTTGCGTTGCCCGGGATAGTAGACGAACAGGTCGGCGGACGGCAGGACGACGTCGGGCAGCACGAGACGGAGTCGGCCGCTCTGGATGTATTTGGCGAGATCCCACTCAGAGCGGATCAGGATGCCGTGACCGTCCAGCGCCCAGCGCAGCACGATGTCGCCGTCGTTGCTGGACAGCGAGCCGCTCACCTTCAGCGCTTCGAGGTGATCCTCCTGCATGAAGCGCCACACGCCGAACGCATCGTCGTTCTGCGTGTGGATGATGCAGCGGTGATGCGCGAGATCCTCCTTGCACTGCGGCACGCCGTTGCGCTCGAGATACTTCGGCGACGCACACAGGAACCGGCGATTGCTCATCAGGCGGCGCGCCCTCAAGCGCTGATCCGGCAACTCGCCGAACCGGATGGCCATGTCGAATGCGCCTTCGACGAGGTCGACCGGGCGATCGGTGACCACGAACTGGACATCGACGTTCGGATAGCGCTTCGCGAATTCCGACACCAGCGGTGCGATGGTCGTGCGCCCGAAACCGAGCGTCGCATTGATGCGCAGCCGCCCGTGCGGGTCCGCGGGCGTGCCCGCGATCGCGTCCTCCATCTCGCGCACCTGGTCGAGAATCTGCGTGGCGTACCGCGCGTACATCTCGCCTTCCGGCGTCAGGCTGACGCTGCGGGTGGTGCGGTTAACCAGCCGCTTGCCGAACCGCTCTTCGAGAATGCCGAGCCGCTTGGTTGCCGCGGGCGGCGTGATCCCGAGCGAGCGGGCCGCGCCCGACAGGCTCTTCAGTTTGGCGAGCTGGACGAAGAACTCGAAGTCGGAAGTCGAATCAGTTCTCACTTTGGGTAAAAAATGAAATGAATTAAGGTGAATTATAGGGCGCTCTCCGCGGACTATGCTCGGTCTCGTTGCAGCAACGTGCATGCAATCGAGCTACCCGCAAACGTGCCAGTCCAGGAGACGCCGCCATGAGAATCGTCGAGATTCGCGAACAAACCGTTCCGATCAGTTCCCCGATCCGCAACGCCTACATCGACTTCAGCAAGATGACGCTGAGCCTCGTCGCCGTGATCACCGACGTGATCCGCGACGGCAAGCCGGTCGTCGGCTACGGCTTCAATTCGAACGGCCGCTACGGCCAGGGCAAGCTCATGCGCGAGCGCTTCATCCCGCGCATTCTCGAAGCCGACCCCGGCGCACTCGTCAACGATGCCGGCGACAACCTCGATCCGCACCGAATCTGGGCGACGATGTTCACCAACGAGAAGCCGGGCGGCCATGGCGAGCGCTCGGTCGCGATCGGCACGATCGACATGGCGGTGTGGGACGCGGTGGCCAAGATCGAAGGCAAGCCGCTGTTCCAGCTGCTGGCGGACCGCTACGGCGACGGCCGGCCGGACCGCAGGATCTTCGTCTATGCGGCGGGCGGCTACTACTATCCGGGCCAGGATCACGAGAAGCTGAAGGACGAGATGCGCAGCTACATCGACCGCGGTTACACGGTCGTGAAAAAGAAGATCGGCGGCGCATCGCTCGACGAAGATCTGCGACGCATCGACGCGATCCTCGGCGTGCTCGGCGATGGCCAGAAGCTCGCCGTCGACGCCAACGGCCGCTTCGATCTCGACACCGCGATCTGCTATGCGAAGGCGCTTTCGCAATACGACCTGTTCTGGTACGAGGAACCGGGCGATCCGCTCGACTTCGAGCTGCAGGCGACGCTGCGCAATTACTACGACAAGCCGATGGCGACGGGCGAGGACCTGTTCTCGATGCAGGATGCCCGCAACCTGATCCGCTACGGCGGCATGCGCGCCGACCGCGACTGGCTGCAGTTCGACTGTGCGCTGAGCTACGGCCTCGTCGAGTATCTGCGCACGCTCGACATGCTGCGCCAGCACGGCTGGTCGCCGAGCCGCTGCATTCCGCACGGCGGTCACCAGATGTCGCTCAACATCGCGGCCGGCCTCGGCCTCGGCGGCAACGAGTCGTACCCGGACCTGTTCCAGCCGTACGGCGGCTTCCCCGACGGCGTGAAGGTCGACAACGGCTACATCACGATGCCGGACCTGCCGGGCATCGGCTTCGAAGGCAAGGCCGACCTGTACGCGCAAATGCGGAAACTGTCCGCATAAGCGTTGTCGGCAAGGTGCGCCGGACGCTCGACGGCGCACCGCATCACATTACAAAACAATCAATCGGGCAGGCGGAATCGGCGTTGGCGTTCAGGGCGATCGGCTGCATCGCCGGCACGCGTGCGCTTTCCGGAAAACAGGACGCCATGCACAGGAGACAGTCATGCTGGCATCACGCATTCGCAGAACGCTTTCCAAACTCTACGTCCAGGTTCTGATCGGCATCGTCGCCGGCATCCTCGTCGGGCACTTCTACCCCGATATCGGTGCCCAGCTCAAGCCGCTCGGCGACCTGTTCATCAAGCTGATCCGGATGTTGCTCGCGCCGATCATCTTTGCGTCGGTCGTGGTCGGCATCGCGCGCATGACCGATCTTCACGAAGCCGGCCGGGTGGGTGTCAAGGCCGTGCTGTATTTCGAAGCCGCGTCCACTGTCGCGCTCGTGGTCGGGATGGCGGTCGTCAACCTGGTCCGGCCGGGCAGCGGGATGAATGTCGATCCGGCGAAGATCGACGGTGCCGCAATCGCCAGCTACACGCACGCGGCGCAGCATCACGGCACGCTCGATTTCCTGATGAGCATCGTGCCGGGCAGTGTCGTCGGCGCCTTCGCGAACGGCGAGATACTGCCGATCATTTTCTTCTCGGTCATCTTCGCGGTCGCGCTCGCGAAACTCGGCCCGAGGACCGCGCCGCTCGTGGACATGCTGGACATGTTCCTGCAAGGGATGTTCGGGGTCGTGCGCATCGTGATGCATGTGGCGCCCGCCGGCGCATTCGGCGGGATGGCGTTCACCATCGCCAGATACGGGATCGGCACGCTCGCACAGTTCGGACAACTGATGCTGTGCCTGTACCTCACGTCGATCCTGTTCGTCGTCGTGGCGCTCGGCCTCGTCATGCGCGTGTGCGGATTGTCGCTGTGGCAATACCTGCGTTATATCCGCGACGAGATCCTGATCACGCTCGGCACGGCATCGACGGAAGCCGTGCTGCCGCAGATGCTGCTCAAGATGGAGCGAATGGGTTGCTCGCGTCCGGTCGTCGGGATGGTGCTGCCCACCGGCTATACCTTCAATGCCGATGGCACCGCGATCTACCTGACGATGGCGTCGCTGTTCATCGCGCAGGCATTCAACATCCACCTGTCGATCTGGGATCAGCTTCTGCTGCTCGGCGTGCTGCTGCTGACGTCGAAGGGCTCGGCGGGCGTCGCGGGCGCGGGTTTCGTCGCGCTGGCCGCAACCTTGTCGACCATGCATCAGGTGCCCGTATCGGGCCTGGTCCTGCTGCTCGGCGTCGATCGCTTCCTGAACGAGGCGCGCGCCGTCACGAACCTGATCGGCAACGGCGTGGCAACGGTCGTGGTGGCCCGCTGGGAAGGGGTGCTGGACCTCGACAAGGCGCGAGCCGTTCTCGATCGTCGCGCCGGGGCCGAGTCGCTCGTCGTGGACGAGCACGACGCGGGACCGCCGGCGCCGCATCGGCACACGCAGGCGAGCGCGCCGGGCATGCAATCGAATGTGCGCTAGTCGCGGCGTGTCAGGGACACGGACACGCGCATGACGAAACCTGCGCATGCTCGCCGCGCGCGGGTTTCATTCCTTGCGCCGCCACTGGCTGAACGACACCGGCTTGCGCGCGTCGGCCCGCACCACGCTGACGATGTCGGGCTTGCCGGGATCGACCGGAAACGATTCGGTGTGGATCTGGCTGGAAAACACCCAGCCGTGCGTCTGCGGGACGTAGTGGAACGTCACGTAGTCGGTCCAGTGCTGTCCGCATGCGACGTCGTTCTGCACCGTGAAATAGCGCCCCTTCACGGCGATCCCGCCGTCGGCGGCGGATTCCGGATCGAACGGGTCGCACTGCAGCGCGTCGTTCGCGCGCAGCACGACGTCGTCGTTGCGCGCGGCGAGCCGATAGGTGTGGTCGGCCTGTTCCTCATAGATCAGGAGCGGGCGCGGCGACGGCTGCTCGCGGTTGTCGGTCGCGCGATGCACGACGACGAGCAGGGTGCGCCGGCCGTTGCCGAGTGCGGGGCCGGGCTGCGCGACGAACGGCTGATAGCCGGCCGGCAACTGCGCGGCGATCGACGGCGGCAGCGGCGGCGCTGCCTGCGCATGGCAGCACCACGCGGCGAACAGCGGAACGAGGAGGGCTCGACGAACCGCCGCGGCCGGCGCGCGCATCGCGCCCCTCACAGATCCCGCCCGGGAAACGCGGTGCCGGGCACCGGATTGAACGCAACGGGCGGCGCGGGCGTGCAGCCGGGCGAACCATACAGTTGCCTTGCGGCGGCGAATTCGGGCAGCTCGATCATGGCGGGTGGTGCGGGATGGCGGGAACGGCAGCCAGCATAGCAGCGCGCCGGTCCTTCCGGCAGCTCGCGAAGCGTGCCAAAATCAGCGACTTCACCGTCGGCAATCGACACGATACCGACACGCAGGCGCCGGCGCTTCGGCGTCGCTGATCAAGGAGACTTCGATGACTGCATCGGCTGCCGTACTCGCCATTCTGGCCGCGCTGTGGCTCGGCGCGATGATTCCGGGCCCGAGTTTCGTGCTGGTGGCCCGCAATTCGATCGGGCTGTCGCGCCGCGACGGGCTCGCCACCGCGCTTGGCATGGGCGTCGGCGGGATCGCGTTCGGCGGCGTCGCGCTGGCCGGGCTCTACACGCTGCTGCAGACGGTCGAATGGCTGTACGTGGGGCTCAAGGTGGCGGGCGGCGCGTACCTGATCTACATGGCGTCGAAGATCTGGCGCGGCGCCGAGCGGCCGATCGCAATGGACGACCCGCAGGCAGCCGTCGCCGGCAGCGCGCGCAGGTCGTTCTGGATCGGCCTCACGACCCAGCTGAGCAACCCGAAGACGGCGATCTGGTATGGCAGCATCTTCGCGGCGCTGTTGCCGCAGCATCCGCCGCTGTGGTGCTACCTGGCGCTGCCGCCGCTCGTGTTCGGCGTCGAGTGCGGCTGGTACACGATCGTCGCGCTGTGCTTCTCGACCCGCCGGCCGCGCGAGCTTTACCTGCGCGCGAAGAAGTGGGTCGACCGCGTCGCGGCCGGTGCGATCACGTTGCTCGGGCTGCGGCTGATCCTGAACGCGCCGAAGGTCGGGATCTGACGACGGGCGGTGTCGCCGTGGCGCACCGCCGTTTTTATTCCCGTCAAGCAGGCCGCCACGGCCGGTCATGCCGGCGGGCGATGGCCAGCCCGTTCCATCCGACACGCGCAAGCGCGCGTCACGCCGCCGGAAACCGCTCGATCAGCGCCGCGAACCGCGCTTCATCCGGAAACGCCGTCACTTCATACCGCACCGGCCGGTGCGCGGTGGCCGTCATCAGGTCGCCGCATGCGTCCCGCAGCGCGGCCATCGGCACGTGGGCCGACTGCCGCGTCGCTTCGCGGTACAGCACGACGATGTCCGTCTCGGGCAGCAGCGTCGGCACGCCGTCGCTCCACACGCTGACGCTGAACAGCTCGCCGTTCTGCCGCCGGTACACGGTGTAGGTCGCGACGAAGATGTCGGTGCCGTCGCGCTTGTGCAGCTCGTCGAGCAGCGCCCGCTGATCCTGGTAGTCGCCGGCGAGTTCGTCCACGCGCAGCGCATGCAGTTTCGACTCCAGTCCTTGCGGAACGAAATTGCGCCACGCGGCGCCGTCCCAGCGCAGCATCAGCGACGGCAGCGGGCGCGGCTGCGCGCGCGCCTGTTCGGCGAGTTCGACCATCGTCGCGAGGCCGGCCGCATTGCGGTCGCCGGTGAGCAGCAGCACCGTCCGGTTCGGCGCCATCACCACCGGCGCGCCGGAGATCGGCTGGCGGTGCAGCAGGTCGGTCAGCAGTAGCCGCGCCGCATCGTAGTAGTCGCCGAACTGCGACAGGAACACGCCGTCGCGCAACGCGGCCCACGGCGCCGACGACATGCCGCGCAGGTTGTCGATCGCGACGTCGCATGCGTCGTCGAAGGTGACGCCCCATTCGGCGAGCCGCGCGGTCGTCAGCCGCGCGACGCTGAATTCGCCGTCGTACGCGATGCCGATCTCGAGGTTCTCGCACAGCGGCCGGAACGCGACCTCCGACGCGCCGGGCTGTCCGGCGAGTTGCAGCGCGACCGCGCCGCGCTCGGTCGCGCTGCGGATCACGGGGCGCAGCCGCGGGCGGACGTCCGCGAAGTTCGACGGGATCTCGTGCTGCATCATCGCGTTCGCCTGGCGCTTGAGCGTCGCTTCGCGCTCGGCCGGCTTCGCGCCCGCGTAATCGCGGAACAGGTTGTGCAGGTTGATGATGTTCGACGGGACATCCGCTTGCACGAGACGGCCCTTGTCGTCCTCGTGAAGCCACTCGCGCGTGTCGCCGGTCGCCCGCAGCGCGGCGATCAGGCGTTCGGCGAAGTCCTGCCGGGTCGGCGGTTTGCTGAAACGCTCGCGCAGGCGCGCGACGAAGTCTGAAAGCATCGTGAGCGGTCGGGCGGGCCCGTCTGTTATTGGTTCTGTTGTCATGGGCGGCGGCACCCGTCTCGCCGGGGCGCCGACTGCGGCCCGCGGATATCGGCCGGATATCCGTCACGCGTCCGGCGGCCCGCGCGCCGGGTGCATCGCGGCGCGGGCCCGCAGCGGGCGCGATCGCGCGGCGGGTGTCGCGATGGTACCGCACCTGCGTGGCGAAATAGTAGGCCGGTGAAGATCGGCGGCCGCCGGGCCGGGCGCCGCAGTAGTGCGCACGGTGGTGGCCGAAGGCGGCAAGGCGGTGTTGCTGGACGTATAGAGGATGCCGGCGCGACTCGCGCACGAACTCGGAAGGCTGCCCGGTACATCGCCAGGGCCGCGCCGGCTGTCCGTGATCCGCTCGATCTGCCCGCGAGCCTTGTGCGGCGGGCGTTCACGCCGGTTGCGCGGCACCCCGGGCCGGCGCGCTTCTCCGATTCTGGCGGTCGACCTGCCGCCGACGTGTAAACTGCTGCCTTTTTGACGGTTTGCAGCATGGTGCAAGCTCCTCCGCGCCCGGCACTGAGCGGCCCGACACTCGTCCGGCTGCTCGCGCGCCTGACCGATGCCGACGTCGCGGAATCCCGGCAGCCGCTGTCTGACCGCCTGAGCCAGTGGCTCGGCTGGACCGACGCGATCACGCTGTCGTCCGCGCTGAATGCGACCCCGCCCGGTGTCGCGGCCGGCGTGCGCGGTTACGATGCCGAGCGCGACGGCGCGCGCGTGCGCCACGACCTCGCGCAGGCGATCACGGCCGCCCACCGCCCACGCACGCGGCGGCGCCCCGGCGAGATGCCGCCGCCGCCCGCCGACACGGCCGATTTCGCGGACTTCCGCCAGAGCTGTCTGTCCCTGCAGCAGGAGATGGAGACCGCGATCGGCCAGTTGCGCGGCCGCCTGCGGATCGCGCTCGCCGCGCGTTCGCCAGGGATGGCGCGGCTCGCGGCGCTCGACGCGATCATGGAGCGCGTGCTCGGCGCGCGCGAGCGCAGCCTGCTGTCCGCCGTGCCCGCGCTGCTCGGCACGCGCTTCGAGCGGCTGCGCGACGCGGAACGGCAGGCGCTGGCCGATGCCGGCGCCGACGGAGACGCGCCGTCCGCCGCGGCGCTCGTGCCCGGCACGTGGCTCGATACGTTCCGCGACGAGATGAAAAGCATCCTGCTCGCCGAACTCGAAGTCCGGTTTCAAACGGTGGACGGGCTGCTCGCAGCCCTTCGTACCTGCTAATCCCTACGCTATGTCCAGAATTCGTCTTGATCTCGTTGTCTTCATCGCCGGCCTGCTCGCAGTCTGCTGGATCGGCGTCGGCTATGTCGCGTCGAACCCGCTCGCGGCGGCCGTCACGCTGCTGATCGGCGCGTGCTACGTCGCCGGCGCGTGGGAACTGCTGCGCTACCGGCAGGCGACCGCCACGTTGTCGCGTGCGGTGGCCGGCCTGACCGAACCGCCGGCGACACTCGACACGTGGCTCGATACGTTGCACCCCGGCCTGCGCGGCGCGGTGCGTGCGCGGGTCGAAGGCGCGCGCGTCGCGCTGCCGGGCCCGTCGCTGACGCCGTATCTCGTCGGCCTGCTGGTGCTGCTCGGCATGCTCGGCACGCTGCTCGGGATGGTCGTGACGCTGAAGGGCACGGGCGCCGCGCTCGAAAGCGCGACCGACCTCGACGCGATCCGCGCATCGCTGATCGCGCCGGTGAAGGGCCTCGGCTTCGCGTTCGGCACGTCGATCGCGGGTGTCGCGACGTCCGCGATGCTCGGCCTGCTGTCCGCGCTCGTGCGCCGCGAACGTGTCGACGCGGGCCAGCAGCTCGACGCGAAGATCGCGACGACGTTGCGCGTGCATTCGTCCGCGCACCAGCGCGACGAATCGTTCCGGCTGCTGCAGCGCCAGGCCGACGTGATGCCGGCGCTGGTCGACCGATTGCAGACGATGATGACGACGCTCGAGGCGCGCAGCGTCGCGCTGCACGATCGCCAGATCGAAAGCCAACAGGCGTTCTTCGATCGCACCGAGCGCGCGTATGCCGGCTTGGCGTCGAACGTCGGCGACGCGCTGAAGGAAAGCGCCGCCGAAAGCGCGCGCGTGGCCGGTGCCGCGCTGCAGCCGGTCGTCGCGGCGACGATGACGGGCCTCGCGCAGGAGATGGCCGCATTGCGCGATACCGTGACGGGCGCCGTGCAGCGTCAGCTCGACGGGCTCACGGACGGTTTCGAGAAGACCACCGAAAACGTGACGGCCGTCTGGCACCGCGCGCTCGACGAGCAGCGCCGCACGGGCGACGCTGTCGCGCAGCAGCTGCAGACGACGCTCGGCCAGTTCACCGACACCTTCGCGCAGCGTTCGACGGACCTGCTCGATGGTGTCGCGACGCGCCTCGAATCGACCGAAAGCCGCCTGTCCGACGCGTGGCGCGACGCGCTCGCGCGTCAGGAGCAGGTCGGCGAGACGCTGGCCGGCCAGCATGCGCAGGCGCTGGGCGACGCCGCCGCGACGTTCGAGCGGCATTCGGGTGCGGTGCTCGCCGCGATGCGCGATTCGCACACGGGGTTGCAGACGCAACTGGCCGCGCGCGACGAGGAACGGCTGTCGGCATGGAATGCTTCGCTGACCGCGATGGCGACGAAGCTCGGCGACGAATGGCAGCGAGCAGGCGCGCACAGCGCGGGCCGTCAGCAGGAAATCTGCGACGCGCTTGCACAAACGACGCGCGATCTGACCGCGCAAGCGGCGACGTTCGAGCAACGCTCGAACGAGCTGCTGTCGACGATCCGCGATTCGCACTCGGGCTTGCAATCGCAACTGGCTGCCCGTGACGAAGAACGTCTCGCGACTTGGAGTGCTTCGCTCGCGGAGATGGCGACGAAGCTCGGTGACGAATGGCAGCGCGCGGGCGTGCACAGCGCGGGCCGTCAGCAGGAGATCTGCGACGCGCTTGCGCAAACGACGCGCGATCTCGCCACGCAAGCGGCGACGTTCGAACAACGCTCGAACGACCTGCTGTCGACGATCCGCGATTCGCATTCGGGCCTGCAAACGCAACTGGCCGCGCGCGACGAAGAACGCCTGGCGACGTGGAATGCTTCGCTCATGGAGATGGCGACGAAGCTTGGCGACGAATGGCAGCGAGCCGGCGTGCACAGCGCGGGCCGTCAGCAGGAGATCTGCGACGCGCTTGCGCAAACGACGCGCGATCTCACCACTCAGGCTGCGACGTTCGAACAACGCTCGAACGATCTGCTGTCGACGATCCGCGAATCGCACTCGGGCCTGCAAACGCAGCTGGCTGCCCGTGACGAAGAACGTCTGGCGACGTGGAGTGCTTCGCTCACGGAGATAGCGACGAAGCTCGGCGACGAATGGCAGCGAGCCGGCGTGCACAGCGCGGGCCGTCAGCAGGAGATCTGCGACGCACTCGCGCAAACGACCCGCGATCTGACCGCACAGGCGGCGACATTCGAACAACGCTCGAACGATCTGCTGTTGACGATCCGCGATTCGCACACGAGCCTGCAGACGCAACTGGCCGCGCGCGACGAAGAACGCCTGTCCGCCTGGAACGACTCGCTCGCCGCGATGGCCGCCGCGCTGCGCGACGAATGGGCGCGCACGAGCGAACAGGCCGCGACGCGCCAGCAGGACATCTGCGACACGCTGACCCGCACGGCGAATGACATCACCGCGCAGGCGCAGGTGCACGCGAGCGACACGATCAACGAAATCTCGCGCCTCGTGCAGGCCGCGTCGGAAGCGCCGAAGGCCGCGGCCGACGTCGTCGCCGAGCTGCGCCAGCGCCTGTCCGACAGCATGGTGCGCGACACCGCGATGCTCGAGGAGCGCAGCCGCCTGCTCGCGACGCTCGAAACGCTGCTCGGCGCGGTCAATCACGCGTCCACCGAACAGCGCACCGCGATCGATGCGCTCGTCAGCACGTCGGCCGACCTGCTCGATCGCGTCGGCGCACGCTTCAACGACACCGTCGACGCCGAAACGCGCAAGCTGGATGCGGTGGCCGCGCAGGTCACGGCGGGCGCCGTCGAGGTCGCGAGCCTCGGCGATGCATTCGGTGCGGCCGTGCAGATCTTCGGCGAATCGAACGACAAGCTGCTGAACCACCTGCAGCGCATCGAGGCCGCGCTCGAGAAGTCGCTCGCGCGCAGCGACGAGCAGCTCGAGTACTACGTCGCGCAGGCGCGCGAGGTGATCGACCTGAGCATGATGTCGCAGAAGCAGATCGTCGAAGACCTGCAGCAGATCGCCGGTCGGCGCGCATCGGTCGGAGCGTGACGCATGCATGACGAAATCGACGACGGCGCGTCTGCCGCGCCGGTGTGGCCCGCGTTCGCCGACCTGATGTCGGTGCTGCTCGGCGCGTTCGTGCTGATTCTCGTCGGCGTGATCGGCATGCAGTTGCAGCTCACGTCGAAGCTCGAGGAAGCCGTGCGTGCGCGCCAGCAGGAGGCGCAGCAGCGCAAGTCGCTCGAACAGGCGCTCGCCGGGCCGCTCGCGGCCGGCCGCGTGACGCTCGTGAACGGCCGCATCGGCATCAGCGGCGCCGTGCTGTTCGCACTGAACTCCGACCAGCTGCAGCCCGAGGGCCGCGATCTGCTGAAGACGCTGGCCGGGCCGCTGGCCGCCTACCTGAAGACGCGCGACGAGATCCTGATGATCAGCGGCTTCGCCGATGACCAGCAGGTGCGCGCCGGCAACCGCCAGTTCGCGGACAACTGGGAGCTGTCGGCCAAGCGCGCGCTGACGGTCACGCGGGCGCTGATCGACGCCGGCGTGCCGGCGCGTTCGGTGTTCGCGGCCGCGTTCGGTTCCGAGCAGCCGGTCAGCTCGAATGCGGACGACGAAGGCCGCGCGAAGAACCGTCGCGTGGAGATCGCACCGGTGCCGCGCAAGTCCGCATCGAACGGAGGGAAGCCGAAGTGACGGACGACGCGACGCACGTGCGCGCGACGCTCGACGCGTGGCGCGAGCAGGGCGCCGACCGGCTCGATCCGGTGCGCTTCCATCGGCTCGACGCGCTCGAGAAGCGCGCGGCCGCGTTCGACGGCGACGCGCGCGCGTTGCTCGATGCGCGGCTCGCGACGCTGCTGGAAGGGTTTGCGGAGCTCGTCGCGCGCGCCGGTGAAGCGACAGGCGCGAGCGACACGGCGCAAGCCGCCGCGCAGGCACCTGCACGCGGCGCGCTCGGCGGGCTCGTCGAGCAGCTCGCGCGCGATGCGCAGGCCGACCGGCGCGGTGTCGATCCCGAGCTGATCGACTACTTCCGCACGATGTGGTCGAAGGTCCGGACCGAACAGCAGTATCGCCAGTCGCTCGACCAGGTGCCGCGCAACGCGGGGCCGCTCAATTCGAACAGCCTCGTGCATCGGTCGCTCGCGACGATGCGCGAGCTGTCGCCGGAATATCTGCAGCAATTCCTGTCGTATATCGATGCGCTCGCGTGGCTCGAGGATCTCGCCGGCGGCGGCGCGCAGCCGGAGAAGGAAGCGCCGCGCGCGAAGGCCGCGAAGCCGGCAAAACCGGCGGCGAAACCGGCGAGGAAGACCACGCGCACCAAGGCGCGATAACCCACGCGGTCGGCCGCGCCGATCGTTGCCTAGCGGCGCGGCGCCTGCGCGTCGATCGCCGCGCGCAGCGCGTGCAACGCGTCGGTGAGCGCCGACGCGAACGGCGGATGCGCGGCGATGCCCGCCGCATCGAGCTGGCTGCCGAGGATCGGCAACGCGATCGATGCGCGCTCGACGATGCACGCCGACATCACCGACAGCGTTTCCCGCAGCGCCGCGTCCGCATGCGTCGCGCGCGGCGACGCGTTCAATACCGCGACCGGCTTGTCCACGACGGCTTCGCATCCCACGACCCAGTCCAGCGCGTTCTTCATCACGCCCGTCACGCCGTGTGCGTATTCCGGGCTTGCGATCAGCACGCCGTCCGCGGCGTTCAGCCGCTCGATGAGGTCGCGCACCGCGGCGGGAGACGGATGTTCGGCATCGGGATTGAACAACGGAAATTCACCGAGACGATCGAAGCGCGTGATGCGCATCCCGCGCGGCGCGACGCGTGCTGCCGCATCCAGCAGCGCCGCGTTGTACGACTGCGCACGCAGGCTGCCGCACAGTGCGACGATGTCGATGCGGCGTTCGGAATCGGTTCGGGGTTCGGTAGACATCGAGGCGCGTGTCGGTAGGTGGGTTGCGCGGTGACGTCGCGCGGATCCGCCGGATTATCGCATCGCGGCGTGACCGAAGCGGCCCCCGGGCTCGACGCGCGAGCCGGGGCCGCGAATCAGCTGGGGATGTGCTGGAAACCGGCGGCGATCGCGGCGAGGCCCGCGATGCAGAGTGCGAACAGGATCAGGACTCGCGCGCGGACGGTCAGCACCATACGCGACGGATACGGGGCGGGCAATCCGACGGCGGGAGCAAAGCGATGAAACGCGGGGAATCGGCGTGTTTCGCGACAATCGGTCGCAAGCGAGCGGCGTGTGATGGCGATGCGTTTGCGTGAACAGGGCCCGGCGTGCGACATCGCGAGTGGGTTTGTATCGCACGTGCGCGACACGACACGGCAGCCGCTGCGTCGATCGCACGCGTTCCGCCCGGCTGCCATACCCGGGTCGCTCATCGAACCGATGAGCGCGACCCACCCTCACACCGCCTGCCGCCCGCCGAACGCCTGCTTGACCCGCGCGAACAGCCCGTGCCGAGCGATCCATTCCGCATACGCGCGATAGTCAGGATCCCGCATCAAATGCCGTTCTTCCGTCTTTGCCCGCGTGTAGTAGATCAGGTTGACCGCGACGAGCCCCGCGCAGTGCATGAGCCCGAGCTGCCAGCCGAGCGGCTCGACGAACGGCACCGACACCATCCAGTACGACAGGTTCTTCGCGATGTACGCCGGATGCTTCGTGAAGCGGTACGGGCCCGACGTGATGATCCCACGGTTCGTGAGGTTCGAGAAACGCAGCCCGAACGAGATCGTCGACAGCGCGTAGGTCATCAGCAGCAGGATGATCACCGCGCCCCAGATCACGCGGAGCGTCGGCGCGGACAACAGCCAGTTGTCCCAGAACAGCGAGCCTTCGTAGCGGATGTAGTTGTTCGAGATCAGCGACCAGAACGGCTGGTAGCACATCAGCGCGGCGACCCAGCCGAGCGTGGTCGGCTCGACGGTGCGCACGTGGCTGTCGAGGATGCGGAACGTGCACAGGTAGCCGACGGTGCCGAACATCAGGTCCATCGTGAACGACAGGTCGTACAGGAACACGAAGGTCGCGAGCGTCATCGGCGCGTGCATCGCGTTCGCGAGCGATGCGCTCAGGTGATCGGCGTCCTTCGACAGGTAGACGGTCATCAGCGGCAGGAAGAACGCCTTCACGCCCCAGCCGGCGAGCATCTCGCGCACGGGCTGCCAGCTCGCGGGCTGCTCGCGGCGGAACAGGAAGCGGCCCCACAGCAGGTACGCGTCGTCGGTCTCGCGCTGGTGGCGATCCATCCACGCGAAGTAGAACGGCGCGGCGACGATCACGTACGGTGCGAGCGAGCGCAGCAGCGACCAGAACGGCAGGTAGAACGCGCCGTGATATTCGGGCAGCAGCCAGTAGAGCAGGCCGATGCCGGCGTAGATCGATGTCAGCGCGCCGAGCCGCGTCGCGACGCGGGCGAGCCCGAGCGTGCGAACGGCCTGCCGCGACAGTCCCGCGCTCGGGCGCAGGTAGACGCGCGAGATGAAGATTTCGTGCAGCGCGATCGTGCCGATGATCGCGAGGCTGGCGATGACCGCGCGTGTGGCCGCGTCGAGGGTCGGCTGGTCGCGGGTGATCCACAGCGCGAACAGGCCGGCCGCGATGCCGAGCAGGCCGGCGCGCAATGGTGTGGCGGAACGGGGCGGGCGGTCCGGGACCGCGGCGATGCCGTCGATGGTGGAATTCATGATCGAATCCTCGTCGGGATGAGGGCCGGCGCCCCCGCTTGGCGGGTGACGCCGGCCGTCGGCCGGGCATTCGATTGGTACGCGCCCGGCCATTGGCCTGTGGTTTTGATGGGTGAAGCGTTACTTCTTCGGGGTGGCGCCGAGCAGACCGCCGAGCAGGTTCGTCACCGGCGCGAGCAGATTGTTCGTGCCGCCCGCGGCACCGGTCGAGCTGCCGGTCAGGCCGGTCGTGACTGCACCGCTGCCGGACGGCGTCGTCACCGTGCCGGCCGCGCCGCTCGGGCTGGCCGTGCCGAGCGCGCCCAACGCGCCGGCCGGCGATGTCAGCGAACCCGTCAGCGTGCCGACGGGACCACTCGTCAGCGCACCGCCGAGGTTGCCCGTCAGGCCGCCGCCCGGCGTCGTGACCGTGCCGGTCAGGCTGGCGCCGAGCGGAGTCAGCGAGTTGACGAGGCCGGTGACCGGCGCAAGCAGGCCGCCGACACCCGAGCCGCTGGTGCCGCCGGTACCACTCGTTCCGCTCGAGCCGAGGCCGCCGAGTGCACCCGTCACCGTGCCGAGCAGGCCGGTGATCGGCGCGAGTGGGCCGCCGCTGGTGCCACTCGTGCCGCTCGTTCCGCTGGTGCCGCCCGATCCGCTCGAGCTGCCGCCGCCGAGGCCACCCGTCAGCGTACCGAGCAGACCGGTGATCGGTGCGAGCGGGTTGGTGCCGCTGCTGGAACTGCCGCTGGACAGCAGGCCGCCGGCCGACGCCACCGTGTTGCCGAGCTGGGACACGCTGCCGCCGGCGCTCGTGCCGACCGGGTTGCCGGTCGCGCTGCCGACCTGCGAGCCGGCCAGGCCGAGGCCGCTGCCGAGCGTGCTCAGCAGGCCGCTGAGCGGCGCGCCGAGCAGGGTCGCGTTGCCGAGCGTCTGCGTGGCGCCCGGCGTCGTGACGCCGCCGGTCAGCGTGTTCGTGATCGGGTTGATCACGCTGCCGAGCTGCGTCTCGAGTTGCTGGACCGGCGCGCTGTTCAGCGCCGTGTTGAGTGCCGAGGCGGTCGAGTTGACCGCGGTGCCGACCGTGTTGACCAGATCGCCGACCAGCGTCGTGGCCGGCGCGAGCGGCGACAGCGGTCCGCTGCCGAGGCTCGTCACCGCGTTGCCGAGGTTGTTGACCGCGCCGCCGGCGCCGGTCAGCAGGCCGGTGGTCGACGTGAGCGTCGGGCCGAGCGGGTTCGGCGACACGCCGATCGAGCCGAGGCCCGCCGCGACGCCGCTGCCGAGCGACTGCACGCCGTTGCCGAGGCTCGTGACCGCGTTGCCGATGCTGGTGGCCGTCGTCGGGCTCGTGCCGGGGACCTGCACGCCGCCGATCTGGCTACCGCCGTTCGCGACCGTCGTGCCAAGTCCCGTGACGAGCGTGCCGGTTTGCTGGAGGACGTTGCCGAGCGGGGTGACGTTGCTGGAGGTGCCGGACGTGCCCGACGTACCGGAGGTGCCCGACGTACCTGAAGTACCCGACGTGCCGGAAGTGCCCGACGTGCCGGAAGTACCCGACGTACCCGAGGTGCCGGAGGTGCCCGAGGTGCCGGAAGTGCCCGATGTACCGGAAGTACCTGACGTGCCGGAAGTGCCCGATGTACCGGAGGTACCCGACGTACCGGAGGTGCCCGAGGTGCCGGAAGTACCCGACGTGCCGGACGTGCCCGAGGTGCCGGAAGTACCCGAGGTGCCGGACGTACCCGACGTGCCGGAAGTACCCGACGTACCGGAAGTACCCGAGGTGCCGGAAGTACCCGAGGTGCCGGACGTACCCGACGTGCCGGACGTACCCGACGTGCCGGAAGTACCCGAGGTACCGGAAGTACCCGAGGTACCGGAAGTACCCGACGTACCGGAAGTACCCGACGTACCGGAAGTGCCTGAGGTACCAGACGTCCCCGACGTACCCGAAGTCCCCGAAGTCCCCGAACTACCGCCGCCCGACGTTCCCGACGACCCCCCACCGGAAGTCCCCGAACTACCGCCACCGGACGTCCCCGTCGACGTGTTCCCGGATGCTCCCGAAGTCCCCGAAGTCCCCGAAGTCCCCGAAGTCCCCGAAGTGCCCGAAGTCCCCGCAATGCCGGACGTTCCCGACGTGCTCGGCTTGACCGACGGCGTGACCGGCCCGTCGACCGAGCCGCATCCGTAGAGTGTGACGAGCGACAGGACGGCCAGCGATACCGTCGTTTTCTTGAAGTAATGGTGCATGGTGCCCTCGACATTGGAAGTTGTGCCGAGGGCCATTACTGCAAATTCCGCGCCATGACATCTTTCGCGCGACGCACCGGCGCTTTGTTGCGGAAATCGGGAATATCGCCGCGATTTAAACGGAGGAATAGCGGTTTCGCGAGATGGGCATGCCAGGTGCGTCGATGC
Source organism: Burkholderia sp. SIMBA_051 (assembly GCF_046534915.1). Classification (NCBI taxonomy): domain Bacteria; kingdom Pseudomonadati; phylum Pseudomonadota; class Betaproteobacteria; order Burkholderiales; family Burkholderiaceae; genus Burkholderia; species Burkholderia sp. SIMBA_051. The sequence continues at coordinate 701,701 of NZ_JAWRXS010000001.1, read as the reverse complement.
GCACGCTGCGATGTTCCCGTAAGGCGCCGTAACGCGCGGCGCGATGTTACGTAGCGTTCGTCCCGACGCGACGCGACGCGGGTGGCCGCGACCGGAACGCCGCCTCTTTGACGAAACGCCCGCGTGCCGCGAACATGACGCGAACCCACCCGGCCGCGGGCGACGCCGAAGCAGCCGCGACTTCAGACAGGACACCGACATGAGCGAACAGGACAGGGAACAGGGCAAGGCACGCCGCGCCGAAGTCATGGGCGATGCATTCGTCGAACGCGCGATGCGCGATCTCGACGGATTTTCGCGTCCGCTGCAGAACTGGCTGAACGAGCACGCATGGGGCAGCACCTGGCAGCGCGGCGGCATCGACCTGAAGACGCGCAGCCTCTGCACGTGCGCGATGCTGGCGGCGCTCGGCCGCGGCGCGGAACTGAAGGGCCATGTGCGCGGCGCGCTCAACAACGGCGCGAGTCTCGTCGAGATCCGCGAGGTGCTGCTGCACAGCGCGCTCTACGCGGGCGCCCCGGCCGCGGTCGAAGCGTTCCGCAGCGCGCGCGAGGTGATCGCGGAACTCGGGCTGTCGCTGCCCGGCGACGAAGCGTGACCGACGCGCGGTGCCCGCCCCCGCAGCGCCGGGGCGCCGCCATCCTCCGCGCGCTCGCCCCGTCTACCCGATGACGCTCAATGCTCGACGTGCGCACCCTGCGCCGGCACGTCGACCGGCGCGGCGGCAACCTCGAGCAGCCAGTCGGCGGTCGCGTCCGGAATCGTGACCGGCAGCATGTGTCCGCCCTCGACGACCGTCAGCCGCACACGCGCCGACTTGTTCGCCAGCGCCTCGCCATGCGCGCGCCAGTTGAGGATCGGATCGGCGCGGCCGTACAGCACGTCGACCGGCAGCGCGAGCTCCGCGTAACGTCGCTCCATCGCGGGCAGGTCGACGGGCGCCGACAGCAGGTCCGTCGCCGTCGCGTAGAACACATGCGGGCGCAGCCCGAGCAAACCGCCGCCCTTTACCGGGAAGTCGCGCGGCACGGCTTCCGGCGCGAACACCTGGCTGACGGCCTTGCGGCCGGTCAGGATCGTCAGCGGGACCGCGAAGGTCCACGACACGAAGCGGCGCACCAGCGGCGACGGCAGCATCAGCGGCTTGAACGGCGCCGGCGGCTCGGTCTGCTCGTGCGACAGCGGCGCGATCAGCGCGAGCCGGCTCACGCGCTCCGGATGGTTGAGGCCGACCGCGAGCGCGATCGCGCCGCCGAGCGAGTGGCCGACGAGCACCGTCCGGTCGAGCTTCAGCGCATCGAGGAACGCGGCGATCGTGCGGGCCTGCGCGAACACGTTCGCCTGCGAGCTGGCGCCGCGCAGCGAGCGGCCGGCGCCCGGCCGGTCGACGAGGATCACGCGATGGTGCTGCGCGAGCCGCGTGAGCGGCAGGTACGCGAAGTTGCGCCACTGCCCGGCGAGCCCGTGCACGAACACGAGCGGCGGGCCGCTGCCGTACTCGACGTAATGGATGCGATCGCCGCCGACGTCGACGAAGCGGCCTTCGGGCGGAAACGCGCGCGTCACGCGGCGCGCGATGAAGCCGGAAAACAGCGCGAGCACGGCGAGCACCACGACGACGCCGAGCAGCACGTTCTGGATCAGATGAAGCGTATGGCTCATGTCGGCCTCAACGGGTTTCGAGTACGGGTTCGGCAACCGGCGCGGCGGCCGGGCCGGCTGTCGCGCGGCGTTCGAACTTCATCGCCGAATCGGCGAGTCCGCTGAACTTCAGCGACGCGAGATCGAGCACGTAGTTCTGGTGGAATTTCCAGGGCTTGCGGTGCCCCTGCCTCGGCAGGATGCCGGCCGCGCGCTGGATGTAGCCCGAGCTCAGGTTCACCGCCGGCACGTCGCCGAGGTCGCCGGCGCCGAGCCGCGGCACGCAGGTGTCGTAGCCGTTGGCGCGCATGTGGTTGAGCAGCCGGCACACGTAGCGCGCGATCAGCTCGGCCTTCAGCGTCCACGATGCGTTCGTGTAACCGAACGACGACGCGAGGTTCGGCACGTCGCTGTACATCATTCCTTTATAGGACACGGTCTGCGGCAAGTCGACCGCGCGGCCGTCCACCGTGACGCGCGCGCCGCCGAGCATCTTCACCTTCAGCCCGGTCGCGGTGACGATCACGTCCGCGTCGAGCTGCTGGCCGCTCTTCAGCTGCAGGCCGGTCGGCGTGAAGCGCTCGATCTCGTCGGTGACGATCGATGCGCGGCCCGCGCGGATCGACTTGAACAGGTCGCCGTTCGGCACGAGGCATACGCGCTGGTCCCACGGCATGTAGCGCGGCGTCAGATGCTTCGCGACGTCGAAGTCGGGGCCGAGCTGCTTGCCAGCCGCGCGGATGATGAACCGCTTCGTCTGCTCGGGCTTGCGGCGCGACACGTTGTACAGGTACATCGTCAGCAGCACGTTCTTCACGCGCACGAGCCGGTGCGCGAGCCGCGACGGCAGCACGCGGCGCAATGCGTTTGCGATCCTGTCGCGTGCGGGCAGCGACACGATGTAGGTCGGCGAGCGCTGCAGCATCGTCACGTGTTTCGCGTCGGTGGCCATCGACGGCACCAGCGTGACGGCCGTCGCGCCGCTGCCGATCACGACGACGCGCCGGTTCGCATATGACAGGTCCTTCGGCCATTGCTGCGGGTGCACGATGCGGCCTTCGAACGATTCCATGCCGGCCCAGTCGGGCAGGTAGCCGCCGTCGTAGTCGTAATAGCCGCTGCACATGTAGAGGAAGCGGCACGTGTAGACGAGCGTGTCGACCGTGCCGTCCCGCGTGCGCTCGATGCGCACCGTCCAGCGCGCGCGGTTCGAATCCCAGTCGGCCGCGATCACCTTCTGGCCGTAGCGAATCGTCTTGTCGATGCCGTATGCGCGTGCCGTGTCGCGGATGTAGTCGAGTATCGTCTGCCCGTCGGAGATCGCCTTGTCGCTGTGCCACGGGCGGAAGCTGTAGCCGAGCGTGAACATGTCGGAATCCGAACGAACGCCGGGATAGCGGAACAGGTCCCAGGTGCCGCCGATCGCATCGCGCGCCTCGACGATCGCGACGCTCGCGTCCGGGCAGCGCTTTTTCAGGTGATACGCGGCGCCGATGCCGGACAGGCCGGCGCCGACGATCAGCACGTCGAGGTCGCGGCTGTCGCCGGATGCGGACGGCGCGTCGCGCCGGTCGGTCGTCGTCGAACTCATGCGAGATCCTTGGTCGGTGGGGTGGGGCGTGCGGCCGGCGCGTGCGTGCGTTCTCCCGCGGCGGCTGCCTTCGGGCACAGATTGCGTGCGCGTGCGCGGCGCACGTAGCGCAACACCAGCTGCTGGTATCCGGCGCCGAGCAGGCGCGCGATCCTGTCGAGGCGCCGTGCATCGGCGCCGACCAGCACGCGGCGCGCATTGCGCTCGACGCCGGCGAGAATCTGCCGCGCGGCGTCGTCGGCCGTCGTCGCGTTGATCAGGCGGTTCGCCTGGCGGCGGTGGGTCGCTTCGTCCTGGCCCGTGAGCGCGTGGATGCTGGTGTCGACGCGGCTCGCATCGACGATGTTGGTCGCGACGCCGCCCGGATGCACGCAGGTCGCGCTGACCGGCGCGCCGTCGAGTTCGAGCTCCATCCGCAGCGCCTCGGTGAAGCCGCGCACCGCGAACTTGGTTGCGTTGTACGCGCTCTGCGTCGGCATCGCGACGAGCCCGAACAGGCTCGACGTGTTGATCACGTGGCCGTCGCCCGACGCGCGCAGATGCGGCAGGAACGCCTGCGTGCCATGCACGACGCCCCAGAAGTTGATGCCGACGATCCATTCGAGATCGGCGAAGCGCACGGTCTCGGCGCTCGCGGCCAGCGACACGCCCGCGTTGTTGAAGACCAGGTTGACCTTGCCGTGTTCGGCGCGCACGAAATCGGCCCACGCGAACACTGCGTCGCGGTCGGCGACGTCGAGCCGCCGCATGCTCGTGCGCACGCCGTGCTTGCCGCACGCGGCCGCCGTGCCGGCGAGACCGACATCGTTGACGTCGGCGAGCGCGACCTCGCAGCCGCGCCGCGCGAGCTCGACCGCGAGGCTGCGGCCCATGCCGGAGGCGGCGCCCGTGATCGCGGCGACCTTGCCGGAAAAACCCTTCATTCGTCTTCCTCCCGTTCCGCTTGCACTGCGCCGGCGGCGTGCTTATTGTGGTGATATTCGTCACCACTTTAGTTTTCGGGTGTCCTGATGTCAAATAGCGAAATGGAGAAAGCACTCGAAACGGAAAAACGGGGGCGCGCGTACGGCGGTGTCGCGCCCGAGGTGCGCGCCGCCGAGCGGCGCGACGCGCTGATCCGCGCGGCGACGCGCGTGTTCGGCACGGTCGGCTTCCGCAAGGCGACCGTGCGGTCGATCTGCCAGCAAGCGAAGCTCAACGACCGTTATTTCTATGCGGCGTTCGACAGCACGGAGGATTTGCTGCGCTGCACCTACCTGCATCACGCGCAGCAACTGCACGACGCGGTCGAGCGGGCGGTGGCCGAGCGCGGCGGCGATCTGCGCGAGCGTGTCGACGCGGGGCTCGCCGCGTTCTTCGGCTTCCTGCGCGACCCGTGCGCGGCGCGCGTGCTGCTGCTCGAGGTGATGGGCGTGAGCGCGGATACCGACATGACCTACCAGCGGATGCTGATCGACTTCGGCAAGCTGATCATGGCGATCGGCGCGGCGCGCGAGGCCGTGACGCCCGCCGAGCGCATCGAGCAGCGGCTCGTCGGGCTCGCGCTGGTCGGCGCGATGACGAATGTCGGCGCCGCATGGCTGCTCACCGAGTATCGCGATCCGGAGGCCCAGATGATCGCGAGTTGCAGGAAAGTGCTGCTGGGGACGTTGAGGGAAGAGGGGTAGCGCGGGGCAAGCGCCTCGCGGTGCCCGGAATGAAGGGGTCGAAGCCAATTGCGCGCATGTTGCGATTTGATTTACGTTTTTCGCCTGGGTGAATTCATTACGCGCAATCGACACCGATAATTAACGGGTGGGGATCGATATTAAAAAGGCGCAGAATTTCACGGAATTGTCATTGGCTATATTCGTTTTTTGATTTGTCGGCCTGCGAATATAGGTAATCGAATTTAAATGAAACAAGCCGGCGCAACGCCAATGAAAATTGACGTTGCGCCGGCCCCGCGCGCGAAACGTGTCGCGCTCGTGCACCGCGAGATTACAAGCCCGTGTATGCGCCCCGGGTCCAGCCATCACCATCCCAGCACCATTCGGTGGTTGAGCCCCCACTCGTCGCGTACACGCGGATATGCACGGCGCTCCCGCTCAACCAGCACGTCGCCGACACGTTGTCGCCGGCCTGGTTGAACGCCCCCGTGTACCAGTTCGACCCGTCGTAGCAGCGCTCGGTGATCTTGTTGCCGTTGGCCGTGTAGACGCGAATCGACGGCGTGCTTCCCCAGGAAATTGCGGCGGTTTGCATGTTCAAACTCCTTGATTGGAATAAGGCGGAGAATTGAAGCGTTTCGGTAAAACGCGATTCCGCGCATTACCGGGAATAAGGTTAGATGAAAATCTCGAAAATCAATATGAGATTTTTTGTGAATAAATTGTGCGATTAATTCGGCGCGAGAAAATCCGTTGCCGCCGGCGCGGTTGCCGCGATCCGCGCCTTCATTGCGTCGATGAACGCGCGCACCTTCCGCGACGGCAACCGCGTCGACGGATACACCGCATGAATCCCCGCCCGCGCCGAGCGCCAGGCGGGCAGCAGCCGGACGAGCCGGCCGGCCGCGATGTCCTCTGCGGTCGCGAAATCCGTCAGGAACCCAAAGCCGCCGCCCGCGAGCGCGATCGCGCGGCAGGCCGTCGCGGTGTTCGACACGACCGGCGCGGTGCAGCGCACCGACGCATGGCCGCCGCTCGTGTCGTGGAGTTCGAGCGTATGCGGGCGTGACGGCGTCGACAGCATCACGAACGGCAGCGCGGCGAGCGCGTCCGGATCGCGCGGCAGGCCATGCCGTGCGACGAACGCGGGGCTCGCCACCACCCATTTCTCGTATTGACCGAGCTGCACCGCGCGATAGTTCGAATCCGCGAGGCGGCCGAGGCGGATCGCGACGTCGAGGTTGTCCGCGACCAGATCGACGACGCGGTCGTTCGCGATCAGTTCGACGTCGAGCCCCGGATGCGCATCGCGCAGCGCGACGATCGCCGGCGCGACGACCAGCGCGCCGTAGTCGATCGGCACGCTCACGCGCAGCGTGCCGCGCAACGGTCCCGCGTCGGACGACACCGCGTCGAGCGCGCTTTCGGTCGCGCGCACGATGTCGCGGCACGCGTCGTAGAACGCGCGCCCCGCATCGGTCACGCTCAGCCGCCGGGTGGTGCGCACCAGCAGGTTCGCGCCGACTTCCGATTCGAGGCGCTGCATGTGCGTGCTGACGACCGTCTTCGCGAGGCCGAGCCGCTCGGCCGCGGCCGTCAGCGAGCCGGCATCGACCACCGCGACGAAGATCGCCAGCCGGTTCAGGTTCACGTCGCGCAGATCGGCCATCGTTGATTGTCCTATGGGAAAGGATAATGTTTCAGCGATTATCCGCCTTCTGGATGTGAGCGGCGAGCGCTACGCTGCGGGCTGGTCGTCGCCGATTTCCGGCGGCGCGAGATCCAGGAGCCTTTCCATGCCAGCCGCCAGCAAGCCCGTCCGTCCGGTTCGTGTCTATTCGTTCCCGCTGTCCGGGCATGCGCACCGCGTCCGGCTGTTCCTGTCGCTGCTCGGGCTGCCGTTCGACATCGTCGACGTCGACCTCGCGGCCGGCGCGCAGCGCGAACCCGCGTTCCTCGCCGTCAATCCGCTCGGCCAGGTGCCGGCGATCGACGACGACGGCACCGTGCTCGCCGATTCGAACGCGATCCTCGTCTATCTCGCGAAGCGCTACGGCGACGCGCACTGGCTGCCCGACGATGCGGCAGGCGCGGCGACCGTGCAGCGCTGGCTGTCGTACGCGGCCGGGCCGATCGCATCGGGGCCGGCGGCCGCGCGGCTCGTCACCGTGTTCAACGCGTCGCTCGATCACGACGCGGCCAAGCGCACCGCCGCGAAGATACTCGCGGTGATCGACGGCGAGCTCGCCGGCAAGCCGTTTGCCGCCGGCGCGCAGCCGACGATCGCCGACATCGCCGCCTACACGTACATCGCGCACGCGCCGGAGGGCGGCGTGTCGCTCGAACCGTATCCGCACGTGCGGGCGTGGCTCGCGCGCGTCGAGGCGCTGCCGGGCTTCGTCGGCATGCCGACGACCCGTGCCGGCCTGCTCGCCGCCTGACGCGAAGCGCCACGACACGTCTTTACCGGGAGAAATGCGATGACCGCGCCGACCGCCGCCGTACCGGGCTGGGAACTCGACGTTGCGCCTTTTCATGCGGGCGAGCTCGCCGTGCAGCAGCGCGCGGGCGTGACGGAGGCCGCGGGGGCGGCCGGCCGGCGCGGGATCCGGCGCTTCATGCCGGACCAGCACCGGGCGTTTTTTGCGCAGCTGCCGTTCTTCGTGCTCGGCGGTGTCGACGCACACGGCCAGCCGTGGGCGACGCTGCGGGTAGGGATGCCCGGCTTCGTGACGGCGCCGGACGCGCGCACGCTGCACATCGACGGCGATGCGCTGCCCGGCGATCCGCTGGCCGGGGCGTGGCAGCCGGGTGAGCCACTTGGCGGGCTTGGAATCGAGTTCGACACGCGGCGGCGCAATCGCGTGAACGGCGTCGTGCGTGCGGTCGACGGCGGCGCGCTGACGATCGCGGTCGAGCAGAGCTTCGGCAACTGCGCGAAGTACATCCAGGGCCGCAAACCCACGTTCGTCGCGCGTGAAGGCGATGCGTCCGGCGCGGCCGACGTGTCGGACCGCTTGAGCGACGCGGATCGCGCGCTGCTCGCGCAGGCCGATACGTTCTTCGTCGCGAGTGCGAACACGTCGGCCGATGCGGGCGCCGCGCGCGGCGCGGACGTGTCGCATCGCGGCGGCATGCCGGGCTTCGTGCGCGTCGACGACGCGTGCACGCTGACGACGCCGGATTTCAGCGGCAACCGCTTCTTCAACACGCTCGGCAACCTGCAGCACGATCCGCGCGCGGGGCTGCTGTTCATCGATTTCGACAGCGGCGACGTGCTGTATGTCGCCGCGCGGGCGGAGATCGTGTGGGACGGGCCGCTCGTCGCGTCGTTCGCCGGCGCACAGCGGGTCGTGCGGTTTCATGTGGACGAAGTGCGGCGCACGCGGGGCGTGTTGCCGTTCCGGTGGTCGGTGCCCGAGCGGGCGCCGCAGTTTGCGGCGATGGCCGACGGCTCGGCGAACGCGGGTGCGCAGGTGGCTTCAGAGTCCGCATCCGCATCGCCGTCCAACTGGCGCCCGCTGCGCATCGCGAAGATCGTCGATGAAGCGCGCGCGATCCGCTCGTTTCATTTCGAACCGGTGGACGGCGGCGCGCTGCCGGCCCATGAAGCCGGCCAACATCTGACGCTGCGCATCGCGCTGCCGGACAGCGAGGCGCCCGCGATCCGCAGCTACACGCTCTCCGATGCACCCGGCGCACCGCATTACCGGATCACCGTGAAGCGCGAAGGACGCGTGTCGGCATGGCTGCACGACCACGCGCATGCCGGGATGACGCTCGATGCGCAGATGCCGCGCGGCCGCTTCACGTTCGACGTCGCGAGCCCGCGTCCGGCCGTGCTGGTGTCGGCCGGCATCGGCATCACGCCGATGTTCGCGATGCTGCGGCGCGCGCTGGCGGACGACACGCCGTCGCGCCGCGTCGTGTTCGTGCACGGCGCACGCGATACGGCCGACCGGCCGTTTGCGGCGGAGCTGACGCGCATCGCCGACACCGACGCACGCGTGGCGCTGCACTGGTTCGACAGCCGGCCGCAGCGCGACGGCGCGGCGCGGCCGGGCCGCGTCGACGTCGCGCAACTGAAGCGCATCCTGCCGTTCGACGACTACGATTTCTACCTGTGCGGGCCGTCCGCGTTCATGCGCGATTTGTACGACGGATTGCGTGCGCTGAACGTGCCGGACGAGCGTATCCGCTTCGAGGCGTTCGGGCCGTCGAGTGTCGTGCGCAGTGCGACCCGCGCGGCGGGAGCGCCGTCGGTGGCGAGCGTGCCTGTCGTGTTCCGACGTTCCGCGCGCGACGCCGCGTGGACGCCCGCCGACGGCACGCTGCTCGAATTCGCGGAAGGTCAGGGCGTGGCGGTGCCGTCCGAATGCCGGTCGGGGTCGTGCGGCACCTGTGCGACGCGGGTGCTGTCCGGGGCGGTCGATTACGTGCAGTCGTACGACGCGCCGGTCGAGCCCGGTTGCGCGCTGCTGTGCGTCGCGCAGCCTGCCGAAGGGGCCGCGGAGCCGCTCGTGCTCGACCGCTGACGCGCGTGCGGCATGCGGTCGCACAGCCCGTGCTGCGCAAAAAGCGCTCGCAACTGCTGCTTTTTCAGGAGGCCTGTCGGATCGACGATAGCGTCAACCGATAGAGGAAAAGGAGCAACATCATGAAACTGTTCAGCATGATCCGCCTGGTTCTGTGGAGTTTCTTCGGCGTACGCAACAGCAAGGCGCACGCGTCCGATCTCGCGAACGTCAACTTCACGCTGCTGCCGTTCGTCGCGATCGTGCTCGCGGTGCTGGTCGGCGCGGTGATCTACGGCGTCGTCCATCTGGTCGTCGATCCGACGGTGACGATGCAGGGGTTCTGAGCGCTCGCCGAATCACGCGGGCTCCCATTCCCGCGTTCCCGTCTCTCGCCTTCCGCCTCCCGCTTTGGCCGATTCTCCGGCCGTCAGCCCCGCCCGGGGTAAAATGCGCGCCACGCCGCGATGTCGCGTGCGACGGGCATTCCGCCGTTCCGACGAACGGCGCACGCAAACGCCCGGCGCCCGCACCGGGGCGTTCGAAGCGTCCCCTGCATGACAACACCGCGCGATGCAGCCGGCTGCCTGACACGCACCCGATCCACGGATCGGCCGCCGCGTCGGCGCCCGGCGCACCACCGGCATCCGATGTCCCATCCTGCGCATTCCCGATCGATCGGCACGCAAGCGGCCGGATCGCCAGGTTCGTCCGATGAATGTCGTGTCGACGAACGTGCCCGGCGACTCGCCGGGACCGTCGCCGGGTCATGCGCGAGGTCGCGCTTCGCGGCGGCATAACGTGTTTCGACAGGGTCGAGTGGCGAGTTTTCCATCCAGAACAATGACGGTGAATAGAACAACAGCGTCGCCCGCACGGCGGCGGCGCGCGAAGGTCGGCGTGGGCGTCGGTTTCGGCATCACGCTTTTCGCGGCGCAGGCCGCCGCGGCACAGGGCGACGCGCCGGCTCCCGAAGCCGATGCGGCCGTCAGCGCGACGCTGCCGGCGATCGCGGTCAGCGGCGAGCGCGGCGGCGCGTTTCGCGCGCGCGAAGCGTCGGTCGCGGGGCTCGACGACGCGCCGCTGCGCGACACGCCGGCCTCCGTCAGCGTCGTCACGCGCGCGCAGCTCGACGACCAGCAGGCAAAGCGCCTGAGCGACGTGGTGCGCAACGATGCGTCGGTCGTCAACGACTACGCGCCCGTTGGCTACTTCGAAGGCTTCGCGATTCGCGGCTTCCCGGTGGATCTCGCGAGCGCGATCCGGATCGACGGGCTGACGGTGTCCGGCGAGCAGAACGTGCCGCTCGAGAACAAGGAGCGCGTCGAGATCCTGAAGGGACTGGCCGGCATCGACAGCGGCGTGGTCGCACCGGGCGGCGTGATCAACTTCGTGACGAAGCGCTCGGCGAACGTCGCGAGCGTGACGACCGGCGTCGACAGCCGCGGCTCGACGTCGGCGGCCGTCGATCTCGGCCGTCGCTTCGGCCCCGACCACCAGTTCGGATTCCGGATCAATGCCGCGAAGGAGAACATGCACTCGTACATCGACGGCACGAACGGACGGCGCACGTTCGGCTCGATCGCCGCCGACTGGGACATCAGCCCGCGCGCGAGCCTGCAGTTCAACGCGGAATTCCAGCAGTGGATCCAGCGTTCCGCACCCGGTTACCAGCTGCTCGGCGGCACCGTCGTGCCGTCCGTCAACACGACGTCGAAGGCGCTCGGCACACAGCCGTGGGCGAAGCCGGTGACGACCGACGCGCTGAACCTGAACGCGCGCTTCGACTACCGGTTCAACGACGACTGGAACGCCTACATCGCCGCGGGCCGCAGCCGAACGATGATCGACGACAACAGCGCGTTCGCGTACGGCTGCTATTACGCGTCGAGCTGCGCGGCCGGCGCGACGTCGCCGTTCTTCTTCGGCGCGAACGGCGACTACGACGTGTACGACTTCCGCAGCCCCGGCGAATACCGCCGCAACGACGACCTGCGCGCGGTGACGACGGGCAAGTTCGCGACGGGGCCGCTGCGTCACGAGCTGACGCTCGGCGTGAGCGTGCAGCGCCGCGTCGTGCACATGGCGAACGCCGTGTACGACTACGTCGGCAGCGAGAACATCTACGGGCCCGACGTCGCGTTCGCGCCGTCGTCGAACACGGCCGGGCCGTCGTATCCGCAGCTCGATTCCTGGCAGTACGGCGTGTTCGGGCTCGACCGCATCAGCATCGGCGAGCACTGGCAGGTGCTCGCGGGCGGCAAGGAAGTGCTGCTGCGCCAGCGCAGCTGGAGCAGCCTCGACGGCGACGCGACGCACACCGACCGCTCGGTGTTCCTGCCGCAGGTCGCGCTCGTCTACAAGCCGGTGAACGTGCTGTCGCTGTATGCGTCGTACAGCAAGGCGCTGTCGCTCGGCGACCAGGCGCCGGTGCGCGCGACCAACGCGTATGCGTTCCTGCCGCCGGTCGAATCGCACCAGTTCGAGCTCGGCGCGAAATACGACTGGCTCGACCGGCTCAGCCTGACGGCCGCCGTGTTCTCGATCAGCAAGCCGTTCCAGTTCGCCGACCCCGATGCGTCCGGCACGAGCTACACGTTCGTGCAGCGCGGCACGCAGCGCCACCAGGGGATCGAGCTCGGCGCGGCCGGGCGGCTCACCGAGCGGCTGTCGCTGACGGCCAGCGTCGCGGCGATTCGCGCGCGCGCGTACGATTCGGGCTCGCCGGCGTACGAAGGGCACCAGATCATCAACGTGCCGGCGCTGCGCGCGTCGCTGTACGCGGATTACGCGGTGCCGGGCGTCGCGGGCCTGAACATGCTGGGCGGCGTCGAGTACAGCGGCGGCCGCAATGCGAACGAAGAGGGCACCGCGCGCGTGCCGTCGTGGTTCGTGTTCAATCTCGGCGCGCGCTATACGACGAAGATCGGCGGCCATCGCACGGTGCTGCGTGTGTCGGTGGACAACCTGTTCAACAAGTTCTACTGGCGCGACGCGGGCGAGCAGCAGGGCGACGCGTACCTGTTCCCGGGCGCGCCGCGCACCGCGCGCGTGTCGCTGACCTATGATTTCTGATCGACCGGATCCGGCCGCGTGACACGCGGCCCCGGCAGCTAACCAGGAGAGCATGGACGATGTCCCCACTCGAAATCGCCGGCGTGATCGTCAGCGCGCTCGCGATCTGGCTGACCGCGAAGCGGCGCATGCTGTGCTGGCCGGTCGGGCTCGCGTCGGTCGCGCTGTACGGCTGGATCTTCTTCGATGCGAAGCTGTATTCCGACATGCTGCTGCAGGGCGCGTTCGCCGTGCTGCAGGTGTACGGCTGGCGCCGCTGGATCGCGCAGCGTACGCTGGAGGCGAGCGGTGGCGCGGCGCCGGCAGGCGACGTCGCACCCGTCGCCGGCGTGCGGCCGCGCCAGATGCTGCCCGACCTGCTGGCGGCCGTCGTCGGCAGCGCGCTGCTCGGCGGGATGATGGCGCGCTGGACCGACGCCGCGCTGCCGTTCGTCGATGCGTCGCTGACCGCGTTCAGCCTCGTCGCGCAATACTGGACCGCGCGGCGCTACATCGCGTCGTGGGGGCTGTGGATCGTCGTGAACGTCGTGTACGTCGGGATGTTCGTGTTCAAGGCGCTGTATCTGACGGCCGGACTCTATGCGCTGTTCATCGCGCTCGCCGTCATCGGCTGGCGCGACTGGAGCCGGACGGCCGACGCGCTGCGCGCGAGCGCGAACCCGGCGAGCTGATTCACGCGCCGATTCAACTACGGAGCTACGTCGTTCATGTCATTTCCCCTCGAGCCGGACGGGCCGCTATCGCCGGACGTCGCACCGCCGCAGTTCGGCGTCGACGGCGAGCAGGCCGAACGCGACTGGCCGCTGATGACGCACGACGAGGTGGCGGCGCTGCTCGCGCGCATCGACGGCGCCGGCGAACCGGCGCGGCTGACCTGGCACAGTCCGCGGCAATTCGCGGCGGCCACGCTGGTGCGGATGACGGACGGACGCGCACTGTTCGTCAAGCGTCATCACGTGAGCCTGCGCGACGTCGCGGGGCTCGAGGAAGAGCATCGTTTCATCGCGCATCTGCGCGCGCGCGGGATGCCGGTGGTGGACGTGCTGGCCGATCGCAACGGCGCGACGGCTTTTGCGTGCGGCGACTGGACGTACGAGGTGCATGTGGTCGCGCCCGGCGTCGACGCGTATCGCGGCGTGATGTCGTGGCAGCCGTTCACGCATCCATCGCACGCTTACGCGGCCGGCCGCGCGTTAGCCGAGCTGCATCGCGCGTCGGCCGGTTACGACGCGCCGGCGCGGCCCGTGCGCACGCTGCTGTCGAGTTTCCGCGTGCTGTCGTCCGACGATCTCGCGGGCGCGCTCGAACGCTGGGTCGACGCGCAGCCGCTGCTGGTGCGCGCGCTCGGCACGCGCGACTGGCGCGGCGATGTCGCGGATGCGATCGGCCCGTATCACGCGCGCCTCGTGCCGCTGCTGCCCGCGCTGCCGCCGCTGTGGACGCACGGCGACTGGCATGCGTCGAACCTGCTGTGGACCGGTGCCGGCCCTGGCGCGCAGGTGCGCACCGTGCTGGACTTCGGCCTGTCCGATCGCACCTGCGCGGTGATGGATGTCGCGCTTGCGATCGAGCGCAACACGGTCGACTGGATGGCGCCGCCCGACGCGCGCCGCATCGAATACGCGCACATCGATGCGCTGCTCGACGGCTACGAATCGCTCGAACCGCTGAGCGACGATGCGTACGCGGCGCTGGTCGCGATGCTGCCGATCGTGCATACGGAGTTCGCGTTGTCGGAGGTCGCGTATTTCGGGTGCATCATCGACGCGCCGGCGATCGTCGATGTCGCGTACGACGGTTATCTGATTGGGCACGCGCGCTGGTTTGGTGAGCGAGACGGGCGGGAATTGCTCGAGTGGCTGGTGCGACGTCGGTGTGCGAAGCGGGGGAGCGTTTAACGCGCGTGCCGGACTTCTCCCGGCACGCGTGTCGACCGTCCGAACTTCATCTTCCTGTCGTGCGGTGGTCGTGCCGCACCTTCACTGAACCTGCCTGATCTCCGGCGCGGGACGCTGCCCGCGATCGCCGGGCAGCTCACGCGCCTGACCGGCATCAGCGGGTCGCGAGGCTGTCGTGATGGTCTGCCTGCGGCGTCTTCTCGCCGGCATGCATCGAAATCACATGAAGTTCCTTGTTGCGCGCGACCATCTCGGTGGTCGGCGGGTACTGCGTCTTGCTCGTCGGCACCACACCGTCGTGTTGCGCCTGCTTCAGCTCGTTGATGACTTCCGTGCGGGTCTTGCCCTGCGTTTGCGTTTGCGCGAACGGGGCTTGCGTGGTGATGCCGAGCGACAGCGTGGCGGTGATGAACAGGGCCGCGAGTTTTGTCGTTTTCATGGAGCTCTCCTTGATGAGGCCGCCGGGTGGCGATCCATGCATTCAGTATGCGAAAGCAGCCGGGCGTGACCGTGATCGGAAGATGAAAAGTGCGTCAGATTGCGCGATGGCCCGCGTGACGCAATCGTCATGTTCGGGTCATGCAAGCGACGGGATCAAAGCGGAACATGCAGTCAACCAGCGGCGGACATGTCGAGCGCATTGCCGCCGATATGCGATCCGGCCGCTGGCATGCGCATCGTTCGCCGCGAGAGTCTCGACAGCGGACGGGCCCGTCACGACTCTTCCATTCGTTCGCCTAATGAATCGCCTGTCTGTCCGCTCGTCGCGCCGCGTCATGCAGCTGGTCCCGCTTTTCGCAGGCTACGCGTCGGTGCGCCCAGGCACCGGACCGGCCGCATCGACCAGCGCGCCAAAAGCAAAGCCCGTCGCCGGCGAGTTGATGCCAGGCGAGCAGATCGACTACGCGGGGTATCGCTGCGGCAATCCGAACCTGTACGTGAAGACGCACCCGTGCCTGTTTCCGCGGCGCAACGTCGCGCGCTGAATACCGCAGCCGCGTGAAAGACCATGCAAAAAAGTTCTTCGTGGATTTCCGTAGACGTCGCTTGCCGACCCATCTCGGTCCGTCATGTCGCCACCGTATGTGGCCGAAATCGGATGAGTAGGAGACCTAATCCTTCTCCAGTTGCTTCGCGCTAGTGGGTATCGCGTGCGTTTCCCAGTCGCTTGAGTAACCACCTTCCGGCAGGGCCGGGCGGTGTGTCCTTCCTGAAGACTGCAAACATGGCGATGGGCGGTGTATGTGGCTGGAACGCTTCAAGCCGCAAGGGCACGAGCTTGCCGGAATCCAGATCGTCCTGAACCATGGCTACCGGCATATGGCCCCATCCAAAGCCAGCTCGCAGGAAGGCGTGCTTGGCCCCCAGGTCGGCAAGGCGCCATATCTGCGGTGAGAAAACGCCGAAAGTCGTGCCTTCCGTCAGGGTCGTGCGGTCTGTCAGCACAAGCTGCACGTGCGCCTCGAGATCGGCGGGCCGGAGGATCCGATGCTTTGACGCCAGAGGATGGGACGCGGCCGCGACCGTCATCATTGGCACATCCAGCAGTTTTTCGGCATCGAGAATGTCTGGCACCGATGGCATCGAGCCACTGATGCCGAGCCGGCATGTCTGGGCCAGTACCGGCTGCATGACGGCGCCAAGCGCTTCGACGTAAAGCCGCAAGGGTGTATGCGGAAACTCGCTTCGGAACGCACCGACTGCGTCGGTCAACGATGCCATCGGATACATGACGTCCACCACCACGGACAACTCCGGCTCGAGGCCCTCGAACATTGCCCGCGCCTTCGCCTTGAACCCGTCCATGCCACCTACCACCAGTCGCGCCTGTGCCAGCAGGGCCGATCCTTCGTCCGTCAGCCTGGGATACCGTCCCGTGCGATCGAAGAGCTGCACGCCAAGCTGGCCTTCCAGGTTGGCCAGCGTATGGCTGACCACGGACTGCGCTCGCCCGAGTTTGCGGCCGGCGGCGGAGAAACTGCCTTCGTCGGCGGCGGCGATGAAGGTGCGGATCTGGTCCAGCGAGACGGCGTCGAGCATGTATCTATGTAGTAGATGGATTGAATCTAAAAATATAGGCTACCTGGATAGGTGTCAAATCTTTACGCTTCGTTCATCCACTCTTTGAAAGGATGAACACCATGAACTCGAACCTGAACACCTCGCTGGACGAACCCTCCGCCATTCCCCTCGTGGGCCGCACCCTCATCGCGGCCATCTTCTTCATCAGCGGCTTCGGCAAGCTGATGGCCCCTGACGCGACGATGGCCTATATCGGATCGCTGGGTCTTCCCGCGCCAGCGCTCGGACTGATTGGCGCACTGGTGCTGGAACTGGCGGGCGCCACGCTCCTGGTCATTGGCTACAAGACGCGCGTGGTGGCTCTCTTGCTCGCAGCCTACGCTGTCGTGACGGCGCTGATCTTTCACCACGCGCTCGCTGACCAGAACCAGATGTTCCATTTCCTGAAGAACCTGGCGATGGCCGGTGGTCTCCTGCAGGTGGTCGCGTTCGGCGCCGGCGCATTCAGCCTGGACAACCGTCGCGCGCCGGCCAAGCGCGTTGTCGCCTGATACATCGCAGGAGAAGACATCATGAGCATTGCCACAACGCTTCTGGAGCAACATCTCCAGTTCCTGGTCGACAAGCCGGAGCAATGGCGGGAACTGATCTCCGACAGCATCGTCTGGGATCTGCCGTACGCACCAAGCCTGGGTCATCCGCTGAAACTCGAAGGACGCGAATCTGTGCTGCGGCATGCGAGCTGGTTCGTGGGAGCAGTCAGGAACTTTCGCTTCTCCGATGCCATCGTGACTGCGACGGACGACCCGCAGCATGCGATTGCACGGGTGCGTGGAGAGGGCGTGATCGCGGCGACCGGCCGCACCTACCGCCAGGAGTATGTCGTGTTTCTGACTGCCCGCGACGGTCGTATCGTGCATCTGCGCGAGTATTTCGACCCGGTTCAGGCAGCCCTTGCCCTCGACGCCCCTGTAGTGGGCGTCGCTTCCAGGAGCATCTGATGAAAGCCATCCACGTATCTGCGTACGGCAGCCCCGACGGCATGACGCTGGTCGAGGCGGACGATCCCGTACCGGGCGACAACGAAGTCTTGATCGACGTTGCCGCCGCGTCGGTCAATCCCATTGACTGGAAAATCGTAAGCGGCGCCATGCAGGCTTCCATCCCGCTGCCGTTGCCGTTCACGCCGGGCGTGGACGCAGCAGGGACCGTCATCGCCGTCGGGCGCAACGTGACCACGCTGAAGCCGGGGGATGAGGTGATGGGATTCATCGGCATCGTCGGCGCCTTCGCCACGCGCGCCGTGGTGGAGGCAACCCGGCTGGCACGCAAGCCCGCGTCCCTGGCTTTCACAGACGCCGCCGCGATTCCCGCGGCGACGTTGACGGCATGGCAGGCGCTGCACGAGCATGGTGTCTTGCAACCTGGCCAATCCATCCTTATTCACGGTGCGGCAGGCGGCGTCGGCAGTGCAGCCGTGCAGCTTGCCAGGCTGGCCGGTGCCCGCGTGATCGGCACGGGCTCCGGCGCGAGCCGCCAATACGTGGAAAGTTTAGGCGCTGATGCCTTCGTTGATTACCGCACGGAGGATTTCGCCGAGCGTGTCTCGATGGTGGATCTTGTGCTGGATCTGATCGGCGGCGAAACCCAGGAGAAATCATGGTCCGTACTGAAACCGGGCGGCACGTTGGTGTCGACGGTCGCCAGACCCGATGCAGCGCGCGCCAAAGCCGCCCAGGCAACCGGCAGACACTTCGCCACGCGTAGCGACGCGACGCAGCTCGGGCACCTCGCGACGCTCCATGCGTCGGGCGATCTGCGTGCCCATATCGATTCGGTCTTTGGGCTTTCGGACGTCGGCCAGGCGCTTCACCACAGCAAGGGCGGCCACGTAAGAGGCAAGATCGTTGTGGACGTGGCCCGGTAGCGCTCGCCTAAGCGGCAAATCGCACCGCTGGCGAGAGCGTGAAGGACTCACGCATGTCGCGTGCTTCTTCCATCGGCGTTCGCCCGAAAAGCCGCTTGAATTCCCTGCTGAACTGCGAAGTGCTCTCGTAACCGACGCGTCCCGCTGCAGCCGCAGCGGTGACGCCGTCGCGAATCATCATCAGGCGCGCGTGATGAAGGCGGGTGGACTTGATGTACTGGATTGGCGAAGTGTGGGTCACCGTTCGGAAGTTGGCGTGAAAGGCTGGCACGCTCATGCCGGCTTCTTCAGCCAGGCGTGTCACATTCAGGGGCGACGCGTAGTCCGTATGGATGCGCTTCAGCGCTCTCGCGACACGGCCGAAGCGCCCGTGATGGGCAAGGGCGGCACGCATTGCACTGCCCTGTGCCCCCGTCAACACGCGGTAGCAGATTTCCCGCACCAGGCTTGGACCCAGAATCTGGGCATCCATCGGCACCGTTAGTGCCTCCAGCAGCCTGACGGTTGCGCCGGCCAGATTCTCCTCCAGTTGCGTGGACACCATGCCGTTCGGCTGCGCTTCAGGCTGATGTGCTGCGGCACCGATCTGCGTGATCAGCTCGCTGAGTTCGATGAGGTCCAGACGGATGGACACCGCCAACATGGGTTCTTCTGGCGTAGCCTGGGTTTCCGTGGAAAACGGCAACGGTACGGACAGCACCAGATAGTGCTGTGCGTCGTAGACATAGACCTCATTGCCCAGGAAGCCCAGCTTGCGGCCCTGGCACACGATCACGATGCTCGGTTCGTACAGCACCGGCGTGCGCCCAAGGGGACGGTCCGAGCGCATCAGTCGAACGCTGTCGAGCGTCGACTGTGTGTAGCCCTCGTTGGGCGCCAGTTTCTCGATCAGACGAACCATCTTGACGGAAGCGGGGGAGCGGACCTTCGACACCGCAGTCTCCTGTTGTTTGCCGACAGTCGCCATTCTAGCCGCGCCTCTCCCGCTGTACCAGCCAGGTCGATAGGAATAGGCAATAACGGCATCGGTCCGTGTATTCGCCAACAGGTAGGCCATCCCTATCATTCCCTCACCGGCCAACGAACCATACCACTTCATTGAAGGCCAAAACGCGGCTGCGAGGCGTGCCACGCACAGCACGACCCCGCCCGGCCGGACCCGAACCAACAATAGGAGTATGCAAGATGACAAGCTTCACCAACGAATCGAAAGTCATTCTGATCACCGGCGCCAGCAGCGGCATTGGCGAGGGCGCCGCCCGATTGCTTGCCAGGCAAGGACACCGGCTCGTCATCGGTGCACGCCGCACCGACAGGCTGGCCGAGCTGGCGCAATCGATCGAATCGTCCGGCGGTATCGTTCGTTACCGCGAACTCGACGTGACCTCGGCCGATGATGTGGCCGCATTCGCGCGGTTCGCGCTCGATGCCTTCGGCAGTATCGATGTGCTGGTCAACAACGCCGGCGTGATGCCGCTTTCGCCGCTCAACGCCCTGAAGGTCGGCGAGTGGAACCGGATGATCGATGTGAACATCCGTGGCGTACTGCACGGCATCGCCGCCGTGCTGCCCACGATGGAAGCGCAAGGGCGAGGGCAGATCATCAATATTTCGTCGATTGGCGGGCTCTCCGTGTCGCCGACTGCCGCAGTGTACTGCGCTACCAAGTTCGCCGTACGCGCTATCTCCGATGGGCTGCGTCAGGAAACCGACAAGATCCGCGTGACGGTGATTTGCCCCGGCGTTGTGGAATCCGAACTGGCCGACTCTATTTCCGACGACACCGCGCGCAGTGCCATGCAGGAGTTCCGTCGCATTGCCATCACGCCCGACGCCATCGCACGCGCCATTGCGTACGCAGTGGAGCAGCCCGCCGAAGTCGACGTCAGCGAGATCGTGGTACGGCCAACCGCCAGCCCGTTCTGATCCATCCCACCGAGCAAGCATTCAGTAAGCAATCCTGTCAGGAGAATATTCATGACGACACGCAACACAGCAAGCGGCGCCTTTGCAGGCAAGGTCGCCATCGTGACCGGTGCAGCCAGCGGCATTGGACTGGCTACCACGGAACTGTTCCACGCCGAAGGCGCAAACGTGATTGCCGTTGGGCGCAGCGCCAACGTGGAAGCGCTGGCGCGGCCGGGCATCGTTCCCATCGTTGCCGATGTAGCGCGAGAGGAAAGCGCCGTGCGGGCCGTTGCCACGGCAATCGAGCGGTTCGGCAAGCTCGACATCCTGGTCAACAACGCGGCGGTCATCATCAACAAGCCGCTGGTCGATATGTCGCTGGAAGACTGGAATGGCATCCAGTCCGTCAATGCCACCGGCGCGTTTCTGTTCTCCCGTGAGGCCATGCGCGTCATGGTGCCGGCAAAGACGGGTGCCATCGTCAACGTGGGCTCCTACGCCTGCTATCAGGCTTTTCCGCTCATTGCAGCGTATGCGGCGTCGAAGGGGGCGCTGGCGCAGTTGACGCGCGCCCTCTCGCTGGAAGCCATCGAGCATGGTATTCGCGTCAATGCGGTGGGCTCTGGCGATGTCATCACCAACATTACCAACCACATCCATGCCGACGGCCAGGCGTTCCTGGCCGAGCATGGCAAGAAGGCGCCAATCCGCCGTGCGGCGCAGCCCAAGGAAATTGCGGAGGTTATCGCTTTTCTCGCATCGGAGAAGGCCAGCTTTATTGTCGGCGCCGTGGTTATGGCCGACGGTGGCATGAGCGTGGCCTTGCCCTGAAGACCATTCACTCCGCAACCCATTTTTGTACTGACTCAAGGAATTTCCATCATGAAACGGGCATCCCCCATTTGGTTCATCACCGGCGCATCGAAGGGCGTCGGCCAGAAACTCGTTACGCATTTGCTGGAACAAGGCCATCGGGTGGCGGCAACCTCGCGCTCGGCAGCTTCGCTGACAGAGACGTTCGGTGAGGCATCCGACCGCTTTCTACCTTTGGAGGTCGATTTGACCAATGATCGCAGTGTGCAGCAGGCGATCGAGAAGACTGTGCAATGGTTCGGCGCCATCGACGTAGTCGTGAACAATGCCGGCTACGCCCAGCAAGGTACCGTCGAAGCCTTGTCGGACGAAGAGCTGCGCCGCAATTTCGAGGTCAACTTCTTCGCGCCCATGGCTGTTCTGCGCCATGCGCTGCCGCAGCTTCGCCGCCAGCGCAGTGGACACATTATCAACATCTCTTCCATTGTCGGCTACCAGGGCGGGTATGCGGGGTGGGGCAGCTACGTTGCCAGCAAGTTCGCGCTATCGGGCCTGACGGAATCCCTCGCGGCAGAAGTTGCCGAACTGGGTATCCGCGCGACGGTGGTGTATCCGGGCCCCGTGCGCACGGACTTTCTGTCGAACGGTGCTCTGGCGGTAGCCAAGCGCCAGATCGACGACTACGCGGAGGCGAAGGCTTCGCTGGACCTGCATCTCGATACGTTGCATGGCCATCAGGCAGGCGACCCGGACAAGCTTGCCCTCCTGATCATCCAGGCCGCCACTGTGGAAACGGCGCCGCTGCATCTTTTCGCCGGCAAGATCGCCAATGAACTTGCGGCGGCGAAGGCGAGCGCCGTCGCAAGGGATCTCGACACGTGGAGGGGGGCGTCCGAAGCCACCGATTTCGCAGATTGATCAATGGCGCCCATGTCCCGGCTTTGCCCGGGACTTTTTTCCCGAATCCGGAAAAAGGAACGGTGCGCTTTGAGCATGTACCCGCTCGGGTCTCCCAATGACGGTGTCGGCCAAAATGCGACATTCGAAGAGCGCAGCGATATGTCTCAAATTGGCCGAACGCCGACGTTCCTCCCCTGCGTTCCCCCCGTAATCCGCGATGAACAAAAAAAGGCCCGGCACTTCACGTGTCCGGGCCTAACGCGTGTTCGTGCCGTGCGGCAGCGAATCGCTTGCGTGGGTGTAACGGGCATTGCCCGTCACCTTGTCGATCGTATAGAAACGACCCATCGCGAAGCTGATCGGAACATGAAATTTTTGTCATGCACGGGCGAATGCGTCGCGGTGCGACTCGCGTGCTTCGTCTTCGATCGGTGACGAAACTGTCGTCGCATTAATCGAAAGCGGGCGCCTCAGCACGCCCGCCTCGCGTCATACCTGCGCGAGCGCCTGATCGAGGTCGGCGAGCAGGTCGTCGATATGCTCGATGCCGATCGACAGCCGCACGGTTTCCTCCTTCACGCCGGCCTTCGCGAGTTCGGCGGGCGATAGCTGGCGGTGCGTCGTCGAGGCTGGATGCGTGGCGAGCGACTTCGTGTCGCCGATGTTGACGAGCCGCGTGAACAGCTTCAGCGCGTCCTGGAACTTCGCGCCGCCGTCACGGCCGCCCTTCACGCCGAAGGTCAGGATGCCGGGCGCGCGGCCCGACAGGTAGCGCGCGACGAGCGGATGGTCTGGGTGATCGGGCAGTCCCGCGTAGTTCACCCATTCGACGTTTTCGTGGCGCGCGAGATGCTGCGCGATCTTCAGCGCGTTGTCGCTGATGCGCTCGACGCGCAGCGCGAGCGTCTCGATGCCCTGCAGGATCTGGAACGCGTTGAACGGCGAGATCGCCGCGCCCATGTTGCGCAGCGGCACGACGCGCGCGCGGCCGATATAGGCGGCCTGCCCGAACGCTTCCGTGTAGACGACGCCGTGATAGCTGACGTCGGGCTCGTTGAGCCGCTTGAAGCGGTCCGCGTGCTGCGTCCACGGGAACTTGCCCGAATCGACGATCGCGCCGCCCAGGCTCGTGCCGTGGCCGCCGAGATACTTCGTCAGCGAGTGCACGACGATGTCCGCGCCATGTTCGAACGGGCGCAGCAGGTACGGCGACGGCACCGTGTTGTCGACGATCAGCGGGATTCCGTGGCGATGCGCGATGTCGGCGAGCGCGGCGATGTCGGTCACGTTGCCAAGCGGGTTGCCGACCGATTCCGCGAAGATCGCCTTCGTGCGCGCGTCGATCAGCGGCTCGAACGATGCGGGGTCGCGCGGATCGGCGAAGCGCGTCGTGATCCCGTATTGCGGCAGCGTATGCGCGAACAGGTTGTAGGTGCCGCCGTACAGCGAACTGGCGGACACGATGTTGTCGCCGGCTTCCGCGATCGTCTGGATCGCATACGTGACGGCCGCCTGGCCCGACGCCAGCGCGAGTGCGCCGATGCCGCCCTCGAGCGCGGCGATCCGCTGCTCGAGCACGTCCGTCGTCGGGTTCATGATGCGCGTGTAGATGTTGCCCTGGACCTTCAGGTCGAACAGGTCGGCGCCGTGCTGCGTGTCGTCGAATGCGTACGCAACGGTCTGGTAGATCGGCACCGCGACCGCGCGCGTGGTCGGGTCGGGGCGATAACCGCCGTGCACGGCGATGGTTTCGAGGCGCCAGTTCGATGCGGCCTGATCGGTCATGGGTGCTCCGTCTGTTGTTGTGGTGGTCGAGCGATTATAGGAGGACGTGCGCGGCTACCCTTAGAACGATTGGTTTGTTGCTTATGGTGGCGCGGCGCATAAAATGCCTTTTCTGCAAACAAGGGGTGCGCGATGAGTCAGGATCGTTGGAACCAGGTGGATGCGTATTTCTCCGCGACGCTCGTGCCGTCCGACGACGTGCTCGACGCGGCGCTGGCGGCGAGCGACGCGGCCGGGCTGCCCGCGATCAACGTCGCGCCGAACCAGGGCAAGCTGCTGCAACTGCTCGCGACGATCCGCGGTGCGCGCCGGATTCTCGAGATCGGCACGCTCGGCGGCTACAGCACGATCTGGCTCGCGCGCGCGTTGCCGCCGGGCGGCACGCTCGTGACGCTCGAACTGAACCCACAGCATGCGAAGGTCGCGACGGCGAACATCGCGCGTGCCGGGTTCGCGGAGGTCGTGACGGTGGTGGTCGGCAGCGCGAAGGACAGCCTCGCGCGGCTCGTCGATGCGGGTGAAGCGCCGTTCGATTTCATCTTCATCGATGCCGACAAGGACAGCAACCCGGTCTATCTCGACGCGGCGCTGAAGCTGTCGCGGCCCGGCACGGTGATCGTCGTCGACAACGTCGTGCGTTGCGGCCGCGTGGCGGATCCGGACAATCGCGAGCCCGACGTGGTCGGCGTGCGCGACGGGTTCGCGCGTCTCGTGGCCGAGCCGAACCTCACGACGACGGCCGTGCAGACGGTCGGGCAGAAGGGTTGGGACGGGTTCTCGATCTCGATCGTCGGCGCGTGACGTGACGCGTCAGCGCGGGCTTGCTGCCGCATCGGCACGTCGATACAGGCGTGGCCATTGATCGTCGAGCAGGCCGTTGCACGTGCCATGCGTGGCGATGTCGTTGAGCAGGAAGCGTCGGCCGTCGAAGATCCACGATGCGGTCGAGCCGCAATCGCCGGCATTGCGCAGCCTGACCTTGCTCGACAGCGTCGCGCTGGTGCGGTCATAGCCGGCCTCGGTCAGCTCGTTCGCGAACGACGCCGGATCAAGTCCCGCGTTCGCGTTCTCGCCGAAATTCATCGCTGTCGGCGTGAATGGTGCCGTCCGTCGCACGCGATACCACAGGTCGGTGTGGTTATACATGCTGCTGGTCTGGCACGGTATCGCGACCAGCGCTTCGTCGGTCGAGATCGCCACCGCGCGCGACGCTTTCCTGCGGTCGCTTGCCGACATTTCGTCTTCGACATCGGCCGCGCATTGCTTCACGTCGCCGCCGAACTTCGCGAGCACCGCGTCGACGAGCGGGCGCTGCTCGACGGCCGACAGGTTGGCGACGGCCGGCGCCGGTGTGACCGCGGGCGGCAGTGCCGGCGCGGCCGGCACCGAAGACGCGGGCCGGTTGCCCGGGCGCAGCAGCGCCGTGACGGTGCCGACGCGGCCCTGCGTGTCGTCGATCAGCAGCAACGCAGCATTCAAGCCCGCCAACGGCATGCGTGTGGTTTGTGCCGACGCCGAATCGCCGAAGCTCAGCAACTGCGCATTGCGCGACGCGCTGAGCCATGCGGCAACCGTTGCAGGATCATTGGTCCGAACCCGGAACGGGTATGGGTCGTCACCATCGGGTTTGCCGCCCGATGCATGCCATTGGGCCGCCATTGCATCGAACGGGCGGCCGTCCGCGCGTGCGGTGTGCAGGTCCAGCGGCGCCGACGCGTAAATGTCGAGCGATGCTTGCGCGTCCGGGCCGGCGTCGCGCGTCACGCGCAGGATGAGACGGGAGCGTGCGTCATTGATTTCGTCGCTATCGCTTTCGGCAATGCAACGGTTGCCGTTGTCGCAGACGACCGACCAGTTCTTGAAGTCGCGCTCGACCGGCGGCCGCGTGAGCGGACGAGCCTGGGCCACGATCGGCGAAACGGCGAGGAGGGCGGCGACGGCGAGCGAAAGGCGGTGCGACATGACGGTTCGTATCGACTATGGATGGACGGGCGGAAGATGTCGGAGTGCAAGCGCATCGTCAGCAAGCGGGGCACGTCGAAGGCTGCGGCGCATGCGGCGGCGCGCTTGACCGAACGGCATCGAGTATACCGCCGCAATGGGCTGCGATCGCGGCGACGACGCGTAGTGTGCAGGCACGTATGTTGCGGGGCTGCATTGGTCGGACGAGTCCAAATGCGAAAACGGCGCGACGCCCGCCGGCATCGCGCCATTCCCTTTTCATCGACCGTCAACCACGTCACGCAGGAACGCATCGAGCATTGCCACGTCGCCCCACGGCCGCTTGTACTCGCGATCGTGTTCGGCATCGGCGAGCATCGTCTCGACGAGCGCGTGGATCGCCGGCCGGCGCGGCCCGTATTCGCTTTCGTTCGCGCTCATCTTCAGCGCGAGCAACGCGTCGAGCTCCGCGCGCACCGCCGGCTCATGCACGGTGCCGGCGACGAGATCGGCGAAGCGCATCGGCGGCATCCCGAGCCCCATGTCGATCCAGCGCACCGCGAGCAGCGGCCGCAGCACGTACAGGTACTTCTTGTAGCGCACCGTGTCGCCTTGCAGGTAGCCGCGAAAGTTCTTCTTCGCCATCGCGAGGTAGTGGTGACGCCCACGCACCGGCGAGAAGAACGCCGACGCCAGCGACCTGAGCCGTGGCGCCCAGCGCGCATCTTCGCGATATACGACAGGCGAGTCGAGCCATTCGAGCAGCGTCGGGTTCGAGCGGCGCAGCAGCTGCAGCGCCTTGCGCAGCTCCCAGCCGCTGACGTCGAGCTCGTCGTCGAGCGGCCGCTCGATCACGTCGCGTTGCGGTTCGACGCTCAGGTACCAATCGCGTCGATGCGCATACACGAAGCGCACGTCGTAATCGCTGTCCGGCGACGCGAAGCCCCAGCCGCGGCTGCCCGATTCGCACGCGAACAGCACGCTCACGTCGTGGCGGCGTTCGACTTCCGCAAGTTCCGCCATCACGCGCGCCCGTACGGCCGGATCGACCGGGTGCGCGCTTCGCACGGGTGTCAATTTTTCCGTTTTCATTGTTGTCGTTTCCTTTTCGTTGTGCGCGGCCGCCGGCCCACGGCCGCGCACCGCACTATCCTTTCACGCACACCACCTGCCGCAGCGTATGCACCACTTCGACGAGGCTGCGCTGGGCCGCCATCACCGCGTCGATGTCCTTGTAGGCCATCGGGATTTCGTCGATGACGCCCGCGTCCTTCCGGCATTCGACGCCGCGCGTCGCGTTCGCCTGATCATCGACCGTGAAGCGGCGCTTTGCTTCCGTACGGCTCATCGTCCGGCCCGCGCCGTGGCTGCACGAGCAGAAGCTTTCCGGGTTGCCGAGCCCGCGCACGATGAAGCTCTTCGCACCCATCGAGCCCGGAATGATCCCGAGCTGCCCCTTCTGCGCCGACACCGCGCCCTTGCGCGTCACGAGCACGTCCTCGCCGAAGTGGCGTTCGCGCTGCACGTAGTTGTGGTGGCAGTTCACCGCGTGCTCGTCGACCGAGAACGGCTTCGCGATCACGCTGCGCGCCGCGCAGATCACCGCCTCCATCATGGCCTGCCGGTTGCGCCGCGCGTAGTCCTGCGCCCAGCCGACCGCTTCGACGTAATCGTCGAAGTGCCGGCTGCCCTCGGTGAAATACGCGAGGTTGCGATCCGGCAGGTTCGCGATGTGCTGCCGCATGTCGGCCTGCGCGAGTTCGATGAACAGGCTGCCGATCGCATTGCCGACGCCACGCGAGCCGCTGTGCAGCATGAACCACACGTGGTCCGCTTCGTCGATGCACACCTCGATGAAGTGGTTGCCGGTGCCGAGCGTGCCGAGATGCGCGTAGTGGTTCGTCTTTTCCAGCTTCGGATACTTGTCGACGATGCGCTTGAAGCCCGGCACCAGCGACTTCCACGATTCGGTCACGGCGGCCGGCGTGCGGTCGCCCCAGGCGCCCGGATCGCGACGGCCCGGCGCGCGGCCGTGCGGCACCGCGCGTTCGATCGCGCTGCGCAGCGCGCCGAGCGAGTCCGGCAGGTCAGCGGCGGTGAGCGTCGTGCGTGCGGCCATCATCCCGCAGCCGATGTCGACGCCGACCGCGGCCGGAATGATCGCGCCCTTCGTCGGGATCACGCTGCCGATCGTCGAGCCCTTGCCGAGGTGGACGTCCGGCATCACCGCGACGTGCCTGAAGATGAACGGCATCTGCGCGGTGTTGCGCAGCTGCGTGCGCGCTTCGTCCTCGACAGCGACACCTTGCGTCCACATCTTCACCGGCTTGCCGTTCGCTAGTTCCATTACCTGAAAATCGTCGTTACTCATTTGCATCACCATTCATTCGTTCATTCGTTCATTCGTCCGGCGCGGCACGCATGCGCCGCGCCGGTTCATCCATCACGCGCCCTTGATGCTGACGAGTCCGTTCAGCACCTGATCGAGGCCGCCGAACACCGAGATGCGGTCGATCCGTTCCGCGACGCGCTCGAGCGTTTCCAGCTCCTTGAGCCGCAGCGCGGTCGGGTTTTCTTCCATCACCTTCGCGGTGTTCAGCAGCGAACGCGTGGCCGCCGTTTCCTCGCGGCGGCGAATCACGTTCGCCTGCGCGGCCTTTTCGGCTTCGACCACCTGCGCGAGGATCGTCTTCATGTCGCCCGGCAGCACGATATCCTTCACGCCGACGCTGCGCACGTCCACGCCGGATTGCGCGAGCCGTGTGCGCACCTGCGCGATCACGACGTCGTCGATCGCCTGCTTGTCCTCCAGCAGTTCGTCGAGCGAGCGCGTGCCGACGGCCGCACGCAGCGCGAACTGCAACTCGCGATACAGGTGCTCGACCGGTTTCTGCAGCTGGCCGAACGCATGCAGCACGTCCGCATAGCACCACGTCGCCGACAGGTTCAGCCGCAGCGCGACCTTGTCGCGTGTCAGGATTTCCTGTCCGCCGACTTCGAGTGCCTGCAAACGCAGGTCGACGAGTTCGACCGCGACGTCGCGGTTGAAGCGCCAGTACGCTGCAACGCCCGGTTCGAGCAGCCGCTCGATCTTGCCGTCGATCTTCAGCACACCGACGTGATACGCCGGCACCTGCGCCAGCAGCACGCCCGTCAGGCCCGCCACGCCGCGCGCACGCAGCGCCGGTTGCGCGATGCGCTTCGCGAGCGCGGCCGGCAGCGTGCTGTCCTGCGCAAGATCGACGCGCTCCAGCCGGTGCGCGATCGGGCCGCGCCAGTACAGCCGGCGCGTGCCGGGCGGCAAGATTTCGACGAGCACGTCGTCTTCGTAACGCAGGCCAGCTTCGTCGTCGCCCAGATCCATTGCGACGAAGTAGTGCGCGAGCACGTCCGGTGCGTCGTGACGCAGGTAGTCGGCCAGCGCGGCATCGGCGAGCGGCGCGTCGAGACGCGCGGTCTGCACCGACAGACGCTTGAACGGATCGAAGGCCTTGAACACACCCGGTTCGAGCACCTTCACGAAATCGCCCTCATTCATCAGCAGCGCGCGTTCGTTCTTTTTCACCACATGACGCTTCCACATATTCTTGTCCTTTTCTTCAATGGCCGCCGGGCGACACGCATCGCACGGATCGGGGTGCGACGCGATCGGGCGGGCGGCGCGGAGGTCCGGCGCGGCCGCACGCGGCGACGCATCCTGCATCGCGTCGTCGTGCGCATTCGCGCGGGCCGTCCGGCCGCCCGGCCGATCGCGCGGAACCGCAACCGGTCCGACGCGCGGCGGGCCTGTCGGCCCGCACCGGCGGGTACTGCTTCTATCAATAGACTGTCCTTCCGGACAGTGTTCGAGCGGGATTCGAACCCGCTACACACCGGCTTGCGCCGGCTGCTCTACCCGAATGAGCTACCGAACGGAGGGCGCCCCGGGATTCGAACCCGGGCGAAGTTCCAATACGCGCCCGTTTGCCTTCGTCTGTCCATGGCGGCATGCGCGACCGCGACGAACGAGGTTCGGCGGCGGCGCACCAGCAGGGCTTTGTGAACCCTGGCTCGGGGGCCAGCGGGACATCCGGCACCTTCTATTTAGCGAGGAGCGTGCCAGTAGGCTGGATGGGTGACGGAAAATTCCATCAAACCTTTGAAATAAAAGAATAATTTTTTGATTTTTCGTCGGCGCCTGCGGAATGCGCCGGCGTCCACTCCTCATCCAATTCCGATACAATCGGATCGCTTCTTATCCCATGAGATAAACATGCGCAAGACCGTCGCCATCGGCTTTCTCGGCACCGTGCTCGACCAGGGCGGCCGCGCGCCGCGCCGTTACCGCAAGTGGCGGCCGACCGTGTCGCTCTGCATGCAGCCGGACTTCGCGATCGACCGGCTCGAGCTGCTGCATTCGCCGGGCCACACGCGCCTCGCCAATCAGGTGCGCGACGATCTCGCGCATCTGTCGCCGGATACCGAGGTGCGGCTCACGCCGGTCACGATTCGCGATCCGTGGGATTTCGAGGAGGTCTACGCGACGCTGCACGACTTCGCGCGCGCCTATCCGTTCGATCTGGACCGCGAGGACTACGTGGTCCACATCACGACGGGCACGCACGTCGCGCAGATCTGCTGGTTCCTGCTCGCGGAAGCGCGTTACCTGCCCGCGCGTCTCGTGCAGACGGGGCCGCCGAAGCAGACCGACGAAGGGCCGAGCGGCCCCGGCACGGTGTCGGTGATCGATCTCGACCTGTCGCGCTACAACCGGATCGCGCAGCGCTTCACGCGCGAGCGCGACGAAACGGTGTCGTTCCTGAAGGCCGGCATCGCGACGCGCAACGCGTGTTTCAACGCGCTGATCGAGCAACTGGAGCGCGTGGCCGTGCGCTCGCGCGCGCCGATGCTGCTCGTCGGGCCGACGGGCGCCGGCAAGTCGTTTCTCGCGAAGCGCGTGTACGAGCTGAAGCGCGGCCGCCATCGGCTCGCGGGGCCGTTCATCGAGATCAACTGCGCGACGCTGCGCGGCGACGCTGCCATGTCGACGCTGTTCGGTCACGTGAAGGGAGCGTTCACGGGCGCGCAGTCCGCGCGTGCGGGCCTGCTGCGCGCGGCGGACGGCGGCCTGCTGTTTCTCGACGAGATCGGCGAACTCGGGCTCGACGAGCAGGCGATGCTGCTGAAGGCGATCGAGGAGAAGCGCTTCCTGCCGGTTGGCGCGGACGTCGAGGCGACCAGCGATTTCGAGCTGATCGCGGGCACGCATCGCGACCTGCGGCAGATGGTGGCGGCCGGCACGTTCCGCGAGGATTTATATGCGCGGATCAATCTGTGGACGTATGAATTGCCGGGGTTGGCTGAGCGCCGCGAGGACATCGAGCCGAACCTCGAATTCGAGCTCGATCGATTCGGCCGCGAGCAGGGCGAGCAGGTGCGGTTCAACGTGGAAGCGAAGCGGCGCTATCTCGCGTTCGCGGCGTCGCCGCGCGCGGCATGGGCCGGCAACTTCCGGGAATTGTCCGCATCGATCACGCGGATGGCGACGCTCGCCGATGCAGGGCGGATTACCGAGGCGATTGCCGAGCAGGAGGTCGAGCGGCTGACGAGCACGTGGTCGTCACCGGGCGGCGCGGGCGCGTCGGATGGCTACGTCGACGCCGTGTTCGGAAGGCGCGCGGCGGAACTCGACTTGTTCGACCGCGCGCAGCTTGAACGCGTGCTCGACGTGTGCCGCGTGTCGGCAAGCCTGTCGGAGGCCGGGCGCACGCTGTTCGCGGTGTCGCGGCAGAACAAGAAGCAGCCGAACGATGCGGACCGGCTGCGCAAGTATCTCGCGCGGTTCGGGCTGGATTGGGACGGTGTGCGGGAGGCGCTGGACGCGAGGTAGTCGAACCGCCGCGATATTCACCGCTCACACGCGGCAGATCGCGATGATCTCCGCACTGACTGCATCATCGAACGGCGCGCCGTCCCAGTCGCCGCACCAGTCGGCGCCCGAGAAACCGGCGGCCGCGCCCCGCGCTTGCAGTTCGCTTTGCGCGATGAAACGCAGCCGGCTCGAGCTTTTCACCTGCGTATCGTCACGGTGAAAGCGGTGGACCGTGTCGAACGACACGATCGGCCCGTCGACCGCGGTCACCGCGTGGTGCAGCTCGACGATGCCGAATTCCGGCGAATCGATCCGGGATACGGATGCCTGCGGCGTCCACGCACGCCACGGCTCGACACGCGGGTTGCGGGTTTCGAACAGGAAGCGGCCACCGTCGACTAGCACGCGCCGCACGCCGCGCAGCGTCGCGTCGATCTCCGCGTCGGTCAGCAGGCACTGGAACGCGTGCCCGGTCATCACGACGGCGTCGAATGGCGCGCCGGGCGGCAGGCCGTCGAGGCCGCATGCGAACCAGTGCACGGCGTCGGCGCCAGGCTGGCGTCGCGCATGGTCGATCATCGCGGGTGCGGGATCGATCGCGACGACGTTGTGTCCGGCCGATGCGAGCCGCCGCGCGAACGTGCCGGTGCCGCAGCCGAGATCGAGAATCCGTTGCCGCGCGGCGCCGATGCGCGATGCGTAGAACGTGAAGTCGCGATCACCGGCGTTGAACCGATCGTAGACCGCGACGAGACGCGGCTCGGTATAGAGGCGTTCGCCGGCAGGCGCGGCGTCGGACGTCATGCGAAACGCGCGGGTCAGCGCTGCTGCACCGCGACGCGCAGCCCGAGTGCGATGAAGATCGTGCCGATGATCTTCCCCTGCCAGCGCGTGAGCCATGCGAGCCGCTTCACGACGCGCCCGAGCGGGCGGATCGAGCACGCGATCAGCGTCGTATAGAGCGAGCTCAGCACGACGAAGATGAGCCCGAGCACCGCGAACTGCACGAACGTCGAGCCGCGTTCCGGATGCACGAACTGCGGCATGAACGCGAGGAAGAACAGCGCGGTCTTCGGGTTCAGCACTTCGGCGGGAATCGCCTGCAGGTACGCCTTCAGCGGCGTGACGGCCGACACCTTCGGCAGCGACGGATCGGACGACGGCCGGTCGAGCAGCGCACGCACGCCGAGGTAGATCAGGTACGCGGCGCCGACCAGCTTCACGACGTTGAACGCGAGCGCCGACGTCATCAGCAGCGCCGACAGCCCGACGGCCGCGAACAGCGTATGCACGAAATCGCCGCTCGCGACGCCGAGGCCGGTCAGGATGCCGGTCTTGCGGCCGCCCTGTACGGTGCGGCTCAGCACGAGCAGCACGGCGGGGCCGGGGATCAGGAACAGGCCCAGGACGACGGCCGTGAAGGTGGTCAGCGTGGTCAGGTCGAACATGGCGGCTCCAGCAAGGTGGGCGCAGCGGCGGGGGAGGATCGACGCATTGTATTCGGTTCGGCGTGCGGTTGTCGGCGTAGCTGAACCCAGTCAGTTGCCCGCGAGGCGAAACGCGTCGGCCATGCGCTCCTGTTCCCGCGCGGAAAGCGCCAGTCGTGTCGCGAGTGTGGGCCATTGGGCGGTGGTTCGATCCGGTCGTGCAAGAGAGAATGTAAATATTCTGGCTTTTTATGGGAAAAAACACCGAAATATTGACATTTTCTCGATGGGGCAAGTCAGCGCCGAACGCGGTTTATACCGGGACGCCCGGGGCCACTTCGCCCTGCAGGGCGCACTGAGGCTCGTCCGCCCGCACCCCCGTCACCCACCCAACTCCCCCGCCAGATAGTCCACGAACGCGCGTATCCGCGCGGACATCTGATGCCGTTGTGCATACACCGCATAAATATCTGCGGCCGGCGTCTCATAGTCCGGCAGCACGACGACGAGGCGCCCGTCGGCCAGGTAGTCGCGGATATCCCATTCCGCGCGCATCAAAATCCCGTGTCCGTCGAGCGCCCACTTCACCGCGATCTCGCCGTCGTTCGTCGTCAGGTTGCCGTTGATCCGCACGGCCTCCGTGTTGCGCGCCGCGCCGCGTCCGCCCGTCAGCCGCCAGATCCCGTAGCCTTCGTCGCCTTGCCGGATGCCGATGCAGTTGTGCCGCGTCAGCTCGTGCGGTGTGCCCGGCGTCCCGTGCCGAGCGAGATACGCGGGCGCCGCGCACAGCAGCCGGCGGTTCGGCGCGAGCCGCCGCGCGACGACGCGCGTGTCGGGCGGCTCGCCGAAGCGGATGCACACGTCGAATGCGTCGTCCGTCAGCGGCGGCGGCATCACCGACAGCTGCAGCTGCACCGACACTTCCGGATAGCGCGCGACGAAGCGCGAGATAGCCGGGCCGACGTGGCTGCGCCCGAAGCCGAGCGTCGCGTTCACGCGCAGCAGCCCCTTCGGCCGCTGTTTCGCACTGCCGAGCAATTCGCCCAGTTCGTCCATCTGATCGAGGATCCGGCGTGCGTAGTCGAGATACACGTCGCCCTCGGGCGTCAGCATCATGCGCCGCGTCGTGCGGTTGACGAGTGTCACACCCGCGCGACGCTCCATCTGCGTGAGCCGCTTGCTGACGGCCGCCGCGGTCAGCCCGAGTTCGCGCGCGGCCGCGCTCAGGCTGCCCGACGCGGCCAGCGTCGAGAAGAAGCCGAGATCGGCCGGCTGGACGGTATCCGCCATGACAGGATTCGTGAATCAAAGTTAAAGATGCTTTGAGTCTAGCACCGGTTCCCGTACTGCCGGTTCGGTAAAGTGCATTCACGCTTACGATCAATCGAGGATGTCAGCATGAAGACCTACCGTATCGCGACCATTCCCGGCGACGGCATCGGCAAGGAAGTGGTGCCGGCCGGCAAGCAGCTGCTGGAAGCGCTGGCCCGCGGCAGCGACCGCGTTGCGTTCGAGTTCGAGGATTTCGACTGGGGCGCCGATTACTACCGCCAGCACGGCGCGATGATGCCGGCCGACGGCCTCGACGCGCTGCGCGGCAAGGACGCGATCCTGTTCGGCTCGGCGGGCGACCCCGACGTGCCCGACCACGTGACGCTGTGGGGCCTGCGCCTGAAGATTTGCCAGGGCTTCGATCAGTACGCGAACGTGCGCCCGACGCGCATCCTGCCCGGCATCGACGCGCCGCTGAAGCGCTGCGGGCCGGACGACCTGAACTGGGTGATCGTGCGCGAGAACTCGGAGGGCGAATACGCGGGCGTCGGCGGCCGCGTGCACCAGGGGCATCCGATCGAGGCCGCGACCGACGTGTCGATCCTCACGCGCGCCGGCGTCGAACGCATCATGCGCTTCGCGTTCCGGCTCGCGCAGTCGCGTCCGCGCAAGCTGCTGACCGTCATCACGAAGAGCAACGCGCAGCGTCACGCGATGGTGATGTGGGACGAGATCGCGAAGCAAATCGCGCAGGAATTTCCCGACGTCACCTGGGACAAGGAACTCGTCGACGCCGCGACCGCGCGCATGGTGAACCGCCCGGCGTCGCTCGACACGATCGTCGCGACGAACCTGCACGCGGACATCCTCAGCGATCTCGCCGCCGCGCTCGCCGGCAGCCTCGGCATCGCGCCGACCGGCAACATCGATCCCGAGCGCCGCTATCCGTCGATGTTCGAGCCGATCCACGGCTCCGCATTCGACATCATGGGCAAGGGCCTCGCGAATCCGGTCGGCACGTTCTGGTCGGTCGTGATGCTGCTCGAGCATCTCGGCGAAACGGATGCCGCCGCGCGCGTGATGCAGGCGATCGAGGCGGTCACGGCCGACCCGTCGCTGCATACGCGGGATCTCGGCGGCAGCGCGAGCACCGCGCAGGTGACGGCCGCCGTCTGCGAGCGCGTCGCGAACGCGACGGTCGCCGCCTGACGGCAACGAGGACGGTAACGGCCGCGCGCGTGCGCAGCCGTTCGTCGTCGATTCACCGCCCCTGAATTTTCTGCCTGCGACTCGCGCGTTCGACGCGAGCCGGGCGCCGGTGCGCACGCGTCGTCGTGACACCGGCCGGCACCCACCGGGCACGCGCGCACCGCGCACGGCTCGACCTCCAAGGAGGAGACACATGCAAGCGGATCTTGAAACGCGTGTCGCGCGCAAACTGATGTGGCGCATCATTCCGTTCGTGATGCTGCTTTATTTCGTCAGCTTTCTCGATCGCGTCAACGTCGGCTTCGCGGCGATGACGATGAACAAGGCGATCGGCCTGTCGCCGACCGCGTTCGGATTCGGCGGCGGCCTGTTCTTCATCGGCTACTTTCTGTTCGAAGTGCCAAGCAATCTGATCCTCCACCGCGTCGGCGCACGCATCTGGATCGCGCGCGTGATGATCACGTGGGGCATCGTGTCCGCGGTGTCCGCGTTCGCGGCAGGACCGACGAGCTTCTACGTGCTGCGCTTCCTGCTCGGCATGGCGGAAGCCGGTTTCTTCCCCGGCATCATCCTGTACCTGAGCCTGTGGTTTCCCGCGAAGCAGCGCGCGGTGGCCGCCGCGTGGTTCATGGCGGCCGCGCCGATCTCCACCGCGATCGGCTCGCCGCTGTCGGGCGCGATCATGCAGATGCCGCCGATGTTCGGGCTCGCCGACTGGCAGATGCTGTACATCATCGAAGCGCTGCCGGCGGTCTTGCTCGGCTTCGTCGTGCTGAAGTGCCTGACCGATTCGCCGTCGAAGGCCGCGTGGCTGCGGCCGGACGAGCGCGACTGGCTGATCGCGAAGCTGAAGACGGAAGCCGACACGCGCCACACGCATGCCGGGCATACGGCCGGCGCATGGCAGGCGCTGCGCGACCCGCGCGTGCTGGCGCTCGCGCTGATCTACTTCGGCACGTCGGCGGGGCTGTACACGCTCGGCCTGTGGGCGCCGCTGATGGTCAAGCAATTCGGCTTCACCGCGTTGCAGACGGGCTTGCTCACCGGCATCCCGAGCGTCGCGGCAGTCGTCGCGATGATCGTCTGGGCGCGGCATTCGGATCGCACCGGCGAGCGCACGTGGCACGTCGTGATTCCGTGCGTGCTGGCCTGCATCGGCTTCGTGTTCGCGGGGCAGGCGAGCACCGCGCTCCTGACCGTGCTCGCGCTGGTCGTCGTCAACATCGGGATCAGCGCCGCGAAGGCGCCGCTGTGGGCGATGCCGAGCGCGTTCCTGTCAGGCGCGGGCGCGGCCGCGGGGATCGCGATGATCAACTCGCTCGGCAACCTCGGCGGTTTCGTCGGGCCGTTCGCGATCGGCTGGCTCAAGCATGTGACGGGCGGGTATGCGGCCGGGCTGTACGTGGTGGCGGGCACGCTCGCGGTGTCGGCGGTCGTTACGTTGATGCTGAGCCGGAAGGAGGCGAGGGCGCAGGTCGTGACGGGGGCGCAGCATCATCATTGAAGGCTGCGCGCCTGCATTCGCCGGTTCGGGCATGTGTTACGCGTTGAACCAGAACCACAGGCCCGGGATGCAGAGCAGAAGGTGCAGCGGGAGCGCGATGCGCAATGAAGTCTCCGGACGCTGGTCCGGTTTCGACGTGTGGGCCACGAGACAACCGACGCCGACGGCAAGCGCCAGGACGGAGACAGTGGCCATGCTCCGCAGGCCGAAGCCGAGAACGCCGACACCTGCGTAAGGATCGGTCATCGAGCTGGCATAGCCGTAGCACATCACCAGCGCGACGATTTCAATGACCGCGAGCCACGCGAGAAGAGAGCCGAGTCGTGTTGTCATGTTGTATCGGGTGTCGTTCCAGGTTGGCGAAAAGCCTCGAGGATACACGGCGTGACGACGACGTTCCCCGCGGCGCGATCGATGCGGGTGCGTCAATGTGCGGGAAGCGCCGCACGGCGAGCGATCTCCGTCGCACACGCATCGGCCGACACGTTCGACGTATCGATCACGCAATCGCTGAACGCGCGCGCCGCATACCCTTCCCGATACATCTCGGCGATCCGTTGCCGCTCCCAGTCCGTCAGTGCGCGCGTGCCGCGATTCGACGACGCGATCGCTTCGGGCGGCGCGAGCGTGACGACGAACAGCCGCGCATCACGCGCATTGCAGGCGGCACGCAGCCGTTCGAATTCCGCTTCGCCGATCGGATAGGCGATCACCAGATGACGTTCGCTCGCGTGCGTGATCTGCGTGACCAGACGCTCCAGCGCGATCGCCCACTGCACGTCGAACGGGGCGTCGTCGGGCGCGTCGTGATCGTCACCGTCGATGAAGCGCGCATCGGGCAGCGCGCGTGCGAGTACGCGACCGATTGTCGTCTTGCCGCTGTTGATCGGGCCGTTCAGGTGAATGACGGTGAGAGGCGCGTTCGATGGAACAGTCATGAAGGGCGTGCTTGATCGGAACGCCTGCATTGTGCCTCGAGATGAAATCCGTTTGTAATGTCGGCCGCGAAGCGATCAGAAGAATTATTCGATCAAGCACCCTAAAGAAACCTGGAGCGCGCGCCGTTACCTTTTCTCGGTAGCTCATCGAAGTATTGCTGAAGCTGCACGACCACACGACCACACGACCACACGACCACACGACCAGACAACCGGGGGCGCACGGCCGGCGAAGCCATGCGCATG
The DNA here is from genome assembly GCF_046534915.1 of Burkholderia sp. SIMBA_051. Taxonomy (NCBI): domain Bacteria; kingdom Pseudomonadati; phylum Pseudomonadota; class Betaproteobacteria; order Burkholderiales; family Burkholderiaceae; genus Burkholderia; species Burkholderia sp. SIMBA_051. The sequence goes on along the minus strand of NZ_JAWRXS010000001.1, from coordinate 663,590 downwards.
AACAGAAGATGAGACGCACCGATTCGATTCGGCGCGCAGGCGAAGGGGCCCGCGCGTCGTCTGCCTTTGCGTTGCCGCAGCCGGCCTGCTGCGGCATTGCGCCGTCATCTCCGCGGATGTCGTCTCAACATTCCGTCAACCACAAAAGCCAATTCACTCAATGAAGAACTCCTCCAAAGCCACCCTGTTCGGTTGCGGCTTGCTCGTGACGCTGCTGTCCGGTTGCACCACGTTGCCGAACACGGACATGAAACCCGAAGCACGTCAGAAGCTGCATTCGATCGCGATCCTCGACGTCACCGAGCCGAAGCGTGTCGCGGTCGTCAACCTCGGCGGCGCGGCGGCCGGGTTCGGGCTGATCGGCGCGCTCACGCAAGCCGCCGTCAACTCAAGCCATACGAGCACCTACACGGATCACGTGACGGCCGGCAAGATCGCGTTCGCACCGGACATCGTCGACGGCGTAACGGGCCGCCTTACCGATACCGGATATCAGGTCGTGAGGCTGAATGGCCAGAAGGTGAAGCTCGCCGATGACGGCAAGTCGGATGACTATTCCGCGATCCAGACCGACGCGGATGCGATCATGAACGTATGGTTCACGTCGTTCGGCTATATCTCGCCGCCCAACCAGCCCGATTACATCCCGTGGGTGGTCGTCCGCGCGCGCATTCTCGACGCGAAGACGAAGCAGGACATCTATTTCAAGACGTTCGCGTGCGGCTACGACATCAAGGCGAACAGCGTCCACGTCGACAGCGATTTCGCTTACACGTACGGCAGCTTCAGCGATCTCGAGAAGAATTTCGACAAGTCGGTGGAAGGGATCAAGTCGTGCGAGAAGTCGGTCGCGGACATGATCGGTCGGGATCTGGCACGCACGCCTGCGCCGGTGACTGCTGCCACCACGATGACGACGACTGCGGCCACTGCGACCGCGACGGCCACGGCAGCGAAATGATCGTGATGCGCGTGCAGGATCGTCGCGATACGCGTTCGCGTTCCGAATCCGGCAGGGCTTGAAGAAAAGGCGGGGAGGGAAGTGCTGCGGGCGGGCAGGCGGTTTTCATACCACCCATCCGCCCGCCCGCGAAAGCGACCGGCTTACTTGTCGCTATCGCCCTTGATCTGCGGCAACGCCGACGATTCACCCGGCGTCAGCAGGCCGACTTGCGAGTACACGCGCAGCTTGTCGCGCGTATCGGTGATGTCGAGGTTGCGCATCGTCAGCTGACCGATCCGGTCGCGCGGCGAGAACGTCGATGCCACCTTCTCCATCGACAGGCGTTCCGGCTGGTACGTGAGGTTCGGCGACTTCGTGCTCAGGATCGAGTAGTCGTTGCCGCGGCGCAGTTCGATCTTCACTTCGCCGGTGATCGCGCGTGCAACCCAGCGCTGCGCCGTTTCGCGCAGCATGATCGCCTGCGGGTCGAACCAGCGGCCCTGGTACAGCAGGCGGCCGAGACGGCGACCGTTCTCGCGGTACTGCTCGATCGTGTCTTCGTTGTGGATGCCGGTGACGAGACGCTCGTACGCGATGTACAGCAGCGCGAGGCCCGGGGCTTCGTAGATGCCGCGGCTCTTCGCCTCGATGATGCGGTTCTCGATCTGGTCGCTCATGCCGAGGCCGTGGCGGCCGCCGATGCGGTTCGCTTCGAGCAGCAGTTCGACCGGGTCATTGAATTCGACGCCGTTCAGCGCGACCGGCTGGCCGGCTTCGAAGCGCACCGTCACTTCCTCGGCGGCGATCTTCACGTCGTCGCGCCAGAACGCGACACCCATGATCGGGTTCACGATCTTGATGCCGCTCTCGAGGCTTTCGAGATCCTTCGCCTCGTGCGTCGCGCCGAGCAGGTTCGAGTCGGTCGAATACGCCTTCTCGGCCGACATCTTGTACGCGAAGCCGGCCTGGTTCATGAATTCGGACATTTCGGCGCGGCCGCCGAGTTCGTCGATGAACGTCTGGTCGAGCCACGGCTTGTAGATCTTCAGATCCGGGTTCACGAGCAGGCCGTAGCGGTAGAAACGCTCGATGTCGTTGCCCTTGTACGTGCTGCCGTCACCCCAGATGTTGACGCCGTCTTCCTTCATCGCGGCGACGAGCATCGTGCCCGTCACGGCGCGGCCGATCGGCGTCGTGTTGAAGTATGTGACGCCGGCCGTCGTGATGTGGAACGCGCCGCTTTGCAGCGCCGCGATGCCTTCGGCGACGAGCTGCGCGCGGCAGTCGATCAGGCGGGCGCCGGCTGCGCCGTATTCGATCGCGCGTTTCGGGATCGCGTCGTAATCGTCTTCGTCGGGCTGGCCGAGGTTCGCCGTGTATGCGTACGGGACGGCGCCCTTCAGTTTCATCCAGTGCAGCGCGGCGCTGGTGTCCAGGCCGCCGGAGAAGGCGATACCGACCTTCTGGCCGGTCGGGAGGCTTTCGAGAATCGTGCTCATAGGAATTACCGTGGATTGAAGCCGGTGGGATCGTATTTCGCGGAATATGCGAGTATCGGCTGTCCGGGAAGTTGGGGCAAGACCTGATTTTCGCGCCAATGCATCGTCGGGCCTGTCGCGGCGGGCCTGGCGGGCGGTTAACCGGCCGGAGAATCCGCCGCGAAGCGGCGCCGAAAGGCGGTCGAAACCGGTGGGCACGCGCCGGTACGCAAGCGCTGTTTCCAGGGCCGGATCGTCCGGAAAGTACGGCCGATGTCGTCAAGACGCGGTCTCGCCCGGATGAAAGAAAGATGAAAGATTTCCGGCGTCTATCGAAATCCGTCGACGTCAGACCTTCAGGCCTTCAGCCCTTCAAATATTCCACGCCTGCGCGGTATCGAGCAGTTTCTCGCGCAACTGATCGACTTCGGCGGCCAGCTTGGCCGTGATCGACACGTAGCCCGACAATTCCGGCGGCGGCGCGTCGTGCGGCGCGTCGGTCGGCCGGCGGCGCGGCGCGAGCCGGCTCGGCGTGCCGAACTTCAGCGCGCGGCTCGCGCCGACGAGCGTGTCGCGGATGCGCCGGTTCACGGCCTTCATCGCGGTTCGCATGTATTCGCGGGCGGCGAGGTCGTCGCGGGCCGGCTCGGCGCTCGACAGGATCTCCAGGTAGCCGATGCACAGGCGCAGGCTGCGCTGGATCGCCTCGAGGTGCGTAACCGAGATCTCGCACTCCTTCGACACCGACGGCATCAGCGAACGCAGCTGCACCAGCAGCGCGCTCAGCGCGGCCATTTCCTTCAGGTGCGCGTCGTCGCTCACGGGGCGGTCGCCCGCGAGCCGTGCGTGCACGGCCGCGCACGCGCGCAGCGCGTCGGCGAGCTTGTAGCGCCACGAGTAGGTCGCATAGAGCGGCAGCGCGAACGAGAACGCCAGCGCGATCGCGATGCCGACCAGCACGTTCACCGCGCGCCAGAGGCCGTCGACGATCTCGTTGTCGCCGTGTCCGGCGACGATCACCATCGTGATCGCCGACAGCAGCGCGATGTAGCCGGCCTTGCCGATCGCGTGATACGCGCAGAGCCCGCACGCGATCGACATCAGCAGGTAGATCGCGAACGGCATGTGCAGGACCGAATACAACACGATCAGCGCGAGCCCCGCGAGCGCGCCGATCGACGTGCCGAGCGCGCGCTCGGCCGCCTTCTTGCGGATGTTGCCGTGGTGCTGCAGCCCGCCGACGACGATCAGCACGGTGATCGTCGACCATTCGCCGTGCGGCACGCGCAGGCCGGTCGACAGGCCGATCGACACGAGGATCGCGAGCGCGACGCGCGCCGCATGGATCAGCTTCGCGTGCCGGTAGCGGCGGTACGGGTCCAGCAGAGGACGGAGCGCGTGGCGCAGGAGGGGCGGCAGTCGGGCAGGGAGCTGGGCAGTCATGACGGAGCGGGGGTGGCCGGCGGGGTGGCCGCCGGGGTGGCCACAATACGCGCGGGCGGCCCGCGCGGGCCGGCGCCGCGCCGCACGCGCAGCTGACGTAACGCTAGCCGAACGCGCGCGGGCTGTCCATGGCGAGGCGGCACGGCGTAGGCGACAGCCGCGTCACGCGTCGGCCGTGCTCGCCTCGGCGTCCGACACGCGGTTGCGCCCGCCGGACTTCGCGCGGTACAGCGCTTCGTCGGCCTGCCGCAGCAGCGCCGCGGCGTTCACGCGCCCGCCGGTGGCGGTCGCGGTGCCGATGCTCGTCGTCACGTGCCCGTACGGACTGCGGCCGTGCGCGATGTCGAGCCCGGCGATCGCGCGGCGGATCGCCTCGGCGACGGTCGCCGCGCCCCGCGCATCGGTGTCGGGCAGCGTGACGACGAATTCCTCGCCGCCGTAGCGCGCGACGTGGTCGCTGTCGCGACGCAGGCAGCGCGACGCGGATTGCGCGACGCGGCGCAGCACGTCGTCGCCGGCGAGGTGGCCGTAGTAGTCGTTGAACGCCTTGAAATGATCGACGTCGACGAACAGCACCGACAGCGGGCGGCCGCTGCGCGACGCGCGCTGCGCTTCCTTCGCGAGCACCGCGTCGAAGGTGCCGCGGTTGTCGAGGCCGGTCAGCGAATCGGTGTGCGCGAGCCGGTACAGCTTCGACTCGGCGATCTGCCGGCGCCTGAGTTCGCGCGACAGCGCGAGCGAACCCCACGCGATGAACGCGGTGAACAGGCCCATCAGCACGGCGGTCCAGATCGCGCGATGGCGCCACGATGCGTAGATGTCGATCTCGGCGGGCGCGACGTCGACGAGCAGCGGCAGATTCGCGAGATGCTTGTAAACGTAGATGCGGCGCACGCCGTCGATCGCGCCGACGCCCGTAAGCGCGCCTTCGCTGCGGCGCTGCGACTCGATGAAGAGCGGGGAGTCGTGCAGATCGAGGCCGACCACGCGCGCGTCGTACGGCAGGCGGGACACGAGCGCGCCGTTGTCCTCGATGACCGCGGCGCTGCCGTGCTTGCCGACGGCGACCCCGTCGAGCAGCGCGCGGAAGTAATCGATGTTCAGCGTGCCGACGACGATCCCGCCGAACGTGCCGTCGGCCCGGACGATCCGGCGGCTGAGCGCGATCGTCAGTGCGCCGCCGCGCAGCCGGGACGCATAGGGCCGGCTGATGTAGAGGCCCGGCGCAAGCCGGTCGCGATGCACGGTGAAATAGTCGCGATCGGCGAAATTGCCTGGCCGCGGCGGCGACCTGGCCGAGTCGATCACGATATTGCCGTGCGGGTCCATCACGAAAATGGCGCCGAGATACGCGCCGGTCGCGGCGCGGTCGAACAGCAGCCGGTGACGCTGGCGCGGCGGCAATGCCATTAGTTCCGGATCGGAGAGACCGTCGACCACGTTTTGTAGTGACAGATCATAAAGTTCGATATTGCGTGAAATATCGCGCTCGATCAGCAGCATCAGATTGCGCGCATTTTCGACCGCATGGCCGTACGCGTCGTGGCGTGCCTCGATTAAAAGCGACGTCGAGAATCCCCAGCTGAGCAGCAATAGCACGATGCCCGCGACGAGTACGCCGCGGGGCGACAGAACGCGGGCCACGGCCGACACGGTATGGCGGCGCAGCGTAGCGGGCAGCGGGTATGAATTCATCCTCGGGGGCGGCAGGCGGCGGATATTTGTGTATCGGGGGGGCCGCGCGCTGAATATTTCGAATTAACCCGTATTATGTCGCGAAATCTTGAAGCTGGCCGCGCGATGCAAAACATGCTGCGCGAATTACCGGGTTTCCGGCGGTTACGCATCATTACTGCATGCCTTGCGGACGATTTTGATATGAATCAATCGTCAGTCCGTAACATTTCGTCTGATTATTACCATGTATGTCGATTGATTTGTCGCTTTAATGCGGAATCGGCATACGAGGCGAAGCCGATTAGCATGGCTTGGATTGGAATGACGGATAACCGGTCGGCGAATCGGCGTTTCGCCGCCTGCGCGGCCGTGAGTGGCGCGTTGCCGCCCGTGCCGCACCCAACCCGTTGATTCCGCGGGCGTTCGGACGCGCGCGATCCCGATGACGAATCAGGTAGAATCCGCGCTTCGCCGCAGGCGCCCGGCGCGCAACGCGTATCGGGGCCGCATCGAATGCATCGCAGGCGGCGCCCCCGATCCCGCTTGCGCCGGCTCCGGATGCCGGCCCGCTCAACGTTCGTCTCGTTTATGTCCGCACTTCCGAATTCCGACCCATCCGGTTCGCCCGCGAACCCACCCAAGCTTCATCGCGCGCTGAAGGCGCGCCATCTGACGATGATCGCCATCGGCGGCTCGATCGGCACGGGCCTGTTCGTCGCGTCCGGCGCGTCGATTTCCCAGGCCGGCCCCGGCGGTGCGATGGTCGCGTACATGCTGATCGGCCTAATGGTCTACTTCCTGATGACGAGCCTCGGCGAAATGGCCGCGTTCATGCCGGTATCGGGCTCGTTCGCGACCTACGGCGCGAAATACGTCGACGAAGGCTTCGGCTTCGCGCTCGGCTGGAACTACTGGTACAACTGGGCCGTGACGATCGCGGTCGAACTCGTCGCCGCGCAGCTCGTGATGCACTACTGGTTCCCGGACGTGCCGGGCGTCTGGTGGAGCGCCGCGTTCCTCGCCGTGATGTTCCTGCTCAACGCGCTGACCGTTCGCGGCTTTGGCGAAGCCGAATACTGGTTCGCGCTGATCAAGGTCGTCACGGTGGTCGCGTTCATCGGCGTCGGCCTGCTGATGATCTTCGGCATTCTGAAGGGCGCGCCGGGCAACGGCTGGGGCAACCTGACGATCGGCGACGCGCCGTTCGCCGGCGGCCTGCCGGCGCTGATGGGCGTCGCGATGATCGCGGGCTTCTCGTTCCAGGGCACCGAGCTGATCGGCGTCGCGGCCGGCGAATCGGAGAACCCGCGCACGACGATCCCGCGTGCGGTGCGCCAGGTGTTCTGGCGGATCCTGCTGTTCTACGTGCTGGCGATCTTCGTGATCGGCGTGCTGATTCCCTATACCGACCCGAGCCTGCTGAAGAGCGACGTGACCGACATCGGCGTGAGCCCGTTCACGCTGGTGTTCCGCCACGCGGGCCTCGCGTTCGCGGCCGGCGTGATGAACGCGGTGATCCTGACGGCCGTGCTGTCGGCCGGCAACTCGGGCATGTACGCGTCGACCCGGATGCTCTACAACCTCGCGACGGAAGGCCGCGCACCGAAGCTGTTCGCGAAGCTGTCGCCGGGCGGCGTGCCGCGCAATGCGCTGTACGCGACCACCGCCGTCGGCGCGCTGTGTTTCTTCACGTCGCTGTACGGCGACAAGACGGTGTACCTGTGGCTGTTGAACACGTCGGGCATGACCGGTTTCATCGCGTGGCTCGGCATCGCGATCAGCCACTACCGGTTCCGCAAGGGCTACGTGAAGCAGGGCTACGCGGTCGATCAACTGCCGTACCAGTCGAAATGGTTTCCGTTCGGCCCGCTGTTCGCGTTCGTGCTGTGTCTCGTGATCGCGCTGGGGCAGGACTATCAGGCGTTCCTCGCGAACCGGATCGACTGGGCGGGCGTGGCCGCGACCTACGTCGGCATCCCGCTGTTCCTCGTCGTCTGGCTCGGCTACCGGTTCCTGAACAAGAGCCGCTTCGTGCGCTACGAAGACATGGAAATCGCGCCATGGGTGGCCGCGAACCGCGGCGCGCAGACGCAGCGCGTGGCGAACCGCGAAACCGCGGGCTGATAGCGGTGCGGCAGGGCCGCGCGAGATGCGATGAAACGGGAAGCCGAACGCTTCCCGTTTTTTTTGTCGGCTTTCGCCTGCACGGGGTCAAAGCCGGTTATATTTCCCGACCCTACCGGGCCATGGCCCGGCCGGCGCGACGAGCGCGGCGCGGATCGGGCATCCGGCGCGCGCCTGTTGCGGCGGCCGGCGGCGCCCGGCGTTTCAATCGTTCCGCCGCGGCCGGCACGGCCCGCGGAGCGGCAACCCAGAGGAATTCATGAGCGCATCACCCGCCGAGCGGAAGGCCGGACCCGTTTCCATCGTGCGAATCGAAGCAGCGATCAATGCGTGGCGCGAAGTGTATCCGCCGGCGCCGGACGGCGAGGACGGCTACGCGCTCGACGCCGGCAGCAACTGCCTGGCCGAGCTGTACGGCGCGATGATTTGCTATCGACTGCCGGACGTGCCGCTCGATTCGCTGAGCGACGCGCAGCGCGATGCGCTGTACGCAACCGAGGCGTGACGCGCGGCCGGGACGATGCCGCGACGCGGCGTCGATGAACGAACGGGAAGCCTCGCGGCTTCCCGTTTTGCTTTGCGCGGTGCGCGACGCGCGTGCGGGCGCGATGCTGCTCGCGTCAGTAGCGGCGCGCTGTAAGGTATCGTCATGGCATCGGGATCAGGCGAGCACGGGGCGACCGGCGTGGGCGACCGGCGTGGGCGACCGGCGCGGGACGCATCCGCGCGGGGCCGAATGAACGTCCGTGGCCTGTCCGGGAGGGTTCGAACATGGAGTTGAGACACCTCCGCTACTTCGTCGCGGTTGCCGAGGAGCGGAATTTCACGCGTGCGGCCGAGCGGCTGCACATCGCGCAGCCGCCGCTCAGCCGGCAGATCCAGCAGCTCGAGGAGGCGCTCGGCGTGCCGCTGTTCGAGCGCAACGCGCGGCCGCTGAAGCTGACGGACGCGGGACGCTTCTTCTATTCGCATGCGGTGCAGCTGCTCGCGCAGACGACCGAGCTCGAATCGATGACGAAGCGGGTCGGCAAGATCGAGCGCAGCATGTCGGTCGGTTTCGTCGGCTCGACGCTGTACGGGATGCTGCCGAAGATCATCCGGCGCTTTCGCAGCGAGTATCCGGCCGTCGAGCTGAGCCTGCACGAGATGTCGACGATGGATCAGATCAAGGCGCTGAAGGAAGGGCGCATCGACGTCGGGTTCGGGCGCATCCGTCACGAGGATCCGAGCGTGCGGCGCGTCGTGCTGCGCGAGGAACGGATGATCGTCGCGCTGCCGGTCGGTCACGTGCTCGACGGCGCGAAGCCCGTGCTGTCGCTGCACGATCTCGTGAACGACACGCTGATCATCTTTCCGAAGGCGCCGCGGCCGAGCTATGCGGACCAGGTGCTCGCGGCATTCCACGATCGCGCGCTGCAGCCGCGGCGCATCTACGAGACGCGCGAGCTGCAGATCGCGCTCGGGCTCGTCGCGATGGGCGAGGGCGTGTCGGTCGTGCCGCACAGCGTGTACGGGCTGAAGCGCGACGACATCAGCTACAAGCCGCTCGACGATCCGAACCTCGTGTCGCCGATCATCATGAGCATGCGGATGCTCGACGAATCGGAGGACATCCGCGCGATGCAGGCGCTGATCTACCGGCTCTACGACGAGGCGCAGATGGAGTATCTGCCGCCGCAACCCGAATGAGCGTGCGGGCGGTGGGGGCTTGCTTGACGCCGCGCGCGTCGCCGCGCCACCATCGTCGGCATTCGATGCGGAACGCCCGCGTGCGGCCGCCTTCATGCAGACGACGACATACATATGACCGACATCGTGACCGAGGAGACCTGGGTCGAGACGCCGCAAGGCCGTCTCTTCGCGAAGCGCTGGCGCGGTGCGCCTGCTGTGGAAACGGCCGCGCTAGAGGCGGTCGCACCTAAGCCGCCCGCACCTACGCCGGCCGCACCGATAGTGCTGCTGCACGATTCGCTCGGCTGCGTCGAACTATGGCGCGACTTCCCCGCCCGGCTCGCGCGCGCCACCGGCCGCGACGTGATCGCGTACGACCGGCTCGGCTTCGGCCGATCCGATCGTCATCCGGGGCAGCTCGCGGCGACGTTCGTGCGCGACGAGGCCGGTCACGGTTTCCATGCGCTGCTCGAACGGTTCGGCATCGATGCGTTCGTCGCGTTCGGGCACAGCGTCGGCGGCGGGATGGCGGTCGGGTGCGCGGCCGCGTATCCGGCGCGTTGCCGCGCGCTGGTGACGGTCGCCGCGCAGGCGTTCGTCGAGGATCGCACGCGCGACGGCATTCGCGACGCGGCGCAGCAGTTCGACGCGCCCGGCCAGCTCGACCGGCTCGCGCGCTATCACGGCGAGAAAGCCGAATGGGTGCTGCGTGCGTGGGTCGACACGTGGCTGTCGCCGGCGTTTCGCGGCTGGAGCCTCGACGACGAACTGCCGCGCGTGCGCTGCGCGACGCTCGCGATTCACGGGGAGCAGGACGAATACGGATCCGACGTGCATCCGAAGCGGATCGCCGCGCGCGTCGCGGGGCCGTCGACGTTCCTGCTGCTCGACCGATGCGGGCACATGCCGCATCGCGAGCGGCCCGACGACGTACTCGCGGCGGTGGCGACGTTGCTGCGCGACGCGCCCGCCTGAACGTGCCAACCTATGCGACCGGCGGGCCGAACCCGCCGGCGCTCAGAACGCCAGCTGGATCGCGAGATCGATCGCGAGCAGCGCGATCGAGCAGCCGATGCCGAGGACCACGTTCGGCAGGCGGTGCTCGAAATCGCGATGGTCGCGGCGCATCGCGGCGCCAAGCAGGAAGATCGCCTCGACGACGATCTGCAGCCCGACGAACAGCAGCATCAGCAGATACTCGTAACCCATCTGCTTGAACGCGGCGAATTGCATCCCGTGATCGCGGATCCACTGGCCGACGCGCAGCAGTTCGTACACGAACAGCAAGGCGGGAAACAGGTAGCTGATGAAATACGTCGGCGCGGTGGCGTGCCGTAGCTCGAGGTGGAAGTGCTGATGTGTCGTAGCCATCACGAAGCCCTCCTTGCAATGCATGATTGCGGATGCGACGGCGGCGCGGCGACGTGCGGACTAGGGGATTGCCCGATGTATCGGGCGCGGCCGTACGACACCAGCATACTGCCGCGCGGGAAATTTGGCATCCCGTCTGATTATTCGTTGTAAAAACCCCTGCGCGGCGCGCTGCGCCCGGCGCAATCGGCACGGTATCGGACCGCCGAGGCCGCTCACTGCTTCGCTTGCGCGCCTTCGACGAACAGTTTCGCGATCGACTGGAATTCCCGTTTCAGCGACAACCCCGGCACGGTCAGCCAGCGCAGCATCGCCGCGAGATACAGATGATGGAACCACGTGGCGAGCTGGTCGGCCGCCAGCGCCGGATTCAGCTCGCCGGCTTGCTGGCCGGCCGCGATCAGCTGCTGCCACACGAGCGCGATGTCGCTGCCGTGCTCCGTCGCACCTTCCGCTTGCACTGCCCCGATGCTCAGGAATCGATGCCGCAGGTATGCGAGCAGATACACCGGGTGCTGTTCGCACCACGCGGCCGACGCGTCGAGCACGCAGGCGATCCGCGACGCGAAGCTTTTCCGTCTTGCGACGTCGCGCTCGAGATGGGCGAGGTCGCGCGCGAGTTCGCCTTCGAGCCAGTGCGCGAGCACGGCTTCCTTCGTCGGGAAGTGGTTGTACAGCGTTCGTTTCGCGACGTCGGCCTGCGCGGCGATCTGCTCCATCGTGACGGCGTCGTAGCCGTGCGCATCGAACAGGCGCGCGCCGGTGGCGGCAAGGTGCGCGAGCATCTGGATGCGCTTGCGCGCGCGGCGGCCCGGATCGTCGGTCGTCATCGGCATGGCTCGGGGTTGACGGAAAGTGTACGAATTGCATTAGTATACGGCGTGCACTTTTTTGAATCCACTCGTTCTCGCCGTGCCGAGGAGTCACGCATGAAACTCGTCATTGCCACCTACGGCACCGAAGGTGACACGCGTCCGCTCGCGGCGCTGGGTCGCGCGTTGATGGCGGCCGGCCATGAGGTCCGGTTACTGGCCGACGCCGCGACGCTCGGTTCGGCCGCCGCGCTCGGCGTGCCGTGCGCGCCGTTGTCCGGCGATATCCGCGCGGCGATCGCGCCGGAGGGCGCATTGTCCGATGCGGTGCGCGGGCGCGGCGGTTTCAACGACACGTCGAAGGCGCTCGCGGCGATCGCGAATGCGAACACGGAAGCGTGGATGCGCGAAGTCGCACACGCGTCGGCCGGTTGCGATGCGATCCTCGTGTCGGGGCTGGCGTCGTTCGTCGGGCTGTCGGTCGCCGAGTATCGCGGCGTGCCGGCAATCGGCGCGGGGATGATCCCGATCACGCCGACCGCGGCGTTCGCGTCGCCGTTCCTGCCGCCGGCCAAGGCGCCGCGCTGGCTGAATCGCGCCAGCCACCGGTTCGTGAACGCGCTGCTGTGGCAGGCGTTCAGGAAGGCGACCAATGCGGCGCGCGCCAGCGTGTGCGGACTGCCGCCGCGCCGGCGCGTGTGGACCGATCATCCGATGCTGTATGGCGTGTCGCCCGTGCTGCTCGCCGAGCCGGCCGACTGGCCGCCGAATGTGCTGGCATGCGGTCAGTGGCGTATCGACGCGCCGGCCTGGACGCCGCCGCCCGCGCTCGCGGCCTTTCTGGAAGCGGGCGATCGGCCCGTGTATATCGGCTTCGGCAGCATGGCCGGGTTCGACCGGGCCGCGATGGTCGACGCGCTGGTGCGGGCGCTCGACGGCCGGCGTGCGCTGTTCCAGCCGGGCTGGAGCGGCATCGATGCGTCGATGCTGCCCGCGCACGTGTGCGTGATCGGCGACACGCCGCACGACTGGTTGTTTCCGCAAGTATCGATGGCGATCCACCACGGCGGGTCGGGCACCACGCATTCGGCCGCGCGGGCGGGCATTGCGTCGGTCGTCGTGCCGTTCGCGGGCGATCAGTTCTTCTGGGCGAACCGGCTGCAGCGGCTCGGTGTGGCCGATGCGCCGGTGGCCGGGCGCCGCGTGCGCGCCGCCGCGTTCGCACGTGCGATCGCGTTCGCGGCGCGGGCCGACACGCAGGCGCGGGCCGCTGAACTCGGTGCGCGGCTCGGGCAGGAGGACGGGTTGCGTGTCGCGGTCGACGCGATCGAACGCTGCGCGCGCCGCGGCGCGCAATGAACGCGCGAGCCGCGCGTCAGAAATGCCCGGTGAACCGGTAGCGGCTGCCCGGGTGCCATAGATTCGCGACCGACGCGACCATTCCCTGCGACCACGTGCGCCGATGCAGCAGCAGGCAGGGCTCGCGTTCGTCCATCGTCAGGTGGCGGCGCGTCGGCGCATCGGGCATCGCGGCCTCGATCCGGTATTCGACCCGCTGTAGCGGCGCGACGCGCGTCAGGTACTGGTTCGGCGTCGTCGTCGTGAAGTCCTGCAACGCATATTCGGGCGCGCAGGCCGGATTGACCCAGCGTTCCTCGAGCTGCACGGGTGTGTCGTTCTCGAAGTGCAGCACGCGCGAATGGAAGATCGGGTTGCCCGTGTCGAGCCGCAGCTCGTCGGCAAGCTGCGCGTCGGCGATGGCAGCGCCCACCTCCAGCACCTGTGCCCGATACGCATGGCCGCGCGCGGCGACTTCATCCGAGATGCTGCGGATCGCGACCAGCGTCGATTCGTATTTCGGCGATGCGACGTAGGTGCCGGAGCCGCGTGTACGCGTGAGCACCTGCTCGGCCGTCAGCTCGCGCAGCGCGCGGTTGACCGTCATCCGCGCGACGTTGAATTCGCGCGCGAGCTCGTTCTCCGACGGCACTTGGTCGCCTTCCGCCCACTCGCCCGCGTGGATGCGCGCGAGGATGAAGTCCTTGATTTCCTGATAGATCGGTGTGGTCATGGGGTTGCTGTTCAAGTGACGGCGGCCGCGTGCCGTCGCAGTCCGGCCTTCATGCGGGGCCGGGCGGAGTGTACCGGGTTCGATGCGGGATCCGCCCGGCCATCGACGCATGATCCCCATTATTTCGGCACATATCCACACGGGAAATCGCGCACAGGCGTGGGTCCGGCGAACGTCGCGCACGAGGCGCGCGCGCACGGCAAACGGAAAAGTATAGACAAATGCGCGTGCGGCCGAGAAGGGCGGACTCGTCGCATGAAAGCTCCGTTACAGCCGGACGTAACCATAATCGATTGAAATATAAGGGAATCTCGTGCCGATACGGCGCTTTTCACGCAACTAGAGATAAACACGGATTGCCCGGGGGTCACTCCAAAAGGCAAAGTTGTATGTACAACTTGGGGCGCCGTCTAGATGACGGCTTTCCGGTTGGAAGGGTTCGCGGCGGCGACGCCCGACGGGCCCGTGCCCAGTTCGCCTATGACAGGAACGCCATGAAGAAACTCGCCCTCAGTATTGCCCTCGCGTGTATCGCGGTGGGTGCCCACGCCAAGGATTGGTCGACGATCCGGTTCGGCGTCGACGCCAGCTATCCGCCGTTCGAATCGAAGGACGCAAGCGGCAAGGTTGTCGGCTTCGACGTCGATCTCGGCAACGAGATCTGCGCGCGCCTGAAGGCGAAATGCGTATGGATCGAGAACGACTTCGACGGGATGATCCCGGCGCTGAAGGCGAAGAAGTTCGACGGCGTGCTGTCGTCGATGTCGATGACGCCGGCGCGTGCCGAGCAGATCGCGTTCTCCGACAAGCTGTTCAACACGCCGACGCGGCTCGTCTCGAAGAAGGGCGCGCACCTGCAGCCGACGGCCGAATCGCTGAAGGGCAAGTCGGTGGGCGTCGAGCAGGGCACGATCCAGGAAACCTACGCGAAGGCCTACTGGGCGCCGAAGGGCGTGCAGGTCGTGTCTTACCAGAACCAGGATGGCGTGTACCAGGACCTGATGTCCGGCCGCCTCGATGCCGCGCTGCAGGACGCGGTGCAGGCCGACCTCGGCTTCCTGAAGACGCCGCGCGGCGCGAACTTCGAATTCGCCGGCAAGGACATCGACGATCCGAAGACGCTCGGCAACGGTGCGGGCATCGGCCTGCGCAAGGACGACGCCGACCTGAAGGCGAAGATCGACCACGCGATCGCCGACATCATCAAGGACGGCACGTACAAGAAGCTCGAGAAGAAGTACTTCGCATTCGACGTCTACGGTGGCTGACGCCTTCGCGGCGCACGCGGCTCCGGCCGCGCTGCGCCGCCCGTCTTTCTGGATGGATACGCTGACATGATTTTCCAGGGATTTGGCCCGCTGCTGTGGGCCGGCACGGTGGAAACCGTGAAGCTGGCGGTGCTGTCGCTCGCCGCGTCGCTCGTGCTGGGGCTGGTCGGTGCGAGCGCGAAACTGTCGACGAACCGCGCGCTCAAGGCGCTCGGCACGTTCTATACGACGTTGATCCGCGCGGTGCCCGATCTCGTGCTGATGCTGCTGCTGTTCTATGGGATCCAGATCCTGCTGAACATGGCGACCGACGCGCTCGGCTGGGATCAGATCGACATCGATCCGTTCGTCGCCGGCGTCATCACGCTCGGCTTCATCTACGGTGCGTACTTCACCGAGACGTTCCGCGGTGCGTTTCTCGCGGTGCCGCGCGGCCAGCTCGAAGCGGGCTTCGCGTACGGGATGAGCGGCTGGCGCGTGTTCCACCGGATACTGTTCCCGCAGATGATGCGCTTCGCGCTGCCGGGCATCGGCAACAACTGGCAGGTGCTCGTGAAGGCCACCGCGCTGGTGTCGATCATCGGCCTCGCCGATGTCGTGAAGGCGTCGCAGGATGCCGGCAAGAGCACGCTCGATTTCTTCTTCTTCACGCTCGCGGCGGGCGCGATCTACCTCGCGATCACGACGGTGTCGAACGTCGTGCTGCACCGTCTCGAGAAGCGTTATTCCGTCGGCGTCCGGAGGCTCGCACTGTGATCGAACTCATCGGCCAGTACTGGCAAAACTATCTCTACACCGACGGCTACCGCTTCAGCGGCCTCGCGATCACGCTGTGGCTGCTGGTCGTGTCGATCGCGTTCGGCTTCGCACTGGCCGTGCCGCTCGCGATCGCGCGCGCGTCGTCGAACCGCTGGATTTCCGGCCCGGTGTGGCTCTATACGTACGTGTTCCGCGGCACGCCGCTCTACGTGCAGCTGCTGATGTGCTACACCGGCATCTACAGCCTGCAGGTCGTGCACGACCACGTGCTGCTCGACACGTTCTTCCGCAACGCGATGAACTGCACGCTGCTCGCGTTCGTGCTGAACGAATGCGCGTATGCGACCGAGATCTTCGCGGGCGCGATCAAGGCCACGTCGGCCGGCGAGATCGAGGCCGGGATGGCGTACGGGATGTCGCGCTTCAAGCTCTATACGCGCATCATCCTGCCGTCCGCGCTGCGCCGCTCGCTGCCCAGCTACAGCAACGAAGTGATCCTGATGCTGCACGCGACGACGCTCGCGTTCACCGCGACCGTGCCCGACATCCTGAAGGTCACGCGCGACGTCAACTCCGCGACGTACATGTCGTTCCAGGCCTACGGCATCGCGGCCGTGCTGTACGCCATCGTCGTGTTCACGCTCATCTGGGCGTTCCGCAAGCTCGAGACGCGCTGGCTCGCGTACCTCTCGCCGCGCGGCCATTAATGCAAGGAAGGACCAAGCATGTACAAGCTCACCGTTGATAACCTCCACAAGAAGTTCGGCGACAACGAGGTGTTGAAGGGCGTGTCGATGAAGGCGAAGGCCGGCGACGTGATCAGCATCATCGGCTCGAGCGGCTCCGGCAAGAGCACGTTCCTGCGCTGCATCAACTTCCTCGAGCAGCCGTGCTCGGGGCAGATCACGATCGGCAGCGAGCCGATCGAGACCACGCGCGACCGCAACGGCTCGCTGCGCGTGGCCGACCAGAAGCAGCTGCAGCGGATGCGCACGAAGCTCGCGATGGTGTTCCAGCACTTCAACCTGTGGTCGCACATGACGGTGCTCGAGAACGTGATCGAGGCGCCGATGGCCGTGCTCGGAATCGGCAAGGGCGAAGCGGTCGAGCGCGCGCGCCAGTATCTGGAGAAGGTCGGTCTCGCGCCGCGCGTCGAGGGCATGTATCCGTCGCACCTGTCAGGCGGCCAGCAGCAGCGTGTCGCGATCGCGCGTGCGCTCGCGATGGAGCCCGAGGTGATGCTGTTCGACGAGCCGACTTCGGCGCTCGATCCGGAGCTCGTGGGTGAAGTGCTCAAGGTGATGCAGAAGCTGGCCGAGGAAGGTCGCACGATGGTCGTCGTCACGCACGAGATGGGTTTCGCGCGCAACGTGTCGAATCATGTGATCTTCCTGCATCAAGGGAAGATCGAGGAAGAGGGCGATCCGCAGGAGATTCTCGTCAATCCGAAGAGCGAGCGGCTCGGGCAGTTCCTGTCGGGGCGGTTGAAGTAAGTCGCGAGATCGCGTGCCGCGGCACGCGATGGTTTTTCGTATCGTTTCTCATTGCTTGTCGGCGCGATTGGTCATCGCGCCGTTTCTTTTCCTGACCCCTTCTCTTGCACGCGCTCGCCCGTTCCGGCGGCGTCGCTTCATTCGAAGTCCAGAGCGTTGTGCTGATGAAAGCTTCGAAAGCATGCGGGTGCGCAGCCGCCTTCGAGCGGCCGATGTCAAAGATCGTCAATTGCGGGCAGGTGCGGTGCACGGAGATCGGGTGATCGGCGTTAAGCAGATACCAGCCGGATCACCGGCTGACCTATCCCGGAGAATGTCCATGAACCGCATCGCGAAGATCCTGACGGCCACCGCACTGGCTTGTGCCGTTCTCGTGCCGGCCCTTGCCGAAGCGCACTCGCACCGCGTGTGCCATTTCAATCACCACCACCATCGCGTGTGCCACTGGGTGCACTAAGCAGGGTTTTCCCGGCGCGGCTCCGGGACGCTTTCACCGGTCAGGCAAATCAGGAGAGGACCATGAAAAAAATGATGTTGATCGCCGCGCTTGCGGCCGGCGTGGGGCTGTCGATCGCTGCGTTCGCGCAGGTTCCGGCCAGCGCGCCGGCGGGCACGACCGGTCTGTGCAAGGACGGGTCGTTCTATTCGGGCGCGTCGAAGAAGGGTGCATGCGCGGGTCACAAGGGCGTGAAGACCTGGTACGGCGCATCGGCTGCTGCGGCGGCCAGCGCACCGGCCGCGGCGCCCGCAATGGCGGCATCCGCTACTCCGGCATCGGCCCCCGCGCCCGCCAAGAGCGCGCCGGCGACGACCGCGGCAGCGCCTGGCGGCGGCGCGGGCCAGGTGTGGGCCAACGACAGCACGAAGGTCTATCACTGCTCGACCGACAAGTACTACGGCAAGACGAAGCACGGCAGCTACATGTCGGAAGCGGAGGCGAAGACGAAGGGCTTCCATGCATCGCACGGCAAGGCCTGTTCGTAACACAGGCCGGGCGCGCGGGTTCGCTCGCTCGCGCGTCGGCTGAACGCTGCTGGAAATCGCGCCCCGCCCCTACGGCGGGGCGATTCATTTGCAACGCCGGCGAATACCGTGCCGCTCGGCTTCAGCGGGCGTGATGCGATCATGTTTCGGCCACCGCATCGTGCCTCGTTGCGCGCGCATCGAGCAGTGCGCGCAGCGTGACGTAGTGCGCGCCGTTCGCGTTGCCTTCCGAATCCGCGGTGCGATCGTACGGCTCGTTGTCGTGGATCGTCGCGCGCACGATCGGATAGATCTGCGTTTCCCAGCGGGTGCCGTTGAACACCCCGTAGTGGCCCGCGCCCGTCTGCACGTGGTGCGTCTTGAGATATGGCGGCAACCCCGAACACAGCTCCTGCGCGGCCATCGTCTGGCCGACTGCGCAGATATCGTCCTTCTCGCCTTCGATCGTCAGCAGCGCGGTGCGATGAATCGCCGCCGGTTCGACGAGCCTGTCGCCGACCGTCAACTCGCCGCGCGCGAGCGCATATTGCTGGAACACCTTCTCGACCGTTTCCAGATAGAACTCCGCGGTGAGATCGGCCGTTGCGAAGTATTCGTCGTAGAAGTGCCGCAGCGTGTCGGCTTTCGCGGGGTCGCCTTTCGCGCGCTCGTAATACAGATCGGCAAACGACGCCGCATGCCGGTCGGGATTCATCGACATGAAGGCGCCGACCTGCACGAAGCCCGGATACACGCACCGCTGCGCGCCGACGAAGCCGGCCGGCACGACGCTGATCAGGTTCCGCGCGAACCATTCGATCGACTGGCTCGTGGCGAGCGCGTTGACCTTCGTCGGATTCACGCGGCAGTCGATCGGGCCCGCCATCAATGTCAGGCTCGCGGGCTGCGCCGGATCGCCGCCGGCCGCCATCAGCGCGACCGCCGCGAGCGCGGCGACGGTCGGCTGGCAGATCGCGAGCACATGTGCGTCGGGGCCGATCTGGCGAATGAAGTCGATCACGTGCACGACGTATTCGTCGAAGCCGAACCGTCCGGCCGTCAGCGGGATGTCGCGCGGGTTGTGCCAGTCGGTGATGTACACGTCGTGGTCGGCCAGCATCGTGTGCACCGTGCCGCGCAACAGCGTCGCGAAATGCCCGGACATCGGCGCGACGATCAGCACGCGCGGCTGGGGTGCGACCGGCCGCGCCTTGCGGAAATGCAGCAGCGTGCCGAACGGGGTGGCCGCGGCAGCCTCCTCGACGATCGGTACCGTTTCCCCGTCGACGACGATCGACCGGATGCCGAACGGTGGACGCCGATGCGAGAACGCGCAGCATTCGAGTAGTTCGCACAGTGCGTCGAGCGTGCGGCCCGTCGGCGTGGTGGTGGACGGCGGCCACAGCGCCATCGTCGCGCGTGCAGTGGCCGCCCATGCGCGCGCCGGGCGCAGGCATTCGGCAGACCATTGATAGAACGGATAGGCAAGCAGGTTCATGACCGTCGCTCGTTGCGCTGCATTGCATCAAACAAGGCAAGCCGTGTGCCAGCGCGCGGCTGGCACGCGCGTTGCACGCAGTTCGTGAGTGCGGCGGCGCAGGTGGCACGCGATGACGGACGGCCGAAGGCGATGCGTTGCCGCGCCGGTCTGGCGTGTGGCCCGTACCACGATACGGTGCGACGCTGCGCCGGTTCGGCGAATGCGCCGCACGGGTATGGTGCGGATGACGCCGTGCAGCGTCCGTTTTCGGTGCAGGGGCACGAACGGCATTGGGTAGGGGAGCGACATGGAATCCACCGGAAAGACGACGCTGACCATCAGCAGCCGCAATTACTCGTCGTGGTCGATGCGCGGCTGGCTGCTCGCGAAGCTGAGCGGGCTCGCGTTCGACACGGTCAGCGTGCCGATCGACGCCGCGTCGCGGGCGGAATTGCTGCTGCTGTCGCCGTCGATTCTCGTGCCGTGCCTGACGCACGACGGCAATGCGGTGTGGGATACGCTCGCGATCGCCGAATACCTGAACGAAATCCGGCCGCAAGCGCGGCTGCTGTCTGAAGACCGGCATGCGCGCGCGCATTGCCGGTCGATCTGCGGCGAGATGCATTCCGGTTTCAGCGCGCTGCGATCCGCGTTGCCGATGAACCTGCGTGCGCATTTCCCCGGCTTCCGGATCTGGTCGCGTGCGCAGCACGACATCCAGCGGATCGTGACGATCTGGCGCGAGTGTCTGGCCGCGTACGGCGGCCCCTGGCTGTTCGGCGCGGAGATCGGCATCGCCGACGCGATGTATGCACCGGTCGTCACGCGCTTCCTGACCTATGACGTGAAGCTGGAGCCGGATATCGCCGAGTACTGCATGCAGGTGCTCGCGCATCCGTTCGTGGCGGAGTGGATCGACGCGGCGAAGGCGGAGCAGGAAGACATCGACGAACTCGACATGGAGTTTTGACGCGCGGGATCGCATTGCGCTTTCAATTGCACTACGCGCGCACGCACACGCATCGAAGTGAACAATCGAAGTGAACATTGCGAAACAGCCGCGCAACCCGCAAACGTTTCACGTTGATTTCGCGCAAAAGCGAGTGCGAACTCGCTAAAGGATGTTGCGCCCGATGACGTAAACGAGTCACGGGGATGACTCGCGATCGCATGCTTCCGACAGGCGACGCGCAGTCCGCAACATTCAGCGCAGCAGGGGGATCGACGTGAATCGTCAGCAATCGTGGACGCGTACAGCGGCGCCCGGAGAAATCATTTACTCGGAGGGCTTCGCCGGCGAGCCCGTCATCTTTCTGATCGCCGACGGCAAGGTCGAGCTGTCGACGCGCTGCGAAGACAAGCGCGTCGTCGTCGCGACGCTCGGGCGCGGCGAGTTCTTCGGCGAATCGGCGCTGCTCGCGGCCGAACCTCGCGCGCATACCGCGAAAGCGCTGTCGTTCTGTCAGCTCACGGTCGTGCCGGCCGCGGTGCTCGACGAAGAGATCGAGCACGTGTCCGCGCTGCTTCGTCATGTCGTGCGCACGATGATCCGGCGCGTGAAGCGCAAGGACGACCAACTCGCGACCTATACGCACGCCGACTTCATGCCGGGCGTGCTGTCGTATGCGCATGTACTGTCGCTGATGGCGGGCGCCGACACGCGCGGCTCCGACGACGCATGGTCGCGCCGGCCGATGCAGGCGCATGCGGCGGAAACGTCGGTGCCGCTCGCGGACGTGATCCGCCGCTGTCGCGCGATCGCCGGCCATTCGCGCCCGCACGTGCTCGCGATGCTGCACCGCATGGAGAAGCTCAATCTCGTCACGATCGAAGCCGCGCAGGCCGATCATGCCGGCGGCGCGACCGATTACGCGGGTTCGTCGGATGCGCGCCAGGTTGTCACGTTCGATGCGGCGCGCGTGATCGATCGCGCGCAGCAGGTCGCTGATCACGATCTCGACCTGTCGATCAACAGTGAGCTGGAGCTGATCGAGCTGGCCGACCTGGAGGCGCTGATCGGCGTCGACCGGAAGCTGCTGCTCAACAAGCTGTCGCACGGCGAAATCGCCGACGAGGTGTTCGCGTTCCGCAAGTCGAAGGTGCTCGGCTACGTCGAGCAGAAAGGCGTCGCGTATTTCTCGCGCCGCAGCCCGCGCGCCGGCGGCGACGTGCGCGCGCTCGAGGACATCGTGTGGATCGATCAGCGCACGCTGTTCGACGTGATCAGCGCATTCGACACGTACGATCTCGCGAAGCTGATCGCGAGCCTCGATGATCGCGCGGTGGCCGACAAGTTGTTCTCGGTGATGACGGAAGCGCGGCGCAACGAAGTGTCGTGGGTGATGCGTCGCGAGTTGAAGCTCGATCCGATCGAGATCGAGGAGATCGGACAGCGCGTGCTCGATGCCGTGCGTGTCGCCAAGGCGCCGGCGCCGTCCGCGCCCCTCGCTGCATCCGACGCGTAACACTCGACCCGACGGAGACGCATATGGACCTGTTGACCCTGGCCGGCGTGGTGCTCGGCGGCGCGGCCATCGTATTCGGCTTCGCGCTGGAAGGCGGCCACTTCTCGATGCTGTTCCAGTTCGAGGCGCTCGTCATCGTACTCGGCGGCACGCTCGGCGCGGTGATGATCCAGAACACGTGGGCACGCTTCTTCGATGCGGCGAAGCAGTTGCGGCTCGCGTTCGTGCGCGCGCAGGAAGTCGATCGCAAGCACCTGACCGACCTGCTGGAGTGGGGCGATCGCGCGAAGCTCGACGGCTTGCTCGCGTTCGAATCGATGGACGTGAGCGGTATTCATCCGTTCGCTCGGCGCGGGCTGGAACTGCTCGCGAACGGCGTATCGACCGCCGTGCTCGAGGACGCGCTGCACCGCGAGCTCGACGCGTACGAGCGCAGCCGGCTCGCGGCCGCGCGCGTGTGGCATCAGGCCGGCGGCTATGCGCCGACGTTCGGCATCCTCGGCTCGGTGCTCGGGCTGGTGCAGGTGACGAGCCACATTCTCGAACCGGCGCAGCTCGGGCTCGGCATCGCGGTTGCGTTCATCGCGACGCTCTACGGCCTCGCGTTCGCGAACCTCGTGTTCCTGCCGCTCTACGGCAAGCTGCGCGCGCAGATCGATAGCGAGCTGCGGTTTCGCAAGCTGTATCTCGACGGCTTGCTCGCGATCTCGCGCAAGGAGTCGCCGCATACGATCGAAACGCGGCTGACCGGCGACGTGCGCGGCCGCGCGGCGGAATCGCTCGCATGACGCACCGGGAGCTTCGACATGACGGCTCGAACTGACGGCATGCGTGCGGCTTCGGCTGCGGCCGACCGCGACGACGATGAAGCGGAAGGCACGCAGTCCGGACGCTGGCTGATTTCCTACGCGGATCTCATCACGACGCTGATGGTGCTGTTTCTCGCGCTGTACGTGCTGCAGCTCGCGAAATACAACGCGCTCGATGCGCGCTATCAGACGCTCGCGCGGCACGACGGAGGTGCGTCAAGCGTGACGGCGGCCGCACCTGCGACACCCGAGCGCGCGCCCGCATGGCTGACGTCGCTCGATGCGCTGAAGACGAACGGCCGCATCTCGCTCGTGCGCGCGCCGCACGGCATCGAGATCGGCATCGATGCGAAGATCCTGTTCAACGTCGGCGATGCGCGCCTGCTGCCCGACGCGACGCCGGTGCTGAGTGAGATCGCGCGCGCGTTGAGCGAGCATGCGACCGGCGACATACTCGTCGAGGGGCATACCGACAGCGCGCCGATCGCGAACGCGAAATACGAATCGAACTGGGAGCTGTCATCCGCGCGGGCGGGCAGCGTCGTGCGCTATCTGGCCGAGCGCGGCGTCGCGCCGCACCGGCTCGCGGCGATCGGGCGAGCCGACACGCAGCCGCTCGTCGCCGGCGACGATGCGCCCGCGCGGGCGCGCAACCGCCGCGTGACGATCTTCGTCGCGTATTGATCGCGCGACGCTCGACGGGCACGCCACGCCCGCCCGTCGACCACATATCGGATCCCGCATGACGGCCATGTGAAATCGGCGATGCGATTTCGCGCGTGCCTGCCGATAACCCAAGCTGGCTCAGACCGAGCGGTTATCGAGGGTTCCCCATGCATTTCTGGCGCAAGCTGTCCATTCAGAACAAGCTGATTCTCAGCATGACGAGTTGCCTGCTCGTGTTCGTCGCGATCTCGAGCGGGTTGAGCGTCCGCCTGATCGGTCACGCGGTGCGCGATCGCGTCGTCCGCGAAGAGTTGCCGACGGCCGTCAGCGGCATTCGCGCCGACGTGCAGCGGCAGATGGCCGGGCCGATCGCCGCGTCGCGCCTGCTCGCGCGCGATGCGTTCCTGCTGCAATGGGAAGCCGACGGCGAGCCGGACGCCGGCACGCGCAACTGGATCCAGCTAGCGAAGAACGTGAAGGATGAGCAGAAGGCGGCGTCCGTGCAGTGGGTGTCGGTGAAGAGCGGCAACTACTACAACGAAGGCGGCCTGCAGCGCAAGGTCACCGGCGAGGATCGGTGGCTGACGAACTTCCTCGCATCCGGCAAGGCCTTCGACGTGAACATGGATCGCGAAGTCACGCTCGGCGGCTACATGATGTTCATCAACAGCCGCGTGGAGCTCGACGGCGCGCCGATCGGCGCGGCCAGCATGAGCCTGTCCGTCGATGCGCTCGCGAAGGGCATCGCCGCGTACCGGATCGGCGACACCGGGTTCGCGTACCTCGTGCGGCCGGACGGCGCGTTCATGATGCATCGCGATACGTCGCTGATCGACGGCAAGCACTTCCTGAAGGACGAAGCGGGCCTACCCGGCGACGCGGCATCGACGCTGCTGGCCGGCAAACCGTATGCATACCTGAGCTACGACGGCGACGGCGGTGCGCGTTTCATCGCGACGTCGTTCATTCCGGAGCTGAATGCGTACGTGGTCGTCGAAGTGCCGCAGGCCGAACTGCTCGGGCCGGTCACGCGCGCGATTCGCAGCGCGGCGCTGGTCGCCGCGGTGGTGGGCCTCGGCGTCGCGCTGGTCGTGATCTGGCTGGTCGGGCGCGCGATCGCCGCGCCGATCCGCCGCGCGGCGACGCTGCTGTCGGAGATCGCGAGCGGCCAGGGCGACCTGACGCGCCGGATGACGGTCGAGAGCGACGACGAGATCGGCCAGTTGTCGGACGCGTTCAACCGCTTCGTGTCATCGTTGTCGACGCTCGTGCACCGGATTCGCGCGGCGTCCGCATCGATCGCGACCGGCTCCGCGCAGATCGCGTCGGGCAACGCGGATCTCAGTGAGCGCACCGAAGGGCAGTCGAGCAACCTCGAGCGCACGGCTTCGTCGATGGAGGAAATCACGGCGGTCGTGCGCAACAACACCGAAACCGCGACCACGGCCGCGAAGCTGATCACCGGCGCATCCGATACGGCGTCGCGCGGCGGGCAGGTCGTCGGCGAAGTCGTGTCGACGATGGAGCAGATCAGCGATGCGTCGCAACGGATCTCCGAGATCATCGTGATGATCGACAGCATCTCGTTCCAGACGAACATCCTCGCGCTGAACGCCGCGGTCGAGGCGGCCCGGGCCGGCGAGCAGGGGCGCGGGTTCGCGGTCGTCGCCGCGGAAGTGCGCAACCTCGCGCAGCGCAGCGCGCAGGCGGCGAAGGAGATCAAGGCGCTGATCGAGCACAGCGCGGGCACGGTGAACACCGGGTCGCGGCTCGTCAGCGAGGCCGGCAAGGTGATGCGCGATGTCGTGTCGCAGGTGCAGGGCGTCAGCGCGATGATGAGCGAGATCGCCGAGGCGAGCCTGGAGCAGAGCGCGGGCATCGACCAGATCGGCGACGCGGTGCAGTCGCTCGATCAGATGACGCAGCAGAATGCGGCGCTGGTCGAGGAAAGCGCGGCGGCCGCGGAAAGCCTGAAGCAACAGGCGGCGGAACTGACGCGACTGGTATCGGCGTTCAAGGTCGACGAGTGAAGCCTGCGCGACGTTAGAATGAAGCGTTTCTGAGGGACGGCTGCCGCGGGATGACGGCAGCCGTTTTCGCTGTCGGCGCGGGGTTCGGTAACGTCATAAAAAATGAAGCGCATATCAAGACTGAAGGTCGGGGCGGGGGTGGTGGTGGTCGCGGCGGTGCTCGCCGCGGTCGGGGCGAAGGTGATCGCATCGCCGGCGCAGTCGTATCTTGCCTATCGGAGCAAGGCCGCGGCGAGCCTGGCGGCGGCCCGGATCGAGGATCGGGCGGCCCTCGACAAGCAGTACACGGCCGACGTGAATGCACGGCTCGCGAAGCTGATCGGCACGGTCCGCGCGAGAGGGTTTGCCGCGAAGGCGGAGGGCACCGTGCAGAGTGTCGGCCCGGTCGACGGAATGCCGTCGGGGCCGGACGGGTTGTCCTTCAAGTCGGAGGACGGCAAGACGAATCTCGTCGTGACGACGGTTGCGCTGCTGAAGGCGTGGGCGAGTACCGCGGATGCGGGCATCAAGCCGACCGACGACGTCGCCGTGATGTTCGACAATGAAACGCTTTACACGAACGTGTTCGGCGACGACGCCGCGGCGTTTCGCTTCGCCGAAGTGCCCGTCAAGCGGCAGCCGGCCGACGGCGTCGTGAAGGCGTTGCTGCTGGGCGAAAGCCAGGACGGCGTGCCGGACGGGCCGAACACGCTGGCCGTGTCGGTGCGGCAGGGCCAACGGGTGTACATCCTGTGGAAGAGCGTGACGCTGCGCCCGATCGCGGCATGCAGTGCGGCGCGCGTGCCCGAGGATGCGCGGCAGGCGTGTTTCGCCAAACAGATGGCGTCCCAGCGGATTTACCCGCGGCTGATCGCGCAGGCGCAATCGATGGCGGATGCGGTGGCTCGATAGTGGACGGCAGCGACGGGCAGCGGGAAACGGCAACGACACGCCCGCGTCGCCGCCCGTCGGGATGCCGTCGGACGATGGCGCTCAAGGCGAGCGCAACGCCTGCAACCCCAGCGCGAGCGCGTTGAACGGCATCTCCGCGGCGCCCATCGAAAAGCTCGTCGCGTTCGCGCTCGCTCCCGGCATATGCATCAGCGCGTGAACGATCCGCTCGCTCGCGTGGCCGTCGCCATACGGATTGCTCGCGCGCGCCATTTCCTCATACGCGCTCTCGCTGTCGAACAGCCGCGACGCCTCCCAGATGATCCGTTCCTGATCCGTGCCGACGAGCCGCGCGGTGCCGGCCTGGATCGCTTCGGGGCGCTCGGTCGTCTCGCGCGTGACGAGCACCGGCTTGCCGAGCGCCGGCCCTTCCTCCTGGATGCCGCCAGAATCCGTGATGATGAAATGCGCGCGTGACATCAGGAATACGAACGAAAGATATTCCTGCGGATCGATCAGGTAAATGTTCGGCACGTCGCCGAGCAGCGCGCGCGCCGGCTCGCGCACGTTCGGATTCATGTGCAGAGGATAGACGAACTGCGCATCGCGATAGCGGTTCGCGAGCGCGCCGAGCGCGTTGCAGAAATGCCGGAACGGCTCGCCGAAGCTCTCGCGGCGATGGCCGGTGATCAGCACGACGCGACGCGACGGCTCGAGAAACGGAAAGTGCGCGGCGACGGTATCGTTGAGCTCGGCATTGTGATCGAGCATCCGTTTGACGTCGTGCAGCGCATCGATCACGGTGTTGCCGGTCATCACGACCGCACCCACCGGGATGCCTTCGCTGAACAGGTTGTCGCGCGCCTGGCCGGTCGGCGCGAAATGCCATGACGACACAGCGTCGGTCACGCGGCGATTCAGTTCCTCGGGCCACGGCGACCAGATGTCGCCGCTGCGCAAACCGGCTTCCACGTGTCCGACCGGCAGATAGCGATAGAACGCGGCGAGACTCACGGCCAGCGTCGTCGTCGTATCGCCGTGCACCAGGACGACGTCGGGATGGAAATCCTCGAAAACGACGCCGATCGCCTGCAGGATGCCGGTCGTCACGTCGGTCAGCGTCTGGCTCTGACGCATCAGATTGAGATCGTAGTCGGGCTTGATGCCGAACAACGTGAGGACCTGATCCAGCATTTCCCGATGCTGGGCGGTGACGCATACCCGGGCGTCGACATCCCTGCGCGCCTTGAGTGCGCGCACGAGCGGCGCCATCTTGATGGCTTCCGGCCGAGTCCCGAACACAAGCAAGATCTTTTTCATCGTTATCCTCGTTGAGCTTCTTCGCACCGTACGACACGGTACCTGGCGCCAAGCAGGGTGGCTGGCGAACCGTCCCGTGCCCGCACGCGGTCGCGCCGACCGGCGCCGGCCGCGCGACATGCGGCGGCGGTGCGGGCGAGCGCGCCGCTTCTATCCGCGCGGTCTGCGCCACGCAATCGTCGGACTACGCCCGTTACCTTGGATCTCGTCGATCACGTCATGAGCGTTCCTCGCTGTATCGATCGCCACGTCTTCCGTCACACCTTTCGCACTGCCACGCGATGGCGCACCCGGTGGGTGTCCCTGCGTTCGATACAGCAATATTCAAACCAGCCGCCCTCCGGAATGGTCCGGATCGCGGAGCCCGCGCGGTTCGTCAAGGAACGTTTCACAACTGCTACGGACGCCCCATCGGCGGGCGGTCGCGACGCAGATAAACGGGCGGCCGCGCGCGCGATCGGCCCGCTCGCATCATTCGGCGAACAGCGATGGGGGTCGTGCATCGGTGGGTGGTCGAACGTCATGCATCCTTCGAAGCGCATTGAATCGCTTCGATCTGCGAATTTTGTCTGGGCAATGAACGCGGCGTCATCGCGCATCCGATTCCGGTCGCGCACGCGTGATTTCGTCGCCGTGGTGCGGCGCCGGCGTCGTCCGGGCTGACAAGCTCGAAATGTTGCGCATCTGTAACGCGCGGCCGGAATGACGCGGCCGCATCCGTGTCGCGCCCATCAGTGGCGCACCGCGGCGGGCGCCGCGCACGCTTGCCGCCCACGGCGCATGTCACGGCGATTCGCGATCGGTTACGTTCGTGAGCCGCGTCGCGCAAGGCGACACGCACGTGAAGAGCAGACGATTCGCCGCCGGATGCGTACGCGGCGCGAGTCCGGGCCGCGCGTATCGCGGAAAAGCTGATTCGCAGATGAATCAAAAACTCCGCCCGCGGCCCCGACCGCGCGTGCCGCTTGCTGGCTAGCCCTTGCCGCACGCGGCACGGCGGCCGATGGCTCGCCGCTTGCTTGTTCTGGCCGGACAGGCGCGTTCCGACGTGTTGCTACGACAGCGGACGGACGGAGCGCCACAGCAGCGAATCCGGAAAGCGGCACACCACGCTCGTCCTGCGCGGAAGAAGGCCGCGCATGCGCGACGAACGTGCAGCCGCTTCCCATTGACATCCGCGCGACTCACGGCCCGGGCTCCAACGCTCGGCGGCCGCCGTCGCCGGCACGGGGGCAGGACATGAAGAACCGTCGGTCGGTGTCGCTCTGCATCGAAGGCATTCTGCTGTTGATCGTGCTGGCCTGCTCGCTGGCCGTGCGCGACACCGCCACGCGGCCGGCGGCCGCAGCGGTGCGCGTCGGCATGTCGGTGGCCGATGCGGCCGGGCACAGCGTGCGCGATGCCGCGCCGCTCGCGGTGCGCGAGTCGACCGATGCGAACGCGCTGCTCCAAACGGCGCGGGCCGACGACGCGCGAATCACGTTCGATCCCGACACGCTGCTGATGCCGGGCGTCGCGTACCTGTGGCTGTTCACGCTGCTGACCTGCGTCTACGCCGCGCGGCATTACGTATTCAGTCTCGACCGCCTGTTCAAGCCGCAGCACGCGCCTTATCAGACGATTACCCAC
Organism: Burkholderia sp. SIMBA_051; assembly: GCF_046534915.1. NCBI lineage: Bacteria > Pseudomonadati > Pseudomonadota > Betaproteobacteria > Burkholderiales > Burkholderiaceae > Burkholderia > Burkholderia sp. SIMBA_051. The sequence continues at coordinate 634,248 of NZ_JAWRXS010000001.1, read as the reverse complement.
GGCGAATGGCCGCGCCTCACGGTGTTCGTCGCCGCGCACAACGAGGAGGCCGTCGTCGTCGATTGCCTGATGGCGTTGCTCGCGACGACCTATCCGCGCGACCGGCTCACGATCATTCCGGTCAACGACCGTTCGACCGACAACACGCGTGCGCTGATCGACGAGGTGCAGGCGCTGGCGCCCGATCTCGTCAAGCCGTTTCACCGCGAGAGCGGCAAGCCGGGCAAGGCCGCCGCGCTGAAGGATGCGCTGCGTTTCATCCGCGGCGACATCATGGTGGTGTTCGATGCCGACTACCTGCCGCGCCCCGGGCTGTTGAAGGAACTCGTCGCGCCGTTCTTCGATCCGGAAGTCGGCGCGGTGATGGGCCGCGTCGTGCCGCAGAACGCCGACAGCAACCTGCTCGCAAGGTTGCTCGATCTCGAGCGCGCGGGCGGCTACCAGGTCAACCAGCAAGCGCGCAACAACCTGAACCTGGTGCCGCAATACGGCGGCACCGTCGGCGGAATCCGCAAGAGCGCGCTCGATGCGGTCGGCGGCTGGTGCGACGACACGCTCGCCGAGGATACCGACATGACCTATCGCCTGCTGTTGAGCGACTGGCGCACGGTCTATCTGAATCACGCCGAATGCTATGAGGAAGTGCCCGAGCGCTGGGCGGTGCGTGCGCGCCAACTGACGCGCTGGGCGAAGGGCCATAACCAGACGCTGCTGCGCTATCTCGGCCCGGTGTTGCGCAATCCGCTGCTCTCGCGGCGCTGCCGGCTCGACGGCGCGCTGCTGCTCGGCGTGTTCCTGATGCCCGCGCTGCTCGCGATCGCATGGGCGACCGCGATCACGCTCTATCTGCTCAACGGCGTCAACTCGACGGCGCTCGGCCTGCTCGTGTCGCTGTTCGCGCTGTTCGGCTTCAGCACCTTCGGCAATTTCGGCGTGTTCTTCGAGATCGTCGTCGCTGCCCGGCTCGACGGTCGCGCGACCCGCCTGCGGCTCGTGCCCGTCAACGTGGTCGGCTTTTGCGTGACGATTGCGGCGGTGGTGTCCGCGCTGTGGGGGCTCGCGCTCGACATCGCGTTGCGCCGCGAACTGAAATGGGACAAGACCGAGCGCTTTCGCCGGCAACTGAAACCGGGGCGATGAACGATGACGACTTTCAATGTGATGGTGCCGGTGGCCGGGGTGCTCAGCCTGCCGTTCCTGCCGTTGCTGCATGAACTGATCCGGCGCAGCGACGTCGCGGCGCTGCCGATCGGCGACGGACCGTTCGTCGACCAGGCGCTGCTCGCCGCGCGCTGGCACGATGCGCTGCGCATGCACGCCGACGATGCGCCGCCGGCCGATCCGTCCGCCGCGCCGCCGTGGCACGCGCTGGGGCTGCTGGTGCGGCATGACGAAGAGATTCGCGTGTTGCGTCACGAGCATTGCGACGACGTGCTGTACGCGGATCGCGCGATCACGCTCGACGGCGGCGCGCGGGCCGCGTATGCGTTCGCCGAGCAGCGCATCGACATTCACGCGGGCGCGACGATCGGCATGCTCGCGCACGCATCGCACATCGACGTCGAAAGCGCGGTGCTGCGCGGCGTCGTGGTCGGCGGGACGATGTACCTGCACGGCGCGGGCGGCTTCGTGTGCCTGTACGGCGAGCCGATCGTGTTCGGCAAGGCCCCGGAGCTGCCGGCCGCCGATACGGCCGGCGCGCCGCGCCGCGCGGTCTCGCTGACGCGCCACTTCGCGAAGCTGCCGTATCGCTACGTGCATGGCCGCTACCTGCTGCCCTGCGATGTGCGTCTGCCCGCGCACACGGTCGTGCAGGGCAACCTCGTGGTGGACGGCACGCTGGTGCTCGGCGACGGCTGCGTGCTGCGTGGCAGTGTCAAGGCGCATCGCGTCGAGCTCGAACGCCACGCATTCCTGCACGGCGCGGTGTTCGCGCGGGACGACGTGCTGCTCGCGAGCGGCAGCTGCATCGATGGCGTCGTGTCCGCCGGCGGCCTGCTGCGCCTGACCGGCGGGCGCATCGGCGCCCCCGGACATCCTGTCAGCGCATGCGCACGCGACGTCTCGGTCATCGGTCATGCCTGCGTGCACGGCGACCTCGTCGCCTGCCGCAGCGGCTGGTTCCACGCATCCCGTTAAGGAGCGCCTTCTCATGTCCGATCGTTTTCGTCGTCGCGGCGCGCGCGCGCCGGTCGCCGCCCTGGCGGTGCTGTACGGCGTCGCCGTCGGCCCGCTGCCGGCGCTCGCGGCGCAGCCGGATGATGCCGGCGCGCCGCCGCCCGCGCAGTCGCCCGACGTTGCGGCACCCGTCGCTGCACCAGTCGCCTCGCCAGTTATCGTGCCGCGCACGCTCGACGCTCCCGTGTTCGTGCGCGTGACGCCAGAAGGCTTGCCGGATGGCATGTCGCTCGCCGAATTCACGCCCGAGGATACGAATCGGCCGCCGTTGCCCGACGCCGTGATCGCGCATGTGCAGGCGCCGAGCGAATCGCATGCCGAGATGTCGCTCGGCGTGTCCAGCGCGCACCTGACGCACGGCTATGGCAACTGGTACGGCGTGCATGTGCGCGGCATCTATCAGGACGGCGGCCGCACGATACTCGGCGAGCTGGCGCAACTGCACCGTTTCGGCGAGAACACGCAGCTCGGCTCGCTGACGTACGTGCAGGACATGGGACCGAACTGGTTCGGCGGCATCGGCTTTGCCGGCACCACGTCCGGGACGATCCTGCCGAGCATGCGCGTCGACCTGTCGATCAACCGCAAGCTGCTGCCGGACCGTTCGCTGATCGTGTCGCTGGGCGCCGGCTATGCACGCAACCGCAGCGGCCACAAGGATCAGCTGTATCACGCCGGCGTGATCTGGTACGCGCTGCCGAAGTGGATCTTCGAGGCGGGCGCGAACTATACGGTCGATTCGCCCGGGTCGGTGAAGGCGCCCCAGTACTACGGCGCCGTCACCTACGGCGAAGTCGGCAAGAGCGTGATCGTGCTGCGCGGCGGGTTCGGCCGCGAGGCGTATCAGATCACCGGTTCCGGCTCGCAGATCGCGGATTTCCGCAGTCACGAGCTTTCCGCGAAGTGGCGCTACTGGTTCACGCGCAAGTGGGGTACCCAACTCGAATTCGACTACTACCATAACCCCTACTATTCACGGATCGGCGGCGAGCTGAGCGTGTTCTATCGTTGGTAGCGGGGGCGGGCGCCATGCAGACGCATCCCGTCCGTCCTCCCGTCGACCGGTCGCTGCGGATCCACCCGCACCCGCAGCGCTGGCTGACGTCGATCGTGCTGCTGACACCGACGCTCTATGCGTTGCTGTGGCTGGGCCTGCCGCTGGCGTGGCGCTACTGGCGCGCGGTCCTCGCATGGGGCGCGCACGAGCTCGATCCGGCGCTCCACGTGATCGCGCTCGGCTATCCGCCCGACGCGCCGCGCGTGGCGCTGCTGTCGATCGACCTTGCCGCGCGGATGCCGAGCGCAACGCAGCTGGCCGTCACCGCCGCGATTTGCGCGATCGGCTTCGGCGCGTCGTTTTTCCGGCGGGCCAAGTGGCTGCCCGTTGCATATCTGTTACGTATCGCGAGCTTCACGCAGCTGCTGATCTGCGCGTATTTCTGGCTGGCGCCGGGTGCGTTTCCGTACGTGCCGATGCTGCATCTGCGCGACATGTTCGTGCTGCACGGCGCGGCGATCGCGGTGATTCCGCTGGTGATGGCGGCGCTTTACTACCCGCTCGATTTCTCGCTGCTGCAAAAGATCGTCGCGTCGGTGCTCGTGGTCGGCTATTTCGTGTTCGCGCTGCCGTTCGTGATGCTGCTGCACGCGGTCATCATCCATCACGGCTCGCTGCTGTTCTTGCCGTTCTGCTATTTCCTGCTTGGCGGCCCGCTGCTGATCGGCCTGCTGGTCACGCTCTACACCTACTGCGCGAGCTGGCCCGGCTCGCTGACGAATCCTTAGATGGTTCGCGCGGAGATAGCGCGCAAACGCCGCCGTATCAGTGATGAAACGATTCGGCCGCGTTTTCGGCCGGCCTGTCGGGAGCCCGGCGCACGAAGCGAGCGCGACCGGGGCTCTGGCGCCAATGGCACGTTGTTCGCTTCTTCTCCTTCGTCGCATCGATTCGTTTTCCCCGGAGAAGACGGCGCGGCAAGCCGGGGCCGATTCACCGTCCGGCTGCCGATGGCAGATGCCGTTCGATGCTCGACGAACCGGGCAGCCCCACACATCCACCGGGCAAGGTTGGTTGACCTGACGGCACGCGCAGCGCTGCCGCCGCGCGCCACTCATTCCTGAAGCGAGGAGCACACCATGTTGGCAAAGTCAGGCAAGTTCTTGCGGATTCTGTTTGCGTTGTTCGCGCTCGCGATCGCATTCAGTCCGGGCGTCGTCCGGGCGGCCACCAACCAGCTGCTGCTGCTGGTGCCCGACACGCTGACACTGCCGGATCCGCGCGTGTCCGCGTGGCTCGATACCGCGCAGGAAGAAGGGCTGCAGATCAAGGTGATGACCGACAGCCAGTTCATGGCCGCCGGCTCGACGCTGTCGCAGTATCCGGGCCTGATCCTGCCGGACCAGATTCATACGACGGCCGCCGACACGCTCGTGACGGCAATCCAGAACTATGCGCTCAATGGCGGCAAGGTGATGCTCGTCTATGATTTCGGCGTACTGAACGCCGCAGGCTTCTATGTGAGCCCGAAATCGCGCTTCAGCAGCATGGCCGGCGTCGACTACGTGCTGTATGACCAATACGGCGGCAACATGATCGGCCTCGGCACCGTGACCGGCATGAGCAGCTGGCTGCGCACGCTGCAGGTGCCTCCGGGCAAGTCGATGGCCTGGACGACGACTGCGTCGGGCACGACCGCCAGCCCCGCGACGTCGTTCGCGTCGACGAGCAACTCCGGCACGTCGACGACTTCGGCATCGACGGGGTCCACGTCCGGCAGCGCGCTGTTCCTGCCCGCAAGCCCGTCGAACCCGGGCGGCCTCGCGAACTACAACCACGGCGCGTGGTTCCAGTACTCGACGCCGCCCGCCGGCAGCGGTGTGCTGAGCCAGTCCCTCCCGAAGATCACGGGCGCCGTGACCGGCAAGCTGAAGAAGACCACTTCGTATAGCGCCGGCTCGCTGCTGAGCACCGCGACGGGTACGACCGCCAACACGCTGGCATCCACGCTGGCCACCACCACCGACACGCTCGAAGGGATCTCCGGCTACGTATACGGCTTCCTGAGCTATCCGAGCTTCGTCACGCAAGGCACGTACACCGGCACCACGATCCTGACCTCGCCGACGTTCGGGCTGGTATCGGGCTACAACACGTACGGCAACGGCGGCGTGCTGTTCGTCAACCTGCCGCTGGCCTACCTCGACGGTCAGACCGACGGGATGCTGATCCACGGCTACCTGCATTATTTCGGCATGAAGCTGCTGAACCTGCCGTCGCTGTCGCCGCTGCCGAAGGCGCAGGCCGGGCTCGTGTTCAACTGGCACTTCTGCGCAGGCGATCAGATCCAGCCGGCGCTTTACCTGAAGAGCCTCGGTGTGTGGAACAACGGGCCGTTCTCGCTCGTGGTGACGGCCGGCCCCGACGAAGCAGCCTTCGGCGACGGAGGCGGCATCAATCTCGCCAACAATCCGTCCGCGCAGAATCTCCTCAAGTACTTCCTGCTCAAGGGGCATCGCGTCGGCAGTCACGGCGGCTGGATCCACGACTACTGGGGCGCGAATGCAAGCGAGACGAACGCGAGCACGTTCACGCAGTACCTGGTGATGAACCATCAGGCCGTGCAGGCCGTGACCGCTCAGCCGGACGTCGAATACGCGGCGCCGGAAGGCAACACGCCGACCTGGTCGGTGAACTGGCTCCAGAGCAACGGCTTCAACGGGTACTACTTCACCGGCCACACCGGCTCGGCGCCGACCCGCGCGTATCGCAACGGCGCGATGCTGAACCCGGGCCTGTGGGCTTATCCGGTGATGCCGTTCGGCAAGTACGCGACGTTCGAGGAGTTTCAGCAGTTTGCGGTGCCGACGAGCGACGTGAACAACTGGTACGCGTCGCTGATGAACTTCGTCGTCGCGAATCGCACGAGCCGGCTGATCTATGCGCACCCGCTCGGCGCGTCGTCGTACACGTCGACGCTGTCCGCCATCTTCTCGCAGGCCAACTCGCTGAAGCTGACCGGGCAGTTCAGGTGGTACACGATGACCGACATCACGGTGTTCGACCGCGCACGCCTGAACGTCACGTGGTCGGCCACCGACACGGGCACCGGCTGGGCCTTCTCGGCCAGCCACCCGACGAGCCTCGCGAACATGACGTGGCTGCTGCCGAAGGCCAGCTTCGGGACGCCGATCATCACGCAAGGCATCGGCACCATCGGCATCACCGACTCGACGTACTGGCTCGTGACCGCGACCAGCGGCACCAGCCTCAAGTTCAGCAGCGTCAAGCTGCACTGAGTCGCACCGTCGACCTGTTCGCCGGACGCGACGCGGCCAACGCCGCGTTCGGCGACGAATGCGCAGCACTACCGCGCAGGAGCCCCACATCATGAACTGGCCCGCGCTTTTCCCCGCCGCACGCACGTGCGTGGCGGCCACCGTCAGGCTGTGCCATGCGTGGCGCGTTGCCTGCTGCGTCGCCGCGTGCTGCTCCGTGCTGCCCGCGGGCGCCGCCGAACTCCAGCTCAACGGGCTGTATCAGCGCCCGGACGGCGCGATCACCGTGCGGCTGAACGGGGCCGGCATCGATCCTTATTTTGCGGCGAAGGCGCTACTTGCCGCGGCCGATACGCGGATGGATGCCCGTCAGTCGGCGCTCGCGTGGATCGCATGGCTGTTGCCGCGCCAGCGCCCGGACGGCGGCTTCGACCGCTATTGCGTGAAGGACGGCCTGACGAACCGGTGCGCGGAAGCCGACGCGGACGACGCGATGATGGCGACCTGGATCGAGCTGCTCGCACGCTTCGCACCGCCTGACGGGATGCCGGCCGCGTGGGAGCTCAGCCTGAACCGCGCGGGCGCGCACCTGGACGCGCTGCTCGACAAGACGACCGGCGTCTATCAGATCTCGTCGTCGCTGCATGTCGCGCTGCTGATGGACAACGTCGAGGTGCACAGTGCGTTCCAGGCGTTCGCCGCGTATTACATGCGCCGCGGCGACGCCGCGCGTGCGGCGCCGTGGAGCCAGCGCGCCGACCGGCTGTCGTCGGCGATCGTGAAGGTGTTCTGGCGCGGCACGCAATCCGGCTTTCGCGCGAGCACGCAGAAGATCAGCGACGCGAGCTTCTATCCGGCGAAAGTCGCGCAGATTTTCCCGATCCTGTCGGGCATCCAGGTGCCGGACCAGTCGAACGACCGGATCTATGCGCAGTGGATGCAGAAGTACGGCAAGACCTGGATGCAACTCGCCGGCTCCGATTTTCCGTGGGGGCTGATCGCGCTGGTCGCATACAAGATGAACGACTGGAACACCGTCGCCTGCTGGTATGCCCGCTCGGGCCCGTATCGTCACGGCCCGCACTGGAATGTACTGGAGGAGGCACTGTACCTGGCATTCGAAAACAGGATGACCGACCCGCTCGCGCCCGCCAAATGCGGGTTCACGACGGCGGAGGTCACGGTGACCGGATCGCGCTGATTGATACAACGGCGCACGGTTCGGCCCGCGGTTCATGAACGGACAAAGGGAAGGAGACGTGTCATGTGTGGCATCGTCGGCGCGGTCGCGCAACGGAACATCGTTCCGATTCTGATCGAAGGTTTGCGCCGCCTCGAATATCGAGGCTATGATTCATGCGGCGTGGCGACCGTCGTCGATGGCCACGCACGCCGCGAGCGCAGCGTGTCGCGCGTCGCGGATCTCGACGCGCACGTGCGCAGCGCCGGGCTGTCCGGCACCACCGGCATCGCGCACACGCGCTGGGCGACGCACGGCGCGCCCGCCACGTGCAACGCGCATCCGATCTTCTCGCGCGACGAAATCGCGCTCGTGCACAACGGCATCATCGAGAATCACGAAACGTTGCGCAGGCAACTGTCTGACGAGCATTACGAATTCGACGGCCAGACCGACACCGAGGTCGTCGCCCACCTGATCCACAGCAAGTATCGCGGCGACCTGCTCGCCGCCGTGCGCGATGCGACGTCGCAGCTGCACGGCGCATATGCGATCGCGGTGTTCAGCAAGCACGAGCCGCAGCGGCTGATCGGCGCGCGTGTCGGCTCGCCGCTCGTCGTCGGCCTGAAGGACGACGAATGTTTTCTGGCGTCCGACGCGCTCGCGCTCGCCGGCATCACCGACCGCTTCATCTTTCTCGAGGAAGGCGACATCGTCGAGCTGACGCCGGGCGGCGTGCGAATTCTCGAGCGCGGCGGCACGCCGGTCGAACGCCCGATCCAGACCGTCTCGTCGACGCAGGGCGTGGTCGAGCTCGGACCGTACCGGCATTTCATGCAGAAGGAAATCTTCGAGCAACCGCAGGCCGTGGCCGCGACCATTCCCGATGCGGGGCTGTTCGATCCGGCGGCATTCGGCCCGGATGCCGCGCGGGCGTTCGAGCAGATCGACAACGTGCTGATTCTCGCGTGCGGCACGAGCTACTATTCCGGCCTGACTGCGCGCCGCTGGCTCGAGACGATCGCGCGGCTGCCCGCGCAGGTCGAGATCGCGAGCGAATACCGTTACAGCGACGCGCTCGCGCTGCCGAATACGCTGGTGGTCAGCGTGTCGCAATCGGGCGAGACCGCCGACACGCTTGCCGCGCTCAAGTACACGCAGGCGCTCGGTCATGTCGACACGCTCGCGATCTGCAACGTGCCGACCAGCGCGATGGTGCGTCAGACCAGCCTGCGGTTCCTGACGCGCGCCGGCCCGGAAATCGGCGTCGCGTCGACGAAGGCGTTCACGACGCAGCTCGTCGCGCTGTTCATTCTCGCGGTGACGCTTGGCCGGCTGCGCGGCTATGTCGACGATGCGCAGCTCGCCCGCTATGCGACGCAACTGCGACGATTGCCGGACGCGCTCGAGGACGTGCTCGGGTTGGAGCCGCAGATCGAGCGCTGGGCGGTCGAGTTCTCGCGGCACGAGAATGCGCTGTTTCTGGGGCGCGGGCTGCATTACCCGATCGCGCTCGAAGGGGCGCTGAAGCTCAAGGAGATTTCGTATATCCACGCGGAAGCGTATCCGGCCGGCGAGCTGAAGCACGGGCCGCTCGCGCTCGTCACGCACGCGATGCCGGTCGCGACGATCGCGCCGAACGACGCGCTGCTCGAGAAGCTCAAGTCGAACATGCAGGAGGTGCGGGCGCGCGGCGGGCAGCTTTACGTGTTCGCCGATGCCGATACGCGGATCGACAACGGCGAAGGCGTGTCGGTGCTGAGGATGCCGGATTACTACGGGTTGCTGTCGCCGATCCTGCACGTCGTGCCGCTGCAATTGCTCGCCTATCACGCGGCGTGCCTGCGCGGCGCGGATATCGACAAGCCGAGGAATCTCGCGAAATCGGTGACGGTGGAGTGAGGAGAAGGGGGCTCGATGGGGCTGCTTCGGTGCAATGCGGAGCGGCTTCGGAATGGCGGCGGGCAAACCGACGCGATTCGTGCACGGCCGCCCGGTCCGTTACGATTTCGCGTCGTCAGCCGGAGCGTCGTCGTCGATGCGGAACACGATCGGATCGCGCGGATAGTGCTTGATATCCGGCGATAAAGCGTACCTGCCCTCGGCCCAGTAATACGCGAAGGAAACGATCAGGATCGCCAGCGAAAAGGGCAGCGACATGCGCCCCCATGCCCAGAAGGCCAGAAGCCCGAGCGCGACGATGATCGAAAAAGCGATCATCGCTGGGCGTCGTGCTTTCGCGAGAGGCTGCCAGGTTTCAGGGTGGATCCCCGCGGCGATGAACGTCCTCGGATTGAAACGCAGCCCCTGATGCGCGAGGCCGCACAGCAGCGCGACAACCAGTTCGTGATGATTCTTGAAGCGAACGCAGCGGATGGCACTGTCAGAGTCGTAATCCACGAGACTCGTGCGCAGCGTGAATCGCGTCGCCGGTTCGCGCTTGGCACCGCGTCGCCAGAACTGGAAACTCGCCGGCCTCATGGCCACTCGGGATGCCGTGTCGTATTCGACATCGCAGCGCGGGTCCTGGCTGGGTACGACTTCGCGCCATTCGATGTGTCGTTCCTGCTGCAGGGCCGCCGCATTCGAGCGCTTGCCGATCCCATATCGGAAGCCGGTTGCATCGACATGAAACCAGCCGCCCGTATTCCGCATGGCCCGAATGACGACGACCACCGCCCACGCGAGGCAGCCCAATATGCCGAGCCACAAAACGAATCCAATGAAGCCGCCTCGCGCGAAAGACGCATCGCCGAATGGCGCGGTGAGCAGCCCGACGAACATCGTGCCGAAAAACAGCAGGAAGCCGATATTGACCAGATAGGTGTTGAACAGGTCGGGAATCCCGTCACACGATGGAATCTGCCGAAGATGCGCCGGTAGCGTAATGACGCGCGGGTTTGCGCCGGTGCCCTGTCTTGATGGGTTCGACGTGTCGGCGATGCCGGACGACACGGTGCCGTCTGAGCGGGTAGTCATGGCGCGTGGCTCTTTTCCGGAGGAGGTGTTCTGGAGATCGACGATTGATCAGATGTTAGTCGATCTCGCGGAATGGCTCGAATCCCGTATCCCGCATCCGGAATTCGCATGAATGCGAAAGGCGAAAAAATCCGGCCCATTGTTCGCGCCTGTGTCGGAAATCGAGTAGACGATGGTGGTCGGATATCGCCGGGCTGCTCACGAAGCGGTGCGCTCACACCGCCCCATTCGTGCGAACATTAACCCTCTATCCGACCACCGAACTCGAGACCGTCGTGATCCGATCGAATCCCGAAGGCAATCCGCAATCCGGTCATCCGCCGTGGATGTCCGTCGCGCTGGCCGAGCTGGGCATCCGCCGTTTCCCGCCCGGCAGCATCAATCCGCGCATCGTCGAATACAACAACCACACGAATCTCGTCGGCTACGACGACAAGATTTCGTGGTGCTCGTCGTTCGTCAACTGGTGCATGACGCATGCCGGCATCCGCGGCACGGGGTCGGCGCTCGCGCGTTCGTGGCTCGAGTGGGGGCGGCCGCTGACGCGCCCGGTGTACGGCTGCATCGCGATCCTGACGCGCGACGATCCTGCGAGCTGGAAAGGCCACGTCGGGTTCTATCTGCGTCATGACGACGAGCACGTGCATCTGTTCGGCGGCAATCAGCTGGACGAGGTGCGCGAGCTCGCGTATCCGCTGAGCGAGGTGATCGGATACCGGTGGCCCGACGCCGGCTGAGCGCGCCGCCGGCACGGCACTCCCTGCATGCACGGGCGACGGAGGCGTTGCAGGGTGGCCGCGGTCAGTCCTTCGCGACCGTGGCCGCAACGGCCACCGCTTGCGTGTTCGTCCCGCCCGCCGCATCGTTCCTGCTCCACCCGCCGCCAAGCGACCGATACAACGCGACCGCGGCGAGCGCATGCTCGCGCCTCACCTGATTGAGCGCATCCGAGTCCCGCAGATAGACCTCCTGCGCGGACAGCACATCCAGAAAATCCGTCGCACCGCCCTTGTAGAGCTGATTCGCCAGGCCGAGCGCCTTGTCCGACGCCGACAGCGCACTGTCGAGCCGCCGTGCCGCTTCATCGCTGCTGACGAGGTTCGCGCGTGCATCCTCGACTTCCCGCAGCGCCTGCAGCATCGTCTGCCGCAAACCGAGTTCCGACTCGCGCATCCGGCTTTCGCTCTGCGTGATGTCGGCTGTGATCCGCCCCGCGTTGAAGATCGGGCTGGTCGCGCTCAACGCCGCGCTGAACAGGTTGTCGGTCAGCGTCGGCAACCCGAGGTACGACGCGGCAAGAATCCCGTCCGCCAGGTTCAGCGAGAACTTCGGATACCGCTCGGCCTTCGCGACACCGACCTGCGCCGCGCGCCGTTCGACCTGCGCGTAAGCGGTGAGCACGTCGGGCCGTCGCAGCAGCGCCTGCGACGGCAGCGTGGTGGGCGACCCGGCGGGCGGCGCGGGAATCGCGCCGGCCTGCGCGAGCACGAGCCGGTCGACCGATTCGGGCGTGCGGCCCGAATACACGGCGATCAGGTTGAGCTGATGCGCGATCTGCGCCTGCGTCGGCGGAATCCGCGCTTCGAGCGCATCGAGCTGGTTCTGCGCGCGCGTGACGTCGAGTTCCGTCGACAGCCCGAACGCCTGGCGCTTGCGCGTAAGCTCGAGCGCATGCCGGCGGATCGCCGCGTTGTCCTGCAGGATCTTCAGTTCCTGCTGCGCCCAGCGCAGGTCGACGTACGCGGACGCCGCATCGGCCGCGAGCGCGAGCCGCATCGCATCTTCCGCATGCTGTTGTCCGACCAGCTCGGCCTGGGCGGCCAGCAGGTCGAGCCGTTCCCCGCCGAACACGTCCGGCGACCAACTCAGCGCGAGCCCGATGCCGGCCTGCCGCACGTAGCCGAGCGGCGGCGGCGTGTTCTGGCGCGCGTCGGATGCACGCGCGGTCGCGTCGAGTTCGGGCAGCAGCGCCGCGCGCTTCTGCACGGTCAGCGCCTGCGCCTGCTTCACGCGCTCGGTGGCGGCCTGCAGATCGAGATTGCCGTCGAGCACGGTCGCGATCAGCCGGTCGAGCACGGGATCGTGGAAGCGCGCCCACCACGCGGCGGCATCGATGTCCGCGCGCGGCACGTCGATGTCCCACGCGGCGGGCGCGAGCGATTGAACGGAATCGTGCAGCGCGGGATGCTGCGCGGGCTGCACCGCGCAGCCGGCGGCGAACGCGCTGACGGCCAGCGCGACGAGTAGCTTTTTCATAACGATGACCTCTGCTTCAGTGCGCGTCCGGCGGCGGCGCGGTCAGGGTAATGGGACGGGAAAACGCGACGGCGATCAGCGCGACGATGAAGCACAGCGACAGCGCGTAGTACGCATCCGCGTAGGTGAGCGTCAGCGCTTCGCGATAGATCAGGCGGTGCAGGTTCGCGAGGCCGGCCTGCGCGGTATCGAGCGTGTTGCCTGCCACCGAGGTCCAGTACGCGGCCTGGCGATCGAGCAGCGACGCGATCTGCGGCTCGCCGGCGCTCACGTGCTCGTTCAGGCGCAGGTAGTGAAAGTTCAGCCGGTCGTTGAGCATCGTCGCGCTCACCGCGATGCCGATCGCACCACCGAGATTGCGCATCAGGTTGAACAGGCCGCTCGCCGATTTCAGCCGCGACTGAGGCAGCGAGCCCAGCGCCATCGTCACGATCGGCGGCACGCTGAACTGCTGGCCGATGCCGCGCAATGCCTGCGGCAGCAGCAGTTCGCGCCAGCCCCAGTCGTGCGTGATCGGCGTGTACAGGTAGCAGCCGAGGCCGAAGCAGATAAGCCCGAACACGAGCAGCGCGCGCATGCTGAAGTAGCGCGCGGCGAACGCATACGCGCAGAGCGCGAGCAGCTGGAACGCGCCGACCGACAGCAGCGCGATGCCGATCTGCAGCGAACTGAACGCGCGCACCTGCGACAGGAACAGCGGCGTGAGGAACACCGTCACGAAGATGCCGATGCCCGTCACGAACGACAGCAGGCTGCCGATCCCGAAGTTGCGCACGGCGAGCGCGCGCAGGTCGACGACCGGATCGTCCGCGGTCAGCGCGTGCACGATGAACAGGAAGCCGCAGATGCCGGAGATCCACGCGCAGATCACGATCGCGTCGTCGCTGAACCAGTTCTTGCGCGGGCCTTCCTCGAGCACGTATTCGAGGCAGCCGAGGAAGCCCGACATCAGCGCGATGCCGAGATAGTCGCCGCGCTTGAGCAGGCTCGGGTCGGGTTCGTCGATATGCACGTAGCGCGGCACCAGCACGGCCACGGCGATGCCCGGCACCAGGTTCAGGTAGAACAGCCAGTGCCACGACCATTGATCGGTGATCCAGCCGCCGATCACCGGCCCGATCGCCGGCGCGAGCGACGCGAGCGCGCCGATCGTCGTCGACGCAATCAGCCGCTGCCTGCCCGGGAACAGCACGAACGCGGTCGTGAACACGGTCGGGATCATCGCGGCGCCGAGCGCGCCCTGCAGCCCGCGAAACAGGATCATCGAGTTGATGTCCCACGCGAGCCCGCACAGCATGCTCGTGATCGTGAAGCCGACCGCCGACGCGACGAACAGCCAGCGCGTCGACATCACCTTCGACAGCCAGCCCGACATCGGGATCACGATGATCTCGGCGATCAGGTAGGCCGTCTGCACCCACGACAGCTCGTCCTGGCTGGCGGACAGGCCGCCGCCGATGTCGCGCAGCGACGACGCGACGATCTGGATGTCGAGCGTCGCCATGAAGAAGCCGACGCACATCAGCGCGAACGCGAAGACGCGCTGCTTCGTCGGTTGCGACGCGGGGTCGCCGGAAAACGCGGTGGTCATGGTCGGCTCCGGGTCAGTTCGCGTGGTCGGTGTGCACCGTCACGGCCGCGGACAGGCCGGGGCGCAGCACGTGCTCGAGGCCCGGCTGCGGATCGAGATGCACGCGCACCGGCACGCGCTGGACGATCTTCGTGAAGTTGCCGGTCGCGTTCTCGGGCGGCAGTACGCTGAAGGTCGCGCCGGTCGCGGGCGCGAGGCTGTCGACACGGCCGTGCAGGCGCGTGCTCGACGCATCGAGCGTGACGTCGACGCGATCGCCCGCGCGCATCTTGCGCAGCTGGTCTTCCTTGAAGTTCGCGTCGATCCACAGCCCCGACGCGGGCACGACCGTCAGCAGCGGCACGCCGACATTCGCGAGCATCCCGACGCGGCTCGTACGGTTGCCGACGTAGCCGTCGACCGGCGAGCGGATCGTCGTGTACTCGACGTTGAGCGCCGCGACGCGTTGCGCGGCGAGCGCCGTGTTCACGCGGGCCCGCGCATCGGCGAGCTGCGCGCCGAGCACGTCGAGCTGTCGCTTCGACGCGAGCAGCACGGCGTCGCTGCGGGCGACGGCCGCATCCGCCTTCGAATAGTCGGCATCCGCGCGCTCGACGATCTGGTTCGACACCGCATCGGATTTGACGAGCTCGCGGTAGCGCACGCGGTCGGACGACGCACGCGTGAGCTCGGCCGACGACGCATTGCGGTCCGCCGCGTGCTGGCCGATCACCGCGTATTGCAGCTGCTGCTTCGATTCGAGTTCCGTCACTGCTGAGCGCGCGCTGTCGACTTCCGCGGCGGCCTGCGCGAGCTTCGCATCGTAGTCGCGCGCATCGAGCTGCACGAGCACGTCGCCGGCCTTCACGCGCTGGTTGTCGGTCACGAGGATCTTGTCGACGAAGCCGTTCACCTTCGGCGCGAGCACGGTGACGTCACCGCCGACATACGCATCGTCGGTGCTTTCCTGGAAGCGCAGCACGAACAGCCAGTCGAGCGCGGCCGCGGCCACGACGACCACCACGGCGCCCACCGCGATGCGCATCCACGGCATGCGGCGCTGCTGCTTCGCGGGCGGGTCGATTGTGGCTGCTTCGCGGGAAGCAGCGGCTTGGGTCGTTTCCATCGATTCACCTATGTATATGCACTTATCAAAACGATCGACGACGTCGCATCGATCGGGAAAGGGGCTAGCGCTCCGGCAGGTTGTGCGTGATCCGAAACAATTCGTCTCTGAGGCGGGCCGCCTGGGTCGACCCGAACCGCTGCTCGAACGCTTGTTGCGCGGCGAGCCAGTGCACATGCGCGTCGGCAATCCTGGCTTCGCCGTGCTCGGTCAGCGCGAACATCTGGCGGCGGCAACGCGGCTCCATCCGGCCCGTCACGAGCGCCGCGCCGATCAGCGGCTTGAGCGCACGCAGGAGCGCCGTGCGCTCGATCACCAGCACCGCCGACAGCGTCGCCATCGTCAGGCCCGGGCGCTCCCGCAGCAGCGCGAGAATGCTGTACTGCGACGGCGTGACGCCCGCCCGCGACAGATAGCGCTCGTAGAACTGCGAGATTCGCCGCGCGGCCTGCCGGATCGCGAAGCAATCGTCATCGGTGAGGGTGGTCGTGTGCATGTGCACATATTAGGGGGCGAGGCGGCCTGAAGCGAGGGTCGGGGCGCGATCAGATTGGTGTCGTGGCTGTACCAATCGGCGGCCGGACGGCGCGTTTTCGCGCCGGATCAGGCGGCGGCAGGAACAATCCGGCCTTCGCGGTCGCAGTACGCGGCCGTGTAGTCGATGAACGCCTTGACCTTCGCGGGCAGCAGCGCGCGGTTCGCGTAAGCGAGCTTGATTTCCACGAACGCGTCGACCAGATCCGCGCCTTCGAGCAGCTGCACGAGCGCGCCCGACGCGAGTTCGGCCTCGACGAGCGTTCTCGGCACGACGCCGATGCCGAAGTCGTGCATCACCATTTCACGGTTGAAGACGGGGCTGTTCGACGAGATGTCGAAGCTCAACGGCACGGTCAGCGTGTCGCCGTCGACGCGGAACGACAGCGCGGGCCGGCGCAGCGACGGCGACAGCGGCACGAACGCATGCTCGGCGAGCGCGGCCGGCGTTTCGGGGCGCGGGTGCGTGCGCAGATACGCGGGCGTCGCGACGATCACCACCGGAATGCGTTCGACGAGGCGCACCACGGTCGTCTCGCTCGTCAGCATGTACGGGACGACGATGCCGATGTCGTAGCCTTCGCCGACGAGGTCGACCGGGCGCTCGGTCAGCGTGACGTCGAGGCGCACCTTCGGATGCGCGGCCTTGAAGCCGGCGATCAGCGGTACGAGCCGGTTCAGCGCGGCCGTCGTGTGCGCGACGAGCCGCAGCAGCCCCTCGGGTTCGCGCGTGTGCGATTGCGCCTGCGCTTCCAGCGAGTCGAGTTCGTCGAGCACGGCCGCGCAGCGCTCGTAGATGCGCTCGGCGGTTTCGGTCAGCGAGACCTGGCGCGTGGTCCGGTGCAGCAGGCGGCTGCCGAAGCGCGCCTCGAGATCCGCGACCGCCCGCGACACGACCGGCCGCGCGAGGCCGTGCATGTCGGCGGCGCGCGTGAAGCTGCGCATTTCCACCACCGACCGGAAGATCCGCAGCTTGTCGATGTAGTCCATGTTCGTCTCCTCGCGGCGATGGCGGCGCGCGGTGAAAGCGGCCCGCCCGGCCATGTTACGGCGGAGTGTACATTGACTTTATGCATATGCACATATAAATTGCCGATCATGAACGATATCCAGATCGCCCAGGCCTGCAATTGCCTCGCGCTGCGCCAGGCGGCGCGCTTCGTCACGCAACTCTACGAGCGGCATCTGGCCCCGGTCGGGGTCACGCCCGCGCAGTTCTCGATCATGGCGAACCTGTCGCGCCGGCCGGGCCTCGTGATGAGCGAGCTTGCCGATACGCTGGTGATGGACCGCACCACGCTGTTGCGCGCGCTCAAGCCGCTGCAGCGCGACGGATTCGTCGCCGCGGCCGCGTCCGAGCATGACGCCCGCGCGCACGCGCTCAGCCTGACGAAGCTCGGCGAGCGCACCTATGCGCAGGCGAAAGTCGCGTGGCAGGCCGCGCAGGACGAGTTCGACACGCAGTTCGGCCGCGACCGCGCCAAGGCGCTGCGCGACGAACTGTTCAGCCTGACCGCGCAGCGATAGCCGCAACGCGCGGTAGTATGACAAAAGCGATCCGGACCCGCCGGACGAGACACGAGGAGCACCCCCCATGCTGCAGTTGAGCGAGCGCGACGACGCGATGCTGCGCGGCGCATTCGGCGACGGCGCCGCGCGCGCGATGCGGATCGTCACGCGCACGGCCGAGGTCATGTCGGCGCCGCACCTGATCGACATCACGTCCGCGCATATCGACGGCTGCCTTTACCACGGCCAGACGAGCCTCGACTTCGTCGAGTATTTCGTCGACACCGGCGCGCGAGTCGCGGTGCCGACCACCCTGAACGTCGGGTCGCTCGACCTGATCCATCCCGAGCTGTATCACGGTGACCGCACGATCGAGCGCGACGCCCGGCGGCTGATGGATGCGCATCTGCAGCTCGGCTGCGAATCGAGCTTCACGTGCGCGCCGTATCAGCTGAAGAATCGTCCGCGCCTGGGCGAGCAGATCGCGTGGGCCGAATCCAATGCGATCGTGTTCGCGAATTCGGTGCTCGGCGCGCGTACCAGCCGCTATGGCGACTTTCTCGATCTGGCCGCCGCGATCACCGGGCGTGCGCCGTATGCGGGCCTGCACGTCGAATCGAATCGCGCGGCGCGGATCGTATTCAACGCGCCGGACTTCGGCAACCGGCCGTCGCGCGACATCTATTTCGCGGCGCTCGGGTTGCTGATCGGCAGGATCGCGGGCGCGATCGTCCCCGCGATCGTCGGGCTGCCCGCGGACACCACCGAAGACGAACTCAAGGCGCTCGGCGCGGCCGCCGCATCGAGCGGGGCCGTCGCGCTGTTCCATGCGGTGGGCGTCACGCCCGAGGCGCCGACGCTCGACGCCGCGTTGCATGGGCAGGCGGCGCAGCGAACGGTCGATGTCGCGATGGCCGACCTCGACGAGATCCGCCGCACGTTGAATCATGGCGCGGCCGGCGATGCGCTCGTCGCGGTCGCGCTCGGCACGCCGCATTTTTCGCTGGCCGAATTCCGCATGCTCGACGCGCTGCTCGATCAGTTCGACGGCAAGCCGAAGTGCGATTTCTACGTGAACACGAGCCGCTTCATCCTGTGGGAGCTGGGCGAGCTCGGGCTCGCCGGCAAATTCGATGCGCGCGGCGTCCAGATCGTCGTCGACACCTGCACGTACATCACGCCGGTGATGAAACAGCTGTCGGGCCTGGTGATGACCAACTCGGGGAAGTGGGCGTCGTATGCGCCCGCGAACATCGGCGTGACGGTCGCATACGGCAGCATGCGCGAGTGCGTGCGCTCCGCGTTCGACGGAAAGGTGCGATTCGATGACTGACGCAACGATGAGGCAACTGACGGGCGACACGCTCGTGCCGGGCAGCGCATGCGCGAACACGATCGTGCTCGACAAGCCGCTCAGCTTCTGGGGCGGCTACGACTCGGCCGCGGGGCGAATCGTCGATCGCGGGCATCCGCAGGCCGGCGCGAGCCTGGCCGGCCGGCTCATGGTGATGCCGCACGCGAAGGGTTCGAGTTCGAGCAGCAGCGTGCTCGCGGAAGCGGTGCGCAACGGCACGGGGCCGGTCGGGATCGTGCTGAAGGAGCGCGACCTGATCATCTCGATCGGCGCGATCGTGGCGGCGGAACTCTATGCGATCGCGGTGCCGGTGGTCTGCGTGACGGACGATGTGTATGACGCGATTGTCGCGGCGACGGGCGAAGTGCGGATCGAGGCACACGAAGGCGATGGCGGCGCGCGGATCGACGTCGGCGGCTGACTTTCCGGCTTACTCGCGTGCCGGATCGCCGGCCGAGTCCCGATAGGCACTCGGCGTCTGCCCGGCCCACCGTCGAAACGCCCGCGTGAAATTCGCCGGGTCGGTGAATTGCAGCCGCTCGGCGATCGTCTTCAGGTCGAGATCCGATGCCGCGAGCAACTGCTTCGCATCGCGAAACCGCGCTTCGTCGAGCAGTTGCCGGTAGCTCGACCCGGCTTCCTCGAGCCGGCGCCGCAACGTGCGCGTTGACACGAGCAGCGCGTCGGCGAGCGCCTCCGGGCTCGAATAGTCGCCGGCCGTGCGCGCCAGTTCCGCGCGCACGCGCTCGACCAGATCGCCTTCCTCCTGCCGCACCTGCGCATACTCGCGCTCGACCTGCACGAGCGCCTGCCGGTGTGCGACTTCGTCGGCGAGCGGCAGCGGCCAGTCGAGCACGTCGCGCGCGATCCACAGCGCATTCGCCGCGCAGCCGAATTCGACCGGCGGCAACTGGTCGCGATATCGCGCGAAATAGCCGGGCTCCGGCCACACGAAGCGCAGCGCGATCGGCGGCGATGCGCGCCCGGACCACTGCGAGATATTTTGCGCGAGCCCGGTCAGCACGAACTCGAACATCACGTGATGCTGCAGCACGGGGCTCGCCTGCACGCCGTGCAGTTCGAGGGTCGCGCCGTGTTCGTCCTCCGCGTAGGTCAGACGATATTGGCGATTGCGCATCCGGAAGTAGCGCTGCGTGACGACCAGCGCGTCGCGGATGTCCCGCGCGGTCAGGGTCGCATAGCCGAGGAAGCCGTGCACGGTCGGCTTCAGCAGCAGCCCGAACGCGAGCCCGATGCCCGGATCGCCGCCGATCCCGATCGCGTTCAGCACGAGCCGGCCCCATTGAGATGGCGCGACGCGCGCGTCCGGTTCGGCCAACACCGCGTCGCGCAGCCCGGTGCCGGCACGCACCGCGGCCAGATCGACGCCGCG
Source organism: Burkholderia sp. SIMBA_051 (assembly GCF_046534915.1). NCBI lineage: Bacteria > Pseudomonadati > Pseudomonadota > Betaproteobacteria > Burkholderiales > Burkholderiaceae > Burkholderia > Burkholderia sp. SIMBA_051. The sequence goes on along the minus strand of NZ_JAWRXS010000001.1, from coordinate 613,894 downwards.
CGCGGCCAGCGCCTGCAGCAGCAGGCGCGGATAGGCGACCGGAATCGTCGGCCGGCGCAGCCCGAGGTGATCCTTGCGTGACGGAGAGGTCATGTCGATTTGGCCGGAAATGACAAGCATTATGGCTGTTTGCCCCCTCACGTTCAAGGCGGCGCGCGCCTACGATGACACCCATCGCTTATCGGCAGACTCATCATGACGAACCCCTTTCCGCACCTGCTCGCACCGCTCGACCTCGGCTTCACCACGTTGAAGAATCGCGTGCTGATGGGCTCGATGCACACGGGCCTCGAGGACAGCCGCAAGACGCTGCCGCGGCTCGCCGACTATTTCGCCGAACGGGCGCGCGGCGGCGTCGGCCTGATCGTGACCGGCGGCTTCGCGCCGAACGTGGCCGGCTGGACCAAGCCGTTCGGCGGCACGCTGATGACGTCCGCCGGCGCGCGGCGCCATCGCGTGATCACCGACGCCGTGCATGCGGACGACGGCAAGATCGCGCTGCAGATCCTGCATACCGGCCGCTACGGCTACCACCCGTTCGCGGTCGCGCCGTCGAAGATCAAGTCGCCGATCTCGCCGTTCGTGCCGCATGAACTCAGCGCGCGCGGCGTCGAGCGGCAGATCCGTGCGTTCGTCCGCTGCGCGCAGCTCGCGCGCGAGGCCGGCTACGACGGCGTCGAGATCATGGGCTCCGAGGGCTACCTGATCAACCAGTTCATCTCGATGCATACGAACAAGCGCGGCGACCAGTGGGGCGGCTCGTATGAAAACCGCATCCGCCTGCCGATCGAGATCATCGAGCGCACGCGCGAAGCGGTCGGGCGCGACTTCATCCTGATCTACCGGCTGTCGATGCTCGACCTGATTCCGGACGGCAGCGACTGGCGCGAGACCGTGCAGCTTGCGAAGGCCGTCGAGCGCGCGGGCGCGACCATCATCAACACGGGGATCGGCTGGCACGAGGCGCGCGTGCCGACGATCGCGACGTCGGTGCCGCGCGGCGCGTTCGCGTGGGTGACCAGGAAGATGAAGGGCGAGGTCGGCATCCCGCTCGTGACGACCAACCGGATCAACCGGCCCGAAGTGGCCGAGCAGATTCTCGCGGACGGCTGCGCGGACATGGTGTCGATGGCGCGTCCGCTGCTCGCGGATGCCGAGTTCGTCGTCAAGGCCGCGCAGGGCCGCGCCGACGAGATCAACACCTGCATCGGCTGCAACCAGGCGTGTCTCGACCACGCGTTCAAGAACAAGATCGCGTCATGCCTGCTGAACCCGCGCGCCTGCCACGAGACGGAGCTGGTCTACGCGCGGGTGCAGCAGCCGAAGCGCATCGCGGTCGTCGGGGCAGGGCCGGCCGGGCTCGCATGCTCGACCGTGCTCGCGCAGCGCGGTCACCACGTCGACCTGTTCGACGCGGCCGCGGAGATCGGCGGCCAGTTCAACATGGCGAAGCGGATCCCGGGCAAGGAAGAGTTCGATGAAGCGCTGCGTTACTTCGGCCGGCAGGTCGAGCTGACCGGCGTGAACCTGCATCTGAACCGCCGCGTCGACGCGAACGACCTGATCGCGGGCGGCTATGACGAGATCGTGCTCGCCACCGGCGTCGCGCCGCGCGACCCGAAGATTCCCGGCCAGGACGGGCCGAACGTGCTCAGCTATATCGACGTGCTCGCCGGCAGGCAGCCGGTCGGCCGGCGTGTCGCGGTGGTCGGCGCGGGCGGCATCGGCTTCGATGTCGCCGAGTATCTGGTGCAGGACGGCGCGTCGCCGACGCTCGATCTGGAAGAGTGGAAAGCGGAGTGGGGCGTGACCGATCCGGCCGCGACGCGCGGCGGCGTGACGCGTGCGCAGGTCGGGCCGCCCGCGCGCGAAGTGACGCTGCTGCAACGCAAGGCCGCACCGCTCGGCAAGGGGCTCGGCAAGACGACCGGCTGGATTCACCGCGCGACGCTGAAGATGAAGCAGGTGAAGATGATCGGCGGCGTGAACTACGAACTGATCGATGCGCGCGGGTTGCACGTGTCGTACGGTGAACAGCGCACCGATCACGAACTGATCGAAGCCGACACGATCGTGCTGTGCGCGGGGCAGGAACCGCAGCGCGCGCTGCTGGTGCCGCTGCAGGCAGCCGGACGATCGGTGCATCTGATCGGCGGCGCGGAGCTGGCGGCCGAACTCGATGCGAAGCGTGCGATCGATCAGGGTTCGCGGCTTGCCGCGCGGCTGTAACGGGGAATCGTTTCGGGTGCCGGGGCGGTGTGCGTCGCGCGGCGGTGGTCTGCCTGCGCGACGGCTCGCGGTTTTCCGCTCCGTGATTCCACAGGGCGGTTGAGCACGTCGAATCGATGTGCCGCGTCACCACGCGACGGGATCCCCGCACACGGCCATCCGCCACCGGCCCGCGCGCGTCAGGCCGCTTCGGCCCGTTCCTCCTCTTCCGCTTCCAGCATCGCCTTGACGATCAGGTAGACGGCCGGCAGGTCGTCGTCGTCGCGACGCCAGTCTACCGGCTCCTCGACGTCCGCCGCGACCAGCCGGCTGTCGCGCAGGCGGATGAACGCGTCGACGACGGTCGGATCGTTGCGGCTCAGGAAACCGGCGTTCGAGAACGCGAGTTCCTCGACGTTCAGCAGCGCCTGCCAGCTCATCGTGCGGACGGCGGCCGGATGCGTGCGGCGTCGCAGGCCGAGCGCGCGCTGCGCAGGGCCGCCGACGACACGCTGCAGATCGACGACCGCGCGCTGCGCGGCGCGCTCGAAGTGGCCAGGGTTGAAGCCGGGTTGCTCGGGATCGAATGCGGATGACTGGAACATGGTCGCCTCACAAAAGTCCGTCCGTCATGGGTGACGGAATTCGGGTCAAATGGTGCAAAAGCACTGTAAATATATACAGTGTTCGAGGCGCTTTCAAGTGCTGAATGAATATGCGTGTGCCGCGTGCCGTTTCGGACGAGGGGGAGTGCGGCCGCGAGCGATTCATAGCGACGCGGCGATCGTCTCCCGCAGCCATCGATGCGCGGGATCGCGATGCACGCGTTCGTGCCACAGCATCGACATCTCGTAGCCGGGCACTTCGACCGGCGCTTCCACGACGCGTAATGCGGGTATGTTGCGGACCAGCCGCTCGGGCAGCATCGCGACGAGATCGGTGCTTGCGACGGCCGACATCACGAACAGGAAATGCGGAACCGACAGCACGACACGCCGCGCAGCGCCCGCTTTCGCGAGCGCGTCGTCCGTCACGCCGAAGAAGCCGCCGCCGTCGGGCGACACGATCACGTGTTCCAGCGTGCTGAACTGCGCGAGCGTCGGGCGCCGTTTCAGCTTCGGATGACCGGCACGACCGACGAGCACGTATCGCTCGACGAACAGCGGCAGGCGCCGCATGCCGTCCGGCGACCCTTCGCTCGTATGGAAGGCCAGGTCGATGCCGTTGCGCTCCGCGTCCTGCTCGATGCGCGGCGGCACGAGTTCGACGACGGCGAGCCGCGTAGCGGGGGCGGCCGAGCGCAGCGTGTTCAGCGCGGGCAGCACGATCGTCGATTCGCCGTAGTCGGTGGCGGCCACGCGCCACGTGTTCGTCGCGGTCGCCGGATCGAACGGCGTGGCCGTCAGCACTGCCCGCTCGAGCGCGTCGAGCGCGTCCCGCAACGGCTCGCGCAGCGCTTCGGCGCGGGCGGTCGGCCGCATCCCGCGCGGCCCCGGCAGCAGCAGCGGATCGCCGAACAGATCGCGCAGTTTCTGCAACTGCACGCTGACCGACGGCTGCGACATGTTCAGTTTTTCAGCCGCGCGCGTGACGTTGTGCTCGGCGAGCAGCACGTCGAGCGTGACCAGCAGGTTCAGGTCCAGTCGTCTGAGATTGTTCATAGCTATACCTGGGATATCGGGAATTCATTTCCAATATACCGTTGGCGACGGCATCCTGCAGTCATTCAATCAACGGAGTAGTGAACATGAATGTGCTGATCGTCTATGCCCATCCCGAACCGCGTTCGCTGAACGGCGCGTTGCGCGACTTCGCGGTCGAGCATCTCGAAGCGGCCGGCCACGCCGTGCAGGTGACCGATCTGTACGCGATGAACTGGAAGGCCGCGTTCGACGCGCATGACGTGACCGACCGTGCGCCCGATGCGCGCTTCGATCCCGCGCTCGATTCGAAGCGTGCGTTCGAGACGGGCACGCAACGCGACGACATCGCGCGCGAACAGGACAAGCTGAAGTGGGCCGACGCGGTGATCCTGCAGTTTCCGCTGTGGTGGTTCTCGATGCCGGCGATCATGAAGGGCTGGGTCGAGCGTGTGTATGCGTACGGCTTCGCGTACGGCGTTGGCGAGCATTCCGACCAGCATTGGGGCGACCGTTACGGCGAGGGCTCGCTGGCGGGCAAGCGAGCGATGGTGATCGTCACGACGGGCGGTTGGGAGTCGCACTACAGCGCGCGCGGCATCAACGGGCCGATCGACGACGTGCTGTTTCCGATCCAGCACGGGATTTTGTATTACCCGGGGTTCGACGTGCTGCCGCCGTTCGTGATCTACCGGACGGGGCGGATGAACGACGCGCGCTTTGAGGAAACCCGCGCGGCACTCGGCAAGCGTCTCGACGAACTGTGGACCGCACGGCCGATTCCGTTCCGGCGGCAGAATGCGGGGGACTACGACATTCCGGCGCTGACGCTGAAGGCCGGGATCGCGCCGGAGAAGGCGGGGTTTGCCGCGCACCTCGCGCACGAGCAGTGACGGTGTGCGATCACGGCCGGTCGATGCGCCGCTCGATGCGCAGGCGGCCCGGCGGTTCGAAGTAGGTGCCGAAGCGCACGAGTCCCGTGTTCTTCAGGTGGCAGGTCATTTCGAAGCTGACCAGGATGCCGGGATCGCGGTTGTCGACGATCCCGACGTCGATCGAACGGATGCGCGGCTCGTACTTCAGTAGCGTGGCTTCCATCTGCTGCTTGAGCAGATGCGCCGACGCGGGTAGCGCCTTGTAGATGTTCGTGAGGTCGGGCAACCCGTAGTCGGGCAGGTGCTTGAGCGCGCCGGCCCGCGTATTGAGAATGCGGCGCACGTTCTGCTGCACGCTCAGGCATTCGAGCGTTCGGTCGTCGTAGGCGCCGATCGGCTCGCCGCCGATCTGGCCGAGCAGCATGTCGTAGAGGGAGGGGCCGGCGGTCATCGGTGGTTCGGTTGCTCGATGCGGTTATCGGTCGTGGCCGGGGCGTCGACGAAATCGATCGTCAACGCACCTTCAACGCCGGTCGACAGCACGATGTGTCGCGGCGTGACACCCGTTGCCATCCGGGCAAGCAGCTCACGGGACACGACGGGCAGTACACGCTGGTTCAGGAATGCATCGACACCGCGTGCGCCGGATTCCCGTGACACGCAGTGCTGCGCGATCGATTCGATCAGATCGTCGTCGCATGTGAGCGTGACGGCGTGTTGCCGATGCAGGCGGTCTCCAATCTTGTCCAGTTTGATCCGCACGATCGATGCAAGCGCCGCGGCATCGAGCGGCCGATAGACGAGCGTCTGGAAGCGTGCGAGCAGCGCCGGCTGAAAATGCGCGACCAGCTGCGGATGAATGGCTTCGCGCAACGCGACCTGCGTGATCGACGCGTTCTCGGCCGTCGCGTCGTCGATCTGCGCACTGCCGAGATTGGACGTCATCACGATCACGCAGTTGCGGAAATCGATCTCGCGCCCTTCGCCGTCGCGCATCGTGCCGCGATCGAACACCTGATAGAAAATATCGAGCACGTCGCGATGCGCCTTCTCCACTTCGTCCAGCAGCACGACGCTGTACGGACGCTGGCGCACGGCTTCGGTCAGCACGCCGCCGCGTCCGTAACCGACATAGCCGGGTGGCGAACCCTTGAGTTGCGATACCGTGTGCGCTTCCTGGTACTCCGACAGATTGATCGTCGTCAGCGCCGCGGTGCCGCCGAACAGCGCGTCGGCGAGCGCGAGCGCCGTCTCGGTCTTGCCGACACCGGACGGCCCGGTGAGCAGGAATACGCCGAGCGGCGCGTGCTCGCTTTTCAGGCCGGCCTTGGCGGTGCGCAGGCTCTCCGCCAATGCACCGATCGCATCGTCCTGTCCGACCACGCGTGTCGCGAGCGTCGACTCGAGCGCGAGCAGGCTCCGCAGTTCGTCCTCGACGAGATTGCCGACCGGTACGCCCGTCCATTCGGCGACCACGCGCGCGATCGATTGCGCGTCGACGTCGGGGGAGATCATCGGCGACTTTCCCTGAGCGCTCGCCAGCGCGTCGATTGCATTGATCACGGCAGCAGGATCCGGCGCGGGTTCGGCTGCACCACGAAGCGTGCGCACGGCATCGACGAGTTCGCGCTCCCGTGCGTACTGACCGAGCAGCGTGTCGGCGGTGTCGCGCATCGCGTCGTGCTCCGTATCGATCGCGACACGGCGTTCCGCGATGCTGGCGATGCCCGCGCGGGCGTCCGCATCGAGCGCCGCGCGTTCCAGCTCGAGCGCCGCCAGCGCGGCATGCACCTGTTGCAGTTCCGCCGGCAATACGTCGAGTGCCATCCGCACGCGCGCTGCTGCCGTATCGATCAAGTCGACGGCCTTGTCCGGCAACTGGCGCGCCGGAATGTAGCGGCGCGACAGGCGCACGGCCGCGACGATCGCCTCGTCGCGGATGTGCACCTCGTGATGGGCCGCATAGCGGCTCGCGAGCCCGCGCAGCATCAGGCAGGCGGCTTCGTCGTCCGGCTCGTCGACCTTGACGACCTGGAAGCGCCGTTCGAGCGCCGCATCGCGTTCGAAGTATTGCTTGTATTCGGCCCACGTGGTGGCCGCGATCGTGCGCAACTCGCCGCGTGCGAGCGCCGGCTTCAGCAGGTTGGCGGCATCGGCGCCACCTGCCGCATTACCGGCACCGATCAACGTGTGCGCTTCGTCGATGAACAGCAGGATCGGTGTCGTTGAAGCTCGCACCTCGTCGATCACGTTCTTCAGCCGTTGCTCGAATTCGCCCTTTACACCGGCGCCGGCCTGCAGCAAGCCGAGATCGAGCGTCAGGATGCGCGTGTCGCGGATCGTTTCCGGCACGCCGCCGTCGATCACGCGCAAGGCGAGCCCTTCGACAAGCGCGGTCTTGCCGACGCCCGGTTCGCCAACCAGGATCGGATTGTTCTTGCGGCGGCGCGCGAGTACATCGATCATCTGCCGGATTTCGCGGTCGCGTCCGAAGACGGGGTCGATCTCGCCGCGACGCGCCTTTTCGGTGATGTCGAGGGTGAAGCGCGCGAGTGCGTCGTGCTCGATCGCGCGCGTGGGGGCACGTTGCGTCGCGGCCGCCGACGTCGGTGTTCCAGCTACGGGTAGATCGCCGGACGAGTCGGCTTCGCTTGCCGATACGGGTTCGTCAACCGCGTTTTCGCACGAGCGCCGCCCGAGCCGGGGCAGCACGCGACGAATCTGCGCGCTGGAGACGGACAGCAGCGGCCACGCACGCTGGGTGCGCAGCACATGAGGGGCGTCGACGATCGCTTGCAGCAGGTGCCCCGAACGAATCGAGTCGTCGGGATCGTCGGCGGTCGCATGCGCCCACGCATCCTCCAGCACCGTGGCGAGTTGCCGCGACAGCGCCGGCATGCCGCGCAATGTGCGTGGCATGCGCTCGATCACGTCGATCATCGCATCCCACACGGCGTCGATGTCGAGGTCGTAGTGGCGCAGCAGCGCGGGAATGTCGCCGTCGTCGGCTTCGATCAGCTTCAGCACCCAGTGCTCGACCGCGATTTCGTCCGCGAGCCGGGTCTGGCACAGATTCGCCGCGGCTTCGAGTGCACGCGTGCAGTGAGGATTGAGGCGGCGAATGAGATGGGAAGCGTCCCGGAGCGGCGGCGTCATGTCGGTATCGGATCAGGAAGGGAGAAGGGCGGGCGCCCCTGAGGAGCGGAATCCCGCCGCGCAAGCGCGACGGATTCCGCCAGGCGGTCAGTCCATCAGGAACGTTCGTTCCAGGTGTCCTTGTGGATGATGTTGCCGTCCTTGTACGACCACGTGATCGTCTCGTAACGCAGTTCCACGTCTTCGAGATGGTTGTGCTTCTCGTAGTCCGGGTTCTTGATGTCGAGCATCTTCGGCTTCACCGCGACGATCTTCACGTTGTCGAGCTTGGTGTTGAAGTATTCCTTTTCCTTGCCTGCGTCGTCGATTCGATACCACTTGATCTCGACCGACTTCAGCGTCTGGCCGCTCGTCACGGCCTTGTACAGGTACGGCGTCGACGCGTCGGTCTCCTTCGTCAGCGTGATCGGCTTGTGCACGCGCGTGCCGGTCAGCTTGCCCGTATTGCCGTCGGTCGGAATGTGCACGCCATGATCGAACGCGACCAGTTCGACGCTACCCTCGCGATCCTGGACGGTTACCGAACCCTTGATGTCCGCGCCACCGTCGTCCTTGAGCCACATGTAGGCCGGAATTGCCATTTGTTCACTCCTTCTTCTTCGTACTGCGAATCGCCGGAACCGAATTCCGGCGCTGATAACCCCGGGGCGACCGCCCCGGGAACCCAAACGCGTGTTACCTCGCGGCGCCGGTCGGGACGGCAGGCACCGGTGTATCGGGCACGAGCGTGATCTCGACCCGACGATTCTTCGCCCGCCCTTCCGGCGTGGCGTTGTCCGCGACCGGCCGCGTATCGCCGTAGCCCTGGATCGCGAACCGTGTCGGCGGGATACCGGACGCTTCGACGAGCCAGTCGCGCACGGCCGACGCGCGATCGATCGACAGCTTCAGATTGCGATCGGGCCGACCCTGATCGTCCGCATAGCCGGCGACGAGCACGCGTTTGCCCGGATGGGCCTTGATCAGTTCGAGCGCATCGACCATCGCGCGCGTGGTGCCCGTTCGGAGCCTTGCCTTGCCGCTGTCGAATAGCGACATGCTGTCCAGCGTGACGACGGCGGGCGGCGGCGGGGGCGGTTCGTACGACGCGATTGCGTCGTTGAGCACGGGCAGCAGCGGTGCGCCGCGATAGGTGCCGAACGACAGCCGGAGCGGCACGCCGACCCGTGCGTACCGGTCGAGCTGATCGCGGTCCGACGCAAGGACGCGGAGCGCGTCGCGTTTGGCCGCGTCGTGCGTGGCGGGGATACGGTTGTAGTGTTGGAGGTGCTCGCCGATGCGGGTCATCAACGCCTCGTTGTTCTTTGCGGCGCCGCAGATGGCGGCGATTGCGGCGCAGGCGACGATCGCGATGACGTGCGCGGCGGCGGTGATGCGCGGCGACCGCCACGTGCGGCGCGGCATCGCGTCGATCAGCGGCTGCGGCAATGGCCACGGCGTCGGCGACGCAGGCAGTGCGGCCGGGGCGATACCTGTCAGGCTGCGGACTTCACGTTCCCACGGTTTGCCGGGGCCGCTCGCCGGGCCATGGTCGATCCAGCCCGCGCCGAACAACGGCCACGGCGATGCGGGCTGGCGTCGATCCGTCAGCGTGTTGAACACGACGCGTCGGGTCCATCCGATCATCGATGCGACGCCGGCGGCGCGTGCCGCGACCGCGGGGCTGCCGTCGGCATGGAGCGCATCCGACTCGGCTGCTTCGATCGTGGTGTCGAAGCGATGCGTGTTGACGATGGCCGATCCGGTCGACATGCCATACCACCGGGCCGCCGATTCGACGGCGGGCAACGTCGCCGCGGCATTTGCGTTCGAGAGCCGCTGATAGAGGGCGACATAGCCCGGCAGCGACGTGCCGAGCATGCGGGACGCATCGGCCACGGCTTGCCGGATCACGCGCAGCGACTGCGACAGCGTGTCGTCGTTCGCATGAAGGCCCGGCGCGACCGCCAGCACGACACAATCCGGCGCATGACCGTCCCGCCACTGGCGGACCGCGACGGCAAGCCGGGGAAGATCCTGAGGGCGGTCGGCTCGCAACCAGATCGCGCCGTCGCCGACATGCACGAAACGCGACATGGCCGTATCGCGATCGAACAACGCGGACAGACCGTCGCCCGTGACGAGCGCGAGCGGCATTCTCGTGCGCAGCGTGACGGGCAGGTCGGCGGTCGCCGCGCCCAGTTGTGCGATCACCTGAACGTTTTGTTCGCGGGCGCGCGTCAATCCGAGCGAATGCAACCAGACGATCAGCGCGGAAAGCGCGACGACGAGCGCTACCCATCCCCACATGACGCCGCGCTCGACGGGTACAACCCACCCGACGACGGCCAGTGCCAGTGCCGCGGACAGCGTCACGACCGTCCGGACCGGATAGCCCAGGCCCGACAACGCCGCGCGTGCCGCATTGGAATCGGCGCGGGTTGCTGCCGTAGGGAGCATGGTGCCCGAACTCACGGCCGTTTCGCTTGCTGGACGAGTTGGGCCAGTTCGGCATCGAGGATCCGATCCCACGCGAACCAGACGAGTATCGCGATGACGCATGCCGCGCCCGCGATCATCCATGGCGACACATGCCTGAGCCGGTCGAGCAGTCGCGTGTTGGAGCGATCGGTGACGAATCCCGGGCGGACCGCCGGGCGCAATTGATCGATCTGCGCAACCAGCGCGGCGATCAGTGCCTGACGTTTCGCCTCACCGTCATGGGTGCCCGCGGACGACCCCGAGCGAGCGGCATACCGGCCACGGAATCCCAGGCCGAGAACGGCCGCATAGCATTCGAGCAGGTCGACGTTCGGCACAGGCTCGCGCATCCGGTAGTCGAGCCGCTCGTAGATGCGCGTGCCTGCATCGTGCGTGCCGAATCGCTCGACCTGTAGCGGCGTGGATTCCCACTTCGCCTTGGCGGAAGCCGGCAGGTGTCGCAGTGCGACTTCGTCGATCAGCCCGCACTGGGCGATGATCGCGTCGTCCCGTACGTCCGCGGCAATGCCTTGCGCATCGAGCGCGGTCGCGAACTGCGCGACCAGCAGGCGACACTGCTCACGCAGGCTTGCGGCGTTGTCGACTTCGCCGCCGTTCGACAGGTGAGTGACGAGCAATGCGGTATCGCGCAACAGCGCGCGCATCGAAGATCGCTGTGCATGACCGGAAGATGGATCGTGCGCAAGCAGCGCGGTTTCGTGACGCATGGAGGCGACGGCATTCATCAGCGCAGCACCGCATAAAGTTCGAGCGACGCGTCGGGAATCGACGCGGGCAGATAGATCTGGCAAGCGCGCGCGGCGAGCATCCGCGCGTGCGTGGCGTCGTGCGCATCGAGCGCGAAATAGTGGTTGTCCAGCCGGACCGGTATGGCGCCGGGCACCCGCTGCACGGCTTTGAGCGGAATTCCCGCCACCGCCGAATTGACGATGTGCTCGACGTCGTCCGGTGCGCCGATCTTGCAGAGGCGCGGAAACTGTTCGAGCAGCTCGAGCGCCGGCAACGCGGCATTGACGGATAGATACCAGTCCGCGGCGTCTTCGACGATGCGCTCGTCGCGGAACTGACCGACCCAGGTCGTCGGCGTCGTATGCGAGAGCCCGATCGAGACGACGCGCGACGGAATGATCGCGTCGAGCAGATCGCGGATCAGCGATTCGAGCGCTGCGAACACGTCATGGGCGCTCGCGTGGTCGTAGGGTGGAATGTCGGTCAGCGACACGCGTGTCGAGAACGTGATCAGCGAGCCGGCCAGTTGGGCGAGCACCTGGTACAGGCGATCGGTCGGCTGCGCCGGGTGCGACGCGAGGAAGCGCAGTTGCGGCCACGCCTGGTGAATGCAATGCAGGAGCCAGAACAGCTGGACGTCGGCGACGCCGTACTCGGCCACCTGCTCGATGCGCTCGCTGCGGCGCGCACCGAGGAGCGCACTTTTGGCGGCGAGGATGTCGGCGATCCGCCGAATACGCTCGATATGCAGCGTGTGCCCGGATAGCGCGAGACAGGGCGGCACGTATCGGCGATCGACCTGGAACTGCCCGCTCGTCGTGCGCGTGAGGCGTGCGATCGCGCATGCCGTGTCGTCGGCGTGCGATTCGAAGCCGAACAGCAACCGGACGGCGTGACGCTCGGCGGCAATTTCGGTTTCGGCCGAGCCGTTCAGGTCCGTCACCTTGACGAACTCGCGATACGCGCGACGCGGGCGGGCCAGCGCCGTTTCGCCGAAACGGCAGTTGCTGCCGTTCGCGTCCGGTAGCGCGAGCGCGGCGAGTACGTCGACGGTCTGTGTATCGGCGGGAATTTCGCCGACGAGGTCGCGCGCCGGCGGCAATGCGTCGGCGACGGTCGTGTCGATCGGCGTGCCGTCAGGGAAGCGCAATTGCAGCCGCGCAAGCTTCAGGCGGCCGGAGGACAGCGCCTCCTCGTCGATGTCGACGTTCAGCGTTCCCCATGGCGATACGGCGACAGCCGAAGCCAGTTGTTGCAGCGCGAACCCGTTCCAGCGCTCCTGCTGCTGGAAATGCTGCTGCGTAAGAATCAGCCCTTCATGCCAGAGCGGTTTGTCGATCCGCATGGTGTGGTCAATACCGATGTAGGAATTATGAGGCGCCGATTCTATACATCGTTTTCTGATTTCGTATACCCCGTTTTATTCGAATTTGTTGTGAAATGTCTCGGATAAATTGAGATAAATGGGATGTTTATTTTGAGATTTATTGGGTGCGGGGTGTTTCGTCGGTGCGAGCGGTGTCGAGTGGAGTTTTTATTGAGATTTTGTGTTCCGTGTTTTTTGTGGAAGTCGCATATAAATCAAAATGTTGTGAGATCGTTGTAAATTTGCTTGATAGTGATTTGCGGGCGAGCGTGTGGGATTCGGATAGCGTGTCTGGAATGCATCAGGGAATCGGACTAGTCTCATTTGCAAAAGACCTCGTGTCGTTAATTTTCAATTTTCCGTGTTTCGGGTTTACTCGCTGACAAAGAGCGTGATATTTTCTGCCGCCTGAGTCGGATATCGGGCCGCGAATATCCGGATGGGCCGTTCGTCGATGCACGTTGCGGGGTTGGCATGGGCGGTACGGACGGCGATGCACCCATGACTTGCGGGTGCGTGTCGCGGAGTCTTCAAGCTTCCTGAGATAAGGAGAACGAATTGGATAGCTTTCAGCGAGAGATCCCGAAGAGCCGGGTGTCGATCACGCTCGACCTGCATACGGGTGGAGCGCAGAAGAAGGTCGAGTTGCCCCTGAAGCTGCTGGTCGCCGGCGACTTCAGTGCCGGCCGTGAGCAGGCGCCGCTTGCCGAGCGCAAGAAGGTGAACATCGACAAGAACAACTTCGATGCCGTGCTGGCCGACTATGCGCCGGATCTCAGGATCGCCGCGGACAACACGCTGGCCGGCGACGGTTCGGAACTGCCCGTCAACCTGTCGTTCCGCTCGATCAAGGATTTCGCGCCCGAGCAGGTCGCGCGCCAGATTCCCGAGCTGCAGGCGCTCCTCGCGATGCGCAATCTGCTGCGCGACCTGAAATCGAACCTGCTCGACAACGGCACGTTCCGTCGCGAGTTCGAGAAGGTGCTGAAGGACGATCGCCTGTCCGCGAAGCTGCGCGGCGAACTCGCGCAGATCGCGACCGCCGCGACGCAGCCGGAAGGGCATGCGTGAAACGCGCTGGGCAAAACGCGCGTTCAGCGCATTCCGCAACATCGTAGCGATTCGATCGCAGACAGGACACGCCATGAAATCCACTGAAACGCAGCACGCCGGCGCGAGCGAGACCGTCGTGCTGGACGCCCCGCACGGGGATATCGACAGCGTCTATGCGTCGCTGTGCAGCAAGATCAACCTGAAGCCCGTCAGCGAAGCGCGCCCGCTCGAGGCGTTCCGCGACAACGACATGCTGTCCGAGGCGTCGGCCGACGAGCGCATCGCGCGCGGGATGGGCGCATTCCTCGAACTCGTCGCTAACGCGAGCCAGCCGGTTGACCGCCTCGACAAGTCGCTGCTCGATTTCCATATCGGCCAGATCGACCGGCAGATCAGCCGCCAGCTCGACGCCGTGATGCATACGCAGGAATTCCAGGCGCTCGAGGCACGCTGGCGCGGCCTGAAGATGCTCGTGAGCCGCACCGATTTCCGCAAGAACGCCCGCATCGAAGTGCTCGACGTGTCGAAGGACGCGCTGCAGCGCGACTTCGAGGACACGCCGGAACTGATCCAGAGCGGCCTGTACCGCCTGACGTACATCGAGGAATACGACACGCCGGGCGGTCAGCCGATCAGCGCGATGATCAGCGACTTCGAGTTCGCGAATTCGCCGATGGACGTCGCACTGCTGCGCAACATCTCGAAGGTGGCGGCCGCCGCGCACATGCCGTTCATCGGCTCGGTCGGGCCGGCGTTCTTCGGCAAGCAATCAATGGAGGAAGTCGCCGCGATCCAGGATATCGGAAACTATTTCGATCGCGCCGAGTACATCAAGTGGAAGAGCTTCCGCGATACCGACGATGCGCGTTACGTCGGCTTGACGATGCCGCGCGTGCTCGGCCGTTTGCCGTACGGCAAGGACACGGCACCGGTGCGGGCATTCAACTACGAGGAGGCCGTCAAGGGCCCCGACCACGACAAGTACCTGTGGATGAATGCGTCGTTCGCGTTCGCGGCGAACATGGTGCGCAGCTTTGTTAGCAACGGCTGGTGCGTGCAGATCCGCGGCCCGCAGGCAGGCGGCAAGGTCGAGGATCTGCCGGTTCACCTGTACGACCTCGGCACCGGCCACCAGCCGAAGATCCCGACCGAGGTGCTGATCCCCGAAACGCGCGAATTCGAGTTCGCGAATCTCGGCTTCATTCCGCTGTCGTTCTACAAGAACCACGACTTCGCGTGCTTCTTCTCCGCGAACTCGGCGCAGAAGCCCGCGCTGTACGAGACCCGGGAAGCGACCGCGAACAGCCGTATCAACGCACGGCTGCCGTACATCTTCCTGCTGTCGCGCATCGCGCACTACCTGAAGCTGATCCAGCGGGAGAACATCGGCACGACCAAGGATCGTCGTCTGCTCGAGCTCGAGTTGAACAACTGGATCAAGGGGCTCGTGACCGAGATGAAGGATCCGGGTGACGAGCTGCAGGCGTCGCATCCGTTGCGCGAGGCGAAGGTCACGGTCGAGGACATCGAGGACAATCCGGGCTTCTTCCGGATCAAGCTGTTCATCGTCCCGCACTTCCAGGTCGAAGGGATGGATATCGGGCTGTCGCTCGTGTCGCAGATGCCGAAGTCCAAGAACTGATCTGACGTTAGTCGCAGTGGCGCCGGGGTGGACAGGGGCACCCCGGCGTGCCGTGCAGTCGCGCAACCGAGAGATTCCATGTCGATGATTCTGCCTTCGCAGGCTTATGAATTGAAGCTGGCGCCGCACCCGGCGCCGTTCTCGATCCTGAAGTTCACCGGGCTGGACCGCGTGAGCCAGCTCTATCGATACGAGATCGAATTCACGAGCCCGATGGCAGGGATCCCGATGGATCAGGTGCTGGGGCGATCGGCCAAGTTCAGCGCGGATCCGGTCGATTCGAACATGGATTACCTGCGCAAGATGTTCGGGGAGAACGCCGCGCAGTTCAGCGCAAAGCCGGCGGCGTATACGGTTCATGGCGTGATCACGCAGTTCGACGAGTTGGAGACGTCGGCGGACGAAACGCGCTACCGGGTCGTGCTGGAGCCGACACTGGCCGATCTCGATCGCGGCGTGACCAGCCGGTTGTTTCAGAAGCAGTCGGTCGAGGAGATCGTGACCGACACGTTGCGACATTACGGGTACCGCGCGGGTGTCGATTTCCAGTTTCAGCTGCGTGGACAGTACAAGCGTCGCGAGTACGTGACGCAGTATCACGAGACGACGTTTGCCTTCATTCAGCGCCTTTGCGCGGAAGAAGGGATCTGGTTTCGCTGGGAGCAAAAGAAGGATCGCGCAGTGGTTGTGTTCGGCGACGATCTGGATGCCTATGCGCGCAAGCAGCGCATGGTGCAGTATCGGCGTGACTCGGGGCTCGAGAGTGTCGGTGCGGATGCGATCAAGACGCTCGGGCGCGAGATGAAGCGTGTGCCCGAGGCGGTGCGGCTGCACGACTACAACCATCGACAAGCCGAGGTATCGCTGCTGGTCGAGGAAAACGCCGCGCGCGACGACAAGACGACGAGCGCGGTCGATTATCGCTGGGGCGAGCATTACGAGACGCCGGAGGAGGGCAAGCGGGTTGCGCGGTTGCGGCACGAGGCCTATCTGGCGACGCAGATCACGTTCAAGGGGACGGGCAATCCGTTCTGGCTCGAAGCCGGCGAGGTGATGCGGGTCGAGCCGAAACCGGCTGACGCGAAGCACGGGGTTTTCGTTACGTCGGTCGAGTCGCACGGCGGGCGGAATGAGTCGTTCTGGGTGGCGTTCGAGGGAATTCCGTCGGATCGCGTGTGGCGCACGCCGGTGGCATCGGTTTCGCGGCCGGTGGTGGACGGGATTCTGCCGGCGCGGATTGCGTCGCCGGGCAACTACAAGTATGCGTATCTGACCGAGCAGGGCTGGTACGTGATCAAGCTGCCGTTCGATCTCGATGAATGGAGCCCGGGCGGGACGAGCCGGCCTGTGCGGTTTGCGAAGCCGTACAGCGGCGACAACTACGGGCATCACTTTCCGTTGATCGACGGGGCGGAGGTGGCGATCGTCCATACGGACGGCGATCCGAACCGGCCGGTGATCATCGGGGCGATGCATGACAGCGTGCATCCGGATCTGGTGAACAACCTGAACCATACGCGGAACCTTATTCGGACGGCTGCGCGGAATGAGTTGCGGATGGAGGATAAGGAGGGGAGTGAGCATATTCATCTCACGACGCCAACTCAGACCAGTGAGCTGAATCTGGGGCACATGGTTGATGATGCCCGTCACGAACGAGGTCAAGGGGCCGAGCTACGTACCGACGGGCATCTTGCCGCGCGCGGCCCGAAGGGCATGCTGCTGAGTACCGAGGCGCAGGTCGGAGCGTCGGGGCACCAGCTCGACATGAAAGGCGCGCAGGAGCAGCTGCAGCGGGCAATCGACCGCATGGAGTCGCTTTCCGAGGCGGTGCGGGCTGCAGAGGCGACCGTCGCCGAGCTGCAGCAGCAGAAGTCGTTCTATGCGGAAGCACTGGATGGCTTGAAACGCTCTGCAATTCTCGCGAGTGCACCCTCGGGTATCGGGCTCACGTCCGGGGCGCATTTGCAGGTCAATGCAGACCGGAATCTGATCGCGACTGCCGGCGGGAATTTCGACGTCGGAATCATGCGGAACTTCACCGTCGCGGCGGGAAGACAGGTATCGCTCTTCGCGCAGGCACAGGGGGTGCGGGTCACCGCAGCCAAACAGGATGTTGTCGTCCAGGCCCGCACGGGTGCGATGGCGCTATCGGCATCGAAGGACTTGAACTTCACCAGTAGCGATGGCGCGATTCTCGCGGCCTCGCGTGGTGCGCTGACACTGACAAGCGGTGGCGCCTATCTCAAGATCGATGGCGGCAACATCGAACTCGGATGCCCGGGCGATATCACGCTCAAGTGTGGAAATTTCCGCTGGACCGGTCCCGCTTCTCTTTCGGCTCCCCTACCGAGTATGCCCATTGGGCCATGCAAGGAGTGTTTGCTGGATGCGCACCGTGGTGTCGAAGCGATGACGGAGGTCGCCTGATGACCGGAACCGAGCTTGCGATGTCGACCGGCGATTCGGACGCGGCATGGGAGGTGTGGCGTAATCGATTGTTGGCGCAATTCGAAGCGTTTGATGCCGAGGACGTTTCGGCCTACCTTTACATACTCGCCGATGCACGTGCCAATCCGGATCTCGACAAGCTGCTGGTTCAGGTCCCCAGGCTTGAATGGCAGTCGCTGTGGGGCGGCACCGTTCTCGAGTCCTATACGGACATCGCCCCCTATCTGATTGCGATCGATCGCTTCGCGTTGGATGATGCGCGCGATCTGCAGAGCCGGCTCGTGCGGCGGCTCTGGAAAGAGGCGAGCGAACTGCACATGCTGACGTGGATATGGTCTCCGTTTCCGAGTCAGTTTCTGATTGAGCATTTTCGATCGTTCTGTCGTTATTCGACGCCGGACAAGCGCGCGTACTTCCTGCATTTTTACGATAACCGGATTCTTGCGCGGTTGAGGGCGGTCTGGACCGGAGAACAGGCGCAGACGTTTCTCGCGCCGTGCGCCGAGATCTGGTATCGCGATCGCGAATTGAGCGAGATCGTATGGTGTAACGATGCGGGTGCGACCGATGGTGTAGCCGGGGAAGAGCAGGCGATGACGGCGGAGCAGCACACGGCGTTGCTGCAGCTTGGCCGTGCCGACAAGCTCGTGATGCAACTGCGCACGATGTATGGAGCGATGCTCGACGATTTTACGGATCTGGCGCTTTACCGAAGTGTTTCTGAACAGTTGGAGCGTGCCGATCGATACCGTATAGCCGACGATGACGATCTCTTGAACTACGTTTCAAAGGGCGTCGTCATTTCGCCGCGGTTCGATCAACATCCGGTGATTCACGAGCGGCTGGCCCGCGCGATGAACGGCGAGCAGAAGTTTGGGGATGCGTTGAGTCGTATCGACGCTGATGTGTTGCGGGAGGCGTCTCGCATGACCACGGATTGCGCGGATGCGGGAGGGACCTCGCATGATTAGGTGGCTCTTCGCCTTATTGGCGGTCGCGATAGCGCTAACGCAAGCCGGCTGCGACGCGTTTCCATCCGAGCCGACCTACCGCGGCGTCAGCATCATGGGGCTCAATTACACGCCGTTCAATCTGAGCGATTTCACGATTCGTGACAAGTACGGCAACAGAGCGAGTGGAGGGGGGGATTTGCCGCCGGGTTCGGGAGCCGGCAGTCTAACTTGCTGCTACAAGCTGAAGGGAACGGATTTCACGGTTGAGTGGGAGGTCTATGACGCGGATGAAGCCATCAAGGACCTATATGCGCCCATCAAGAAGATCCACAAGACGACTGAGGTCAAATTTCCGCCAACGAAAGTTGCCGGTGGAGCAGGGGAGGACGTGCTTGCCGTGCACTTTTATCCAGACGATCACATCGAGTTTGAGATTCGTAACGACATGAGCGGGACGAGGATCGATTACACGGAAGTGGATTACTGGTTTCAAACCAAATACGGGAAGGCGGCGAACCCGGACAACGCAGATATGGCCGTAGCGTATAGGCGCACAGCGCGCGTTGCGTCGCAAGGGTGGCTGAAGTACCGCCTGACTGATTCAACGGATTTGGAGCAGTACGTGTACTACACGCAACTCATCAACCCGAAGTTCGATGAGCATCCTGTCGTGCAGCGGATCTTGAAGGACACCAAAGGCAAGCCTGGAGCCTTCGGCACAGCGATGCAGAGTTTGCCAGATGCTGTTGTACAGGAGATCAAGCAAGGGCGCTTCGATTAGGCATTGTTTCGTAGTGTTGGGTATCGATCATCAGAGGCGGCTCTGATAGGACGAACGTGTTTGCGAGAGGCCGTTTATGTGGCGGATTGTGTTCTTGATTTCGAGGTATTCAAGCAATGATTAAACGGGTTGTCATCTTGCTCGTTGTCGTACTGACGTTAGCCGGTTGCGATGCGTTTTCATCCGAGCCGACCTACCGTGGCATCAGCATCATGGGGCTCAACTACACGCCGTTCAATCTGAGCGATTTCACGATTCGTGACAAATACGGCAACAGAGCGAGCGGAGGGGGTGATTTGCCGCCGAGTGCGGGAGCCGGCAGCCTAACGTGTTGCTACAAGCTGAAGGGAACGGATTTCACGGTTGAGTGGGAGGTCTATGACGCGGATGAAGCCATCAAGGATCTATACGCGCCCATCAAGAAGATCCACAAGACGACCGAGGTCAAATTTCCACCGGCAAAGGTCAAGGGCGGCGCAGGGGAGGACGTGCTTGCCGTGCACTTCTATCCAGACGATCACATCGAGTTTGAGATTCGTAACGACATGAGCGGATCGAGAATCTCCTATGCCAAGGTGGATCATTGGTTGCAAACCAAGTACGGAAAGGCGGCCAACCCAGACGACGCGGATATGTCCATCGCGTTTAGGCGTACAGCCCGGATTGCGTCGCAGGGTTGGCTCAAGTATCGCTTGACCGACACGAAGGATCTTGAGCAGTACGTGTACTACAAGCAACTCGTCAACCCGAAGTTCGATGAGCATCCTGTCGTGCAGCGGATCTTGAAGGATACCAAAGGAAAACCTGGAGCCTTCGGCACGGCGATGCGGAGCTTGCCAGATGCTGTTGTACAGGAGATCAAGCAAGGGCGCTTCGATTAGGCATTGTTTCGTGGCGGGTATGGGTTATCCGAGTTGGCTCTATTCGGACCGAGACGAGGTTCGTTTGCGAGACGGGGCGTGCGTATCGAATCCTGTTTCTTTGAATTTGAGGTATTTCAGCAATGATCAAGCGGTTTGTCATTTTGTTTGCTGTAGTGCTGACGTTGGCTGGATGTGACGCATTTTCATCCGAGCCGACCTACCGTGGCATCAGCATCATGGGGCTCAACTACACGCCGTTCAATCTGAGCGATTTCACGATTCGTGACAAATACGGCAACAGAGCGAGCGGAGGGGGTGATTTGCCGCCGAGTGCGGGAGCCGGCAGCCTAACGTGTTGCTATAAGCTGAAGGGAACGGAATTCACTGTCGACTGGGAGATATATGACCAGGACGAGTTCATGAAAGATCCGTATGCTCCCATCAAGAAGATCCACAAGACGACAGCGGTTAAATTTCCTCCGACAAAGGTCAAGGGCGGAGCGGGGGAGGACGTGCTTGCCGTGCATTTTTATCCGGACGACCACATCGAGTTTGAGATTCGTAACGACATGAGCGGGACGAGGATTGATTACACGGAAGTGGATCATTGGTTCCAAACCAAATACGGGAAGGCAGCCAACCCAGACGACGCTGACATGGGCGTCGCCTATAGGCGCACAGCACGTATCGCATCGCAAGGGTGGTTGAAGTATCGCCTGACTGACACGAAAGACCTTGAGCAGTACGTGTACTACACGCAACTTATCAACCCGAAGTTCGATGAGCATCCTGTCGTGAAGCGGATCTTGAAGGACGCCAATGGCAAGCCCGGAGCCTTCGGCACAGCGATGCAGAGCCTTCCAGAGGCCGTCATTCGAGAAATCAAGAGCAATCGCTTTGAACGAGATACGTTGAGAGGGCAACGTGGTTGATAAAACTACCCTCGATCCCGAGGATCGAACGCCTCCCGAAGTGCGTGCAGCTATCGGAGAGAATCAGAAGGCATATCCGCATGATGAATGCATTCCTTGTGGTTCCGTTATACACGTCGGTTTCTTTTTCGACGGATTTGGTCGTCATCGAGACTACGATGATAAGAATACTTCTCGATACTCAAACATCTGTCGACTTTGGGAAGCTCATCGTGAAAACAAGGACCGGCGCCGGAGGCAGGAACCTAATCAATTCTGGTATCGATTCTACTATTCTGGGCTCGGAACCGAATTGAATGAGGACGCGAGAAACGGTCAAATCGTCTCCGCCGCATTTAAGCTTGGAAAGCAGGGCGCCAAGGCGGCAGGTTCAATCGCAGTTAGCACCGGCAAGAAAGTAACCGGCGTGAAACGGCTTCCCATCGATCCGAAAGGCACTATCACCGAGGGGCTCAAGAAAGGGCTCGAGGAATTTTCGTACCGGCCGATCGTGAAGTCATTCAAAGATTTGGTCGACTCGGTCGAATCCGCGCCGCGCAATATCGGCCGAGTGTTGCAACTGCAGCGCGACAACCGCTGGGTTCAACGTGGTCGGGCGGCTACGCGCTTGTTTCTTTACGATACGAAGAAGAACTTTCTGTCTATTGGATGGAATGCCGCCAAGTCGGTGTTCTTCGGCGTGGTGATCGATTCGATTCCGTGGTTTCGTGACAACCGCGCCATCGCCCGTGTATTTGGAACAGGCGTCGAGGACCGGCTGATGGCCGCGATCAAGCAGTTCGAAAAATCGATTGACGATACCAAGCAGAGAATGCCGAAGATCCAGCGGATCCAGGTATCCATCTTCGGCGCCGATCGCGGCTGTGTTCTCGCCCGGGCGCTGGCGAATGAGCTGACGCGACGGTACAAGCATCCGAGCGATACGAAGCTGGCTTTTACCGACCCGAAAGATCCCAACCAAACGGCTATTCCGGTCGAGATCAAGTTTCTCGGGCTACTGGATGCCGTGTCTTCGGTGATGGAAGAAAACAAGTTACTGGGAATCGTGCCGGTGCTAGGCCTGCTCAAGCAAAACTACGGGGACCGCGAGCTATCGATACCGGCTTCGGTGCAGCGATGTGTGCATTTCGCCGCGGCTCACGAACTGCGATTCTATCAACGGCTCGATAGCCTCGAGAAAACGCGTGGACTCCAGTACCTCTATCCGGGAACCAGCGAAGACATCACCGGCGGGGCGCCACCAGGAACGCTCGGAGCACGCGCTGAATTGCAACGCGTCGTGTTGCGCGACATGCTCAATGAAGCGATTTCACATGGTGTCGTGCTGGATTCGATGGAGGATCTGTTCAAGTTCAAGGGTGATACGTTCGCCAAGTTCACACTCGCCAACCCCATCTCCGACGGCAAAGCCTCCTACAAAATCGGAGAACTGATTGACGCCTACCGTCAGATAGTTCCCTACGTCGCGCGTCTGAATTTTGTCGAACACATGCAGGTATTCCTGCGCTGGATGGCGGTTCGCTACCAATCCCCGGCATTTCGCGCGACCGTGACGAGTCACTTCGATGACCTCGCCGCCCAGCACCGGGAGCTTCTGAAGGAGCGCAACGATGCCGAGGCCGCGTATCTCGCGCTGCGCAATCAACGGCCGCCTGCGGATCGAGAGACGCTTGGCAGGGCCTACGCACGCTGGCAGAACGCGGTTTTGCCGGAAATGCTTTCCGGTCGCGATGCGGGTATCGAGCAAAAGCGTCCCCCCGTGGGCGTCTGGGACCGCATTCAAAGCGAATCCGAAGCGCTGATGCGGCGCGAATCGCTACAGGCCGGGTTGCAGAAGTCAGCGAATCGCATACGTGAAATGGCTCAAGAGGGGTCGTTGCCGTGGGACGCAAACCCGGAGTTCAGCGCATCGATGATCGAGGCCTGGAAGATGACGCCCGAAGAGGAGACGCTGATCCAGGCATGGAAGATGGGCCTGAGCGGCAAGAACCCGCTGCCGCCCAAGGTCATGGCGCTCTTCGACCTGCTGGTTCACGACACGATGCTGACGAGCTGGCACGACCACGTGCTGTCGTCGAATCTGTACTTCCAGACACGTGCGATCGACACGTTCGGAACCAGCAACTACGTCAGCGAAGACAAGAAGCGCAAGCGCGACGAAAAACATGGTGAGCGCGTCAGGCAGGCCAGCGAAGCGATGAAGCCCGCAGCGCGGCTGCCGGGGCGCTTATAACTCGATATCGACCGCTCACTGTCGAACCGCAGTGGCAATGTCGATTCATTTCGGAGATACCTATGACGGGCATCATTCGCGTCGGAGACCGCCACACCGGCGGCGGCTACGTAACGTCCGGTTCGGATACGCGCTTTTTCATGGGGCGTGCGCTTGCGCGGCTCCACGATCCCGTGACCTGCCCGCGGCACGGCGACAACCGCATCGCGATGGCTACTTCGGGTGCATTCGATAATGGTCGCGAGGTCGCCCAGCACGATGACTTGTGCGGGTGCGGTTGCCGTTTGATTTCTTCTCTTGCGAACAGCGGGCGCCGCTAGGTAATGGCGCTGGATTTCTCGTCCCTTCCGCCGGAGAAGCCGGTTCCCGATAAATCGCCGTCGCGGATTCTCTGGGCTGCGGTGTTCATCGCGCTGACGGCGGCAGGCGTAGTAGCCGTGCTGATGCTCTGGCCGGCGGATGAGCCGACTCACACGCCGTGGTTCTGGATCTGCATGTCCGTATACCCGACGGGTTTTGCCGCCTTCGTCGTGTCCCGGCGCTATCGGGCATACGAACTCGAACGCGCGAAAGTCCAGGCCTGGAACGATGCAAGCAGGAAGTACAACGCGCAGGCCTTTGCGCGAGAAAGCGTGCCGATGATTGTCCTGGCAGTGGCTGCACGCGTCACTGCCGACGATACGGAAAACGGTATCGACCCAATCGCCGATGGAACGATGACGTTGCATGCCAAAGCTTCCGATCAGGAAGCAAACGAATCGGTTTCGGCGAGATGGTTCGATCCGATCGAAGCGCGCCTCGCTGCAGACGATGCACAACGTCACGATGAGGTTCTCGAATGGCTGTACGAGCGGCTGCTGAACGACCTGAAGGAACCCTTGAACGCGCTTCCTGCGGATCTGCCGTTGCGCGTGTTGCTCGATATTTCCGGCTATGTCGGCGCGTCCGACGTGATCGAACCATGGCGGAAGGAATGGAGACGTCACAAGTTGCGCTTCGCGAAGATGGAGCGTGCGCCCGAATCGCTTGATTTGATGACGATCGATTCCTGGCTCGACGGTCGGAACGGGCCGTTGCATCAGCATGCGGTGTTACTCGTATCCGTTGCGCTCAGCAAAGTCATTGCCGAGCCGCCGCCATCCGATTCAGCCGAGGCCGCGGTCGGCTTGTTGCTGGTTTCGAAGGCGCTTGCGGCGCGCTTCGAATTGCAGCCGCTCGCTGTGTTCCATCGTCCCCGGCGAGCAGGCAATGACGACCCCGGCCATGCATTGACCTACGGACTCCGTTGGGGCGACACCTCGCCGGACGAAGTCGGGACGGTGTGGATGAGCGGATTCGACAGCCGGGCGGCCGCTTCGCTACGCATGGCGTTAAGCGCGGGTCGACCGGAAGGCAAGAGCGACGAAGCGGTACCGGAGTTTGAACTCGATCGAATCGTCGGCAAGACGGGCGCCTCGGCAGCATGGCTTGCCGCGGCATGCGCGACGTACATGGCCGGTCAATCGACGAAACCGCAACTGGTCGCACACCGCGACGAAGACCACATGTTCATTGCTGTTGTGACGAACATGGATAACGCATCAACAACACACGCACTTCCGCATGAACCGGATATTCAAACTTGACCTGTTCGGGTCCCTTGTTCTTGTCGTCATTCCTGGGCTGATCGCCTGGAAGCGACCGCACTGGATCGGAATATCCGATACGGATCGAGGATTGGCGGTCGTCATTTTCTGCGCCATATTTATCGCACTCCTGTTGATCTTCAGTTTCAGTGATTCTTCGCGACCGGCCAACGCCTGGCGTGCCGTGAAGAAATGGGTCAATGATCGCACTCGTCGCACGCCCGCATCGTCGGGAAGTGGCCCAACGGCCGATGCCGCGACTCTCGCCGCAGAGCTTATGCAGGCCCAGAAGGAGAGGCACGGCTGGCGATGGCGCTATCGCGATCGTTGGGTTCTTGTTGCCGGTGACTATCCGCTTGTGCGGCGTCTCGCGCCTGGATTGGCGGATACCGGCTACGCGATTCTCGGCAATACGGTCGTGCTCTATGCGCGGCAAATTGACGACAAACTCGACACGGAATGGCTCGATCGGATTCGTCACCTGCGCCGTCGCCGTCCAGTCGACGCGATCGTGGCCATTACCCGTCACCGAAGTTCCAGCGATGCATCGTTTGACGTGGATGCGCTCGCTGCGCGGCTTGCTCGCCACGCACGCGCGTTGCGCTGGGCTGCTCCCGCCTATCTCCTCGACGTGACGGATTTCGGCAGCGCAGACGTCACTTCGGACGAAGCGATGGGCTTCACATGGGCCAACGCGCGCTTGAGTGCGGCGGTGATCGACGAATCGCTGGGAAATCTCATAGACAACCTGTCGGACGCCGGTGTCATGCGCCTTGCCGTGAATACCGATGATCGCTACCCGGCCGAACTGGCGCAGCACGTTTCGAGGCTGCGCGCAGGGTTATCCGACCTGCTGCGTCGGAGCGCTGAATCCGCCGTTTCGCGGCACCCGATTCACGGGCTATTGTTTGCGCCTCTCTTCAAGGAGAGGGCGCCCCTGTCTCAGGATTTCGATTCGCCAGCCGACGATTCGAATGATCTTGCTGCGCCGCTCAATCCTCAACCCCGAACCGTCTGGCAAACCATCGCCGATCACAGTCGCAAGGTTCAAGGTCGCCGCATTGGCTTTTCGCTGTCGACCACGGCGGCGTGGATGATGACGGCCCTGATCAGCTGCTGGTTGGTTGGCACGCTGCTGTCCGGCTTCGCGAACCGCGCAACGATCGGGACGGCCGCGAATACGGTTGCGAAGCTCGCGGGAGCCCTGAACCCGACGCAATCGCTGCAAACGTTGACCGACCTCGACCGTCAAATCGACACGCTCGAAATCCATCAGCGTGCCGGTGCGCCTTTGACCGCTCGTTTCGCGTTGAACCGCGACCACGCACTGCTCGACGCCCTTTGGCCTTACTACGCCGATGCCGCGAACCGGATTCTCGTCGGCCCGATCCGCCAGAAGCTCGAAGCGAGGCTGCATCAGCTCGCGTCCCTGTCCGACGCCGAAATCGCCAGCGGTGGCGGCGCCGAGGTCCAGGCCGCTTACGATACGCTCAAGACCTACATGATGCTCGCCAAACCCGAGCGGGCGGCAGCCACATTCCTGATACCGCAGCTCGTCGCGGCTTCCGCACCTGAACGCCCGGCCGATTCGCCGCTGTCGAAGGGCACATGGGAAGACCTGCGTCAGCAAGCGATCGCATTCTTCGCGAAACACGTTGGGCGGGGTGCCGCGTCCAGTCACACCGCATTGGCGATTGTCCCCGACGGAAGCCTGATCGCATCTACCCGTCAGACGATCATCGGCGTGCGCGGCATCCAGAACTCCGGCGACGCGATCTACCAGCAGATCATCGACGAAGCGACGCCGAAATATCCGCCGCTGTCACTCGCGACGTTGCTCGGTGACACAGCGTCGCAATCCTCTTCCGGCGGTGCGACGAGCCGGGGCCTGTTCGGCACGACCGCCACGGTACCGGGCGTATTCACGCGTGCGGCGTGGGAAGAGCGCATCTCGAAGGCAATCGACGAAGCCGGCGAGCAACGCGATGTGGCGAGCGACTGGGTACTCTCCGACACCAAGGTTGCCCATTCATCTCCGTCGACATTGAAGACCGAACTGCGTCAGCGCTATTTCGACGATTACGCGCGGGCATGGGCGTTATTCCTCAACAGTCTGCGTTGGCAACCTGCACCGACGCTATCAGCCACGGCCGACCAACTCACGCTACTGGGCGACCCGCAACGCTCGCCGCTCGTCGCGTTGATGAATGCGATCGTGTATCAGGCGGGAACGGGAGCCAATGCCCAATCGTTGTCCGACACGCTGATCAGCAAGGCACAGCAACTGGTCGGCGCGGACGAGAAGGATCCGTCCAAGCAGGCCAAGCCTCAACTGGCGCCGCTTGCCGCCGCATTCGCCCCAATCCTGCGCCTGACCGGCAGCGACCTCGCGTCGGGAATACCGACGAACGGCAACGCGGCCACCACGCAAATGGCAGCGACCGGCGACCTGAGCCTGGCCCGCTATCTGGAGCGGATCACGGCGATGCGCCTGAAGACATCGCAGATCGTCTCCAGCCCGGATCCGGACGCGATCGCACGTCTGGCCGCGCAAGCCGTGCTGCAAGGCAAGACGTCCGATATCGCCGACAGCCGCGATTACGCGAGTCGTGTCGCCGCGAGCCTCGGTGAACAGTGGTCCGGGTTTGGCGCATTGTTCCGCGCGCCGTTCGATCAGTCGTGGCAGGTCATCGTGCAGCCGGCCGCATCGAGCCTGAACGAGATGTGGCGCACCGCGATCCTCGCCGACTGGAACAAGACCTTCGGCGGCCGCTATCCGTTCGCGGATTCCGACAACGACGCATCGCTGCCCGAGATGGCGCGCTTCATGCGCCCGGACAGCGGCGTGATCGCGCAGTTCGTGACGTCGCAACTGGCCGGTGTCGTCGAAAGGCAGGGGGACCGGTGGGTCGCCGCACAGGGAGCCGATTCCGGCGCATTGACGATCGATCCGGCTTTCCTGAACGGTCTGAACAAGCTTACGCGCACATCGACAGTCCTGTTTCCGTCGGGTGACGCGCGCGTGCGCTATGAACTGCGGGCCGAGCCGACGCCGGGCGTCACCGACATGAGATTCGTGCTGTCCGGGCGCGAACTGCATTACTTCAACCAGACGCAGGAATGGACACCGTTCGAATGGCCGGGACAGTCGCTCGAGAACTTGTCGCATATCGAATGGCAAACGGAACAGGGCGGCTTGCGTACCGCGCTCGATTCGCAGGGGCGTTTCGGCCTCGTTCGATTGCTGGAGCGTGCGAAGATCACGCAGCAGGACAACGCCCGCTATCTGCTGACCTGGACGCCCGACACGAGCCAGGGCATTCCGCTCAAGGTGCAATTGCGCAGCGAAGCCGGCGGCGGTCCCCTCGACGTTCTTCAGTTGCGCAATTTCACGTTGCCGATCCGTGTTTTCGTGACGGGATCTCGGAGCGCAGAGCCTCGGGTGTCGACGATCGGGCCGCCGCCATTGCCGGCGTCGGCGATCGCGGCCGCGAAGCATGCGGCTGTGCCGTTGCCGCCGGGGTTTCCCGGCGGGAGTCCCTTGCCGGACGAAACCATGCGGGCGTCGGCGGAGCAGGCCTCCGGTCAACGCACTGCGCTCGGCCTTGCTCGGGCGAAAGCGCGAACCGCCGAGCCTGGCCCGGCGAAACAGACGAACACGCCCAAGGCCGCGATTTCGCCATTGGCGACCACGTCGGGGCGCTCCGATTCCTTCCCCCGTCCGTTTGGGCACGCCCTCGGGCTGCCGGCTGACGTATTCGTTTTTTGACACCTGCCATGACGCTTGCCAATTTTGTGAAGACACTCGTCGGTGGTCCCCGCATCGATTCACTCCGGAAGGCACGGACGGATACCTGGGCCGCATGGGTCGCGCCGATACCGGGCGATTCCGCATGCGGGCGCGACCCCGGCTACGAAGACGCGTTCTTCGAACTGAAGGATGAAGCCGGCAAGCTGTCGGGAATCGATGACGGCCTGATCGTCCGCGTGTGCGAACACCTGCTCAAGGAGACCGGCAAGGATTTGCGCGTCGCCGGCTACTACGCGTTCGCGCGCCTGCGGCAGGACGGCCCGGCCGGGTTCGCCGACGGGCTCGAACTGGCTGCCGCGCTCGTCGACCGGTTTAGCGAAGCTCTTTTGCCTGCCCGTCACGAAGCGAAGAAGGCAGCGCTCGAAATGCTCGCGACTGCGCGCGTGATCGAGACGCTGGATAGTCGGGGTGACTTTGCGCCGGTCGATCTCGAACGCGCGTTGGCCGCGCTCGATGTGCTCGTCACGCATACGGCGGCGTTGCCCGATGCGGCTCGCCCGAACCTGCAGTCACTCGTTTCCCGCTTCGAGAAAAAGGAAGGGCCGGCACGCGGTGTCGATGCCGGTGTCGCGATGCCGCCCGTGACGGCCGCGGGAAAGACTTCAGCCGGATCGATCGCGTCAACGCGCGATCTGCTCGATCAGGCGCGGGCGATGTCGGCGTGGCTCAGGGATCAGGAAAACGGCTATTTGCCGTCGGTGCGGCTCGTGCGAAGCATTCGTTGGGACACGCTGCACGACGTGCCGCCGTCGGATGCCGCGTCGCATACGCGTCTGGCGCCGCCACGCGCCGAGTTGCGCCAGCAGATGAAACGCCTCGTGCTGCAGAAGCATTGGCACGAGTTGCTGGAGCGTGTCGAGGGTGCGTTCATGGAAGGCGTGAATCACCTGTGGTTCGACCTGCAGTATTTCCAGCACGTTGGGCTCGACCACGTCGGCACCCCGTACAGCGCATGGCGTGAATTGTTGCGCACCGACTTTGCGCTGTTTCTCGAGCGACTGCCGGGCATCGAACGCCTGGCATTCAGCGACGGCACACCGTTCGCCGACGACACGACGCTCGAATGGATCGCCCGGCATGCGGTCGTGCGCGATCTGGAAGCGGGCGAGACGGTTGCGCCGCTGCCCGTTTCCGCGGATAGCGCGGGCGATGCAGCGGGCGACTGGCCGGAGATCGAAACCCAGGCGCGCGAACTCGCTGCCCGTGACGGCATCGAAACGGCCTTTGCGTGGCTCGAAGCGCTGCCCGGCATGAAAACCGATCGACATCGCTATTTGCAGCGGCTCGTGATGGCCCGCCTGGCCGACCATGCCGGCCGTCACGATGCGGCGCTCGCACTCCTCGCAGAACTCGACGGAACGTCCCGTTCGCTGCCGTTGATGCGCTGGGAGCCGGCGCTGACGTTCGAGGTCAAGCAGCAACTGATCAAAGCACTGAAAGCGATGAGCAGCCGTAAGGACGCCGACAAGCCGGCGTTCGCACGCCGCATCGGCGAGCTGCACGCGGAACTCACGGTACTCGATCCCGCCCGCGCGTTGACCCTTTCGTAACGGATTCCCATGGACAACAACGATCCCATCCTGCGCTACTACGAAGCGGAAATGCGCTATTTGCGCGAATCCGGCAAGGAATTTGCAAAGGCGCATCCCGATCGCGCGCGCCTGCTCAATCTCGACCGCGTCGGCGATCGCGATCCGTATGTCGAGCGCCTGTTCGAAGGTTTTGCGTTTCTGACGGGCCGGCTCCAGCAAAAACTCGACGACGAACTGCCCGAACTGACCGAAGGGCTCGTCAGCTTGTTGTGGCCGCACTATCTGCGGATGATTCCTTCGCTGTCGATCGTCGAACTGACGCCATTCGCGGAGAAGCTGCAGAAAACGATAGTGGTCCCGGCCGGCGTGCCGGTGCGCTCCGCGCCGATCAACGTGCCGTCGGCGGGCGGCGCGGAGGGCGCGGCACCGCCGACCGTGCGATGTCTGTACCGGACCACGCAGGATGTTGCGCTGCAGCCGATTTCGCTCACGCATGCCGGGCCGGCCGTGCGACACGACGGGCGATCGGTGATCCGCTTCGGCTTCGCATTGCAAGCGTCGGCGCTGCGCAAGGAGACGGATCTGTCGCGGCTGCGGCTGCATTTGAACGCCGATTTGCCGACTGCATTCGCGATGCATCTTGCGCTGACGCGTCAGGTCGACGCGATTCACTGGCGCGTCCCGGAAATACGCGATGGCGAATCCGTGCCGCTACCGGGCGTCACGATCGAGCCGGCGGGATTTTCCACGGAAGAACGGCTGTGGCCCAAAGCCGATGCGGCATTCTCCGGGTATCAGTTGCTGCTCGAATACTTCACGTTTCGCGAGAAATTCCTGTTCGTCGATCTGTGCGGACTCGACATCACGAAGCTGCCTGAAAAATCGACCCGCTTCGAACTGGAGATCGTTCTGAAGGATGCCTATCCGTCGGATCAGCGATTCAGCGTGGACAACGTGCGATTGTTCTGTTCACCGGTGATCAACCTGTTCGAACTGGATGCCGAGCCGATCGAGATCGACCATCACGAAACCGAGTATCGCGTCGTGCCGGCCGGTCATCAGGGCGAGCATGTCGAAACGTATTCGGTCGATGCGATCGCGACGTTCGATCACGATACGGCCGAGCGATACGAATACGTGCCGTTCACGACGTTTCGGCATCGCGGCGGCATGCTGCGGCATGAGGCGCCGGAGCGCTATTTCCATACACGCGTGCGTTCCGGTGTGTCGGGGCTGCACGAAATGTGGGTGATTCTCGGCGGTCATGCGTGGGAAACGATGGATACGCTGCCGGAGGAAAGCCTGTCGCTGCGCGTGACGGGCACGAACGGGCTACTGCCGCGCAAGGGGCTGCGCGAGGCGAGTCTCGACGAGCTGGCGGCCAGCACGCCGAACGTCGCGAGCGTGCGCAATCTCGTGTCGCCGACGTTGCCGCTCCATCCGCCGACCGAAGATCGTTTCCAGTGGCGTGTGCTGTCGCATCTCGCCCCCAACTTCCTGTCGATGATGAACGCGGAGGTGTTGCGTGGCGCTTTGGCGCTGTACGACTGGACGAACGACGAACTGAACCGGCGGCGGCTCGCCGGCATCCTGCATGTCTCGCAGGAAATGATCGAGGAGGTGTCGGGCGGGGCGGTCGAGCGCGGCGTGCTGATCGAGGTCACGCTCGATGCGCATGCGTTCTCGGGCGAAGGCGACGTGATGCTGTTCGGCGAGTTGCTGCACCGGTTCTTCGGCGCCTACGCGGAGATCAATCTGTTCACGAAGCTGGCGATCGTCAGCCTGCCATCGCGGTCGCGGACGGAGTGGCCACGCAGCAAGGCGGGGCGGGCACCGCTATGAGTGCATCGATCGACCGGATGAGTGCCGAAGCCGCTGAATCGAAGGGCCCGTCGGCCGTGGTTGCGAGGCTGTTCGAGCGGGCGCCGAAGATGACTTTCATGCAGTTCTGTCGTCTTTTGGAGGCATGTTCGTCCGAACGTCCGGGATTCGGCACACGCGACACGCCGGAGCACGAGCCGGTGCGATTCCGGCCGCGTCCTCGGTTGGGGTTCCCGGCGGGTGAGGTGGCCGCTGTCGAATTCGACGACGAGCATCCCGATGCACCGCCGACCGTACGCACGACCTTCATGGGGCTTTACGGCGTCGATGCAGCGATGCCGTCGCATACGATCGACGAGATCGCGTTGCGCGAAGAAGGGCATGAGGCTGTCGAGGCCTTTCTCGACCCGTTCAATCACCGCATCGCGACGTTGCTGTATCGCGCATGGAAGAAGTATCGGTATCCCGAGCGTTTTCGGGCCGGTGGTGTCGACGATTATTCGCAGAGCCTGTTGTGTCTGCTGGGGTTCGGATGGGGCGACAAGCCTTTGCGGGCAGGTCTGCCGGATTCGCGGATGCTCGCGTTGTCGGGGCTGCTGATTCAGCGCACGCGGACGTCCGAAGGGCTGGCCGGCGTGGTGGCGCTCGCGGCGCCGGGGGCAGAGGTTCGCGTCGACGAGTTCTGGGCGGTGACGACGAGTACCGGTCGGCCGAAGCCGTTGACGTCGACGAAGCCGGCTGCGGGCGGGCTGCCGGACGGCAAGCGCAATGGGCTCGGTGGCGGTTACGTGCTCGGCAGGCGTCTCACGTATCGCAGCCGGGCAGTGCGCGTGACGTTGCGGCCAGCCGATGCGCGGCAGGCTCAGGATCTGCTGCCGGGTGCATGGCTCCATCGAGAGGTGATGGCATTCATCCAGCTGTATGTCGGCATCAAGGCCGATGTGTATTTGCGGATGGAGGTGTCGTCACGGTTCGTTCCGCATCCGTCCGTCGGGATCGAGCGTGCCGGCCCAGCGCCGCGTCTCGGCTGGACGACGGTGTTGCCGTCTGCCGACGAACGGCTGATCGATATTGCGCTGGGTGCCTACGAGGCATTGCCCGCGCCGCAACCCAACCCGCATCTCGTGCCGCGCACGATCTGATTCCGGAGTCTTCATGTTCTATCGAATGAGTGCGGCTACGGCTGCCGCCGTATTGCTTCTGTCGGGCTGTGGTGCATGGCAGTCGGTATCGGACGCGTCGTCGAATGCCTATCGCGCAGTGTTTTTCAAGCAGGTGAAGGTGCTTGACGTCGATCTGACTGCACGCGCGGCGCTGAACCCGGACGACGCGGGGCGACCGACGTCGGTTGCCGTGCGCGTCTACCAGCTGAAGGATCGCAAGATGTTCGATGCGGCGTCGTATGACGACCTGTTGAAGAACGATCGCACGGTGCTTGCCCAGGATCTGCAAGCGGATATGTCGGCTACCGTGAGCCCCGGGGCTTCTTCGAGCTTGTCGCAACCGATGCAACGGGAGACGAAGTATGTGGCGATCGTTGCGTTGTACCGCGTTCCGGGAAGCGCCGAAGATTGGAAAAGAGTCGTCGAGAAAAAGAGACTCGATCCGGACAAGCCGCTACGGATCGGATTGGCGTCGAATCGGCTTGAGATGGCAGGCGACATCCCCAGGTAACCGCGGTCACTTCCGCTTCCCGCCCCATGCCGCCGGCCCCCCGGCGGCATGGGTCACGCAAAACTCACCGATCGTCGTCCCGAATGGACGAAGGATGCCGGCACAGCGCCCGCACTTCCATCTCCATATACGGAAACAACGGCAGCTGACTCAGCACATCATGCAGTTGCTGCACGCTCTCGACATCGAAAATACTGACGTTCGCATACTGCCCCGCGATCCGCCACAGATGCCGCCAGGTCCCTTCGTTCATCAACCGCTGGCACATCGCCTTCTCTTCGGCCTTCAGCGTGGCCGCCTTGACCGGATCCATGTCCGCCGGCAGACGGACGGTCATTTCCACATGAAACAGCATTCTGTACTCCTTGCGTTATCGATGCGTCGAACCGGACGGCCGCTCAGGCTTGCGCCCGCGCCCGCTCGACTTCACTCGCCGGCACGTCCTGCTTGTCCTTGAGCAGCGAAAAATCGAAGTCGATCAGCGCGAACTGCCCGTCGACCCCATACGGCTTGCCTTCCGCGCCCTCGGCCTGCTTGATCTTCGGGATCAGCCCTTCGCGGGTCGCGAACGCGAAGTCGTCCCAGATGTGCGGATCGCCTTCGATGTTGATCTGCGTCGTCAGCTTACGATATCCGTCCGCGGAAACGAAGAAGTGGATGTGCGCCGGACGATGGCCGTGGCGACCGAGCAGGTCGAGCAGCTGCTCGGTCTTGCTGCCCGGCGGCACGCTGTAGCCGACCGGCAGCACGCTCCGGAAGCTGTAGCGACCATCGGCATCGGTGCGGATGGAGCGGCGCAGATTGAACGCGGGCTGCGATTGATCGAAGTACGAGTAGTTGCCGAGATGGTTCGCGTGCCACACCTCGACGAGCGCGTTCGCGATCGGCGCGCCGTCCTGGCCGAGCACCTGGCCGCGCATGATCAGCGTCTGGCCCGGATCGGTGCCGTCGTCGAGGCGCGCATGGCCGACCGACTCCGGTGCGCCCGCGACATACAGCGGCCCCTCGATCGTGCGCGGCGTGCCGCCCTGGAAGCCGGCCTTCTCCTCGGCCTCGTCCATCCGCACGTCGAGG
Source organism: Burkholderia sp. SIMBA_051 (assembly GCF_046534915.1). Taxonomy (NCBI): domain Bacteria; kingdom Pseudomonadati; phylum Pseudomonadota; class Betaproteobacteria; order Burkholderiales; family Burkholderiaceae; genus Burkholderia; species Burkholderia sp. SIMBA_051. The sequence continues at coordinate 578,994 of NZ_JAWRXS010000001.1, read as the reverse complement.
AAGCGCTCGAGGCCGAGGCCCGCGGCGATCAGCCCGAATTCACGGCCGGCTTCGTTCAGGTAGTTGAGCGCGGTCCAGAACTCGCTCGGCTGCACGTCGAAGTCCTCGATCGTGTAGCAGATGTCCTTCACGATCCGGTTGACGATCGCGCGCACGCGCGGGTTGCCGGGCTTTTCCGCGGCGTCGTCGAAGGTCTTCAGCAGGGCGTCGATGGCTTGCTTGTTCATCTGTGTCTCCGGTTTCGGTTGTCGTGTGGGGTGGGATCAGCGGGCGTCGCGTCGCATCCGTTCGATGCGGGCCCAGTCGAAGGTGATGCCGAGGCCGGGCGTCGCCGGCAGGTGTAGCTTGAAATCCTGGTAACGCAGCGGCTCGACGAGAATCTCCTCGGTGAGCAGCAGCGGGCCGAACAGCTCGGTGCCCCATTTCAGCGAGCCGAACGTGCTGAACAGCTGCGCGGACGCCATCGTGCCGGCCGCGCCCTCGAGCATCGTGCCGCCGTACAGGTCGATGCCGGCCGCCGACGCGATCGATGCGACACTCGCCGCGCCGAGCAGGCCGCCCGATTGCGCGATCTTCACCGCGAACACGTCGGCCGCGCGGTCCTGCGCGAGCGCGAACGCATCGACGGGGCCGTGCAGCGCTTCGTCGGCCATGATCGGAATCCGCGCGAGCTGCGTGAGGCGTTTCAGCCCCGCGCGATTGGTCGCGGCGATGGGCTGCTCCACGAGGCTCACGCCGGCGTCCGCGAGGCGTGCGCCGGCCCGGATCGCATCGGTTTCGCTCCATGCCTGGTTCACGTCGACGCGAACGTCGCCGCGCTCGCCGAGCGCGCGCTTGATCGCGATCACGTGCGCAACGTCGTCGTCGACCGCGTTCGACCCGATCTTCAGCTTGAATGCGCGATGGCGGCGCGCGTCGAGCATCGCCTCCGCTTCCGCGATGTCGCGCTGCGTGTCGCCGCTGGCGAGCGTCCATGCGACGTCGACCGCGTCGGTCGTGCGGCCGCCGAACAGTTCCGACAGCGGCACGCCGAGGCGGCGCGCCTGCGCGTCGAACAGCGCGGTTTCGATCGCGCACTTCGCGAAGCGGTTGCCCTGGAACAGCTTGCGGGCACGCGCCATCGCGGCGCCGGGGCGCGTTGCGTCCATGCCTTGCAGCAGCGGCGTGAAGTAGGTGTCGATGTTGACCTTGATGCTCTCGGGGCTCTCCTCGCCATACGCGAGACCGCCGATCGTGGTCGCCTCGCCGACGCCTTCGATACCGTCCGTGCATCGAACGCGGACCAGCACGAGGGTCTGGCATTTCATCATGGCGACCGACAGTTTGTGGGGCCTGATCGTCGGCACGTCGACGAGCAGCGTGTCGATGCGTTCGATGGTGGCGGCAGTTGCTATCATGCGATTCCTCCTGTTGGTGCACATGGTAGGAATTCCCGCCCCGCGTCGTCCAACACTCTTTCCGACTACTTCCATACCTTTGAGGCATGAAATGGAATTGCGTCAGCTCCGGTACTTCATCGCCGTCGCGGAGGAAATGAACATCACGCGGGCGGCGGAGCGGCTGCACATGACGCAGCCGCCGCTGAGCCGCCAGCTTCAGGCGGTCGAGGACGAACTCGGGTTGCCGCTGTTCGAGCGCGGTGCGCGGCCGCTGAAACTGACCGACGCGGGACGCGTGTTCTACGCGCAGGCGAAGCGCGTCGTCGAGCAGGCCGACGAGCTCGGCCCGCTGACGCGGCGGCTCGCGCAGTTGTCGGAGCGGATCGTGATCGGCTTCGTGCCATCGACGCTCTATGGCGCGCTGCCGGACGTGATCCGCGCGTTTCGCGAGGCGCAGCCGAACGTCGAGCTGTCGCTGATCGAAATGTTCACGCTCGAACAGCTCGGCGCGCTGAAGGGCGGGCGGATCGACGTCGGGTTCGGCCGCCTGCGCTTCGACGACGACCAGCTCGTGCGCGAGGCGCTGATCGAGGAAAAGCTGATCGCGGCGCTGCCGGTCGGGCATCCGCTCGCGGATCCGGAACGGCCGCTGACGCTGGCGGACATCGCGAACGAGACGCTGATCGTCTATCCGAGCACGCCGCGGCCGAGTTTCGCGGATCAGCAGCTTTCCGCGCTGCGCGACGGCGCGCTGGTGCCGGCGGCCGTTCACGAGGTGCGCGAGCTGCAGACGGCGCTCGGGCTCGTCGCCGCGCAGGTGGGTGTGTCGCTGGTGCCGGAAAGCGTGGAGGGCGTGCGCGTGAGGGGCGTCGTCTACCGGCGGCTGCCGGAACCCACGGCGACATCGCCGATCATCATGAGCCGCCGGCTGCACGGCGAAAGTGCCGCGACGACCGCGTTCTGTGCGATCGCGCGGGAGATGATCGTGCCGGTGGGGTAAGGGCGGTGCTGTTTGTGCGTTGACTGCAACTAACGGTCGGTTTTGGCGCGCCCGGTCGAAGGCAGAGACGGCGTCGCGATGCGATGTGGTTCGCCGGTGACGCAGGCGGGCAGCGCGCCGGCAAGCCGGCCCAGCGCGAAAGCCCAGGCCCAGCCCAGCCCAGCCGACCCAGCAAGCGGACCTAGCAAGCGGACCCAGCAAGCCGACCCAGCAAGCCGACCCAGCAAGCCGACCCAGCAAGCCGACCCAGCAGGCCGACCCACCAAGCCGACTCGGCCAGCCGGCCCAATAAGCGAGCCAGCAAGCCGACCCCAACGACCTGACCGCAACAACCCGACCGACTCGGCAGCCGACAAAGCGGTGCACCCGCACCCCCCTACCGCTTGCCGTCGAGCGTCTCCGACGGCGATTCGCCGAACTTCTCCCGATACGCGAGCGCGAACCGCCCGAGGTGCGTGAACCCGCAATCGAGCGCGATATCGGCGATCCGTCGATCGGACATCGACCCGCGCAGCAACTCCCGCGCATGGTCGAGCCGCGTCGCGCGCAGGTACTGCATCGGGCTCATCCCGCGGAACTGCAGGAAGGCGTCGCGCAGCGTCCGTTCCGGCACGTTGGCGGCCTGGACGATATCCGCGAGCTGCAGCGGCTGCGCATAGTGCGCGTTCACGAACTCCTGCGCGCGCCGCACGAAGCCCGGCGCCGGGTCGCGGTGCGACGTGCGCAGCACGGACGGCGGGTGGCCTTCGATCAACAGGTCGATCAGCAGGTGCTCGAGCTGCGACGCGACGCGCGGATTGGCGTTCGCGCGTTCGAGCAGTTCGGGCGAGCGGGCGACGAGCATCAGCTGCTGGCGCCACGCGGCGAGCGCGGCGTCGCTGATGTGCAGCACGGGGTCGAGCGTCGCGCGCGGGTCGCCGGTGAGCGAGCCGACGGTCGCCGCGTCGATGCGCAGCACGAACTGCTCGCAGTCGGCGGACAGCACCGCGTCGAAGCGCTCGCCGGGCGCGCACAGCACGCCGGTCTGCCCGTCGACGCCGAGCTGGCGTCCCATCGCGTGGACTTCCGCCTGCCCGGACAGGCAGAACATCAGCAGGTAATAGCCGTCGACGGCGTCGACCTGCACGCGCATCGCGTCGCCGAATGCGATGGTGCCGATCCCGAGCCCGCCGAGCCGCACGAAATCCATGTGCGACGCGCCTTGCACGCGGCCGCTCGGCAGCAGTGCGTGCGGCTGCATCACGCGCGAGATCCGCTCGCGCGTCTCGTCGAGATCGCGGGATTCGAACAGCCGGTGCGCGCGCAGCGCATACGGCTCGAACGACGTTGGGGACATGGGCATCGGCCTTGGTGTGGACGCGCGCTTCGATCCGACGAATGGGTCGCGATCGGGCGCGGGTCGCGTGTGTCGCCATGCTAGCGCAGAAATCCGCCGAAAGTGGATATTGCGCCGCCGCAATCGCACTTTCCGGATAGACGGCGAATATTAGCTTTTCAAAAATGGGCGCCATGCAATCAACGAACCGGAACCACAAGGAGTCCGACATGGAGCAGACAGAATCGCCCGTCGTGTTCGCCGCGCGTGACGACGCGTCCGATGTGCGTTTTCCGCACGACGACGGCTCGCGCGTGCCCTACAAGGTATTCAGCTCGCGAGCGGTCTACGATCGCGAGCAGGAACGCATCTTCCGCGGGCCGACGTGGAACTTCGTCGCGCTGGAAGCGGAAATCCCGAAGGCCGGCGACTTCAAGAGCACGTTCGTCGGCGACACGCCGGTCGTCGTCACGCGCACCGAGGACGGCTCGCTGTCCGCGTGGGTGAACCGCTGCGCGCACCGCGGCGCGCAGGTCTGCCGCAAGTCACGCGGCAACGCGAACTCGCACACGTGCGTGTACCACCAGTGGAGCTTCGACAACGAGGGCAACCTGCTCGGCGTGCCGTTCCGGCGCGGCCAGAAGGGGATGACCGGGATGCCGGCCGACTTCGACCCGAAGCAGCACGGGCTGCGCAAGCTGCGCGTCGACAGCTATCGCGGGCTCGTGTTCGCCACCTTCAGCGATGAAGTGATGCCGCTGCCGGATTATCTCGGCGAGCAGATGCGCCCGTGGATCGACCGGATCTTCCACAAGCCGATCGAGTATCTCGGCTGCACGAGACAGTATTCGAAGTCGAACTGGAAGCTGTACATGGAGAACGTGAAGGACCCGTATCACGCGAGCATGCTGCATCTGTTCCATACGACCTTCAACATCTTCCGCGTCGGGATGAAGGCGCGCTCGATTCCGGATGCGAATCACGGGCTGCACAGCATCATCACGGTGACGAAGACGGGCGACGACACGTCGGCCGCGTACAAGCAGCAGAACATCCGCTCGTTCGACGAGGGCTTCCATCTGGAAGACGAGTCGATCCTCGATCTCGTGTCCGAATACGACGAGGACTGCACGAACCATATCCAACCGATCTTCCCGCAGCTCGTGATCCAGCAGATCCACAACACGCTGGTCGCGCGCCAGATCCTGCCGAAGGGGCCGGACAACTTCGAGCTGATCTTTCACTTCTTCGGCTACGCGGACGACACGCCCGAGCTGCGCGCGTTGCGCATCAAGCAGGCGAACCTAGTCGGGCCGGCCGGCTACATCTCGATGGAGGACACCGAGGCGACCGAACTCGTGCAGCGCGGCACGGTGCGCGACGCCGATGCGACGTCGGTGATCGAGATGTCGCGCGGCAATCCGGACCAGCAGGACACGGTGATCACCGAAAGCCTGATCCGCAAATTCTGGGTCGGCTACCAGAAGCTGATGGGCTATCGAAGCGGGAGCGCGGAATGATGGAAAACCTGACGGAAGACATGAAGACGTGGTTCGAGATTTACATGCTCCAGAACCGCTATATCGGCCACCTCGACAACGACCGGCTCGAACACTGGCCGGAAATGTTCACCGAGGATTGCACGTACGAGATCGTGCCGAAGGAGAACGCGGATCTCGGGCTGCCGGTCGGGATCGTCCACTGCACGAACCAGCGGATGCTGCGCGATCGCGTGGTGTCGCTGCGGCACGCGAACATCTATGAGGAGCACACGTACCGGCACATGACGTCGGGTCTCACGATCGTCGCGCAGCGCGACGGCGAGATCGACACCGAGAGCAACTACGTGGTCGTGCAGACGCGCAGCAACGGCGAATCGAACGTGTACCAGGCCGGCAAGTACTACGACACGGTCGTGCGCACGCCCGACGGGCTGCGCTACAAGACCAAGCGCGTGATCTACGACACGTCGCGCGTGCAGACGCTGCTCGCGACGCCGATCTGACAGCCAAGGAACCGACATGACCGAAGCTACGCTCGCCGAATGGCATCCGCTGGGCGCATTCGACGAATTCTCCGAAGACGAACCGGCGGCGCGCGTCGCCGGCCAGAAGCCGATCGCGGTGTTCCGGATCGGCGACGAACTGTTCGCGATGCACGACCTCTGTTCCCATGGTCACGCGCGCCTGTCCGAAGGCTATGTGGAGGACGGCTGCGTCGAGTGCCCGCTGCACCAGGGGCTGATCGACATTCGCACGGGTGCGCCGAAATGCGCGCCAATCACCGAGCCGGTGCGGACCTATCCGATACGGATCGTCGACGGGCAGGTGGAAGTCAATGTCGACTGACCCGTTCGTGATCGTCGGCGCCGGCCACGCGGCGCGGCGCACGGCCGAGGCGCTGCGCGCGCGCGATGCCGATGCGCGCATCGTGATGATCGGCGCGGAGCGCGAGTTGCCGTACGACCGGCCCGCGCTGTCGAAGGACGCGCTGCTGAGCGACGGCGGCGAGCAGCGCGCGTTCGTTCGCGATGCCGCGTGGTACGACGCGCAGCGCGTCGAGCTGCGGCTCGGCACGCGCGTCGAGGCGATCGAACGCGATGCGCGGCGTGTGCGGCTCGACGACGGCGCGACGTTGCCGTACGCACGGCTCGTGCTCGCGACGGGTTCGCGGGTGCGTGCGTTCGGCGGCCCGGTCGACGACGGCGTCGTTCCTCATTACGTGCGCACCGTTGCCGACGCGCGTGCGTTGCGCGCGCAGCTCGCGCCCGGGCGTCGCGTGGCGGTGCTCGGCGGCGGCTTCATCGGCCTGGAAGTGGCGGCTGCGGCGCGCCAGCGCGGCTGCGACGTGACGGTGATCGACCCGGCGCCGCGCTTGCTGCAGCGTGCGTTGCCGGAAGTCGTCGGCGCGTATGCGCGGCAACTGCATGACGCGCACGGCGTGAACTTTCAGATGGCGACGCTGCCCCGTGCGATTCGCCGCGCGGCGGGCGGCGGTGCGATCGTCGAGACCGATCGTGGCGACGTGCCAGCCGATATCGTCGTGGTCGGAATCGGCGTCGTGCCCAACGTCGAGCTTGCGCAGGCGGCCGGCCTCGAGGTCGACAACGGGATCCGTGTCGATGCGGGCTGCCGCACGGCCGATCACGCGATCTTCGCGGCGGGCGAGGTGACGATGCACTTCAATCCGCTGCTCGGGCGTCACGTGCGGATCGAGTCGTGGCAGGTCGCGGAAAACCAGCCGGCCGTCGCGGCCGCGAACCTGCTCGGCGCGGACGAAACCTATGCCGAGCTGCCGTGGCTGTGGTCCGATCAGTACGACTGCAACCTGCAGATGCTCGGCCTGTTCGGCAGCGAACGCACGACGGTTGTGCGCGGTGATCCGGCGAGCGGGCCGTTCACGGTGTTCGGGCTGGGCGACGATGGCAGGATCGTCGCAGTGGCCGCGGCGAACCTCGGGCGCGACATCGGCGCGTCGCGCCGGCTGATCGCGGCAGGGGCGGTGCCCGACCCGGTGAAGCTTGCCGACCCGGCGGTGAACCTGAAGACGTTCCTCTGACGCAGCGCGCGAACTCGGCCCGCGTGGCCGGGTTCGCGTCGGTGTCCGGCGGCGGGCGGTCGGAAAGTCGATCGAAGGAACGCCGTTCCGGACAACCTTTCCGGCGCGCGCGATGCGCGCGGGTTTGTCGTGGGCCGTCGATCGGTGCATATTAGCGGCATTGCCGTTTCACCGGTCGCCCATGACGCCAGACAAAGCCCTCGAACTGAAGCGCAGCAAGCGCCGCGCGCTATGGCTGCTGCTCGCCGCCGTCGCGGTGTTCGTCACGACGATCCTGCTGCCGCGCGGCCCGTGGGTCGACGGTATCAAGGCAGTGGCCGAGGCCGCGATGGTCGGCGCGCTGGCCGACTGGTTCGCGGTCGTCGCGCTGTTCCGGCGCGTGCCGATCCCGTTCGTGTCGCGCCACACCGAGATCATTCCGAAGAACAAGGACAAGATCGCCGACAACCTCGCGGTGTTCGTGCGCGAGAAATTCCTTGGCCCCGACGCGCTCGCCGCGCAGATTCGCCAGCACGATCCAGCCAGCAAGCTCGGCGCATGGCTCGGCGAACCGGCGAACACCGACGCGCTCGGCGGCTACGTGACGAAGCTGATGAGCTTCGCGCTCGACATGACCGACGATGCGCGGATCCAGTCGTTCGTCCGCGATGCGTTCCGCGCGGTGATCGACCGGATCGACCTGTCGCAATCGGCCGGCGTGATTCTCGACACGCTGACGAAGGACGGCCGGCACCAGGCGCTGCTCGACGACGCGATCGAACAGGTGGTCGACGTGCTCGACAAGGAGGAGAACCGCGAGGTGATCGCGGGCTTCATCGTCGAATGGCTGAAGACGCAATATCCGAAGGTCGAGAAGATCATGCCGACGCAGTGGTTCGGCGAGAACGGCGCGCGCATGCTGGCGAGCGCGGTGAGCCGCGTGCTCGAGGGGGTGGCGGCCGATCCCGAACACGAGCTGCGGCAGCGCTTCGACCGCACGGTCGTGCGGCTGACCGAGCGGCTGAAGCATGATCCCGTGTTCATCGCGAAGGGCGACGAGATCAAGCGCTACATCCGCGACGGCGACGCGTTCAACGACTATGCGCGCGATCTGTGGGATCAGTTGCGCGCGTGGCTGAAGGCCGATCTCGCGCGCCCGGATTCGTCGCTGCATCGGCAGGCCGCGACGCTGGGCGGCTGGCTCGGCGCGCGGCTCGCTGAAAGCCCGGCGTTGCGTGCGTCGATGAACGAGCATATCGAGAAGGCCGTGCACGAGATCGCACCGGATTTCGCGGATTTCCTGATGCGTCACATCCGCGATACGGTTCGCAACTGGGATGCGCGCGAAATGTCGCGGCAGATCGAGCTGAATATCGGCAAGGACCTGCAGTACATCCGCATCAACGGCACGCTGGTCGGCGGGCTGATCGGGCTCGGGCTGTACGTGGTGTCGCTGCTGCCGCATTGGGCCGGCAGATGGCTGCATTGACGTGGCCATTGCGGCCATCGCGGCCATCGTGCACATGGCGCGCCTTCGCGCGCCGGCGACTCACGCGTGCGCCTTCGCGCCGTGCAGTTGCAGGCCGAGCGCCTTGATCACTTTCAGGATCGTGCCGAAGCTCGGATTGCCGTCGTGCGACAGCGCCTTGTACAGCCCTTCGCGCGACAGGCCCGCGTCGCGCGCGACCTGCGACATGCCGCGCGCACGGGCGATCACGCCGAGCGCATGCGCGATGAAGGCCGGGTCGTCGCCGGCTTCCTGCAGACAGGCCTCGAAGTAGTCGGCCATGTCGTCGTCGGTTTTCAGGTGTTCGGCCGAATCCCACGGCCGCGTCTTGATCTTGTCCATCGATCACTCCAGGTCGAGCCGCGCGAGCATCGCGTGCGCGGCGCGGATGTCCGCCTGTTGCGTCGACTTGTCGCCGCCGCAGAGCAGGATCACCCATATCGTTTCGCGCCTGACGTAGTAGACGCGATAGCCGGGCCCGTGATCGATACGCATTTCGACGACGGGGGAGCCGGCGGATTTCCAGTCGCCCGGATTGCCCATCGACAGACGGTCGATGCGCGCCTGGATGCGCCGCTTCGCGACGCGATCCTGCAGGCCGGCAAACCACGCGTCGAAGACGTCGGTGGTCCGGATACTGAATGTTGGTGCACTGTATGGCATGAATGGCAGCATGTCAACCATGGTTCACAGATTCGATGAATGGAATTCGGTTGCCTCCACAGTAGGGCCGCGCGCGCCGTTTGACGTCGAATTGGCCGTTAGGCCGATCCTGCCGCGAGGCCAGCCTCGGCCATTCGGTCGAAGTCGGGATTGCGCGAATCCGTCTACAATCAAAAACGTCCTTGTCGACCGCGCGTGCTTGCCGCGCGCGTGCCGTGTCGTGGTTTGTGTCCAGTAGGTAAAGCGTCCGCGTGCCGTAGGCCGGCGCGCGTTCTGAACGTCGCGCGCCCGTAAGCCGGGCAGGCGGCATAACCGAGAGTCCCCATGAAAGCATCGGATCTGTTCGTGAAGGCGCTGGAAGCCGAAGGCGTCGAGTATGTATTCGGCATTCCCGGCGAGGAAAACCTCGATCTGCTCGAATCGCTGCGGCGCTCGAAGATCAAGCTCGTGCTGACCCGGCACGAGCAGGCGGCCGGCTTCATGGCCGCCACCTACGGCCGCCTGACGGGCCGCACCGGCGTGTGTCTCGCGACGCTCGGGCCGGGCGCGACCAACTTCGTGACGGCCGCCGCGTATGCGCAGCTCGGCGGCATGCCGATGCTGATGATCACCGGGCAGAAGCCGATCAAGTCCAGCAAGCAGGGCCACTTCCAGATCGTCGACGTCGTCGACATGATGCAGCCGCTGACGAAATTCACGCGGCAGATCGTGTCGATCGGCAACATTCCGTCGGCGGTGCGCGAGGCGTTTCGGCGCGCGGAGGAGGAGCGTCCGGGCGCCGCGCACCTCGAGCTGCCGGAGGACATCGCGCACGAGGAGGGCGACGGCAAGCCGATTCCGCGCAGCTACAGCCGGCGGCCGATCGCCGAGGAGAAGGCGGTCGCGCACGCGATCGACGCGATCCAGGCCGCGCGCCATCCGCTGTTGATGATCGGTGCGGGCGGCAACCGCAAGACGACCTGCAAGATGCTGCTCGAATTCGTCGACAAGACGGGCATCCCGTTCTTCACGACGCAGATGGGCAAGGGCGTGATCGACGAAACGCATCCGCTGTGGCTCGGCAACGCGACGCTGTCGGACGGCGACTTCGTGCATCGCGCGATCGAGCATGCGGACTGCATCATCAACGTCGGCCACGACGTGATCGAGAAGCCGCCGTTCTTCATGCGCGCGGACGACAAGACGGTGATTCACGTGAACTTCCTCGGCGCGCAGGTCGATCCCGTCTATTTCCCGCAGATCGAGGTGGTCGGCGACATCGCGAACGCGGTGTGGCAGATGAAGGAAGCGGTCACGCGCCAGCCGCACTGGGATTTCGAGCGCTTCACGATGATCAAGGAGCACTTCGACGCGCACCTGCAGAAGGGCCAGCACGACCCGCGCTTCCCGATGTATCCGGTGCGGATCGTGAACGACCTGTACAACGCGTTGCCGGTGGACGGCATCGTCTGCCTCGACAACGGGATGTACAAGATCTGGTTCGCGCGCTACTGGCGTGCGCACGAACCGAACTCGCTGCTGCTCGACAACGCGCTCGCGTCGATGGGCGCGGGCCTGCCGTCGGCGATCGCGACGAAGATCGTGCATCCGCAGCGCAAGGTGATCGCCGTGTGCGGCGACGGCGGCTTCATGATGAATTCGCAGGAACTCGAAACGGCCGTGCGGCTGAAGCTCGACCTCGTCGTGATGATCCTGCGCGACGATGCGTTCGGGATGATCCGCTGGAAGCAGGAGAACATGAATTTCCCCGATTTCGCGATGACGCTGAAGAATCCCGATTTCGTGTCGTATGCGCAGAGCTACGGCGCGCATGGGCATCGCGTCGAAGCGGCCGACGATCTCGAGCCGCTGCTGCGCGACTGCTTCGCGACGCCGGGCGTGCACGTGATCGACGTGCCGATCGACTATTCGGACAACGAGCGCGTGCTCAACCGCGAAATCAAGCGCCTGTCGGCGCAACTCTGAATCCGCAGTTCACCGGAAGGAGCGTTCCATGTTGAAGGATACCTATCCGTATTACCTGGCCAACGAAGCCGTCTACGCGAACACCGATCTCGACGTGACCGACAAGTTCAGCGGCAAGGTCGCGACGCGCGTCGCGCTCGCCGACGCGAAGGCGATCGATGCGGCCATCGGCGCGGCGGTCGATGCCGCGAAGCCGATGCGCGAGTTGCCGGCCTACAAGCGGCAGGCGGTGCTTGACCACTGCGTCGCGCGTTTTCGCGAGCGTTTCGACGAGTTGGCCGAGGCGCTGTGCATCGAGGCCGGCAAGCCGATCAACGATTCGAAGGGCGAAGTGACGCGGCTGATCGATACGTTCCGCGTCGCGTCGGAGGAGTCGGTGCGCATCGACGGCGAAGTGATCAACCTCGAGATCTCGGCGCGTGCGCAAGGCTACACGGGCTATACGCGGCGCGTGCCGATCGGCCCGTGCTCGTTCATCTCGCCGTTCAACTTCCCGCTGAACCTCGCCGCGCACAAGGTCGCCCCCGCGCTGGCCGCCGGCTGCCCGTTCGTGCTGAAGCCCGCGAGCCGCACGCCGATCGGCGCGCTGATCATCGGCGAGGTGCTCGCGGAAACCGACCTGCCGAAGGGCGCGTTCTCGGTGCTGCCTGCGCATCGCGACGGCGCGGATCTGTTCACGACCGACGAGCGCTTCAAGCTGCTGTCGTTCACGGGCTCGCCGGCCGTCGGCTGGGCGCTTAAGGAGAAGGCCGGCAAGAAGAAAGTCGTGCTCGAACTCGGCGGCAACGCGGCGGCGATCGTCGATGCGGATCAGCGCGACCAGCTCGACTACGTGGTCGAGCGTCTCGCGTTCGGCGCGTATTACCAGTCGGGCCAGAGCTGTATCGGCGTGCAGCGCATCCTCGTGCATGCCGATCTGTACGACGCGCTGCGCGACAAGCTGATCGCGAAGACGCGCTCGCTGAAGATGGGCGATCCGAAGGATCCGTCGACGTTCGTCGGCCCGATGATCTCCGAATCCGAATCGCGCCGGCTATCCGGCTGGATGGATGCGGCCGTCGCGGCGGGTGCGAAGATCGTCGCGGGCGGCAAGGTCGACGGCGCGATGTTCGAGGCGACGCTGCTGGAAAACGTCGGCCGCGAGCAGGACCTGTACCGCAAGGAGGCGTTCGGCCCGGTCGCGATCCTCGAGAAGTTCGACCGCTTCGACGATGCGCTCGCGCGCGTGAACGACAGCGACTTCGGGCTGCAGGCCGGCGTGTTCACCGATTCGCTCGCGCATGCGCAGCGCGCGTGGGACGAGCTGGAGGTGGGCGGCGTCGTGATCAACGACGTGCCGTCGTTCCGGGTCGACAACATGCCGTATGGCGGCGTGAAGGACTCGGGTCTCGGCCGAGAAGGGATCCGCTACGCGATCGAGGACATGACCGAGCCGCGGCTGATGGTCGTGCGGCGCCGCTAGCGCGATCGCAGGCGGCAAGGCGGCACGCGGGCTGGCGATCGCGGGATCGCGCCGGCCCGCGTGCCGTTTTTCATTTCGACACCTGCGGACGGGCGCGGCGATTCCCCGCCGTGTGGTATCGACGCGGCACCGCGCGGCGCCAGCCGAACGCGCTCGACTGCCGGTATCGCATCGTGATGTAATCGCGCGAAATGGCCAACCGGGTACGAACGGTTGGCGTGCGCATTCATTCTCCACAAGGTCGATTCATGTCCCCCGTCTCGGCATTCAAGCTGGTTCTGTTGTCGTTTCTCGCGATCGTCGCGCTCGAATGCATCGCCAAGCGGTTGCGGCTGCCGCCTGCGGCCGCGCTGCTGATCGGCGGCATCGGCATCGCGTTCATTCCCGGTCTGCCGCCTATCAATCTCGATCCGGAACTCGTGCTGCTCGTGTTCCTGCCGCCGCTGCTGATGGACGGCGCGTATTTCTCCGTCTGGGAGGAATTCAAGCGCAACGTCGGCGGCATCCTGATGCTCGCGATCGGCGCGGTGGTGTTCACGACGTTCGCGGTCGGCTTGGCCGTGCACTGGGTCGTGCCGTCGCTGCCGTGGGCCGCGTGCTTCGCGCTCGGCGCGATCGTGTCGCCGCCCGACGCGGTAGCGGCGAAGGCGGTGCTCGAGCGCGTCGCGCTGCCGCGCCGGCTGATGGTGCTGCTCGAAGGGGAAAGCCTGTTGAACGATGCGGCCGGCCTGGTGCTGTTCCGCTTCGCGGTCGCCGCCGCGCTGACGGGCGCGTTCAGTTTCGAGCACGCGGTCGTGCGCTTCGCGGAGCTCGGGCTCGGCGGCGTCGTGGTCGGCTACCTGGTCGGCAAGCTCGTCGTGTGGTTCCTGAAGCTGCTCGACGACGACTATCTGGTGATTACCGTCGCGGTGATCGCCGGCTGGATCGCATACATCGCGGGCGAGATGGTCGAGGTGTCGGGCGTGATCGCGACGGTGACGGCCGGCATGATCGTCGGCTGGCATCAGCACGAGGTGTTTTCGGCCGCCGTGCGCACGCGCGGCACAGCGTTCTGGCAGGTCATCGTGTTCCTGCTCGAGGCGATGGTGTTCGTGCTGATCGGGCTGTCGCTGCGCGGCGCGATCCACCGGCTCGGCGGTTTCGAGCAGGTGCTCGCCACGATGGTGCCGCCGGTGCTCGCGGTGCTGGCGGCGGTGGTCGTGTCGCGCTTCGTGTGGATCTACGCGGTCGAGGCGCTGAAGCTGCCGGTGCGCGGGATCGTCGGGCGCGGTTTCGCACCCGACTGGAAGGCCGCGACGATCATGAGCTGGGCCGGGATGCGCGGGGTCGTGACGCTGGCGATCGCGCTGTCGTTGCCGGAGGCGATGCCGGGCCGCGACGTGATCCTGGTCGCGTCGTTCGCGGTGATCCTCGTCACCGTGCTGCTGCAGGGCACGACCATCGGGCCGCTGATCCGGCTGCTGCGCCTGCCTCAGCACGAAGCGCGCGCCGCGCATCACCTGACCGAGCCGATGGCGTGGGCGCACATCGAGGCGGCGCAGCTCGCGGCGATCCAGCCGCTGGTGCGCGACGAGCGCGGCAACGTGATTCACCCGCGCCTGCTGGAGCAATACACGTATCGCGCGCAGCTGACCGAGCGGGCGAAGAACGAGCCTGCGTATCCTGCGGAGGTGCGCACCGCGCACTACGACGTCGTGCTGGCCGCGATCAAGGCCGGACGCGCGGAATTGTTGCGCCTGCATCGTTCCGGCCGCATCCACGACGAGATGCTGCACATGCTCGAGCGGGATCTCGATCTGCAGGAAGTATCCGCGCAGCACGCGCGCGGGTAGGCTGCCGCGCGCGTGCTGCGCACGGCGCACGCCGCACGCCACGCGCCACACGCCACACGCCACACGCCGTCGGCTCCGGCTCCGGCACCGGCTCCGGCTCCGGCCGGCCGGCCGGGCATTCGCGTCGCGGCCAATCCGGTCACGGCGCGCTACTTTTCCCCTCTATTTCCGCCCAATTCCATCGCATCGGAATCCGGCCCCAATACCACCAACACACAAGCCTTGCAGCGCATGCAAGCCTCGTGGCATCGGCCTCGCAAACGTTATCGTGTTTCGCGTCCGGAAATGATCTGATTTAACTGAATCCCTCTCTTTCACCATATTTGGCAAAACTAAACCGGAAGGAGATAGATGCTGTGTTCTAATTTCATTTAGAATCAGCCGGTTATCTTTATTGAGAGAAAGCACGCGGAGGTAATACGACCGTCGTCGGGGGAAAATCGGCGCTCGGATCCCCGTGAGGCAATGCCGACAGGCCAGGTCGGCAACAACAAGCGGATTTCTCGACCGCTAAATTAAGATGGCGTCCAAGTCGGATAAACAACTCCTATGAAAGAATCAATTGGAGATTTGGCGTTTGAAACGGTATTTATGAAAGAATCGAGCGGTGAAAATGCGCCGGATTGTCTCGAATCGGGGCTATCGGTTCTGCTCGTCGACGATCAGCCGTTCGTCGGCGAGGTGATCCGCCGCGCGCTGCGCAGCGAGCACGATATCGACCTGCATGTGTGCACCGACGCGCACCGGGCGATGGCGGTCGCGCGCGATGTGAAGCCGACGGTCATCCTGCAGGACCTGGTGATGCCGGAAATCGACGGCCTCGACCTCGTTCGCGCGTGGCGCGCGGACGCCGGCACCGCACGCGTGCCGATCATCGTGCTGTCGGCGAAAGAGGAGCCGATCGTCAAGCGCGAGGCGTTCATCGCCGGCGCGAACGACTATCTCGTGAAGCTCCCGGACGCGATGGAGCTGACCGCGCGCATCCGCTATCACTCGAATTCATACCTGATGTCGCGGCAGCGCGACGAAGCGCTGGATTTCCTGTCGCACGACATGCGCTCGCCGCAGACGTCGATCCTCGCATTGCTCGAGGTTTACCGCACCGAGCACGGCGACATGCCGGCGATCATGGAGCGCATTGCCGGCCATGCACGGCGCGCGCTGGCGCTGGCCGACGGCTTCATCCACCTGACCCGCGCGCAGTCGGAACGCCGCGCGCACGAGGTCCTGAGTCTGAACGAGATCGTGCTCGACGCCGTCGACCAGCTGTGGGAGAGGGCGGCCGGCTTCGGCAGCCGCGTCGTGGCCCACGTGCCCGACACCGAGTGCGTGACGATGGGCGACCGCATGATGCTCACGCGCGCGGTCGCGAACCTGATCGACAACGCGCTGAAATACGGTCCGGCCGGCACGGACGTGCATTGCACGCTGGGCGACGACGACGGCGCGTGGCTGATCGGCGTCGAGGACGCCGGCAGCGGCATCGCGCCCGAGCAGCGCACGGCCGCGACCGAGTCGTTTGTGCGGCTCGAATCCGTGCATGGCGCGGCGCGCAGCGGCTTCGGCCTCGGGCTCGCGTTCGTGCGCGCGACGGCCGCGCGGCATCGCGGCCAGATCCTGATGCGCAATACGGCGCGCGGCTTCATGGTCGCGCTCCGGCTGCCGGCGCAAGCGGACCGGTGATTTCGCGGCGCGGCCCCCCCGGTGCCGTGCCGCCCGCAGACGATGCGCTCGTGGCGCGCCGTGCGGCGTGCAGGCGGGCGCGGTTTTTTTCAACGCTGATTTTAGAAAGCCCATAACGAACATGGCCACCGTGACGCCCCGCGCGACCAATGAAAGTCTGCATCCGACGATCGGCGCTGGCCGGCTGACGCTCGGCAACCGCATCCTGCTCAGCTTCGGCGTGCTGTTCGTGCTGATGCTGGTGACCGCCGGCGTGTCCTACGAGCGTCTGCATGCGATCAACACCGAAGCCGTCAGCATCGAACGCGACTCGCTGCCCGGCGTCTATCTCGCGGCGTCGCTGCGCGGCTCGGTCAACGAATCGTTCGCGATGCTGCAGCAGGCGACGTTCGTCGATACCGATCCCGAACTCGTGCAGCGCGATTTCGCGAAGATCTCCGAGGCGCTCAAGGAAGTCGAGTCGTTGTCGGTCGACTACCAGAACACGACGTTCCGCGATGACGACCGGCAGCGTTTCTCGACGTTCCGCGGTTCCTACGACCGCTACGTGCCGCTGCTCAACGATGCGATCCAGAAGAGCCGCGTGTCGCGCGAGGAAGCCGTCGCAGCCTACGCGCGGACGCTGCCCGCATGGACCGAGGTCGTGCGCAACGCGAACATCCTGGTGCAGGAGAACCGCAAGTTCGCCGACAACTCCGCGAAGCTGATTCGCCAGTCCGTCCAGGACACCGAGGTCGTGCTGGCGCTGGCACTGGGCCTCGTGCTGCTGTCCGCGCTCGCGCTCGGCTACGGGCTGTTCCGCGCGGTCACGGTGCCGATGGCGCGGCTCGTGGAAGTGCACGACGTGATGCGCACCGGCAACCTGACGCGCCGCCTCGACCTGCGCCGCCATGATGAGTTCGGCACGCTGGAAACGGGCTTCAACCGGATGGCCGACGAACTGACCGAGCTCGTCGCGCGCGCGCAGCAGTCGTCGCTGCAGGTGACGACGTCGGTGGCCGAAATCGCGGCGACGTCGCGCGAGCAGCAGGCGACCGCCAACGAAACCGCGGCGACGACGACCGAGATCGGCGCGACGTCGCGCGAGATCTTCGCGACCTCGCGCGACCTGCTGCGCACGATGAACGAGGTGGCCGGCGTGGCCGAGCAGTCGGCGACGCTCGCGGGCGCGAGCCAGAGCGGCCTCACGCGGATGGGCGAGACGATGCGCAGCGTGATGGACGCGGCCGGTTCGGTGAACGCGAAGCTCGCGATCCTCAACGAGAAGGCGTTGAACATCAACCAGGTCGTCGCGACGATCACCAAGGTGGCCGACCAGACCAACCTGCTGTCGCTGAACGCGGCGATCGAGGCCGAGAAGGCCGGCGAGTACGGCCGCGGCTTCGCGGTCGTCGCGACCGAGATCCGCCGCCTCGCCGACCAGACGGCGGTCGCGACCTACGACATCGAGCAGACGGTGAAGGAGATCCAGTCGGCGGTGTCGGCGGGCGTGATGGGGATGGACAAGTTCTCCGAGGAAGTGCGCCGCGGGATGCTCGACGTGCAGCAGGTCGGCGGGCAGCTGTCGCAGATCATCGCCGAGGTGCAGACGCTCTCGCCGCGCTTCCAGATGGTCAACGAAGGGATGCAGACGCAGGCGAACGGCGCGGAGCAGATCACGCAGGCGCTGTCGCAACTGTCGGAAGCCGCACAGCAGACGGCCGAATCGCTGCGCCAGTCGTCGCAGGCGATCGATGACCTGACGCTGGTCGCGAACCAGTTGCGCACCAGCGTGTCGCGCTTCAAGGTCGACGCGTGACGCGCGCCGAGTCGCACGGCGGCGCGCACGCGCTGTTCCTGATGTTCGAGCTCGACGGCGAGCGCTATGCGCTCGACGCGGCCGACATCGACGAAGTATTGCCGCTCGCGACCACCAAGGTCGTGCCCGGCGCGCCCGACTGGATCGCCGGGCTGCTGATGCGGGGCGGTCAGCCGGTGCCCGTGATCGACGTGCCGATGCTGGCGCTCGGGCGGCGCGCGCATGCGCTGCGTTCGACGCGGCTGGTGATGGTGCGCTACCGCGTCGAGCCGCTCGATCGCGAGCGCGTGATCGGCCTGATCGTCGAGCGCGCGACGCAGACGCTGCGAATCGATCGCACGGCGTTCCGCGCCAGCGGCGTGTCGACCGCGCGCACGCGCTGGCTCGGGCATGTCGCGAACACGCCCGACGGAATCGTGCAGCAGGTCTCGGTATCCGACCTGATCGACGACGTTGCGCGCCTGTATCTGTTCGACGGCCTGCCGGGCCACGGAGGGGAGTCCGCATGAAAGAATCCGATTCGCGATTTCGCGGCTGGCTGCTGCGCGAGACCGGCATCGACCCCGATTCGCTCGGCAACGATTTCCTGAGCCGCGCGCTGACCGAGCGCGTGCACGCGCTGCAGGGCGACGGCGAGCGGCTGCCGTCGGCGGCGCGGCCGGCCGTCACGCCGGAGGCGCTCGACGCTTACTGGCAGCAGCTCAACGCGTCGGCCGACGAACGGCGCGCGCTGATCGAGCTGTTCGTCGTGCCGGAGACGTGGTTCTTCCGCGATCGCGAGGCGTTCGCGACGCTCGCGCGGCTTGCGCTCGAGCGGCTTGCCGCGACGCCCGGGCGCGTGATCCGCGTGCTGAGCGCGCCGTGCTCGACCGGCGAGGAGCCGTATTCGGCGGCGATGGCGCTGCTCGACGCCGGGCTCGATCCGGCCAGCTTCATGATCGATGCGCTCGACCTGAGCGTGCGCGCGATCGAACAGGCGCGGCTCGGCTGCTACGGGCGCAATGCGTTTCGCGGCACGGCGACCGAGTTCCGCGCGCGCTACTTCACGCCGGCCGCCGACGGCTGGCTGCTCGACGAGCGCGTGCGTGCGCGCGTCCAGTTTCGCCAGGCGAACCTGATCGAACCGGGCGTCGACACGGGCATTCGCTACGATTTCGTGTTCTGCCGCAACGTGCTGATCTACTTCGACCGCGACGCGCAGGACCGCGTGATCGGTTCGCTCGAAAGCTGGCTCGCCGACGACGGGATGCTGTTCGTCGGCCCGGCCGAAACGGGCGTCGCGATGCGGCACGGGATGCGTTCGGCGCGCGTGCCGCTGGCGTTCGCGTTTCATCGCGATCATGGCGGCGCGGCGGTGGGGGCGGCGGCGGACGCGAGCGCGGCGCGGTATGCGGCACCGAGGCCCGCGGTTGCGCCCGCGGTTGCGCCGTACCGGCGTGCCGAGAACTTGACGGTGGCGCCGCCCGCCGTGGCGCGCCCACTGCTGGCCGTCGTGCCGCCGACGTGGAGCGGTAACGCGTCGTCGCCCGCCGGGCTCGCGCCGGCCGAGCGCCCGACGGCGTTCGAGCCACGGGCCGACATGCGCGCCGGCTCGCGGATCGCCGCAGCCACCGCAGGCCACGCAGGCCATGCAGCCCATGCAGCCCATGCAGCCAGCGCGACCAACGCAACCACCGCAACCACCGCAGCCAACGCAGTCAATGCGGCCAACGCAGCCAACGCAACCACCGCAGCCCACGCGGCCAACGCAGCCAACGCAGTCAACGCCGCCCCGGCACCACCACCCGCCGACATCGCCACCCCAACGCTCGAGGAAGCGCAGGCGCTGGCCAACGCGGGTGCGTTCGACGAGGCTGAGCGCGTGCTCGCGCGATTCTCCGCGTACGCCGGGCCGCACGCGGACGCGTTCTACCTGAACGGGCTGATCGCGGATGCGTGCGGGCGAGTCGCGGAAGCGGGCGACTTCTACCGGAAGGCGCTATATCTGCGGCCGACGCACCACGAAGCGCTGACGCATCTGGCGACCTTGCTCGACGTCGGTGGCGACGGCGCCGGCGCGCAGTGGCTGCTCGAGCGCGCGCGGCGCGCGGCAGGGTGATGAGAATACGGGTTGGGAGCCGACATCGGGATGACCGAGGAAAGAATGAACCGCGACGCCGTTGCCACTGACGACACGACGATCGGCGTCGACGATTGCTGGAACCGGATCGGCACGCGCGGCGACCGCTCGTGCGAGCGGCTGGCCGACTGCCTGCGCTGCCTGAACTGCCCGGTGTACGCGTATCACGCGGCGAAACTGCTCGAGCGCCCGCTCGGCGCGGCCGAGATGGCCGACGCCACGCGGCGGATCAGCGCGTTCGACGCGACCGGCGCGCACGGCGGCGACGATACGCGCCAGGCGGCGCTGGCGTTTCGCGTCGCCGACGAATGGCTCGCGCTGCCGATCGGCGTGCTGCGCGAGATCGCCGGCACGCGCCGGATCCATTCGCTGCCGTATCGCCGCCATTCGGCCGTGCGCGGCGTGGTCAACATTCGCGGCACGCTGCGCATCGCGATCTCGATCGGCGCGCTGCTCGGCCTCGAGGCGGGCAACGGCGGGAGCGGCGGCAGCAGCGGCGACGACGGCCGCTTCACACGACTGCTGGTCGCCGCGCACCAGGGCGAGCCGGTGGTGTTTCCGGTCGACGAAGTCGAGGGCGTGCTGCGCTTCGGCGCATCCGAATGGGTGCCCGTGCCGGCGACGGTCGGGCGCGCGAGCGCCGGCCTGTCGCGCGGCGTGCTGTCGTGGCGCGGCAAGTCGGTGGGCCTGCTCGACGACGACCGGCTGTTCGACGCCGTCACACGGAGCATGCGATGAGCGGCGATGACGATCTGAGCCACCTGTCGCTGCTCGAGCTGTATCGCGAGGAGACGCGCACGCAGACCCAGGCGCTGTCCGAACGCCTGCTCGCGCTCGAATCGGGCGAGCCCGATTCCGTCGCGCTCGAGGCGTGCATGCGCGCCGCGCATTCGCTGAAGGGCGCCGCGCGCATCGTCGGCGTGCCGCTCGGCGTCGAGATCGCGGGGCGGATGGAAGAATGCTTCGTCGCCGCGCAGGCCGGCACCATCGCACTGACGGCCACGCATGTCGACGTGCTGCTCGCCGGCGTCGACCTGCTGGTGCGCGTCGCCGATCCGCAGGCGCCGCCCGTATCGTCGGCGGAGATCGACGCGTTCGCGCTGGCGCTCACGGGCGCCGACGGCGCGCACGCGATGCCGGCACCGGCCTTCGCACCGCCGCCGGCGCCGCCGTCCAGCGTGCCGTTTCGCGATCACGACGGCGCCGCGAACGAGCCCGTGGGGGCCGGTGCTACGGTGCTGCCGCTCGCCCTGTCGGCGGCCGTGCCTGATCCGGTCCCGGCGGGACGCGCGGCCGGCGCGGGCGCGATGCGCCGCGTGCGGGCCGATACGCTGAACCGGCTGCTGAGCCTGTCCGGCGAGTCGCTCGTCGAATCGCGCTGGCTCAAGCCGTTCGCGGAATCGATGCTGCGCGTGAAGCGCGCGCAGCGCGACGCGGCCCGCTCGCTCGATCTGTTGTACGAACGGTTCGCCGACGAACTCGATGCGGGCGTGCTCGCGTCGGTCAACGAAGTGCGGCACATGCTCAACGACGTACAGCGTTCGCTCGCCGAGCGCATGGAAGAATTCGACCGCTTCGAACGCCGCAGCACGCACATCGCCGAGCAGCTGTACGACGAGGCGCTTCAATGCCGGATGCGCCCGTTCGGCGACGCGACGCGCGCGTATCCGCGCATCGTCCGCGATCTCGCGCGCTCGCTCGGCAAGCAGGTGCGCTTCTCGATCGTCGGCGAAGGCACGCAGGTCGACCGTGACATCCTCGACCTGCTCGACGCGCCGCTCGGCCACCTGCTGCGCAACGCGATCGATCACGGCGTCGACTCGCCCGACGCTCGCCGCGCGCGCGGCAAGCCGGCCGAGGCGAGCGTGACGCTCGAAGCGCGCCACAGCGCCGGCTCGCTGCTCGTCAGCGTGATCGACGACGGGCCGGGCGTCGACATGGACGCGCTGCGCGCGGCGGTCGTGCGCCAGCGCCTGACCGACGACGAGACGGCCGCGCGGCTGTCCGATCCGGAACTGCTCGAATTCCTGCTGCTGCCGGGCTTCTCGATGCGCGATGCGGTGACCGACGTGTCGGGGCGCGGCGTCGGCCTCGATGCGGTGCAGGAGATGGTGCGCGGCGTGCGCGGCGCGGTGCGCATCTTCAACGAGCCCGGCGCGGGCATGCGCTTCGTGCTGCAGCTGCCGCTCACGCTGTCGGTGATCCGCAGCCTGCTGGTCGAGGTCGGCGGCGAGCCGTACGCGTTCCCGCTCGCGCACGTGCGCCGCACGCTCGAACTGTCGCACGACGACATCGACGTGCTCGAAGGACAGCCGCATTTTCCGTTCGACGGCCGGCGTGCGGGCCTCGTCGGCGCGCACCAGCTGCTCGATGCGGGCGAGCCCGCCGTCACGCGCACGAGCACGGCGGTCGTGGTCGTCGGCGGCGAGCCCGAGCTGTACGGCGTCGCCGTCGACCGCTTCCTCGGCGAACGGATGCTCGTCGTGCAGCCGCTCGACAGCCGCCTGCAGAAGATCCAGAACATCGCGGCCGGTGCGTTGCTCGAGAACGGCGACCCGGTGCTGATCGTCGATGTCGAGGATCTGATCCGCTCCGTCGACAAGCTCGTGCGCGGCGGCCAGCTCGCGAAACTCACGCGCGACCCGCAGCTCGCACGGGCCGACCGGCGCCGCCGCGTGCTCGTCGTCGACGATTCGCTGACGGTGCGCGAGCTCGAACGCAAGCTGCTGGAAAAGCGCGGCTACGACGTGACCGTCGCGGTCGACGGGATGGACGGCTGGAACGCGGTGCGCAGCGATGCGTTCGACCTGGTCGTTACCGACGTCGACATGCCGCGGATGGACGGGATCGAGCTCGTCACGCTGATCCGGAGCGATCCGGCGCTCAAGCGGGTGCCCGTGATGATCGTGTCGTACAAGGATCGCGACGAGGATCGCCGGCGCGGGCTCGATGCCGGCGCCGACTACTATCTCGCGAAGAGCAGTTTCCACGACGAGGCGCTGCTCGATGCGGTGCACGACCTGATCGGCGGGGCACGCGGATGAACATCGGCATCGTCAACGATCTGCCGCTTGCCGTCGAGGCGCTGCGCCGCGTGATCGCGCGGCGCACCGATCACCGCGTGCTGTGGGTGGCAACCGACGGCGACGAGGCCGTGGATTTCTGCGTCGCGCATCCACCCGACCTCGTGCTGATGGACCTCGTGATGCCGAAGCTCGACGGCGTGGCCGCGACGCGGCAGATCATGGCGCGCGCGCCGTGCGCGATCCTGATCGTGACCGCGAGCGTCAGCGCGAACACGTCGTCGGTCTACGAGGCGATGGGCGCCGGCGCGCTCGACGCGGTCGACACACCGACGCTCGCGCTCGGCCTGCCGTCGGATGCCGCGCCGCAGCCGCTGCTCGCGAAGATCGACCAGATCGGCCGACTGCTCGAAAGCCGGACCGCGACGCTCGTGCCGCCCGTGCCGGCGCCCGCGCGCGGCCAGCCGACGCTGATCGCGATCGGCGCGTCGGCGGGCGGGCCGACCGCGCTTACCGCGCTGCTGCGCGCGCTGCCGGCCGATTTTCCGGCCGCGCTCGTGATCGTGCAGCATGTCGACCAGGCGTTCGCGCTCGGCATGGCGGAGTGGCTCGACGGCTATACGCGGCTGCCCGTGCGCGTCGCGCGGCCGGGCAGCGTGCCGCAGGCGGGCGAGGTGCTGCTCGCGGCATCCAACGACCACCTGTGCCTGTCGCCGCGCGGCGTGCTCGGCTATACGCGGCATCCGGCCGAGACGCCGTACCGGCCGTCGATCGACGTGTTCTTCAACAGCGTCGCCGACGGCTGGCAGGGCGAGGCGCTCGGCGTGCTGTTGACCGGCATGGGACGCGACGGCGCGCTGGGGCTGAAGGCGATGCGCGCGAAGGGCTGCTACACGATCGCGCAGGACGAGGCGACGAGCGCGGTCTACGGGATGCCGAAGGCGGCCGCGGCGATCGGCGCGGCGTCCGCGATCCTGCCGCTCGACCGGATCGCGCCGCAGCTGATCTCGCGCGTGACGCGCGTGCCGCTCGACTGACGGTGCGCGGCGGCCCGGCCGGGCCGCGTTGCGTGCGATGTGCGGCGTCGCGTACAATTGCCGCCAGCGGAGATGGCATGCCTCCCTGCGGTCGATCCCGGCGCCTCGCGTGCGGTTCGGCCCTCAACCGCCGGTTCGCCCGGCTGATGATGCCTGCGTGTTCCTGGGTCGTCAGGAGGTCGCAGGCCGTCCATGCGGTATTCTGCCGCCCAGGTTTTGATGTCCTGTCGAATCTGGAAATCATGTTTTTCTCGACTTCTGCCGATTTTTTCGCGACCGTGCGCTACGTGTGCCGCTGGCTCGCGCTCTCGGCCTTGCTCGGCGCGCTGGCCGGCACGGCTTCCGCGTTGTTCCTGCTCGCGCTCGACTGGGCGACCGGCACGCGCGTCGCGCATCCGTGGCTGTTGTGGGGGCTGCCGGCCGCCGGCTTCGCGACCGGCTGGGTCTACCACCGGTTCGGCCAGTCGGTCGCGCGCGGCAACAACCTGCTGATCGACGAGATTCACGACCCGAAGGCGCTCGTGCCGAAGCGGATGGCGCCGCTCGTGCTCGTCGCGACCGTCGTCACGCACCTGTTCGGCGGCTCGGCCGGGCGCGAGGGGACGGCCGTGCAGATGGGTGGCGCGCTCGCCGATCGCATCACGCACCTGTTCCGGCTCGATCGCGAGCATCGGCGCGTGCTGCTGATGGGCGGCATCGCGGCCGGGTTCTCGTCGGTGTTCGGTACGCCGCTCGCGGGCGCCGTGTTCGGGCTCGAGGTGCTCGCGATCGGCCGCGTCCGGTACGACGCGCTGCTGACCTGCGTCGCGTCGGCGATCGTCGCGGACGTCGTGTGCCGCGCGTGGGGCGTGCATCACACCGTCTATGCGATTCCGTTCGTACCGGCTGTCTCGGCGACGGGGCTGGCCGCGACGGTCGTCGCGGGTGTCGCGTTCGGCGTCGTCGGCCGGCTGTTCGCGTTCGCCACGCACGCGCTGACCGCGGGGTTCCGGCGCGTCGTCCGCCATGCGCCGCTGCAGCCGGTGCTCGGCGGCGCGATCGTGGCCGTGGCGGCCACCGTGCTGAACGTGCCGCAGTATCTCGGTCTCGGGATTCCGACGATCGAGGCCGCGTTTCACGGGCCGCTGCCGGCTTACGATTTCGCGGGCAAGTTCGCGTTCACCGTCGTCACGCTCGCGTCGGGATTCAAGGGCGGCGAAGTGACGCCGCTGTTCTACATCGGCGCGACGCTCGGCAACGCGCTCGGGCAGGTGCTGGCGCTACCGGTGCCGGTGCTCGCCGGGCTCGGCTTCGTCGCGGTGTTCGCGGGGGCGGCCAACACGCCGATCGCGTCGACGATCATGGCGATCGAACTGTTCGGCGCGGATGTCGGCGTGTATGCGATCGTGGCCTGCGTGGTCGCCTATCTGTTTTCCGGGCACGCGGGGATCTATCGGTCGCAGCGGGTGGCGGTGGGGAAGGGTGCGCAGGTGGAGGTGGAGTGAAGCCGGTGCGCGGGGCGGCCGGGCAGGGCGTGTCGATGCAAACCGTAACCCGGCGGCCCCGCCCATCACCGGCAACGGGGCGGCCCGTTACTGCTTCGGCAGCCGCGCGACATTGCGCGCCAGCAGTTCCTCGATATCGATGCCTTTTTCCGCCAGCAGCGCGGTGACGACGCCGTTCAATTCCCCGAGCGTTTCCTTGACCGACTCGCGGATCGTATCCACGACGACCTGGGTGCTGCGTTCGATCTCGATATTGACCTTGTCGTTCATGCCCTTCGCATCGAACGTGGTCGCGCGGCGCGTTTCGGGAATCAGCCAGACTTCGAACCAGCCTTCGTCGCGATTGACGTCCGACACGGTCAAGCTGCAGCCGTTGATCGCGATATAGCCCTTCGCGAACACGTAGCGTTTGAAATCGGCCGGCACGCCGATGCGGATCATCCGGTTGTGTTCGGAGGACGCGATGTGCAGGATGGTTCCCATGAAGTCGACGTGACCGGACAGCGGATGTCCGCCGATTTCCGCGCCGTCCTTCGCGGCCCGCTCCACGTTGACCCGGGCGCCGGTCGTCAGGTCGGCCAGCGTGGTGATTCGCAGGCTCGGCAACATCACGTCGAAGTCGATCAGCACCGGCGAGTGGATGGTCGTGACCGTCAGGCAGACGCCGTCGACCGACACGCTCGCGCCGATCTCGATATCGTCGGTGAAGCGCTCGGGGAATTCGATGCTGAACGTTCTCAGTTCGCCGTGATCCTTGATGGCGCCGATGGTCGCCACGCCCTGAACAATGCCTGTAAACATGATCGATCCCTTGTCGCAAATTGGCTGGCCGACATGATAAGTGATCCCGGCGGCGAGCACGCCGCGGCGCGCGGTTCGGCGCCGGCGGGCAAGTGAGGTGGACGTAAAAAAGGCCGTGCGCGCGGCACGGCCTCGATCCGGATCTGCGCCGACCCGATCCGGCGGCGATGACCGTGCCGCCGGGCCGGGCCGGGCCGGGCCGGGCCGCGTTGCGACGCGACGCGACGCGCTTGCGTCACACGTTCGCCGGCTCCCCTAGCGGGCCGGCATCGCGATCCGCGAGGCGCCGCGGCGAATCGATCAAGCCTTTTGCCAGCTCCAGCGCCTGCCGCTCGAACAACCGGCGATACGTGCCGCCGTCGATGCGGATCAGCGCGTCGTGGCTGCCTTCCTCGATCACCTTGCCGCGATCGAGCACGAGCAGCCGGTCGAGCGAGCGCACCGTCGACAACCGGTGCGCGACGACGAGCGTCGTGCGGCCGACCATCAGCCGCTCCATCGCCTGCTGGATCAGCAGCTCGCTTTCGCTGTCGAGGCTCGACGTCGCTTCGTCGAGGATCAGGATCGGCGCATCCGCGAGGAACGCACGCGCGATCGCGACGCGCTGGCGTTCGCCGCCCGACAGCTTGATACCGCGCTCGCCGACGAGCGTGTCATAGCCGTCCGGCAGCGCGACGATGAAGTCGTGCGCGCTGGCCAGACGCGCGGCGCGCTCGATCTCCGCGCGGCTCGCGTCGGGGCGTGCATACGCGATGTTCTCCGCCAGCGTGCGGTGGAACAGCACGGGCTCCTGCTGGACGATCGCGATCTGGCTGCGCAGCGAATCCTGCCGCACCTGCGCGATGTCCTGGCCGTCGATCGTGATGCGGCCGCCCGACACGTCGTACAGGCGCTGGATCAGCTTGATGAACGTCGTCTTGCCCGACCCGGAATGACCGACGAGGCCCACGCGCTCGCCGGGCGCGATGCGCATCGAGAAATCGTCGTACAGCGGGACCGGATGATTGCCGTAGCGGAACGTCACGTGCTCGAAGCGGATCTCGCCTTGCCCGATCCGGATGGCCGGCGCGCCGGGACGATCGTCGATGCCGAGCGGCTGGCGCTCGAGCGCGACGAGCTCTTCCATGTCGTTGACCGAGCGCTGCAGGTTGCGGATATGCATGCCGACGTCGCGCAGGTAGCCCTGCAGCATGAAGAACATCGTCAGCGAGAACGCGATGTCGCCGACGCTCGCTTCGTCGTTCGCCCACAGCCGCAGCGCGACGCCGATCATCGCCGCCTGCATCGCGACGAGCATCGCCCCCTGCAGCCCGCCGTTGAGCGTGCCGCGCACCCACGTGCGGCGCGTGCGCTGACGCCACTTGCCGATCACGCGCGCGAGCCGCGCTTCCTCGCGCGTTTCCGCGCCGAACGCCTTGACGACCGCGTTGCAGCTCACCGCGTCCGCGAGTGCGCCGCCCATGCGGGTGTCCCACATGTTGCCGAGCCGCGCGGCCGGCGCGACGATGCCGAGCGACACGGCGACCGTCACCGAGATGTACAGCAGCGAACCCGCGCCGACGACGAACCCCATCACCGGCCAGTGCGTGCCGAGCAGCACGGTCGCGCCGACCAGCATCGTGACCGACGGCAGCAGCGCGATCAGCACCGTGTCGTTCAACAGGTCGAGCGCCCAGATCCCGCGCGTGATCTTGCGCACGGTCGAGCCCGCGAAGCTGTTCGCGTGCCAGTCGGTCGAGAAGCGCTGCACGCGATGGAACGATGCTGCGGCGATCTCGCTCATCATCTTCAGCGTGAGCGTGATGATGTTCAGGTAGACGCCTTGCCGCAGCAGCGTCGCGGCGATGCCGAGCGCGGCCAGCGTGCCGAACGCGACGAGGGCCGAGTGCCACGCGGCGGCGCGCTCGGTCAGGCCGGTCGACAGCGCATCGACGAGGCGCCCGGCGAACAGCGGCGTGAGCACGTCGGCGAGCGCACCGAGCAGCGCGAGTGCGGTGATCGTCGCGATGCGTACCGGCTGCTTGCGCCAGTAGCGGAAAGTGAAGCCGAAGACGGCCTGGAATGCCTGGCCGCCCAGATGGGTGGTTTTTCTGGTCATATATCGTTGCCCGGCGCATCGCGCGACGGGACTTTCCGGTTCGGAGAACGTCGAAAACGCAACAGCCGGGCCGCGCGAACGACGCGGGCGCAATGAAACGGGCTGTCGGGAAAGCGCGCGGGCCGGCGGGTCAGCGGAGAACCCGGGAGCCGGCGCGGACGACGGGCTGGATCAGCCGCGTCGCGAGACCACGTTCGGGAAGGCTGCTGGCATTCGGAACATCTGCACCTCCCTGAAGTGAACGATTGAAAGGGCGTCGAAAAGACGTGTAGGGAGTTTATCAGCAGTGCGGGACTCGCCGCAACGTCTGACGAATGCGGCGTTGCAGCGTCGATACGGTCGGCCGGTTAGCGTATGCGGCGTTTCGGCCCTTTTCTCCGTGCAGGTTCCGCGGGGCGCCGCCCCACAGTAAAAAGGCCGGCGGGCCGCATCGATTACACTTTGCGGTTGCGCGCCGGCCGCAGCGGCCCCGCGGATTCATCCCGAACCATTCCTGAGGAAACGATGAGCGACGTTCAGCAAGGCATCCTGGCTCCGATCGACACGGCGGCCCGGTACCTCACTTTCACGATTTCGGACAACGCCAATGTGGCAGCGGCGCTGAGGGCGTTGCGCGAGCTCGTCGACGGGCGCGGCACGGTCGCCGGCTTCGGGCATGCGCTGGCCGCGCACCTCGGGCGCCCGGTTCCGGGCCTGACCGAATACCCGGCATTCGCGGTGAACGACCGCACGCTGCCGATCACGCCGGCCGACGTGTGGGTCTGGCTGCGCGGCGACGATCGCGGCGATCTCGTGCTGCGCACGCGGGCGATCGAGCGGGCGCTGGCGCCGGCATTCGCGCTGCAGGACGCGGTCGACGGGTTCCGCTATTCGAACGATCGCGACCTGTCGGGTTACGAGGACGGCACCGAGAACCCGACCGGCGACGACGCGCTCGCCGCGGCGATCGTCACCGGGCAGGGCGCTGGGCTCGACGGCTCGAGCTTCGTCGCGGTTCAGCAATGGCTGCACGACTTCGACCAGATGGAACGCATTGCGTCCGGCGACATGGATCACATCATCGGGCGCCGCCGCTCGGACAACGAGGAACTCGACGACGCACCCGAGTTCGCGCACGTGAAGCGCACCGCGCAGGAGAGCTTCGAGCCGGAGGCGTTCATGCTGCGCCGTTCGTCGCCGTGGTCCGATGCGCGTCGCGCCGGGCTCTACTTCGTCGCGTTCGGTTGTTCGTTCCGCGCGTTCGACGTGCAGATGCGCCGGATGAGCGGCGCGGACGACGGCATCGTCGACGGCCTGTTCCGCTTCACGCGGCCGCTGACGGGCGCGTATTTCTGGTGCCCGCCGGTGAAGGACGGCAAGCTGGACCTGTCCGCGCTCGGCCTTTAAGCGCCGGACGATATCCGCAAACGGGCGGGTCGCGCATCGTGCGCGGCCCGCCCGTTTTGTTTGTTGCGCGTCGATCGCGTGCGGCGCTGCGGTGCGAATCCCGTCCGACCCCGCCCAACCCGCACGCCCGGCACGGCGCGCGTCAGTTCAGCGTCGTTTCGATGCGCGTGCCGCGCTTGATGAACAGCGTCACCGGCGTCTTCTCGCAGATTTCCGCGAGACGCTGGCGCTGCGCATCGTCGAGCGGACCCTCGAGCGTGACGGTGCGGCGCACGTATTGCTGGCCTTCGCGATCGGCATGCAGTTCGGTGTGCACGTCGATGCGCACGGCCGGCCACGTCTTGCGCTGCATGTACATGCGCAGCGTCGCGGCCGTGCATTGCGCGAGACCGGCGAGCACGAACTCGAACGGCGCCGGCCCGAGGCCCTGGCCGCCTTCGCGCGGCGCTTCGTCGCCGGTCAGCGCATGCGTGCCGGCCTGCAGCTGGACGACGTAGTCGGGCGCGTCGGCGGCGAGGGTGGCGGCAGCGTGGATGAGCGGCATGACAAGTCTCCGGTAAGCGGGAAAGAGGGGGGCCGCGACGATGCGCGGCGTACGAGCCGTCAGCATACCGTCCCGGCGAAAACCGCGGGCGCAGCGTGCTTCGACGACGCTCGACGGGATCAGCCGACGACGCCGGCAGTCCCGCGCACGAGCGTGGCGACGCGTTCGCGCACCCACTGATGCGCGCGGTCGGTCTCGCGCGATTCGTGCCAGTACGCGAGCAGCGGAAACGGTTTGAGCCGCAGCGGCAGCGGCTGCACGGCGACCGGCAGCAACGCCGCCATGCGCAGCGCATACGAGCGCGGCAGCGTCAGCAGCAGATCGCCCGCCGCCGCGATCTGGCACGCGGCGAAGTAATGCTGGCACACGAGCTGGATGTGCCGGAAGCGCCCGTCGTTGCCGAGCAGCACGTCGAGCGATTGCGGTTCGCCGAGCGGCGACACCGCGATATGCCGCGCGGCGAAATAGTCGGCGCGTCGCAGCGGGCCGTTCGTCAGCGGATGATCGTGCCGCATCGCGACGACGAGCGAATCGTCGAGCAGGTGTTCGGTCGCGATGCGCGGGCCGGTTTGCACGCGTCGATCGACGGCGAGATCGAGATTGCCCGACGCGAGTTCGCGTTCGATGTCGTGCACCGCGACGCGGCGGCTCACGAATCGCAGGCCGGGCGCTTCGTCGGCGAACGCGGCGACGATCTGCGGCAGCGCGATCGATTCGATTACATCGCGAATGCCGACCGCGATGCTCAGGTCGAGCGTCGCCGGGTCGAACGCCGACGGGTCGCGCGCGGTGCGCTGCAGTCCGGCGAGGTGAAGCTGCACGTCGGCGATGATCGCGCGCGTGCGCTCGGTCGGCACGATGCGGTTGCCCTGGCGGACGAACAGCGGGTCGTCGAAATGCGCGCGCAGCCGGTTGAGCGCATGCGTGACGGCCGGCTGCGTCAGATGCAGCGCGCGGGCGGCCGCGCCGATGCCGCCGTTCACGTAGACGGCGTCGAGCACGCGGAACAGGTTCAGGTCGAGACGATGATCGGCGGGCACGGACGAAGTCGGCGTGGTGGACGTTGAGCGATTCTAATTGACACGCGGACAACGGAACGCACGTGGCGTGCGCGCGTTCGTTCGTACCCGGCGTTGCCGCGAATGTCGCGACGATCGGCAGCGCAGCGCATGCGCCTTTCATGCGTATTTCCACGTGGCCATACCAGCGCTCGGCAACAGCCTGTAGTAATCCGCCATCATGCTGTCGCGGTCGGCCATTTCGCGCCAAATAGAGGACCCCTTCGGCTAAGATGCCGTCGCTTCATATTTTGAGATAGCCGTCCTGTCGCACGTGTCCAAACCAAATATAAGCCTGACAGTTCGACGGTAATACAAGAAGTCGAAACAGTCCGGGGGCTTGGTCAGTGGAAGCAGCAGATCAGAGATGGGTCGTTGTCTATTTGAGTACGGGATTTTCCTTGGCCCAGGCCGCGCGTCTCGGCGAGGCCTTCAACCTGGCGAATCGCCTGCATGCGCTCAGTGCGGATTACCAGTTGAAGTACGTATCCGAAAGCGGGGGATTGCTGCAATCGTCGTCCGGCGTGCAGATCGCCGCCGATGCGCTCGGCGACGAGCACGGGCATCGTGCGCGCGCGTTCTTTCATCTTCACGGTGATCGCGCGTCGGTCAACTGGAGCGATGCGTTGCGCCGCCGCCTCACCGACATTCATCGGCATGCGCGCTGGATCGTCGATGCGATGGACCTGTCGACGCTCGCGGCGTCGCAGCGGCAGACGGACGCCGGTCAATCGCGAACGGATCGCACCCGCGGCGCGGCGGTCACGATCGAACCGCAGGGCGGCGAGGCCGACGTGTTCGCGGCGGTGCTCGACATGTTCCGCGCCGATCTCGGCGACAGCGCCGCGCAGGAGATCGCGAGCAACCTGATGCGGCCGGTCGAGCAACGCTATACGCAGTCGATGTGGGCGTTTCGCGAGCTGAGCGCGAGCCCGTCGATCCGGATGTCGGCGCAGCGGTTGCGCGCGCAGAGCGCGAACCGCATTTCGATCGCGGAAGTCGCGCGGACGGCCGCGATGAGCGAGCGCAATTTCCTGCGGCGCTTCAAGAAGGAAATCGGCGTGACGCCGACCGAATTCGTGCAGCACGTGCGGCTCGAGCGCGCGTGCCACATGCTGATTCACACGACGCTGCCGGCCGACAAGGTCGCGCGGCGCACGGGCTTCGGCAGCGGCGAGCGTCTGGCGAAGCTGTTTCGCCAGCGTCTGCTCATGTCGCCGACCGAATTTCGCATCGCCGAGCGCGAGCGGATCCTGACGAACGGCGCCGGGGCGGCCGATTCGCAGTCCGACCCGCAGCCCGCGCCGCGGCCCGCGAAAACCGACGGCGAGCGGGCGAACCGGGGCGGGCGCGCCGAGCCGCGCGGGAAAACGGAGCGGAAGACCGTAAAATCACCGTGTCGCGATCACGATCCCCGGTTTCCATGCCCTTGCTCCCCACTACCGCCACCGCCCCCTTCTGCCCGTCGGAAGTAAAGGGCAGCATCACGATCGACGCCGGCGCGTCGCGCTGGATGAAGCTCAAGCGCTTCTTCGGCCCGGGCCTGCTGGTCGCGATCGGCTATATGGATCCCGGCAACTGGGCCACCGACATCCAGGCCGGCTCGCAATTCGGCTATTCGCTGCTGTGGGTCGTCGCGTTCTCGAGCGTCGCCGCGATCTTCCTGCAGATGCTCGCCGCGCGGCTGGGCCTCGTCGCGGGCAAGGATCTCGCGCAGGCCAGCTACGATCGTTACGGCCCCTTCGGCCGCGTCGTGCAGTGGGTGACCGCCGAGGTGTCGATCATCGCGTGCGACATCGCCGAAGTGCTCGGCTGCGCGCTCGCATTCAAGCTGCTGCTCGGCGTGCCGCTCGCGTGGGGGATCGTGCTGACCGCGCTCGACACGGTGATCGTGCTCGGGCTGCAGGGCAAGGGCGTCCGGCAGATCGAGGCGATCGTGCTCGGGCTGATCGCGACGATGGCGTTCTGCTTCGTCGCGCAGGTCGCGATCACGCCGCCCGACTGGCATGCGGTCGCGAAGGGGCTCGTGCCGGGCAACCCCGGCCACGACAGCAAGGACGCGATCGTGCTTGCGCTCGGCATCGTCGGCGCGACGATCATGCCGCACAACCTGTATCTGCATTCGTCGGTCGTACAGACGCGCCATGTCGTCGGCGGCGCGCGCGGGCTGATTCGCGACACGCTCGCGCTGGTGCGGATCGACACCTGCGTGTCGCTGTTCGTCGCGATGCTCGTCAACGCGGCGATCCTGATCGTCGCGGGTGCGGCGTTCCATGCGACCGGCCAGCACGACGTCACCGACATCGAACAGGCGTACCGGCTGATCACGCCGATCGCGGGCGGCGCGGCCGCGCTGCTGTTCGGCATCGCGCTGCTCGCGTCCGGGCAGAGCTCGACGCTGACCGGCACGATCGCGGGCCAGGTGATCATGGACGGCTTCCTGCACACGAAAATCCCGTGCTACCAGCGCCGGCTGATCACGCGCGGGCTCGCGCTGGTGCCCGCGCTGATCGGCGTGCTGTGGCTCGGCGAAGGGTCGGTCGGGCAACTGCTCGTCTGGAGCCAGGTGCTGCTGAGCCTGCAACTGCCGTTCGCGATGTGGCCGCTGATCCAGTCGGTCAGCGATCGCAAAACGATGGGCGAGCATGCGATCGGCCGCAAGATGCAGTTCGCCGCATGGGCGTTGTTCGTCGTCATCACCGGCACCAACCTGCTGCTGATTACGGGTGTCGCGGGCTGATACAGGCTGTCACAGGCTGAAACAGGCGCGGCGCGCGCTTGCGTTAAACTGCCCCCTTTCGCTAGCGGTTCGATGTGTGTTATGTGGAGTGAAATCAGCAACCTCGGCGACGCCGCGCTGACCCTGCCGGTCGCGCTGACGTGCGCGGTCTGGCTCGCGCTGTCCAACTGGCGGCTCGCGGTGCGCTGGATCGTGCTGCTCGCGGCCGGCATGAGCCTGGTCGGGGCGACCAAGATTCTCTATGCGGGCTGCGGGGTCGAGATCCCGCAGTTCGATTTCCGCGTGATCAGCGGCCATACGATGCTGTCGACGTCCGTGTGGACCGTCGCGCTGTCGATGCTGTGGCAGGCGTTTCGTCCGGGCAAGGCGCCGGGCGTGGCGGCCGGTCTGGCCGTCGGCGCGGTGACGGCCGTCGCGCGCGTGTTCGACCATTCGCACACGATTCCCGAAGTCGTCGTCGGCTGGCTGCTCGGCGCGCTGGTCGCGTTCGTGTTTCTGCGCGCGTACGCCCACGCGTACAAGCGCTCGTCCTCGCCGCGCATCGCGGCCGTCTGCCTGCTGCTCGTGTCCGGCATCGCGTACGGCAATCGCGCACCGTTCCAGCAGATGATCGACACGCATTCCCCGCAAGTCTGCGCGTTCATGCGCGCGTCCGGCGACGGGTTCTGACGGCGGCTGGTTCCGGGGCTCGATGCCTCGGTGCCGGATGCGGTCGTGGCCGCGGCGCTGCCCGCGCGTTATTTCTTGTTTCATTCGTTCCCTGTCATCGGCAAACGCCCGCGTGGGGCCTTCGTCGCATCGGTATTCGCGGTAATCGGCCGCGCTGCGCCGGCGCCTGCGTGTCGCAACGGGCGCGGCCGCGGTTGCGAAGGCCATCAGCCATATCTATGACCGGGCATTACGAATATTCATTTCATCGATCGGTAGCAATCGCGTACGCTGGCGTTCGTTCGATCGGGGCCTGCAGCGGCGGCCTGCCCGACGGGTCTGGCGCGGTGCGGCCGGCTCGCTATACTCGCGCAAACCGGGCGGCCGTCGGCCGGCGCACGGCAACCGCCGTCGCGGCACCGGTCCGCCACGACGATTCACGATAGGAGCAGGTCCCATGACAGTCGTTTCCTCGCGCCTCGCAGGCAAGTGCGCGTACATCACGGGCGCCGCCGGCGGCCTCGGACGCGCGATCGCGCGCCGGATGGTCGAGCAGGGCGCGCGCGTGTTCCTGACCGACATCGCCGACGCGGCCGTGCTCGACGCCTTCGCGCACGAACTCAATGCAGGGCACGCGGCGCCTGTCGCGTTCGCGGCCACGCAGGACGTGCGCGACGACGCGCAATGGCAGGCGCTGCTCGCGCAGGCGAACGAAGCGATGGGCGGCTTGTCGGTGCTCGTCAACAATGCGGGCGTCGGATCGATCGGCACGCCTGCGCAGATCGAGATCGACGAGTGGCGGCGCGTGATGGCGATCAACGTCGAGAGCATCGTGCTCGGCTGCAAGCATGCGCTGCCGTACCTCGGCGCGAGCCGGCCGGCGTCGATCATCAACATCTCGTCGGTGGCCGCGTTCAAGGTCGAGCCGGAATTCACCACGTACAACGCGTCGAAGGCCGCGGTCGCATCGCTGACGAAGTCGGTCGCGATCGATTGCGCGCGCCGCGAGCTCGACGTGCGCTGCAACTCGATTCACCCGGCGTTCATTCGCACGGGGATCGTCGAGCCGCTGTTCCAGTCGCTCGGCGAACGCGATGCGACGCGCAAGCTCGCGCGCGGCATTCCGCTGCGCCGGCTCGGCGATCCGGATGACGTCGCGCATGCGGCCGTCTATCTGGCGTCGGACGAAAGCCGCTTCGTGACGGCCGCCGAACTCGTGATCGACGGCGGCATGTGCGCGGTCTGACGCGCAATCGATAACACCAACCGGAGGAGAACATCGTGTCGACACCCGTGAACCGCCAGCTGCTGCTGAAGACGCGCCCGGAAGGGCGGGTCGGCCGCGAACACTTTTCGCTCGTCGAAACCCCCGTGCCGGCGCTCGCCGACGGCGAAGTGCTCGTGCGCGTGCTGTATCTGTCGATGGATCCGACCAACCGCGTATGGATGAGCGACGTGCCGCAATACCTGCCGCCGGTCGCGATCGGCGAGGTGATGCGCGCGCTCGGCATCGGGCGCGTGGTCGCGTCGCGCCACGCGGGTTTCGCGGAAGGCGACCTCGTGCAGGGGCTCGTCGGCTGGCAGGACTATGCGGTCGTCGCGGCCGACCAGGCCGCGCAGCTCGTGAAGCTGCCCGCGCAGTCGGGCCTGCCGCTGCCGACGCTGCTCGGCGCGTGCGGGATGAGCGGCCTGACCGCGTACTACGGGCTGACCGACATCGCGCCGGTGCAGCCCGGCGAGACGCTCGTCGTGTCGGCGGCGGCCGGCTCGGTCGGCTCGATCGCCGGCCAGATCGGCAAGATCCACGGCGCACGGGTGGTCGGCATCGCGGGCGGCGCGGACAAGTGCCGCTACCTGACCGAGACGCTCGGCTTCGACGCGGCCGTCGACTACAAGGCCGACGATTTCCGTGAGCGGTTGAAAGCGGCGACGCCGGACGGCGTGCACGTGAACTTCGAGAACGTGGGCGGCGAAGTGATGCGCGCGGTGCTGTCGCGGATGGTGATCGGCGGGCGCGTCGCGCTGTGCGGCGTGATCTCGAACTACAACAGCGGCCGCGCGGCGGACGACGTCGGCGTGCTGATCTCGAAGCGCATCACGATGCGCGGCTTCCTGATCCTCGACTACCGCAAGAGCCGCGAAGCGGTGCAGACGCTCGCCGGCTGGCTGCGCGACGGCCGTCTCAAGGCCGAGGAAACCGTGGCCGACGGGCTCGAAAACGCCCCCGACGTGCTCAATCGCCTGTTCGACGGCGACCATCGCGGCAAGCTCGTGCTGCGCGTCGATCCGGACGCGTGAGCGCCCGTGCGCATTGAGTTCGAACCGGCGGATATCGTTTTAGGACTTGTCCCATAGATCGTTTCGGTTGCTCTCCTTACAGTAATCGCCAGCAAACGGCGGCGTGACATGCGCGTCACGCCGCCGTTTTTATTGGCGTGGCGAGACGGGAGGGAAACATGCGAACGAAGGCAACGTACGCGGCATCGGCGGTGATGCGCGATCGAACGATGCGGCGCAGGTGCGACAGGCTGCGGATCGTCGCAGTGGGGATCGGCATCGCGTGCGCGATGTCGGGTGCCGGCGCGGCCGGGCACGCGCATGCGGATGGCATCGTGCGATTCACCGGTGCGCTCGTCGATCTGTACGACGTGACATTCGACGCGCCGTCGATCGAAGCGGCGGACACCGCGACGGCGGCAACGCTCCGTTTCGATGCGCAAGGCCGGCGCCTGCCGGGTGTGCACGTGGCGCTCGTGAGGCCGGACGGCGAGCCGCTGGTGCAGTCGGCGGGAGCGGAGATTCGCGCGACCTGGCGCGATGCACGCGACGATCGAAGCGTGCCGCTCGTATCGGGGCGAGCTCATCGCATTGGCCCGCATGGCGGCGTGATGACGGTGGCCGCGCCGGAAATGCAAACGGGCGCCGTGGCGCCCGTCGTGATCAGGATTCGTCATCCGTGACGCGTGGAGTCATTCTCCCTGTTCGGAGCGCGCGTAGATGTCCCAGCTTGCCATGAACAGCGCGGCGACGAGCGGCCCGATCACGAAGCCGTTGATCCCGAACAGCGCCATCCCGCCGAGCGTCGAGACCAGCACGACCCAGTCGGGCATCTTCGTGTCCTTGCCGACGAGGATCGGGCGCAGCAGGTTGTCGACGAGGCCGATCACGCCGACGCAGAACGCGACGAGGATCACGCATTTCCAGATCGCGCCGATCGCGAGGAAGTAGAGCGCGGCGGGTATCCACACGAGGCTCGCGCCGATCGCCGGCAGCAGCGACAGGAACGCCATCAGCGCGCCCCACAGCACGACGCCCTCGATTCCGAGGATCCAGAAGATCAGGCCGCCGAGCGCGCCCTGCACGAGCGCGACCGCGATATTGCCTTTCACGGTTGCGCGCACAACGGTTGTGAACTTCGCGAGCAGCAGGTTCTTGTGCTCTTCGTCGAGCGGTATCGAGCGGCGTACGCGGCGGCCGATCTCGCCGCCGTCGCGCAGCAGGAAGAACAGCATGTACAGCATCACGCCGAAGCTGACGACGAACTGGAACGTGTTCTGGCCGATGCTGAGCGCCTGGGTGGCCGCGAACTGGCTGATCTGCGCGGCGCCGTCGGTCAGCTTCTTCTGGATGCCGGGGATGTTGGACAGCCCGTATTTCTGCAGCAGGTTCTGGATCGACGTCGGCAGCGCGTGAATGATGTCGTGGAAGTACCGCGAATAATTCGGCTGCGCGTCCTTCAGTTCCTGGTACACGTACGCGATTTCCTGTACGAGCGTCGCCGTGACGAACACGAGCGGCAGGATCACGATCAGGATGATCAGCGACATCGACACGAGCGCGGCGAGGTTGCGCCGCTTGCCGAAACGCGCGGCGAGCCAGCGCTGCACCGGCTGGAACAGGATCGCGAGAATGGTGCCCCAGAAGACGGCGCCGGAGAACGGCGCGAGTATCCAGCACAGTCCGACGGTGACCGCGAACAGCAGGAAATAGAAGAATTTTTGGTGATCGTGTCCGCTATCCATGGATGGTTCGCGCATTGATGCCTGGTTTGATTGAATCTCGTTGCCTCGGGCGCGATCGGCTCGCGAACGTCACGGGTTCGCGGCGAAGCACGCTGCGGGCGGCCCGACCGGCAGTATGCCCGCAAAGGTGTCGCCATCATAGCCGCTGCGCGCGGCGCACGCGAAAACGCCGCGGGCGAAGCCGCGGCGTTGGCGGGAAGGGGCGCGGCAGCGCCGCGCCGGATCGTCAGATGTGGAGCCGGGTGATCTTGGTGCCGTTCACCGACAGGTCGCCCATCAGGCCGGCGTTGGTCAGCACCAGTACCTGGACCGGTGCGGTGGCCGTGTTGGAATCGACCGCGCCGTTCGCGCCGACCTTCACGACCGCGACGGACGCGTCGGCGCCCGCCGACCAGCCTTCGGACTTGCGGAACGAGTCGAGCGCATCCTGCGTCATGAACAGGAACACGATCGCCTTCGATTGCGCGCCGGCCTGCAGACCGACCGACAGCGACGACGTGTTGTAGTAGCCGACGGTATTGCCGCCGACGCGCAGTGCGCCGTTGCCGGACTGGCCGCCGACGATCAGGCCGGCCTGCAGCACGTTCGGGAACACGAGCACGCCGCGCGACTTCGCGACGAGCTCACGCGAGCCCGGCACCGTCGAATAGAGGCGCGACAGCGTCGCGTTCACGCTCGCGTCGATCGACTGGCGTTTCGACGCGCTGGCTGCCGCGTTGTCGGGTTTGTCGGACGTCATGGTGCAACCGGCAAGGGCGAGACTGCCGACCATGACGGCGGTGGCGGCTTTCAGGGCGAGGGATTTCTGCATGGCGATTCTCCTTCGTTGTCGGGTTGAGGACGGACGGTCCGGGTGCGTGCAGCGGGGCGGCCGGCCCCGTTCAACGGCGGGAAGAAAGGAGCAGGCCGGCGACGAACGCGAGGCCCGCGACGACGCCCGCGGTCTGCCACGGGTTGTCGTGCACGGCTTGCGACACGCGTTCGGCGGATTCGCGCAGCCGGGCGGCCGCGGTGCCCGACGCGTAGTCGAGCGTGCTGCGCGCTTCGTCGAGCCGCGCCTGCACCCGCTTGCGCAACGCGGCGATATCGCCGTCGCCATCGTTCTTCAGCAGGTCTTCCAGTTCGTCGACCAGCCCGCGCAGATCGTCGGTCACATCCGCATGCAGGTCGTGGGCAGCCGAGCGCGTCGTGCGTCCGACACGCCGGCCGGTGCGACGGATTTCGGACAGGCCGCGATCCAGCTTGTGTTCGATCGAGTCGGTGAGCGCCATGGTGTTTATCCTCCTTCGATTTGATTTACAGGCCAATTTGAAGATAAGACGAATCCCAGCAACCTGTGTGATTCAAATCAGCCAATTGAGTTTCGAGACAAATTTTCAATTCGTCGGCAAGATCCCTTGGAAGCCCCGCGAGATGGGGCCGGACAGCGGTTGAAAAAATTTCGAGATCGAGCGAAGCGACATAAAGAAAACCATTGCCGGGCGTGAAAAGCCCGGTAAATATGGCGTCGCCCGGCCTGTCAGGTAAATAGTGCCGTTGCACGCGTTCTGTTGATGCAATTGCACTACTCGCCATACTTTCGTGGAGCAGGGTTTGTGCCCGCCCTGCTTCAGGTGGCGCCTTCCTCCAGCGCAAGGTCGATGACGACGGGATCATGATCCGACGAACGGTATGCATCGGGCGCGTAATAGGCGGCCTGTTGCGCCGGGGTTTTGTAATCGGGCACGGCTTGGAGTGCAATCGGTTCATCTGCATTGATGTGCCACGCATGCACGGCTTTCACGCGGGCGGCGAGTGGCGGCGTCGCGAGTGCGTGGTCGAGGTTGCCGGCTTCGCCGCGGAATACATACGTGTAGCCGGCATTGCCGGCGAAGCGGGCGACGAGGTTGGCGTAGCCGCGCGATTCGAGCGCGCGCAGCGGGTCTTCCTTCGCATAGCTGTTCAGATCGCCGATCAGCAGCACGCCGTCGGCCGCGGCGCCGGTCGGCGACGTCGCAAGCCACGCGGCGACGCGCTCGGCCGCGCGTGTGCGCGTTGCATTCCAGCAGCCCTGGCCGTCCGACTGGTCGAGATCCGGGCCGGTGGCGTGCGGGCAGTTCTTCGACTTCAGGTGGTTGACCGCGACCGTGAACGCGCGGGTGCCGCCGACGCGACGGAACGTCTGCGCGAGCGGCGGGCGATTCCGGCCGTCGAGCGCGACGGTCGCAGCGCGCCCGACGGGCTCGATCGTCCGGCTGTCATACAGCAGCGCGACCGCGATCGCATCGCGGCCGAGCCGTGCGGTGCCGGGGTCGACCGCACGCCAGCCGCCGCCGAGCCGGGCCGCGAGCCGCTGCACGGCGCTCGCCGGGCCGTGGCCGTTGTTCGCGATTTCCATCAGGCCGATCACGTCGGCGCGCAGTGCACGCAGCGCGGCCACGAGCTTCGCTTCCTGCCGCGCGAAGGCGGCGGGGGTTTTCGCGCCACGGCCGGACGGATCGCCGAAGCCGCCGCCCGCGCCGTCGCCGTTGAAATAGTTGAATACGTTGAACGACGCGACTCGCACGTCGGCTTGCGGATGCCGTGCCGGTGCATCGGCACGCGGATTCGACGCGGCCTCGAAGGCAGGCGGCGAGGACGATACGGGCTGCAATCGCCACGTGCCGAAGCGCAGTTCGAGCACACCTTCGATGCCGCGCACCGTGTAGCCCGCGCGCAGCGTGTTGGCGGCGCTGAGCGCAGGCGGCGGATAGCGGGCGGTTGCAGGGTTCACGCGGCTAGAACCGTCGTCGAGCACGATGCGGTTGCGTGCATTGGCCGCCGCGTGCGCAGCGGCTTCGGCCGGCGGCACCACGTGAGTCGGCATGTACAGGCGGCCATGGCTGAGCACGATGCTGCCGTAGCGGCCGAGTTCGTAAGTATCGCTGACCGTCAGCGTTTGCGGAAAGCGCACGCGCATGCCTTCATGCGCGGCGAATACGGCGTCACTATCGACCGGCAGCATCAGCGCGGCCGGCGTGACGCTCTGCCCGCGCGCGCAGACGGCCACGCGGCCTGACAGCGCGAGTTGCGTCCGGCCGTATTTCTGCTCGATCCTGCCGGTGACGTGCACGCGCTCGCCCGGCTGCACATGCGCATGCGGCGCATATACGAACAGGCCTTCCGGCACGCCCGGCCGGTGTCGCCGCTGCGCGTCCGCCTGCTGGACGAAGAATCCGCCGAAGCCATCGGGGCCGCCGAACGCTGCGGTGACGACCGCTTCGATCGACGTGGTGTGCCCGGCCAACGGCGAGCGGCCCGCGGGATGCCGGATGTCGGCGATCGCCGTGGTGGCGCCGCCGCAGCCCGTGCTCACCGGCGGCGCGGCGGTGGCGGGTGGAACGGACAGGACGAGAAAGGCGGCAAGCGCGAGCGATGACGGCAGGAGTGACATGGCGTGGCACACAGGAAGAAAATTCGAAGGTTCGGGAAGCATCTTGACGGCAAAATCGCGTGCCGCGATCGAATTGACCATCAGGCCAGTGCCGAATGGCCAACGATGACGGCAAGGCCGGCCGGGGCTGTTACGCTTCGCACCTGACGTGTCATTCCGGCCTGCGATCCGCACGCTTCCGCGCACGGCCCCCAACAGGAGATTTCCATGTCGTACATGCTGTTGATTGTCGAACCGACCGGCCAGCGCGCCGAACGCACGCTCGAAGACGGGCAGGCGCTTTACGCGCGGATGGTCGATTTCGCCGAGACGCTGAAAGCGCGCGGCGTGCTGCGCGGCGTCGAATCGCTGGAGCGCTCAGAACGCGCGACGCGCGTCGAGGTGCGCGACGGCGAGACGCGCCTCGTCGACGGCCCGTTCGCCGAGGCGAAGGAAATGGTCGGCGGCTTCTTCATCGTCGACGTCGACACGCGCGACGAAGCGATCGAGATCGCGCGCCAGTGCCCGGCGGCACAATGGTGCACGGTCGAAGTGCGCAAGGTCGGCCCGTGCTTCCTGTGACTGTAACGGCCGTGCCTTGGTGTTTACCCGCGCTCGTCGCGCGGCACGTCGATCCGGCAGCCTGTCGCCCGTCGTCCGGATAAGGCGCCGATGAACGGACGCCGCTTTCCACCGACGACAAGGAGTGAGCGATGCGATTCATGATCATGATCCGGGCGAACGCCGTCAGCGAATCCGACGCATTGCCGGACAACCGGCTGGTCGAGGCGATGACGGTCTATCACGAGGAACTGGCGAAGGCCGGCGTGCTGCTCGATGCAAACGGCCTGCGGTCGAGCGCGCGCGGCTGGCGCGTGCGGTACACCGGCGGCAAGGGCACGGTGATCGACGGCCCGTTCGCGGAGACGAAGGAACTGATTGCCGGCTATACGCTGATCCAGGTGCGCTCGCGCGACGAGGCGCTCGAGTGGACGCGCCGGTTCCCCGCGCCGTTCGGTGCGGAAATGGACTGCGAGATCGAGGTGCGTCCGCTGTTTGAGCTCGACGACCTGACGCCCAGCGACGCGGTCGAGCGGTTCCGCGAACTCCAGGTCGGACGCGGCCAGGCCGTCTGAATCCATCGTCGCCGGGAGCGAGCTTCATGCACAAGACGATCTTCATCAACCTGCCGGTGGCCGACCTGCCGCGCGCGACGGCGTTCTACGTCGCGCTCGGCTTCGAGGTCGTGCCGGCCTACACGACCGAGCAGGGCGCCTGCATCCGGATCAGCGACGCGATCTTCGTGATGCTGCTGGTGCGGCCGTTCTTCCAGACCTTCACCGGCAAGACCATCGTCGAACCGGCGACGCACGTGCAGGTACTCCCGTGCCTGTCGTGCGACAGCCGTGCCGAGGTCGACGCGGTGGTCGCGAAGGCGCGGGCGGCCGGTGGCGCCGTGCCGCGGCAGGCGCAAGAGTACCCGGGCATGTACAGCCACGATTTCGCCGATCCGGACGGCCACGAATGGGGGCTGGTATTCGTGGAGCAGGCCACGGCCGGGCAGGAGCCGGCGTCGTGACGCGCGAGGCGACCCATCGTGCGATCGAGGCCGTCTGGCGAATCGAGGCGCCGAAGATCATTGCCCGCGCCGCACGCGTGGTGCGCGACGTCGGCGTGGCCGAGGAACTCGCGCAGGACACGCTCGTCGCGGCGCTCGAGCATTGGCCCGTCGACGGCGTGCCCGACAACCCGGCCGCGTGGCTGATGACGGCCGTGAAGCGGCGCGCGCTCGACCGGGTCCGGCAGGAGTCGCTGCATGCGGCGAAGCGCGATCAGCTCGGGCATGAAATGGACGCGCTCGAAGCGCACGTCGTGCCCGACATCGCGGAGGCGCTCGCCGACGCGAGCGACGACGACATCGGCGACGATCTGCTGCGGCTGATCTTCACGTCGTGCCATCCGGTGCTGTCGACCGATGCGCGCGTCGCGCTCACGCTACGGCTGCTCGGCGGGCTGACCACGAGCGAGATCGCGCGTGCGTTCCTGGCGCCCGAGCCGACGATCGCGCAGCGCATCGTGCGCGCGAAGCGCACGCTGGCGGCGGCGCACGTGCCGTTCGAGGTGCCGTCCGCCGCCGCGCGGCCCGCACGGCTCGCGTCGGTGCTCGAAGTGATCTACCTCGTGTTCAACGAAGGGCACGCGGCAACCGCCGGCGACGACTGGACGCGCCCGGCGTTGTGCGACGAGGCGCTGCGTCTCGGCCGCGTGCTGGCCGGGCTCGTGCCGGACGAAAGCGAAGTGCTCGGGCTCGTCGCGCTGATGGAGCTGCAGGCGTCGCGCATGCATGCACGCACCGATGCGCAGGGGCGGCCGGTACTGCTGCTCGACCAGGACCGCAGCCGATGGGATCCGCTGCTGATCCGGCGCGGCCTCGCGGCGCTC
This sequence comes from Burkholderia sp. SIMBA_051, assembly GCF_046534915.1. Classification (NCBI taxonomy): domain Bacteria; kingdom Pseudomonadati; phylum Pseudomonadota; class Betaproteobacteria; order Burkholderiales; family Burkholderiaceae; genus Burkholderia; species Burkholderia sp. SIMBA_051. The sequence goes on along the minus strand of NZ_JAWRXS010000001.1, from coordinate 534,060 downwards.
GAGCGGGCGACCAAGCTCGGCGGCGTGCGCGGCCCGTATGCGCTGCAGGCCGCGCTGGCGGCGTGCCATGCACGCGCGCGGCACGCGTCGGAGACGGACTGGGCGCAGATCGTCGCGCTGTACGACGCGCTCGCCGAGGTCGCGCCGTCGCCGGTCGTCGAGCTGAACCGCGCGGTGGCGGTGGGGATGGCGTTCGGGCCGGCCGCGGCGCTGGAAATCGTCGACGTGCTGCGCGACGATCCGGCCCTCGCGCGCTATCACTGGCTGCCGAGCGTGCGCGGCGATCTGCTCGCGAAACTCGGCCGCACGGACGAGGCGAAGGTCGAGTTCCGTCGCGCGGCGGAATTGACCCGCAACGAGCGCGAAAGGGAATTGCTGCTCAAGCGGGCGACGGACGCATGACGCACGGCAAGCGCCGCCGGAGCGAGGGACCGAAACCGTCCCCAATTCCGTCGGCGCACTATCGCCCGGATTGAAAAAGCCTATTGGGTGATGCGATCGTGAGCGCCTAGATTAAAAGGCACGATGCGTGCGCCATCATGCACGCATCGTGCCCTACATACATCATCGGCCCGGCTTCGCACGCGGCTGCGCCGACTCGAACGGAGGCGCAAATGGCTCAACTCAAGGGCAGCAAAACCGAAGAGAACCTGAAGGCCGCATTCGCGGGCGAATCGCAAGCGAACCGGCGCTATCTGTATTTCGCTTCGAAGGCTGACGTCGAAGGCCAGAACGACATCGCCGCGCTGTTCCGCTCGACCGCCGAAGGCGAAACCGGCCATGCGCACGGCCACCTCGAATATCTCGAAGCAGTCGGCGATCCGGCGACGGGTTTGCCGTTCGGCTCGTCGCGGCTGAACCTCGAATCGGCGATCGCCGGCGAGACGCACGAATACACCGACATGTATCCGGGCATGGCGAAGGCGGCGCGCGACGAAGGCTTCGACGAAATCGCGAACTGGTTCGAGACGCTCGCGAAGGCCGAACGCAGCCACGCGAACCGCTATACGAAGGCGCTGGACGCACTCGTCGACTGACGCGGCCCTTGCCAAGGCCGCACGGCCCGGTCGGAGCATGTCGCCGGCCGGCGGCCGTGCGTCGATCGCTGCCCGCACCGCGCGGGCGGCGCGTCCGCGCGCATGCGCGCCACGCTGGAGCGCCCCATGCCCCACAAGGAAGGTAGCCTCGAAGCCCCGACCCGGCATCCGCTCGACTGGCAGTCCGAAGCGTTCTACGACCAGGCCGCGATCGATGCGGAAATGACGCGCGTGTTCGACATCTGTGCGGGGTGCCGGCGTTGTGTTTCGCTGTGCGGCGCATTCCCCACGCTGTTCGATCTCGTCGACGACACGCCGACGGGCACCATCGACGAAGTGCCGAAGGCGGCGTTCGGCAAGGTCGTCGACCAGTGCTATCTCTGCGATCTCTGCTACATGACGAAATGTCCGTACGTGCCGCCGCACGCATGGAACGTCGACTTCCCGCACCTGATGCTGCGCGGCAAGGCCGCGCGCTACCAGCGCGGCGAAGCGCCGCTGCGCGACAAGGTGCTGTCGAACACCGACGCGCTCGGCCATTTCGCGGGCATTCCGATCGTCACCCAGACGGTGAATGCGGTGAACCGCACGCCGCCCGCGCGGCACGCGCTCGAAGCGGCGCTCGGCGTCGATCGCGACGCGTGGCTGCCGGAGTTCGCGCCGCGCAAGTTCCGGCGCACCGCGAAGCGCTCGGATGGCCCGCCGGTGCGTGAGGGCGAGCGCACGCCCGGCAAGGTCGCGATCTACGCGACGTGCTACGTAAACTTCAACGAGCCGGGCATCGGCCACGACCTGCTCGCGATCCTCGCGCACAACGAAATTCCGTACGAGCTCGTCACGCGCGAAGCCTGCTGCGGCATGCCGTTGCTCGAGCAGGGCAATCTCGCGGGCGTCGCCGCGAAGAAGGCCGTGAACATGCCGGTGCTCGAGCGCTATGCGCGGGACGGCTACGCGCTGATCGGCGCGATCCCGAGCTGCGTGCTGATGTACAAGAGCGAACTGCCGCTGATGTTCCCCGACGACGAAGCCGTGCGCGCAGTGGCCGACGCATTCTGGGATCCGTTCGAATACGTGATCGCGCGGCATCGCGACGGTTTGCTGAAGACCGATTTCAAGCAGGGCCTCGGCACCGTGTCGTATCACGTGCCGTGCCACGCGCGCGTGCAGAACATCGGCCGCAAGACGGCCGACACGCTGTCGCTCGTGCCCGATACGCGCGTGAACGTGGTCGAGCGCTGTTCGGGGCACGCGGGCACGTTCGGCGTGAAGAAGGGCTTCCATGCGGACGCGATGCGGATCGGCGCGCCCGTGTTCAAGGCAATGGCCGAGCCGCAGCCGGACTTCGTGTCGTCGGACTGCGCGCTCGCCGGCCATCACATCGTGCAGGGCATCGACGAGAAGGGGCTGCCGGCCGCGCCGCTCGCGCATCCGTTGACGCTGCTGCGCCGCGCGTACGGCATCTGAGGCGGCCGCCCGGCGAACCCATCGACTCCCATCCGAGGACATCCCATGACGCTGACCCGCGACTCGCTGCTCACGCTCGAAGCGTACGCGAAGATCCGCAAGACCGAACACGCACGGCTCGTCGCGTACAAGCGCCGCCGCGCGGTGGCGCTCGGCAACCATCTGCGCTTGCTGTTCGAGGACGAGACCACGATCCGCTATCAGATCCAGGAGATGCTGCACATCGAGAAGATCTTCGACGAGGCGGGCATCGAAGGCGAACTGGAAGCCTATCTGCCGCTCGTGCCCGACGGCACCAACCTGAAGGCGACGCTGCAGATCGAATACGAGCACGAGGCCGAACGCCGAGCGGCGCTCGCGCGGCTGATCGGCGTCGAGGATCGCGTGTACCTGCAGGTCGACGGGCATCCCGCCGTGTATGCGATCGCCGACGAGGATCTCGATCGCGACAACGCGGAGAAGACGTCCGCCGTACATTTCGTGCGCTTCGAATTGAGCGCGCCGATGCGCGCGGCACTCAAGGACGGCGCGACGCTGTCGATCGGCTGCGACCACCCGGCCTATACGATGCCGCCGCAACCATTGGACGCGGACGTGACCGCGTCGCTCGCCGGCGATCTGCGCTGATCTACGGTCGCGCGCATCGTTTCGACGCTTCCACCCGCTCTATCGCGCGACCGACTGCCCTTCAGTCCGAGGATGTAACAAGTCTGTCCGCGCTTGCATGCCGGGAAACAATGTGCATTGCACGTCAGGTCGCTTTCATTACTCGCAGGTAAACAATAAAAAGATTGTGCACGGAGATAATTCGGTTCAGCGGTATTTGAACGATTTACCGATCCGTGAATATCTTGTTACGAAATTTTCCCTGATTTACCGATTTTAGGCGGCAATCTCCGCGATTGTTACGGCGCAGGGTCGGAACAGCCGGGAAGCGCCGCCGGCCGCGCGTCGGGCGCACCCCGCAGAGCCCCGCCAGACGGGGCTTCCCAGCCTCACGCATAAAGATCGCGTAAAAAAATTCAAGCGTAAATGGTTTGCGCATCCATGGCAGGTTGTTTCAGTACGTAACATTAAGTCATTGTCATATTGAGAGAAACCCTGAGGATGGTATGCTTCGTGCACAAAAATTCCCACATTGGAGTGAGACCGTGATTTGTGCGCCATTGCCGGGAATGGCGGCACCGTGAACGTGCGGTGTCGCGCCGGCATGCACAACATTCGGATAACCATAATGTGCAACCGGGCCGCCCCGTCACGCGATGCGTGACGACGGCGCCGACAATCGCAGCCCGGCCTGGCTGCGTGGAGAGATCTACTATGTTCTTCGATGAGCTTAACGATGAAGAGTGGGTTCGTCTTTCAACGCTGATCGCCGATGAACCCATCCGGCTGAACCGTCGAGGCCGCCCACGTGCAGAACCGCGCGTTGTCGCCAACGCGGTCCTGTGGATCCTGACGACCGGTGAAGCATGGTCGAAATTGCCCGGGCGCTATCCGTCCGGGCCGACGTGCCGTCGCCGCTACGAAGAGTGGCTCGCGAACGGCACGCTGTTGCAGATGATCGACGTGCTGACTCAATTCAGCGGGCGTACGTTCGCGTATGTGCCGCCGCCGCCCGTGCCCGCGGCGCCCGCGTGCCGTGCCGAGCCGGTGCCCGACAACGATCGTCTGCGCGGCGTGTTCTGGCAGAACCCCGAGTCGTGGCAATTGCCGGTCGCGCAGGCAAACGTTTGGGATGGCGAGGGCGCGACGGTGGCCGCGAGGCCGAGTACCGGCACGGACCAATCGTCCGGTGCGTCGTTCGCTGTGCCCGGTGCGCAGCCTGCCGGGCTGCGTCGCGGGCGGGCGGGCGCGACGAGCTTCGCCGCGGCCGAGCCGCAAGTCGACGAGTATCGCGGCTATACGATCTATGGCAGCGCGCAGCCGGTGCAGAACCTGATGTACCGCGCGTGGGCCGAGATCATGCAGGACGACCGGCGCGTCGAGCGCTCGGGCCTGATCGGCCCGCGCTTCACCGACGCGGAAGCCGCGGAGCAGTACGCGCTCGACTGGGCGCGCCAATGGATCGATCGCCATGGTGCGAGCGACGAGCCGGTGCGCGTGCCGCAAAGCGAAGTGCTGGCCGGCCTGTCCGCGCTGGCGCGTGCGGAGTCGGACATCAAGCGCTTCATCGCCGAGCGTCGCGCGGGCGTGCTGTCCGAGGGCCGCAATGATCCGGTGCAGTCGGAGCGCCGCGAGTATGCGTATCGGGTGGGTTGATCGTCATCCGAACGAAAACGCGCGGGTCGTCGTGTGTCACGGCGCCCGCGCGTTGTTTTTTGTCTCCTCCATCCGCGTGATGCAGGGCGCACCGTCGATACGGCGCACCCCGCATCCGCTGCGTCACTGGCGTCCGTAGGTATCGTCGTAGCGGACGATGTCGTCCTCGCCGAGATACGCGCCCGACTGCACTTCGATCAGCTCGAGCGGCATCTTGCCCGGGTTCTCGAGACGGTGCGACACGCCGAGCGGGATGTACGTCGATTCGTTCTCGGACAGCAGGAAGGTTTCCTCGCCGCGCGTGATGCGCGCGGTGCCGCGCACGACGATCCAGTGTTCGGCGCGGTGATGGTGCATCTGCAGCGACAGTCGCGCGCCCGGCTTCACGACGATGCGCTTCACCTGGAAGCGCTCGCCCATGTCGACCGAGTCGTAATGGCCCCACGGACGGTGCACTTTGCGGTGATCGGTCGCTTCCGCGCCGCGTGCGGCCTTGATGCGCCCGACGATTTTCTTCACGTCCTGCACGCGGGACTTGTCGGCGACGAGCACGGCGTCGGGCGTTTCGACGACGACCAGATTCTGCGTGCCGACGCACGCGACGAGCCGGCTTTCCGAATGCGCGAAAGTCGACGTGGCGTCTTCGAACAGCACGTGGCCGCGGCCGACGTTCTCGGCATCGTCCTTCGGCAGGATCTGCCAGATCGCGTCCCACGAGCCGACGTCCGACCAGCCCGCGTCGAGCGGCACGACGACGCTTTCGCACAGCTGCGGCAGGTTCGCGAGCGGCTCCATCACCGCATAGTCGATCGAGTTCGACGGCGAAGCGGCAAATGCGTCGCGATCGACGCGGAAGAAGTCGCCGTCTTCCTTGCCGTTGGCGACGGCCTGCTCGCAGGCCGCGTAGATCTCGGGTTCGAGCTGGCGGATCGCGTTGAGCCACACCGATGCGCGCACGATGAAGATGCCGCTGTTCCACCAGTATTCGCCGGACGCGACGTACTGCTGCGCGAGTTCGAGATGCGGCTTCTCGACGAAGCGGTCGAGACGGCGCACGTCGAGGTCGCCGGTGCCGGCGTCGCCGAGCGGCGCGCCGACGCGGATATAGCCGTAGCCCGTTTCGGCGCGGCCCGGCACGATGCCCATCGTCGCGATCTTGCCTTGCGCCGCGCAGTGCACGCCGGCCGCGACCGCCGCATGAAAGCGCGGCTGGTCGGCCACCGCGTGGTCGGCCGGCATCACGGTCATCACGGCATCGCTGCCGCCGGCGACGATGCGCAGCGCGGCGAGCGTCAGCGCGGGCGCGGTGTCGCGGCCGAGCGGCTCGAGCATGATCGAAGCACGCTTGCCGGTCAGGCGCAGTTGTTCGGCGGTCGTGAAGCGGTGATCCTCGCCGCATACGATCAGCACGTCGTCGTTCAGCGGATGACCGGTCGAGAGGCCGTCGAGCCTCAGCGCGGTGGATTGCAGCAGCGAATGATCGCCGAGCAGGCCGATCAGCTGCTTCGGATAGTGTTCGCGCGACATCGGCCACAGACGCGTGCCCGAACCGCCGGCGAGAATCACCGGCTGCACCGCGACGCGCGTACCGGCGTCGGTTGCGGCGGAAGAAGATGGGCGCGTATCGGCTACCACGGCCGGAGCATTCATGATGACACTCTCCTCGATTGAAGTCAGTGCCTGTTTGTAGCATGAAGTAAATCGACAATAAAACCGCGCGCCTTGCACGATATTCGTCGCGCACGTTCGTCGCGCGCATATCCGGGAAAATTTTCCGCGATGACATCCGACGCAAAGAAAAAATAAAAAATAATTCCGCGAATCGCGCGCGCATGCCTTGCCGCAAAGGCTCGGCGAGAACCGTAAAGTTTTCAAAAAATGCCCCGATTCGGGCTCGATTCGGGAAAACGTGCCGATTTAATTCAAGAATATCGCGGCAAGAATTTCCGATTATTTTTCGAAATACTTGTGCGCTTGAGGATGAATTTTCTTACCGCTTCAATAGCGTCATGCAACGTTTGAATCGAATGTGCGGCACGGGCTGCACGAGGAGCTGTTCGGCAAACGCCTGTTCAAAGAGGAAGCGAACATGTTGAGCGTGCTGGCGAGAGTCATCGATATCGCGATGGTCGTGGTGGGGGCGTTGATCGCCGCCGCGCTGCACGGCGGCAGCATCTGGCTCAACGATCTGCAACGCACGACGGTGTTGTTCGACTGCTTGCTGGTCGTCGTGTTCTTTCCGGCGATGGGCATCTATCAGTCGTGGCGCGGCAAGCGTCTCGTCGGGCTGGTGGGGCGTGTCGCGTTCGCGTGGCTCGTGGTCGAGCTCGCGGGCATCCTGATGAGCTTCAGCTTTCACCAGTCGGGCGATCTGTCGCGGCTGTGGCTCGGCTACTGGGCGCTCGTGACGATGGCACTGCTCGCCGGCTCGAAGGCGTGCGTGCACGTCGTGCTGCGACAACTGCGGCGCGGCGGCTACAACCTGAAGGCGGTCGCGATCGTCGGCGGTACGCCGGCCGCGCGGCGGCTGATCGCGCAGATGCGGGCGCGCCCGGAAGCGGGCTTCAACCCGGTGTGCGTCTACGACGAAAGCGAAGTGCCGGGCGAAGTCGCGCTCGACGACGTGCGCATCGAGCGGCAGTTCGAATCGCTGGTGTGGCTGGTGCGCAGCCGCGCGATCAGCGAGCTGTGGCTCACGCTGCCGATCACGGAGGAGCGGCGGATTCACCAGATCGTGACGGTGTTCCGCCACGACTTCGTGAATATCCGCTTCATTCCGGACGTGCGCACGCTGTCGTTCTTCAACCAGGAAGTGGTCGAGGTGCTCGGCGTGCCGGCGATCAACCTCGCGGCGTCGCCGATCACCGACGTGCGGATCCTGCCGAAGTTCGTGTTCGACCGGCTGTTCGCGCTGGCGGCGCTCACGGCGCTGGCGCCGCTGATGCTGCTGATCGCATGCCTGATCAAGCTGACGTCGCGCGGGCCGGTGTTCTTCCGCCAGAAACGCAAGGGCATCGACGGGCACGAGTTCGAGATCTACAAGTTTCGCTCGATGAAGGTGCATCAGGAAGTCGCGGGGCAGGTCACGCAGGCGACCAAGAACGATACGCGCGTGACGCCGGTCGGCCGCTTCCTGCGCCGCACGAGCCTCGATGAACTGCCGCAGTTCATCAACGTGCTGAAGGGCGAGATGTCGGTGGTCGGCCCGCGGCCGCATGCGCTCGCGCACGACGACATCTACAAGGATCTGGTGAAGGGCTACATGTTCCGCTACCGGATCAAGCCGGGCATCACCGGCTGGGCGCAGATCAACGGCTTTCGCGGCGAGACCGATCAGATCGAGAAGATGATGGGGCGCGTGAAGCTCGATCTGTACTACATGCAGAACTGGTCGTTCTGGCTCGACATCAAGATCGTCGTGCTGACGCTCTGGAAAGGCTTCACCGGCAGCAACGCTTATTGACGCACGCCCGCTCAGGCGTTTCGGTTTTACGAATTTCGAATCATTGGTCACGAGGTCCGACACATCATGAATCTGACTATCATCGGCAGCGGTTACGTAGGACTTGTCACCGGCGCCTGTCTCGCCGACATCGGGCACGACGTGTTCTGTCTCGACGTCGATCAGGCGAAGATCGACATCCTGAACAACGGCGGCGTGCCGATCCACGAGCCGGGCCTCAAGGAAGTCATCGCGCGCAATCGCGCGGCGGGCCGCCTGCGCTTCTCGACCGACATCGAGGCCGCGGTCGCGCACGGCGACGTGCAGTTCATCGCGGTCGGCACGCCGCCCGACGAGGACGGCTCGGCCGACCTGCAGTACGTGCTCGCGGCGGCGCGCAACATCGGCCGCTACATGAAGGGCTTCAAGGTGATCGTCGACAAGTCGACGGTGCCGGTCGGCACGGCCGAGCGCGTGCGCGCGGCGGTCGCCGAGGAACTCGCGAAGCGCGGCGACGACCAGATGTTCTCGGTCGTGTCGAATCCGGAATTCCTGAAGGAAGGCGCGGCGGTCGACGATTTCACGCGGCCGGACCGCATCGTGATCGGCTGCGACGACGACGTGCCGGGCGAGCGCGCGCGCGAACTGATGAAGAAGCTCTACGCGCCGTTCAACCGCAACCACGAACGCACGCTGTACATGGACGTGCGCTCGGCCGAATTCACGAAATACGCGGCGAACGCGATGCTCGCGACCCGCATCTCGTTCATGAACGAGCTCGCGAACCTGGCCGACCGCTTCGGCGCGGACATCGAGGCCGTGCGCCGCGGGATCGGTTCCGATCCGCGCATCGGCTACCACTTCCTGTATGCGGGCTGCGGCTACGGCGGCTCGTGCTTCCCGAAGGACGTCGAGGCGCTGATCCGCACGGCCGACGAGCATGGCCAGTCGCTGCAGATCCTGAAGGCCGTGTCGTCGGTCAACGCGACGCAAAAGCGCGTGCTCGCCGACAAGATCGTCGCGCGCTTCGGCGAGGACCTGACCGGCCGCACGTTCGCGATCTGGGGCCTGGCGTTCAAGCCGAACACCGATGACATGCGCGAGGCGCCGAGCCGCGAGCTGATCGCCGAGCTGCTGTCGCGCGGTGCGCGCATCGCCGCATACGATCCGGTCGCGCAGCAGGAAGCGCGCCGCGTGCTCGCGCTCGATCTCGCCGATCACCCGAGCTGGCTCGAACGCCTGACCTTCGTCGACGACGAGGCGCAGGCCGCACGCGATGCCGACGCGCTCGTGATCGTCACCGAATGGAAGGCGTTCAAGAGCCCGGATTTCATCGCGCTTGGCCGGCAGTGGAAGTCGCCGGTGATCTTCGACGGCCGCAATCTGTACGAGCCGGAAGCGATGAGCGAGCAGGGTATCGAATACCACCCGATCGGCCGCCCCGGCTCGCGTCAGGCCGTCGCCGCCCGCGTGTCGGGCGCCGCGCGCGCGAACGCGTAACCCGCGCGTCACCGTTCCCCGTTACCCGATTCGAGACGCCATGTTCCGCAACATCCTGATCGTCTGTCACGCGAACGTCTGCCGCAGCCCGGCAGCCGAAATGCTGTTCAAGTCGCACACCGCGTCGCGCGGCGGCCCGCGCGTGACGTTCCATTCCGCGGGGGTGCGCGCGAACGACGGCGACGGCATCGATCCGGTGATGCGGCAACTGCTCGCCGAGCGCGGCGTCGATGCGACGACGCACCGGTCGCGTCGGCTGTCGCGCCGGCTCGTGCGCGACGCCGACCTGATTCTCGTCAGCGAGCGCGGACAGATCGCGGCCGTCGAATCGGTCGATCCGTTCGCGCGCGGCAAGGTTCACCTGCTTGGCAAGTGGGAGGACGCCGAGATCGCGGATCCGCATGGCGGCCCCGAGGCCGACTATCGCGAGAGCTACTCATTGATCGAACGTCTGGTTCAAGGATGGCTGCAAAAACTATGCTGAAACGTCCCATGCGCCCGCTGGCGCTCGCCGTCGCGATGACGACATTCCTGTCGGCCTGCGCGACCGCGCCCGGCAACTATCTCGATTCGTCGAACCTGAAGGACGAAGGCCGCCAGGGCCAGGCCGAAACCTATCCGGTTCATTACATCGACGCGAAGCTGGTGATGGATCAGCTGCAGAAGCAGCAGGTCGAGCACCCGCTGCCGCCGGGCCGTTACACCGATCCGTCGCAGTACGTCTACCGCGTCGGCCCGCAGGACATCCTCGGCGTCACGGTGTGGGATCACCCCGAGCTGACGACGCCGCAGGGCCAGTCGTTCTCGAGCGGCGGCAACACGACGCAGTCGGTCGCGGGCGCGCTCCAGCAGCCGTATACGACCGCGCTGCCGGGTCAGGCCGATCCGTACGGCCAGACCGTGTCCGCCGACGGCTCGATCTTCTTCCCGTTCGTCGGCCGCATTCACGTGGCGGGCAAGACGGTCGCGCAGATCCGCGAGCAGATGTCGTCCACGCTCGCGCGCTATGTGAAGAATCCGCAGCTCGACGTGCGCGTGCTGTCGTTCCGCAGCCAGAAGATACAGGTGACGGGCGAGGTGAAGCAGCCGGGCCCGCTCGCGGTGAGCGACGTGCCGCTGACGCTGGTCGACGCGATCTCGCGCTCGGGCGGCTCGACCAACGAGGCCGACCTGCAGCGCGTGCGCCTGACGCGCGACGGCAAGCTCTACACGCTCGACGCGAACGGCGTGCTCGATCGCGGCGAAGTGAAGCAGAACGTGATGCTCCAGCCGGGCGACATCGTCAACGTGCCGGACCGCAGCGACAGCCGCGTGTTCATCATGGGCGAGGTCAAGACGCCGGTCACGGTGCCGATGCTCAAGGGCAGGCTGACCATCGCCGACGCGCTCACCGCCGGCGGCGGCATCCTCGACACCGATGCGAACCCGCGCAAGATCTACGTGATGCGCGGGATGCGTGACAACCCGACGAAGCCGGAAGTGTATCGCCTCGACATGACGCAGCCGGATGCGCTGATGCTGTCGAGCCGCTTCCCGCTCCAGCCGCTCGACGTCGTCTACGTCAGCACGGCCGGCTCGGTGCAGTTCAACCGTGTGCTGCAGCAGGTGTTGCCGACGATCCAGACGATCTTCTACATGCGGCAGATCACGCGCTGATAGCCCGCCGGGGCGGCACCTGCCCCCCGGCACCACTCAAGCGGGAACGAATGGTGAACACGCAAGCAAAACACACCTACGCGGGTCCGGCCGCGAAAACCGAGGAAGAGGACGTCGTCCTCGGCCAGTTGCTCCAGGTGATCATGGACGACATCTGGCTGCTGCTCGGCATCGCGGTGACCGTCATCGCGCTCGCCGGCCTGTACTGCTTCGTCGCGAAGCCGGTCTATCAGGCCGACGTGCACGTGCGCGTCGAGGGCAACGACAATACGTCGCAGGCGCTCACGCAGACGCAGACGGGTGCATCGATCAACAGCGGCCCGCAGCAGGCGCCGACCGATGCGGAAATCGAGATCATCAAGAGCCGCGGCGTCGTCGCGCCGGTCGTCGAGGAGTTCAAGCTGAACTTCTCGGTCGTGCCGAAGACGATGCCGGGGATCGGCAGCCTGGCCGCGCGCATCGCGACGCCGGGCGAGCCGTCGCGCGCGTGGTTCGGCCTGCGGTCGTACGCGTGGGGCGGCGAAGTCGCCGATATCGACTCGATCAACGTCGTGCCCGAGCTCGAAGGCAAGAAGTTGACGCTGACGGCCGGCCCGGACGGCACCTACACGGTGGTCGACCAGAACGGCCGCCGCCTGCTGTCGGGCCGCGTCGGCGAATCGGAGCAGGGCGGCGGCGTCACGCTGCTCGTGCAGAAGCTCGTCGCGCGTCCGGGCACGCAGTTCACGGTGGTCCGCTACAACGATCTCGACGCGATCACCGGCTTCCAGTCGGGCATCCAGGTGAGCGAGCAGGGCAAGCAGACGGGTGTCGTGCAGATCTCGCTCGAAGGCAAGAATCCGGACCAGACGGCCGCGATCGCGAACGCGCTCGCGAAGTCGTACCTGAACCAGCACGTGATCGCGAAGCAGGCCGAAGCGACCAAGATGCTCGACTTCCTGAAGGGCGAGGAACCGCGCCTGAAGGCCGACCTCGAGCGTGCGGAAGCCGCGCTGACGCAGTATCAGCGCACGTCCGGCTCGATCAACGCGAGCGACGAGGCGAAGGTCTACCTGCAGGGCAGCGTGCAGTACGAGCAGCAGATCGCCGCGCAGCGCCTGCAGCTCGCGTCGCTCGCGCAGCGCTTCACCGACTCGCACCCGATGGTGATCGCCGCGAAGCAGCAGCTCGCGGAGCTGCAGGGCGAGAAGGACAAGTTCAGCAACCGCTTCCGCAGCCTGCCGGCGACCGAAGTGAAGGCCGTCCAGCTGCAGCGCGACGCGAAGGTCGCCGAGGACATCTACGTGCTGCTGCTGAACCGCGTGCAGGAACTGTCGGTGCAGAAGGCCGGCACGGGCGGCAACATCCACCTGATCGACTCGGCGTTGCGCCCGGGCGCCCCGATCAAGCCGAAGAAGGTGCTGATCCTGTCGGCCGCGGTGTTCCTGGGCATGATCCTCGGCACCGGCGTCGTGTTCCTGCGCCGCAACCTGTTCCAGGGCATCGAGGATCCGGACCGCGTCGAGCGCACGTTCAACCTGCCGCTGTACGGGCTGGTGCCGCAAAGCGCCGAGCAGGTGAAGCTCGACGCGATGGCCGAGAAGGGCGGCGGCCGTGCGCGGCCGATCCTCGCGAGCCTGCGTCCGAAGGATCTGAGCGTCGAAAGCATGCGCAGCCTGCGCACCGCGATGCAGTTCGCGATGATGGACGCGAAGAACCGCGTGATCGTGCTGACCGGCCCGACGCCGGGGATCGGCAAGAGCTTCCTGACGGTCAACCTCGCGGTGCTGCTCGCGCATTCGGGCAAGCGCGTGCTGCTGATCGACGCCGACATGCGCCGCGGGATGCTCGACCGCTACTTCGGCCTCACCGCGCAGCCGGGCCTGTCCGAGCTGCTGAGCGATCAGTCGGCGCTCGAGGACGCGATCCGCGAGACGCCGGTGCAGGGCCTGTCGTTCATCTCGGCCGGCACGCGCCCGCCGAACCCGTCGGAGCTGCTGATGTCGACGCGTCTGCCGCAATACCTCGAAGGGCTCGGCAAGCGCTACGACATCGTGCTGATCGACTCGCCGCCGGTGCTGGCGGTGACCGACGCGACCATCATCGGCCGCATGGCCGGCGCGACCTTCCTGGTGCTGCGCTCGGGCATGCATACCGAAGGCGAGATCGCCGACGCGATCAAGCGCCTGCGTACCGCGGGCGTCGATCTGGAAGGCGGGATCTTCAACGGCGTGCCGCCGAAGGCGCGCGGCTACGGCCGCGGCTATGCGGCCGTCCACGAATACCTGAGCGCTTGATCGCATTGCACGAAACCGGGCCGGCGCGCATCGCGCCGCCCGGCCGACTGGAGAACCCCCGATGAAAATTTCCGTGCTCGTTCCGACCTTTCGGCGTCCCGCCGACCTCGCGCGCTGCCTGCTGGCGCTGCAGCGCCAGCAGCGGCTGCCCGACGAGGTGATCGTCGTCGCGCGCCCGGAGGACGATGCCACGCACGAGCGCCTCGCCGATCCGTCGGTCGGCGGCGCGCTGCCGCTGCGGATCGTGCCGGTCGACGTGCCGGGGCAGGTCGCCGCGCTGAACAAGGGGCTCGACTCGGCGAACGGCGACATCGTCGCGATCACCGACGACGATGCGGCGCCGCGCGCGGACTGGCTCGCGCGCATCGAAGCCGTGTTCCTGGCCGATCCGCGCGTCGGTGCGGTCGGCGGCCGCGACTGGGTGCACGAGAAAGGCCGCGTGCTCGACGAGTCGCGCGAGCTCGTCGGCCAGCTCACGCTCGCCGGCAAGATCATCGGCAACCATCACCTGGGTGTCGGCGGCGCGCGCGAAGTCGACATGCTGAAAGGCGCGAACATGAGCTACCGCCGCGCCGCGATCGAACGGCTGCGCTTCGACACGCGGCTGCGCGGCGCCGGTGCGCAGGTGCACAACGACATGGCATTCAGCATGCACGTGCAGCGCGAAGGCTGGAAGCTCGTCTACGACCCGGCGATCGCGGTCGACCATTTTCCGGCCGAGCGTTTCGACGACGACCGGCGCGATGCCGCGTCGCTGAATGCGATCAGCAATGGCGCGTACAACCTGCACCTGATCCTGCGCGAGCATCTGCCGCCGCTGCGGCGCGAGCTCGCGTGGTGGTGGTGGACGCTGGTCGGCACGCGCGTCTATCCGGGCTTCGCGCACGTGCTGCTGTCGCTGCATACCGCGCAGCGCGAGCGCGTGCGCGAGCACTGGCGCGCGGTGCGCCGCGGCGCACGCGATGCGCGCCGCGCCAACCTTGCCCCCCATCGTGCGGCGATGCCGCCGGTGACGTCTTGAACGAGCCGCGCACGACGCATGGCCACCCCCGGAGGGCTTGATATGGTACGACCCGCTCATTTCCCTGAAGCCTGCCTGTCGGGGCATCCCACGGCACGGCGGAGGCTGACATGACTGCAACGAAGGTTCACGTCCACCTGTTTTACGGCGCCGATCCGCGTACCTACCGCAAAGGCGAGGACATCGGCTGCCTGTACGGCTATCACCACGCCGAATCCGACGAATTCCGCTTGACCTATTCGCAGGACCGGCGCGAGAACCGCGTCGCGAGCCTCGCGCGCCGTGCGCTGAAGGCGGCGCTCGGCTTCGACGTCGTGCACGCGTGGCGCAATCGCGCCGCGCTGCTGGACACCGACGTGATCTGGACGCACACCGAGCAGGAGCATCTCGCCGCGGCGCTGGTCCTGAAGCTCGCCGGCGCGCGGGGCAAGCGCCCGCTGCTGCTCGCGCAGAGCGTGTGGCTATTCGACAAGTGGAACACGTTCGGCGGCGCGCGCCGCTGGCTGTATCGCAAGCTGCTCGCGCGTGCCGACGCGCTGACGACACTCGCCCGCGACAACGCCGAGCTGTGCCGCCGCTATCTCGGGCGCGACGCGGAGTTCGTGTACTACGGGCTGAACACGCAGGATTTCCCGCCGGTCGAGCCGCAGCAGTGGCAGCCGAACCGGCCGCTGCGGATCGCCGCGATCGGCAACGACCGCGACCGCGACTGGCGCACCTTCCTCGCCGCGTTCGGCGGCGACGAGCGCTACGACGTGCGGCTCGCGACGCGCCGCCGCGTGCCGCGCGAGTGGCATGCGCCGAACGTGAAGATCGGCTCGGCATCGGGCCTCGCGAAGCAGCACGAACTGTACGCATGGGCCGACGTGATCGTCGTGCCGCTGCGGCCGAACTTCCACGCGTCGGGCATCACCGTGATGCTCGAGGCGGCGGCGGTCGGCAAGCCGATGATCGTGTCCGACGTGGGCGGCCTCAGCGACTACTTCCCGCACGACACGGCCGCCTACGTGCCGGCGTTCGATGCGCAGGCGATGCGCCAGGCCGCCGACCGCTTCGTGGCCGATCCGCTCGCCGCGCTCGACTGCGCACGCGCCGCGGCCGCGTGCCTGCGCGAGCGCGACCTGACCACGCAGGCGTTTGCCGAGCAGCACGTGCGGATCACGCGCGACATGCTGCGCCGGCGTCGTACGCCGGCGGCCGCCGGCCTCGCGATGCCGCTCGCGGATTCGCGTCCGTCGTCGCGGTGAGAGCGGATCGATGAGCACGATCGCCGCCGAACGCGAACCGTCGCGCAAGCGCAGCTGGCTGCCCGAGCGCAAGCACTGGGTCGGGCAGGCCGGGCTGTGGACGTTTACCGCCGCGCTGATCGCCATTCACCAGGGCAAGGTGCTGACGCTCGCGTTTCCGGTGCTGGCCATCGCGGTCGGCATCTGGCTGTATTTCAAGAGCCCCGCGCGCTACGTCGGCTTCATGTGGTGGGTGTGGTTCCTGAGCCCCGAGGTGCGGCGTCTGGCCGACTGGTCGAAGGGCGCGTTCACGCCGACCAGCCTGATCCAGGTCGCGCCGCTCGCGGTGACGATGATCGCCGCGTTCGGACTGATCAGGCATTACCGCGTGCTCGCGCAGCGGCGCGGCATTCCCGTGCTGCTGATGCTGTTCGGGCTGGCGTATGCATATCTGGTCGGCATCGTGTCGAGCGGCGTGATGGCCGCGACCTACGACCTCGCGAACTGGGTGTACCCGGTGCTGATCGGCTTTCACATCATGGTGAACTCGCGCGACTATCCCGAGTACCGCGACGTGCTGCTGTCCACGTTCATGTGGGGCGCGGCCGTGATGGGCGTGTACGGGGTCGTGCAGTACTTCGTGATGCCGCAGTGGGACGTGCTGTGGATGATCGGGTCGAACATGGGTTCGCAGGGCGAGCCGGTGCCGTACGGCGTCCGGGTATTCAGCACGATGAACTCGTCGGGGCCGTTCGCGTTCGCGATCATGGGCGCGCTGGTGTTCGTGTTCGCGGCGCCGCAGAAGGTCCGCTGGTTCGCGGGCGCCGCCGGCTTCGTGTCGTTCGCGCTGTGTCTCGTGCGCTCGACCTGGGGCGGCTGGGTGATCGCGCTCGCGATCCAGCTCCTGCAGTCGAGCAACCGCGTGCGGATGCGGATCCTGATCAGCGGCGTCGTGCTGGTCGGGCTGTGCGTGCCGCTCCTGACCGTCGGGCCGGTGGCCGACCGGCTCGGCGCGCGTCTGCAGTCGATCACGAACCTGAAGGACGACCGCAGCTACGACGACCGCAACAAGTTCTACGCGACCTTCGCGCAGACGGCGTTCACCGACGTGGCCGGCGAAGGGATGGGCGCGACCGGCGCGTCGACCAAGCTGTCGAGCGACAGCGGCGAGCTCGGCAAGTACGGCAGCTTCGACAGCGGCGTGATGAACGTGCCGTTCGTGCTCGGCTGGCCCGGCACGCTGCTGTACCTGGCGGGCGTCGTGATGCTGCTCGGCCGCACGCTGCGCGCGGCGTTCAAGCTGCGCAAGGACAAGTTCGTCGGCGCATGCCTGAGCCTGTGCCTGTCGGTGTTCGCGATGCTCGTGTTCACGAACTCGCTGATCGGCACGGGCGGCCTGCTGCTGTTCACGGCCATTTTTTCAATACTATCCGCGGCGCACTGGCAGAAGGCGCAGCGCCTGCTGGCCGCCGCTGATTCACGGGGAGGCGACCATTGAGAATCGCGATCGTCACGCACGTCGTGCGACATAACGACGGCCAGGGCCGCGTCAATTACGAAATCGCGCGCGCGGCGCTGGCGGAAAACTACGAGGTCACGCTGGTTGCGTCGCATGTCGCGCCCGAGCTGCTGGCCGACCCGCGCGTGCGCTGGGTGCCGGTGAAGGTCGGTCGCTTCTGGCCGTCGAATCTCGTCAAGCAGCAGGTGTTCGCGCTGAAGAGCGCGTGGTGGCTGCGCGCGCATCGCGGCGAGTACGACGTGCTGCACGTGAACGGCTTCATCTCGTGGATCCGCGCCGACGTGAATACCGCGCACTTCGTGCACGGCGGCTGGTTCAAGAGCCCGTACTACCCGTTCGGGCTGACGAAGGGCATGTGGTCGGCCTACCAGTACATCTATACGCGCGTGAACACCGCGCTGGAGCGCTGGGCATACCGGCGTTCGCGCGCGATCACGGCCGTGTCGCAGAAGGTGGCCGACGAGATCGCCGGGCTCGGCATCGACAGCCGCAAGATCAGCGTGATCTACAACGGCGTCGACGGCAGTGCCTTCGCGGGCGCGCAGCCCGATCGCGCGGCGTTCAAGCTGCCTGACGACGCGTTCCTGCTGCTGTTCGTCGGCGACCTGCGCACGCCGCGCAAGAACCTCGGCACCGTGCTGAAGGCGCTGACGAAGCTGCCGGCGAACGTTCATCTCGCGGTGGCCGGCTATCTGCCCGGCAGCCCGTATCCGGACGAGGCGCGCGCGCTCGGTATCGATTCGCGCGTGCACTTCCTCGGTCTCGTGAAGAACATGCCGACGCTGATGAGTTCGGTCGACGCGTACGTGTTTCCGTCGCGCTACGAGGCGATGAGCCTGTCGCTGCTGGAGGCGATGGCGGCCGGGCTGCCGGTCGTCACCGCACGCACGGCGGGCGGCGCGGAAATCATCACGCGCGAGTGCGGGATCGTGCTCGAGGATCCGGACGATCCGGCGGCGCTCGCGCAGGCGATCGGTTCGCTCGCGGCGTCGCGCGACACCTGCCGCGCGATGGGCGACGCGGCCCGCGAATTGATGACCCGTTTCGGCTGGGCCCATATGGGCGCCCAGTACGTCGCGCTCTACCGGCGCATCGGCCAACCCACGCAGCCGTCCGCCTTCGAGCGGGTCGAGCATGCGGTGACGCAGGAGCAATCGTGATGTCCCAATCTTCCCGGCCGATCAAATCGTTGCAGATCGGCATGCACTGGTTCCCCGAACGTGCGGGCGGCCTCGACCGGATGTACTACTCGCTCGTCGGCGCGCTGCCCGGGGCGGGCGTCGAGGTGCGCGGGCTCGTCGCCGGCTCGCCGAAAGTCGCCGACGACACGGGCGGTGCGATCCAGGGCTTCGGGCCCGCGTCGCAGCCGCTCGCGCGCCGCATGCTCGCCGCGCGCCGCGCGTTGCGCGACGAGATTCGCACTGAGCGGCCGGACGTGATTTCGTCGCACTTCGCGCTGTACACGTTCCCCGGCCTCGACGTGACGCGCGGGATTCCGCAGGTGTCGCACTTCCAGGGGCCGTGGGCCGACGAAAGCCAGGTCGAGGGCGCCGCGTCGCTCGGGCAGCGCGCGAAGCGCTATCTCGAACAGGCCGTCTATACGCGCTCGTCGCGGCTGATCGTGCTGTCGCAGGCATTCGGCCAGATCCTGACGAACCGCTACGGGATCGAACCGTCGCGCGTGCGCGTGATTCCCGGCTGTGTCGATACCGCGCAGTTCGACACGCCGCTCACGCCCAGCGAGGCGCGGCACAAGCTGCAACTGCCGCAGGACCGGCCGATCGTGCTGGCCGTGCGCCGGCTCGTGCGGCGCATGGGGCTGGAGGATCTGATCGACGCGATCGGTGTCGTCAAGCAACGGCATCCGGACGTGCTGCTGCTGATCGCCGGCAAGGGCAAGATCGGCGAGGAATTGCAGCAGCGCATCGATGCGGCGGGGCTGCAGGACAACGTGAAGCTGCTCGGCTTCGTGCCCGACAACCATCTCGCGGCGCTGTACCGCGCGGCAACGGTCAGCGTCGTGCCGACAGTCGCGCTCGAGGGCTTCGGGCTGATCACCGTCGAATCGCTGGCGTCCGGCACGCCGGTGCTGGTTACGCCGGTCGGCGGGTTGCCCGAGGCAGTCGCCGGGCTGTCCGACGATCTGGTGCTGCCGTCGACCGGCGCGGATGCGATCGCGGAAGGGCTCGGCGCGGCGCTATCGGGCGCGATCAAGCTGCCGGACGAAGCCGCGTGCAAGCGCTATGCACGTGAGCACTTCGATAACGCGGTGATCGCGCGGCGGGTCGCCGGTGTGTATGAGGAGGCGATTCGGGCGGCGGGGTAAGCGAACGCGGTGCGCCGCCGGCGGATTGCGGGCGGCGCGTGCGTAGGCGGTCGGGTCGCGAGCCGGGCGCCTGCGCCGGGCATCCAAGCTGGACACCCAAGCTGGACACCCAAGCCGGACACCCAAGCCGGACACCCAAGCCGGACACCCAAGCCGGACACCCAAGCCGGACACCCAAGCCGGCTCGCCCGAATCGGGCGAGCCGGCTTTTTGTCGTTCGCTGCCTAACTCGCCGTGATGAGCACGCCGTTTTCGCCAGGCGTCACGCCAGCTTGCGCGTCACGGCCCAAACAGCGAATGCGACGACGCTGACCGCCGCGCCGAGCCCGCAGACGCCGATCCATCCGGCATGCGCATACATCATCGTCGACGCAATCGCGCCGAGCCCGCTGCCGACCGAATAGAACAGCATGTAGCAGCCGACGAGGCGTGCATGCGCGTCGGGCCGCGCGCTGAGGATCATGCTCTGGTTCACGACGTGGACAGCCTGCCCGCCGACGTCGAGCAGCACGATGCCGACGACCAGCAGCGCGATCGACGTGCCGGCGAACGCGAGCGGCAGCCACGAGAGCGCAAGGAGCGCCAGCGCGACGCCGGTGGCCGCTTCACCGAGCCCGCGATCGGCGAGCCGGCCCGCGCGCGCGGCGGCGGCCGCCCCCAGTGCGCCAACGAGCCCGAACGCGCCGATCTGCGTATGCGACATCGCATGCGGCGGCGCGCTCAACGGCAGGACGAGCGCGCTCCAGAAGATGCTGAACGCCGCGAACATCAGCAGCGCGATCGCCCCGCGCACGCGCAGTACGCGCTCGGTGCGCAGCAGCGTGACCATCGACCCGAGCAGCGCCGCATAGCCGATGCGTTCGCGCGGCGCATCGGTATCGGGCAACAGCCGCGCCAGCGCGACGAGCATCGCGATCGCGAGCGCGCCCGACACCAGATAAACGGCACGCCAGCCGGCGATGTCCGTGACGACACCCGCGAGCGAGCGCGCGGCCAGCAGGCCGATCACGACGCCGCCCTGTGCCGCGCCCACCACGCGGCCGCGCTCGCCGGCACCCGCAAGCGCGGCCGAGCAGGCGATCAGCCCTTGCGTCATCGCGGTGCCGAGCAACCCGACCGCGACCATGCCCGCGAGCAACGCGATGCGCGTCGACGATGCAGCCACGCCGATGCACGCTGCCGTCAGCAGCAGGAGCTGAACGGTGATCAGGCGCTTGCGGTTCAGCAGGTCGCCGAGCGGCACGACGAACAGCAGCGCGAGCGCGCAGCCGAGCTGCGTCGCGGTGATCACGCCGCCGACCGCCCCCTGCGATACGCCGAAGTCGCGGGCGATCGAGTCGAGCAGCGGTTGCGCGTAGTACACGTTCGCGACGCTCGCGGCACAGCAGACGGCCAGCAGCGCGACGCGCGCCGTGGACACGCGTGTGTCATCGGCCGGGCGAGCGGCACGCGATGCCGCGTTCGACGCGACGGTTCCTGAACGACAAGACGATTCCATCAGTTGCCTCACGCAAGTAGTTGCAAATTGAAACTAGTGTGAGTGTAGGAAAAGTAGTTTTAAAATGCAACTTCATGAGGCGGCGGGCGACGGGCCCGCGCACGAATGGCCGGCGCCGGGAAGGCGGCCGGCACGACAGCGGAGAGCAATATGGCCAGGCAGAGAAGTCTTGCGGATTCGCCGTGCCCGGTGGCGCGGGCGACCGATATCGTCGGCGATCGCTGGGCGTTGCTGATCGTGCGCGACGCGTTCGACGGCGTGCGCCGGTTCGGCGATTTTCGCGCGAGCCTCGGCGTCGCGAGCAACATCCTGTCCGACCGGCTCAGGATGCTGGTGGAGGCCGGCGTGTTCGAGGTCGTGCCCGCGTCGGACGGCAGCGCGTATCAGGAATACGCGTTGACGAAGAAGGGCGAGGGGCTGTTTCCGGTGATCGTGATGCTGCGGCAGTGGGGCGAGGCGAACCTGTTCGCGCGCGGCGAGCCACATTCGGTGCTGGTCGAGCGCAAGACGGGCCGCGCGATCCGCAAGCTCGCGCTGCGGCACGACGACGGCCGGCCGCTGAAGGCGGCGGAGACGGTCGTGCGGAAGGTGGGTGACGACGAGGGCGGGACGCGGGGTGAAGGCCAGTCGTGCCGTTCAATCGACGGATGACGCTGCCCGACGCGCAGCCGATGCACCGCGATGCGCATCCGGCCTGATCAGCGTCGCGAGCAACCCCGCTGCGACGAGTAGCGCCGACCGACGCGAGCAGCAGCCGCAGCGACGTCGACGCATCGATGAAATGCAGCGATCCGCAGCCGAACGCGGCGGCGGTTCGTGCGGCCGCGAGCATCGGCATCGTCGGCGAGCCGCGCACAGCGCTGGAACGCATTGCGCTCGAATACCGCGTGATAGTCGGCCCAGCCCGCGATCTCGGAGAAGTACGCGTCGTGCGGCCGAGGTTTCAGGAAGGCATGATGCGTCGATACGGTCGCCGGCTGCGATCCAATGCGATCGATTTGCGCGCGGAAAAGGGGCGGCTTGCCACACCAGGCGACTGCATTACGGCAGGCAGGAACCGTCCGGCGAAATCGCTCAGTGACGTTCGCCGCGCCAGCGCCCCGGCGCGACGCCGAAGCGCTTCGTGAACGCGTGCGTGAAAGTGCTCTGGTCGGCGAAGCCGACCATGCCTGCGATGTCGACGAGCGGATGGCGGCCGTCGGCGAGCAGCACGACGGCGGCGTCGAGCCGCAGCCGCTGCAAATAACGATGCGGAGTTTCGCCGAACGCGTCGACGAACAATTGATGAAACCGCCGCATGCCATAGCCGCAGTGTGCGGCAAGATCGGCGATGCGCAGCGGCTCCGCGAGCCGGGCGCGTAGCCAGCGGTCGATGCGCGCGAAATCGAGGCCCGCCGTAGGCGCGGCGAGGCCGGTGTCGCCGAGCAGCGCATCGCACAGACGCGCGGCGGCCTGCCACTGGAAGCGATGCGCGTGTCGCGCGTCGCCGGCCGGCCCGTCGAGTTGCGCGGCGGCCGCCGCGACCTGCGCGACGAGCGACGTCAGCGCCGGGTCGATCGACACCGCACGCGCGCTGTCGAACAGCCGCTGCGGCACCGCGAGCGACGCGGCGGGCAGGTCGAGCACGAGCTGGCGATTGTCGCCGAGGCCCGCGTAATCGTGGCGCGCGCCGGCCGGAATCAGCCAGGCCGCGTGCCGGTCGATGCGCTGGCCGACGCCGTCCACCGCCATCACCATCTCGCCATCGACGCCGAGCACGACCTGATGAAAGTCGTGCACGTCGGACGCTTCGCACGTGTCGTAACGGCGCAGCGCGATGGCGGGTGACGGGATGCGTTCCATCGGAGGGAGCCGGCCGGCGTCTTCGTCAGACGGCGAGCAGTTCGACTTCGAACACGAGCGTCGCGTTCGGCGGAATCACGCCGCCTGCGCCGCGCGGGCCGTACGCGAGTTGCGGCGGGATCGTCAGGCGACGCACGCCGCCGACCTTCATGCCCTGCACGCCTTCGTCCCAGCCCTTGATGACCATGCCGCCGCCGAGCACGAACGCGAACGGGTCGTTGCGATCCTTGCTCGAGTCGAATTTCTGACCGTCGGTCAGCCAGCCCGTGTAATGGACGCTGACGGTCTGGCCGGCTTGCGCTTCCGCGCCGGTGCCTTCGGTCAGCTCTTCGATTTTGAGGCCCGATGCGGTCGTGGTGACAGACATGACTTCTCCTGAAAGGGGTTGGGTAAAACCGCTATTGTAGGCGAGCGCGCTGCGGGCCGCCCCTGCGCGGCGAAGGCCAATCCGCGTGTCGATCGCGGGTCGCTGGCGAGGCGGCCACGCATCTGGCGAGAAATGCGAATGGAACGCGCGTTTGAATTTTTCGCGAACCGGATCGACGCGGTTGCACCGCGCGAACGGCGCGTGCGTATGAATCGTTGCGACGCGGCAAGCCGGCGTCGCGTTGAACACCACCGTCCCTTCGCGCGAGACGCCCGTCGCACGGCGCTTTCAAGCCGATTACGGCTCGCGTATTGAGCGCCCGCCTGTCGGTCCTACGCCGCCGTGCGCGTTCGAATCGCGGCACGCGCGAACGCCTTCCAAACGTCGTTTTTTCCGCGCTGCCGAGCGCGTCCTGTTTGGAAGCGCGCGTCTACCACGCGGCTTGCGCGCGGCGTCGCCCGGAGCCTATCTTTACAGTTATCGATGGCAAGATTTCGGCGTTGCGCGATGCGCCGCCCGGGCCCGCGCCGGCAAGGCCGCGGCAGTTGCCGGGCCGCCCGAAAACAAGGAGAACGACAACATGAAGTCAGCCGCTTCCGCCACCGCAGCCGAGGTGATGCCGGTGCGCCGCGACCTGCGCTTCGACCTGCCGGTCGAGCGCGCGAAGGACTGGCACGGGCTCGGCCCGCACGTGACGCACTTCTTCAATGCGCTGTCGCTGCTGTTTCCGGCCGGCGAACGCTTTTTCATGGATTCGGTGCGCAACTATCGCGACCGGATCGACGATCCCGTGCTGAAGCGTCAGGTGCTCGGTTTCATTGGCCAGGAGGCGATGCATACGCGCGAGCACGTCGAATACAACGAACTGATGCAGGCGAACCGGCTGCCCGCGCGCAAGCTCGACAAGCGCGTGTGGACGGTGCTCGGCTTCGCGAAGCGCGTGCTGCCGCATTCGGTCCAGCTCGCGCATACGGTCGCGGCGGAGCACTACACGGCGATGCTCGCGGATTGGCTCCTGCGCGACCCGACGCGTCTCGCCGGCTCTGTCGAAGGCTACCGGCAGATGTGGGTATGGCATGCGCTGGAGGAAACCGAGCACAAGGCGGTGTCCTACGACGTGTGGAACGCCGTGATGAAGCCGGGCCTGCGCCGCTACCTGATCCGCGTCGGCGTCTACCTGCTGACGACGCTGACGTTCTGGCCGACCGTGTTCCTGATCCACGTGACGCTGTTGTCGCGCGATCGCGATATCAGGCATCGCGTGCGCGGCATGCTGCGGATGATCGCGTTCCTGTACGGGCCGCGCCGCGGGCTGTTTCCTCGCATCGCGGGTGAGTGGCTGAGCTTTTTGCGGCCCGGCTTCCATCCGTGGGACCACGACAACCGTCATCACCTTTCCCGTGTCGACGGCCTGGTCGCCGCATACGGCGAACACGATGACGCCGCGGCCGGCCGTGGTCGCTCTCATGCCCACGCGCCCGCACCACTCGCATCGGGGCGCTAATCCGCCCGCCGCGCGATGCGGCGCGTGTTGCGTTCGTGCATCAACCCCGTTTAATTGACGATTGACCGGCATCAACCGGAAACGATTGCGCACGCGTTCGCCGGGACGGCCGACCAGCCACGCCGGCGCATGCGGCCGATTCGATTCCGCCTGCCCGGCATCGCATGCCGCCCGGTGCGCCAGCACCGGCGCGGTTCCCCGCGTTCGTGATCTCCGCGGCTTTCTTCCGGGTTCACCCCGCCACCGGGAAAACACCCATCTAGCCGCGCGTCCGCGGCATCGATATACCGTTCATGAAAGGATTCGTTCGGCGCACGATTATCGCCCGGGGGGATTTTATTCGTACGGAAATACGGCCAATATGTCGGTTCGATCGAGGTCCTTCGTACGCGCGGCGAGCCGGCGCACGATACCAACGCCAAGCGGGGAATAACGATGGTTGCAAGGTCACCCGACGCAAACGGGACGGCGGCGCCCGAGATGCCGCTCGTATCCGTTACCGCCCCCGAGGCCGGACGCAAGCTGTTCGTGATCATGCGTTCGCCGGATGAGCCGTTGCTGGCGCAACTGCGCGGGCTCGGCTGGGATATCTCGATCGCCAAGACAGCCGGCGCCGCGCAGAACATGACATCCGGCGTCAACGTCGCCGCCGGGCTCATCGATTTTTCTGGATTCACGTCGCGCGACTATCCCGCGCTGAAGGCGTGCCTGAGCCAGGCGGCGATCGGCTGGATTTCCGTCGCGCAGGCTGGTGTCACGATCAGCCCCGCCGTGCGCGAACTGATCCGCAGCTACTGTTTCGATTACGTGACGCTGCCGTTGCCGCACGAATGGATTTCGCACGTGCTCGGCCATGCACGCGGGATGGCCGCGCTCGATCGCGTCGACGGCGCGGCCTACGCGGCGTCGATCGGCGAGCACGGAATGATCGGCAACTGCGAAGCGATGCAACAGTTGTTCAGCACGATTCGCAAGGTCGCGAAAACCGACGCGAGCGTGTTCATCTCCGGCGAGTCGGGCACCGGCAAGGAGCTGACGGCGCTCGCGATCCACGAGCGCTCGGCGCGCGGCAAGGGCCCGTTCGTCGCGATCAACTGCGGCGCGATTCCGCATCACCTGCTGCAGTCGGAACTGTTCGGCTACGAGCGCGGCGCATTCACCGGGGCGAACCAGCGGCGCGCGGGCCGGATCGAATCCGCGAACGGCGGCACGCTGTTTCTCGACGAAATCGGCGACATGCCGGTCGAAAGCCAGGCGAGCCTGCTGCGCTTCCTGCAGGAAGGGAAGATCGAGCGGCTCGGCGGCCAGGAATCGATTCCGGTCGATGTGCGGATCATCTCGGCGACGCACGTGGATCTCGACGGCGCGGTCGAAGCCGCGCGCTTTCGCGCGGACCTCTATCACCGGCTCTGCGTGCTGCGCATTCACGAGCCGCCGCTGCGCGCGCGCGGCAAGGACATCGACATCCTCGCGCATTACGTGCTGCAGAAATACAAGGCCGACAGCGGCCGCAAGATCAGCGGCTTCACGTCGGCCGCGCTCGACGCGATGCGCCGCTACGAGTGGCCCGGCAACGTGCGCGAGCTGATCAACCGGGTGCGCCGCGCGATCGTGATGGCGGAAAGCCGGCTGCTGACGCCGAACGATCTCGGGCTCGAGACGCCGGGTGAAACGGAGCCCGTCACGCTCGAACAGGCGCGTTCGCTCGCCGAGCGCACCGCGATCGAGAACGCGCTGCTGCGCAACGATCACCGGATCAACAAGGCCGCCGCCGAACTCGGCATCTCGCGCGTCACGCTCTACCGGATGATGATCGAGCACGGGCTCAACGACCACGACAACAACGGCGACAACGGCGGGAAGGACGGTTCGCCGCCCGGCGACGCCGACCACCAGCGCGTCGGCTGAACGGCGGCAGGGAAGCGTTCGCGGTGGGTCCGGGCGCGCGTCCGGCGGCATGTAAAGGGCATGAAACGTTTCCTGTCGGCAGCCACCCGAATAAGCCGGCAAACGCGGCCGGCGGCGTGCCGCCCGCGCCGGCAAAACTTTCCTGATCGTCCGCGCGCCTTGTCCGGCAAGGCAGTGCCGCAGCGCACCCGCGGCCGCCCGCGCGCGACATGTTTCAGTTTCGTAACTTCCTGCGTGTCCCGCCCGGTCCGGCCGCGAGCTTGTCCGACGAAAGCCTTGTGCGGCCGGCTTCATCCGAAGCTGGCCCGCTCCTTGCGCTGATCGAGGTGCGAGAGACGATGATGTGGCGTCCGGCCGGTTCGGCAGCGAACCCAAGAGCCGACAAGGACGCAGCCCACGGGGATGACCGGCGGGACGGGCAGCAAGCACTGCCCGGGTCCGACCGGCAGGGCCGTCGTCGTCGGATCGTCGGGGCACCGGCGAAGTCCGGTTGCCGGCACAAGCAACGGCACGAATACGGGGTAGAAAAATGATGAACGATCGCCAAACGACGCGGCCGGCCAGCCGCGAACGCAATGATTCGACCCATCGCCGGGCGTCCGCGCATCTTGCCGCCGGCCGGCATGCGTCGACAGGCCATCTCTGCGCGCCCGGTGCGAGGCGGATCCGGCTGATACCCGGTCATCCGCGCCGGGCCGGTACTTTTTCGCTGGCCAACCGGATCCGCCAGGGTATGTGCACCCGCGCGCCGGTTCGGCTGCGCCCGCTCTTCGCGTATTGACGTCGCACGCGGGCCATCGCCCGCGGAAGTCAGCGGTTTGCAATCCGAATGAAGCGCGGGATCAGGCGGTGCGGTATCAGGCGGTACGGCGCGGTCGATGAAACCGGCGCGACGGCAAACGTCAGGGAGGCGTTGCCGTCCGGCGCTTGGGGGAGGGGCGGTCCGGCCGCGCGCGACGGGCATCACACCCGTCGCGCGCGACGCCGCTTCAACCGCCGTAGATATCGAAGTCGAAGTACTTCGACGCGAGCCGCTTGTAGGTGCCGTCCTTGACCATGTCGAGGATCGCGCGGTCGATCTTCGCCTTCAGGTCGGTGTCTTCCTTGCGCAGGCCGATGCCGGCGCCGATGCCGAGCACCTTCTCGTCGATGAGTTCGGGCCCGACGAACTGGTAGCCCGCGCCGCGCGGCGACTTCAGGAACCCGATCGCGGCCTGCACCTCGTCCTGCAGCGCGGCGTCGAGGCGGCCCGACGTGAGGTCGGCATACACGCCGTCCTGGTTCTGGTACGACACGACGTTCGCGCCTTGCTTCGCCCAGTACGCCTTCGCATACGCTTCCTGCGTCGTGCCCTGCTCGACGCCGATCGACTTGCCCTTCAGCGATTCGGCCGTCGGCAGCAGCGATGAACCCTTCTTCACGACGAGCCGCGTCGGCTGGTTGTAGATCTTCGTCGTGAAGCCGATCTGCTCCGCGCGCTGCGGCGTGATCGACATCGACGACAGCACCGCGTCGAACTTCTTCGCCTTCAGCGCCGGGATCATTCCGTCGAAATCGTTCTCGAGCCACACGCACTTCGCCTTCAGCCGCGCGCAGATTTCGTTGCCGAGATCGATGTCGAAGCCGACGAGCTTGCCGTCGGGCGCCTTCGATTCGAACGGTGCATAGCTGGCGTCGGTGCCGAAGCGCAGCGTGGTCCAGTCCTTCGCGACGGCGGGGCCCGCCGATACCGCGAGCAGGGCGATCGAAACGGCGGCAATCAGTCTCTTCATGATGGTTCCTTGGCGTGGTCTATCCGGTTCTCGGCGACTCGGTTGCTGTAGACACGCACCGCGTGGCGATGCGCTGTCTGTCCGCACGGCCATTAACGCAGAAAATAAAATATTCGTCCAGAATGGACAAAAAATATCTCTTATCGAAGGAAATGCCGATGTCGGGGGACGACCCTTGCAAAAATACCGAAATGGACTAATCTTGTTAGTGAATTCATTTCGAGACTAACGCTCATGACACAGCCCGCCTTCGATCCGTATTCCGCCCCGCGGCAGGCTTCGGTCGCGCAGATGTCGGCGGCCGGCCTGCGTGCGTTCTTCAACATCGCGCGCGACTGGGAGCTGACGATCGACGAACAGATCGTGCTGCTCGGGTCGCCCGGCCGTTCGACGTTCTTCAAGTGGAAGGCAGCGCCGGAATCGGCGCGCCTGCCGCGCGACACGCTCGAGCGACTATCGCTGCTGCTCGGCATCTACAAGGCGCTGCAGATCCTGTTGCCGCAGCCGGCTGCCGCCGATACCTGGGTCAAGCGGCCCAACGACGCCGCGCCGTTCGGCGGCAAGCGCGCGCTCGACCGGATGCTCGCCGGCAACGTTGGCGATCTGGTCGCCGTCCGGCAATATCTCGACGCGATGCGAGGTGGCTGGGCGTGACGATGCCGATCGAAGCGCAAGCCTGGCCCACGACCGTCGTCGACTGGGCGCCTGCCTATCGCGTGATTCCCACCCGTTTTCCCGCCATCAACCTGTTCGACCGCGTCGCGTCCGCGGAGGATTTCGATGCGCTCTATGCGCTCGAATCGCTGACGAACGACCGCATCCGCAACGAAGTCGGCACGCTCGAACTCGTGCCGCCGGCCGAGCGTCGCTACGGCCAGGGCTGGGGGCCGATCATGGCCGCGTTCACGCACCTGAATCCGCAGGGCAGCCGCTTTTCCGACGGCAGCTACGGCGTGTTCTACTGCGGGCGGTCGCGCGATACGGCGATCGCCGAAACGCGCTATCACAGCGGGCTGTTCATGTCCGCGACGAAGGAGCCGCCGATGCGCCAGCAGATGCGGCTCTACACGGTGTACGCGCACGGCGAGGTCGCCGACGTGCGCACGTGGCCGCAGCGCAGCCCGGCGCTGCTCGATCCGCTCGATTACAGCGCGGGGCAGGCGCTCGGGCGCGCGGTGCGCCATTCGGGCGGCGCGGGAATCGTCTATCCGTCGGTGCGCGACGCAGGCGGCGAATGTCTCGCGGCGTTTCGCACGACGCTGCTGCGCGACTGTCATCACGCGGCGTATCTCGAATACAACTGGAACGGTTCCGCGATCGATGCGGTGTTCGAGTTGAATCAGGTGGGCTAGCGGGGGAGGCTCGCGCGGGCAAACGCGTGCGCGTGCTTCCGCCAAGCCGTTGCCGGCCTACGGCAGCGGCAACTCGCCCGCGTGACGGGCGCGCGCGTCGGCCTGGGTGAGCGACCACATGTCGCCCGTGCGCGGTTCGACGATCGTCAGCCGTCCGGACGGCGCGAAAGCGCCGGTATCGATGAACCATTGCGCGCCGATGCGCTGCGGCGCGCGCACCGGCGTATGACCGGTGCAGGTCAGCGACAGGCCGGCCTGCAGCGCCGGGTCGGCGAGCCCCTGGACCAGGTCGCGCCCCCACATCAGCCGCTCGCGCACGTCGTGCGAATAGTTGCCGGTGTCGAGTTCCGCGTCCGGACCGAAGAACTCCGCATGCAGCACGTTGAAGCGCGCGGCGCCGTCGCCGACCACGCGCACGAGCGGCAGCGCGTCGACGCGCGCCGCATGCGCATGCAGCCGCTCCGGCGGGAGATCGGCGCCCCAGTCGCCGCCGATCCCGCGCCATGCATCGGGCGGCAGCTTGCCGCGCGACACGAGGCTCAGCACTTCTTCGTGATTGCCGCGCACCACATGGCACCACGGGCGGTCGAGCAGCGTGAGCGTGGTTTCGGACGCGGGGCCGCGATCGACGAGATCGCCGACCGAGAACAGCCGGTCGCAAGCCGGATCGAAGCCGATGTCGTGCAGCAGCGCGCGCAGCACATCCACGCAGCCATGCAGATCGCCGACGACGAAGTCGCGGCCGGCCGCGTTCGCGGGATGGTGGCAGAGGGCGGGTGTCATCCCGATATCTTAGGCGCTTGCGGCCATCGCAACGACATGCCGGAATGGCGATAATCGGGGCGCTACCCGCCGGCGACGCGCAGCGGCCCTTTGCGCGCCGGCGGGACCTTTCCATCCGCTTTCGGAATCACACGATGACGCTTTATCCGCAGGTATTACGCAACCGGCCGCGCATGGTCGCCGCCTTCGTCGCGGGCGTGGCGTGCGCGGTGCTGCTGCCGCTCCAGTTGCGGCCGACCGCGCGCGTGCTGATCGGCTGGGATTGCACGGTCTGGCTGTATCTCGTGCTGATGTGGGTGCGCATGGTCACCGCGCATCATCACAAGGTGCGCGAAGTCGCGATCCGCGAGGACGAGAACGCGACGACCGTGCTGACCGTCATCTGCCTCGCGACGGTCGCGAGCGTCGCCGCGATCGCGATCGAGCTCGCGACCGCGAAGAGCGTCGGCTTTCGCGCGGGGCTCGGCCATTACGCGATCACGGCCGCGACGCTGTTCGGCGCGTGGTTCCTGATTCCGACGATCTTCACGTTGCACTACGCGCGGCTCTATTACGGCTCGCCGACCGGCGATCGCTGGCTGCGCTTTCCCGACCGCAACCCCGAGCCCGACTACTGGGATTTCCTGTATTTCTCGTTCACGATCGCGGTCGCGTCGCAGACGGCCGACGTGTCGCTCGCGAACCGCTCCGCGCGCCGCGCGGTGCTCGCGCAGTCGATCCTGTCGTTCTACTTCAACATGGCCGTGCTCGGGCTGTCGATCAACGTCGCGGCGGGGCTGCTGAGCTGACGCGGGTTATTTCAGGAGTTCGTACGGACCGCCGCGCTCGAGCGCGCGGCGGTACGCGGGCCGCGCGTGGATCGTTTCGAGAAAGCGTGCGATCGCCGGATACCTGCCGCCGTCGCCGCGCGCCATCGCGGCTTCGAGCGGGAAGCTCATCTGGATGTCGGCCGCGCTGAAGCTGTCGCCGACGAACCAGCCCGTGCGCGTCAGCGCGCCGTCGATATGATCGAGATGCAGCGCGATCTGCGGATCGACGAAGCCCGCTTGCAGCGTCGCGGCGATCTTGCGCGCGATCGGCCGCGCGAAGAACGGCATCGGCGCATGCGCGATGCGCAACGCGACGAGCTTCAGCAGCAGCGGCGGCATCGCCGATCCTTCCGCGTAGTGCAGCCAGTACGTGTAGTCGTGCCGCTCGGGCGTGCCGCCGGGCGGCGCGAGGCGGCCGTTGCCGTGGCGTTCGACCAGGTACTCGATGATCGCGCCCGATTCGGCGATCGTGCGGCCGTCGTCGGTGACGACGGGCGACTTGCCGAGCGGATGGATCGCGCGCAGCGCGGGCGGCGCGAGCATCGTCTTCGGATCGCGCGCGTAGCGCACGAGCTCGTACGGCACATCCAGTTCTTCGAGCAGCCAGAGCACGCGATGCGAACGCGAGTTGTTCAGGTGATGGACGGTCAGCATGTCGAGGCCGGAAGAGGGGCGGGAACGACATCATACCGAGCGCGGGTGACGCCCGGCACGTCGGGCTGCCGCGCGATGGTCCAGTGCGTCGAGCGGCGCGCGTCACCCGTCGTTGCGCCTCGTCACGAGGCGCGGCGCAACGCGATCCACGCGCCCCAGAACAGGCTCGAGAAAAAGCGCAGCGGCGCATCGAAACCCGCATCGTCCAGCAGGTCGAACACGGCTTCCTCGGAAGCCGGCGGATCGGCGCCCTGCAGGATTTTGGCCAACTGCGCACGCACCGCGTCGGGCGTCGCGCCCTTCATGCGCCAGCGCTGCTGCCACGCATCGAGCAGCCGAGGGTGGTCCGCGTAGCGGCGATGGTTGCCCGCGATCACCAGCGGCGCGCCGGGCTTCAGGCGGCGCGCGATCGCGTCCAGCAGCGCGGCCTTCGCCGTGTCGCCGGGCACGTGATGCAGCACGCCGATCAGCGTCGCGCCGTCGAAGGCCGGCGCGTCGGACAGCGCGTCGATGCCGGCCTCGATGAAGTGCGTGCGGCCGGCGAAACCCGCCGCTTCGACGTTGGCGCGCGCGAGCGCGAGCATCGGCGCGGACGGATCGACGGCCGTGAACCGCCAGCCCGGTTCGAGCGCGGCGGGCACGCAGATTTCCTGCCCCGTGCCGCCTGCACCCACGACGAGGATCCGCGCATCGGCCGCGCCGATCGACGACGCAAGCATGCACGCGGCGAGTTCGTGGCATGCGTCGTAGCCGGCGAGTGCGATGCGGGCCTGTTCGGCGTATTCGTGCGCGCGTGCCGGATCGAACTTCGCGGCGCTGGCGGGGAGTGACATGGCGGATGCCTCGGGTTCGGGCGCGGACGGGGGTGTCCACGCGCATCGCACCGAGCGCAAGCAGCGGTCGGCGGCGCAACAAGGCGAGCGGCCATTCCGGTATGCGGACTACCCGACTCGATGCGCGTCGCACGCAAACGTTGTCGGGGTCGATTCGCATTTAAAAATGTGAGGAATCAATACGTTTCAGAACTGAAACAGGTGCATACTTTTCTTCCCCCCTGCCTGGCCGTCGCATGCCGGGCCCGCTGCGCCGCGCCGTTCGCGCGGCCATGCTGCTCGGCACGCATGAGGAGCGCATGATGTCAGATTGTTCGCACGATCCGTATGCGCAGCACTACATTCACTGCCTGCCGTTCGGCGCGCAGCCCTGCGGCGCGCTCGGCAAGTCGCCGCGCACGCATTTCCGCGTGTGGGCGCCGGCCAGCATGCACGTTCAGCTCGAACTCGATACCGGTAATGGCACGACGCTCGTCCCGATGACGGCCGCCGGTCGGAACTGGTTCGAAGCGTTCGTCGAATGCGGTGCGGGCGCGCGTTACCGTTACCGGCTCGACGATGTCGTGTCGATTCCCGATCCCGCGTCGCGTTCGCAGCCCGACGGGCTCAACGGCCCGAGCGAGGTCATCGATCCGCGCGCGTTCACGTGGCGCAACACGTTCTGGCGCGGACGTCCGTGGGAAGACATCGCGCTGTACGCGATTCGTCCGCACGCGGTGGGCGGCTTCGACGGCGTGCGCCGCCGGCTGCCGCAGCTTGCGCGTCTCGGCGTGACCGCGCTGGAGTTGCTCGCGTCGCCGCACGACAGCCTGCCTTTCGCGCCGCTCGCGGCCGAGGGTGGCCCCGATGCGCTGAAGGCGCTGATCGACGACGCGCACGGCTACGGTCTCGCGGTGCTGCTGGAGCTCGATTACGCACGCTTCGGCAGCGGCACCGACGCACTGCGCCATTACGCGGTGCCGTTCTTCCATACGCGCGACGATCCGCTGCAGGCGCCGCCGCTCGCGCTCGATCATCCGGAAGTCTGCGACTTCTTCTGCGACAACGCGATGTACTGGATCGACGAATACCGTTGCGACGGGCTGCGGCTGCGCGAGGCCGACCGGATCGGCGCGTCGTGGCTGCGCGAGATCGCCGACCGCGTGCGCGCGGCCGTGCCGGCCGACCGGCTGATCCACCTCGTGCTAGGCAGCGAGCGTCATCCGGTGCATCTGGCCGATACCCATTTCGATGCCCAGTGGAACGGTTGCGGCGAACGCGCGCTGCATCGGTTGACGGACCGCGGCACGACAGCGCACGAAGGGATTTCGGCACACCAGTCGATCCATACGCTGGCCCGTGCATTGACCGCGGCCGGCGCGGCGTTCCAGCCGGCTACCACTGGCGACGGCCCCTGCGCCGAAGGGCTGGCGCTGACCTCGCTGGTGCTGTCCGACGGCGTATGGCGCGAGAGCGAGCATGGCGAGCTCGAGACGCCGGGGCTCGCCGCGCTCGCGCTGTCGCTGCTGACGCCGCAGATCCCGCTGATCTTCGACGAAACCGCGCGCGATGCCGATCGGGCGCATTTCGTGCAGTCGGCGCTTGCCGTGCGCGCGAAGCTGATTGCGCCGCGGCTGGCCGATTGTCGGCCGCGGGACGCGCACACGTTGAAGGCGGGCGGTGACGGCGATGCCGATGCGCTGGTGGCGTCGTGGCAGCTCGCCGACGACGAGACGCTGACCATCGCACTGAACCTGTCGCCCGACGCGTTGCCGTTCGATGCGCCGAGAGGGCAGGTCGTGTTCGAGACGCCGGCGCGCGCACGCGACCGGATCGACGAGGGGGATTTGCCGCCGTATTCGCTCGTTGCGTGGCTGACGGGGGACGTCAACCACTACGCGCTCACACACGACGTGCGCCGGCTCGACGACAGCACATGGCGCGGCATGCGCGCCGATCTGAACTGAACGCTTAACGCGCGGAAGGCTGGGCGCTGGCGCGCCCGGCCGCACTCCACTCACCAGAAGCTTCGAATGCCCGCGACGCCATACGCGCCGTGGCGGCGCGCGTCGTCGAGATGCGCGCGCGTCATGCCGCCGAGCGCATAGACCGGCATCACGGCTTGCGCGGCCAATGCCGCGAAGCGCGTCCAGCCGAGCGTCGGCGCGCCGGGATGGCTGAGCGTCGGCAACACGGGCGACAGCGTGACGAAATCCACGCCTGCGCGCGCGGCTAGCACGAGATCGTCGGCCGCATGGCAGGCGGCCGACACGCGGCGCGCGGCCGGCAGCGGCCGTTGTGCGACGGCGCGCAGCGCGGCGCTGTCGAGGTGCCAGCCCGCGCCGTCGAGCTGCATTACGCTGGCCGCGTCGATCGGCCCGTTGAGCATCAGTTGCGCGCCGGCCGCGGTGCAGCGCGCGAGCGCATCGGCGGCCAGCCGCGCGAACGCGGCCGCGTCGAACGATTTCACGCGCAATTGCACGAGCGTCTCGCCGCGCGCGAGCACGGCGGACAGTCGCTCGAGGAACGCCTGGCAATCGGCGGCCGACGCGGACGCCGGCTCCGGCGTGATCACGCAGCAGCGCGGCAGCGTCGCACTCATCGCATGCGGCGAGGGCGGGAAGGGCGTGAAGCGCGAGCGGTGGCCGTCATTCGTCGGCCTCCTTCGCGGTCTTCGGATAGACGCGCACCAGCACGATGCGCGGCCCGTTCATCTTCTTCACGACGACGTCGAAGCGATCGAACGACACGCGCTGCCCTTCGGTCGGCAAATCGCTCAATGCCTGGATCACGAGGCCGCCGACCGATTCCGCGCGGCCTTCGTCGATGTCGATGCCGAGCGCCTGCTCGAGCGACACGACGGGCAGGCTGCCCTTGCCCATCAGCGTGCCGTCGTCGAGGCGGGTCCAGTCCGAGTCGCCCTGGCGGAATTCGTCGTGGATCTGGCCGACCAGCGCGCCGAGCAGGTTGTCGAGCGTCAGGAAACCGATCGGCTTCTCGCCCTTGTTGCCGACCAGCGCGAAGTGCGGCGCGCCCTTGCGGAAGCGGCGGAACAGCTCCAGCGCCGGCGTGTCGGGCTTCACGTACTGCACCGGGCGCACGTAGTCGGACAGGTCCTCCAGCGCCGCGCCCGCATGACGCGCGAGCAGCAGGTCCTTCAGGTGGATCAGCCCGCTGACCTGTTCGCGCGACGCATTCTCGAACAGCGGATAGCGGCTGAAGCGGTGCCGCGCGACGATTTCCATGTTGTCGGGCAGCGGCAGGTCGCGGCGCAGGCCGATCATTTCATGCGCCGGCCGCATCAGGTCCGACACCGTCATCGACGAGAAATCGAGCGAATGCGCGAGCGTGTTCCACTCGTCGTTGGTGTACGTGCCGCGCGCGGGCTGCGCCGTATTGCCCGCGGCGCTGCGGCGGCCGCGCAGGATCAGCTTCAGTTCGTCGGTCGAGTAGTGCGCATCGCCGCCGTGGTCGGCCGACAGCCCCGCGAGCCTCAGCACCGCGTTCGCGCTGCTGTTGAGCACCCAGATCGCCGGATACATCGCCCAGTAGAACGCATAGAGCGGCAGCGCGACCCATAGGCCGACCTTCTCCGACTGGCGGATCGCCATCGATTTCGGCGCGAGCTCGCCGACCACGATGTGCAGGAACGAGATCAGCGAGAACGCGAACACGAGCGAGATCAGGTGCACGATGCGCTCGGACTCCACGCCGATCAGGTCGAGCAGCGGGCCGATCAGCTCCGCGAACGCCGGCTCGCCGACCCAGCCGAGGCCGAGCGACGCGAGCGTGATGCCGAGCTGGCACGCGGACAGATACGCATCGAGTCGACCGTGCACGACGGCGAGGATGCGCCCGCGCAGGCCGTGCTTGCGGGCGAGCGTCTTGACGCGCGTCGCGCGCAGTTTGACGAGGCCGAATTCGGCTGCGACGAAAAACCCGTTCAGGGCCACCAGGAACAACGCGCCGATGAGCGCGAAGATCTGTAACAAAGAATCGCTCCAGTCATGAAAGGCCCAACAGTATAGGGCCGGAAAGGAAGATGTAATGTGCCGGGCGGCCGATGGCTTAGCCCGCCGCCTCGCAGGGAACCGCGAGCGACAGCGTGACGACGGCGCCGTCGGCGAACGCGGCGTGCGTGAAGGTGCCGCCGTGCGCGAGCGCGACACGCTGGCATAGTGCGAGCACCCACGCGACGCGCTTCGCGTCGCGCGAGCGCAGCATCTCGCGACGTGCGAACGCGTCGAACGCGTGCGGCAGCGCCTGATCGGCGAGCGCCGCGGCGCTCACGCCGCAGGTGACATGCGCGACGCACTGCGCACCGTCGCGCGTGCACGCGAACGTCACGCGGTTGCCGGCGGCACTGGCTTCGACGGCCGTCGTCAGCATCGTCCAGAGCGCCTGCGCGAGGCGTTCGCGATCGGCGCTCAGTGACGGCTCGCCGTCGGGCAGCGTCGCATCGATGCTCACCTGCCGGGCGTCAGCGAGCGCGAAGCGCACCAGCGCGAGCGTGTCGTCGAGCAGCGGGCGCAGCGCGAACGGCTGCGCGGTGATCGCGAGCGTGCGCGTTTCCGCGCGCGGCGCGTCGAGCACGTCGTCGATCAGCGCAACCTGCTGATCGATCCCGGTGCGGATGCCCGCGAGCGCGCGCTGCAGGCTCGGATCGGCGTTCGCGAGCTGGCGCTCGAGCACATATGCCCAGCTGTGCATTGCATTCAGCGGGCTGCGCAGGTCGTGCGACGCGGTGGAAAGCGCCTGGTCGCGCAGGAACAGCGCGGCCTCGGCGGCATAGTGCGCTGCGCGTTCGCGCAGCAGGTCGGCGGCGGGATCGACGGGAATGGACGTCACGGAGCTGGTTTGTTGGATGCGGTTGTGATGAAAAACACGCGAATCGTCATTATAGGGATCGCGCGTGTCACGCCGGCAGCGCGTCCTCGTCCTTTTTCCGGGCGTCGCCGTTCGGCAGCAACTGGCACGCGAGCAGCCCGGCCAGCATCAGCGCGCAGCCGACCAGCGCGCGCAGCGTCAGCGTCTCGCCGAGCGCGGCCCAGCCGGCGATCGCCGCGAACACGCCTTCCATGCTGAAGATCACGGCCGCGTGCGCGGGCGCCGCGTCGCGCTGCGCGACGACCTGCAGCGTATAGCCGACGCCCACCGACAGCAGCCCGCCGTACAGCAGCGTCGGCAGCGCGCTGCGCAGCATCGCGACGCTGACCGGCTCGATCACGAGGCCGGCCGCGAGACACACCACGCCGCACGTGACGAACTGCAGGAAGGCGAGCACGAGCGGATCGTGCCGTTTCGCGAAATGGCCGACGGCCATCACGTGCGCGGCGATGATGACCGCGCCCGCGAGCTGGAACCAGTCGCCGTAGAGCACCGAGAAATGCTCGTCGATGCTGAGGAAATACAGGCCGATCGCTGCGAGCAGCGCGCCGAACCACGTGCCGGCGCCGATCCGGTGGCGGACGAACACGCCGATCAGCGGCACGATCACGACGTACAGCGAGCTGATGAAGCCCGCGTTCGCGATGCGCGTGTACTGCAGGCCGAACTGCTGCAGCGAGATCGACACGGCGAGCAGCGCGCCGAGCGCGAGCCCCGGCACCAGCAGCGCTGGTTCGCGGCGAATCGCCGCCAGTTGCGCGCGCGACGCCGGGTTGAACGTCAGCAGCGGGATCAGCACCAGGCCGCCGAGCAGAAAGCGCAGCCCCGTGAACAGGAACGGCCCGATCACGTCGAGGCTCAGCCGTTGCGCGACGAACGCCGAGCCCCAGATCGCGGCGGCGCCGAGCATCAGCAGGTTGGCGCGGAGGTGCTTGCGGGCTTCGGGCTTCATCGAATTCGTCAGAGGATTGCGGGCGGCGAAGCGCGTAGTTTACGCCGAGATTGCAAGACTGTCGGCAAACCTCCGCAAGGCGGCGGCCGCGCGGGTGTCGCGCACCCGCGAATACAGCACGACCTGCGAGTGCGGCAGCGGCGGCAAGCCGAATTTCGCGCCGACGTCGACCAGCGTGCGCGGCGCGACGCGCCGGGCCAGCGGGCAGACCGCGAGCCCGGCCGCGGCGGCCGCCGCGACCGCCGCGACGCCGCCGCCCGTGAAGCGCTCGCGCCACGGCCGCCCCGCGTGCTCCAGCGCGCGCAGCGCGGCGGCTCGCACGCCGCATGGCCCGGCCAGCACCGCGAGCGGCAGCGGCTCGCCCGCGCGCGGCGCCCAGTCGGGCGCGGCAAGCCATGCGAGCGGTTCGGTAAACAGCAGCGTGCCGTCGTCGCGCGGCGGGTCCTCGCCCGGCTCGTGCCGCACGATCGCCGCGTCGAGCCGGCGTTCGTCGTATTGCGCGAGCAGGTTCGACGACGTCCCCAGATGCATTTCCAGCGACAGCCCGGGATCCTGCCGGTGCAGGCTCGTCAGCACGGCCGGCAGGTCGGGCACCGCGACGTGCTCGCTGACGCCGAGCGACAGCCGGTGCACGCCGGCCGAAATCGCGCCGAGCGCATGGTCGTGCGCGTCGAGCAGCGCGCGGGCGGCGGGCAGGAAGTTTTCGCCGTCCGCCGCCAGCTTGACGACGCGCGGCGTGCGCGCGAGCAGCGGCTTGCCGAGGTGCGCTTCGAGCCGCTTCAGCTTCAGGCTGACGGCCGACTGCGTGGTGCCGAGCGCGTCGGCGGCGCGCGTGAAGCTCGCGAGATCGGCGACCAGCACGAACGCGCGCACCGCATCGAGGTCGAGTACTTTCATTTCAGATGTAAATGAATGAAATATGGATAGATGACTGTTCATTATAGTTCTGCGCGCCTAACCTGACGTTGCGTTCCCGATTTTCAACGTCATCGAAAGGAGCAGGACCATGCCATTCACCCGAATCGCAGTGCGCGAAGGCAAACCGGCCGCCTACCGCGCGGCGCTCGTCGACGGCGTGCATCGCGCGCTGATGCACACGTTCAACGTGCCCGAGGACGACATCTTCATGGTCGTGACCGAGCACTCGGCCGAGAACTTCGTGTTCGGCCGCCACTACTTCGACATCGAACGCAGCGACGATCTCGTGATGATCCAGATCACCGCGAACAACACGCGCACGCTCGAGCAGAAACGGGCGCTGTACCGGACCATCACCGAGAACCTCGCGCGGCAGCCCGGCGTGCGGCAGCAGGACGTGTTCATCAGTCTCGTGGAAGTGCTGAAGGAGGACTGGTCGTTCGGCAACGGCATCGCGCAATACGCCGTTTGATGCGCGACAGGGCGGCAGGGCCGGATCGTCGCCCGCGCGTTTTCGCGCCGTGTACTATGGAAGCCGATTCGCGGACGACGCCGGCACGCAGGATGAGCCGGCGCTTCTTCATGTGCGGGAGCCTCCATGTCGCGTGTGCTGGAAATCGTGTTGTGCCTGTCGCTGGATGCCTGGCAAGTCAAGTCGGGAAGCCGGGCCCGTGGCGAGCCGCGCGACTTCGGCGCCGAACTCGTCCGTGCGTGGCGCATCTGTCCGCAGGTGCGGATGCGGCGCGGCCACGAGCGCGTGACGATCGAGCCGTGCCAGGTCGAGGAGGCCGAGCCGAGTCCCGGCGAGTGCTGGTGGACGTGGATCGAGTCGAACGCGCAGGGGCGGCGTGTCGTCGCATCCCGCACGAAGGCATTTGCGCCCGGCGTCATGGCGCGCGAGCGGTTCGACGCCGAGCATGCCGGCATTGCCGTGGCCACGCCGCCCTCAGCGCCGGCGCCGCGCACCGATCCGGAATCGGCGTCGGCCACGGGCGCGGATACGACACCCGGCCCCGTTGACCAAGCGGCCGTCGCCGCATCGTCCGGGCCGGCGCCGTTGCGGCTCGTCGCCGAGCGGCGGCGCGGGCGATGGGCGGACGACAGCGGCGTGGTGGTCGAGATGACGCTCGACGACGTCACGCTGCACGGGGGCGCCGAGCTGCCGCGCCGCCATGTCGAGCTGCGCCTGGCGGCGCCCGACTGGGAAACCGTCCCCGCCCGCACGGCCGCGCTGCGCGCGCTGTTCGCCGCCGCGCGCGAGCTCAGCGGCGCATGGCCCGCGTTCATGCAGCTGACCAGCGTGATCGATCGCGCGTGCGCGGGCGAGCCGGGTGTCACCGGGCCGGTCAAGGCGAAACTCGTCGACCTGACCGGCATCCGCACGCAACGAACCGCGCTGTTCGCGCTGTCCGGCGACATCGCCGCGCAATGGCTCGGCAACGAGGGCGGCGTGCTCGATCGCGACGATCCCGAATTCGTGCACCAGATGCGCGTCGCGCTGCGCCGGCTGCGCACGCTGATGCGCTTCTTTCCGCGCTTCGCGGACGATCAGTGGCAGGAAACCTTCGGTGTCGACCTGCGCTGGCTCGCGTCGCTCCTCGGCACGGTGCGCGACTGGGACGTGTTTTCGACCGAAAGCCTGCCCGCGCTGATCGCGGCCGATGGCGGCAGCGCCGACTGGAACGGCACGCTCGACGCCGCGCGTGCGCAGGCGACGGCGGCGCGCATCGAACTGCGCCAGGCGCTGCATTCGGCACGCTATGCGCGGCTGACGCTCGGCTGGCTCGAATGGCTGAGCACGCTCGCGCTGCCGCCGGCTGCCGGCGACCACGACGCGCCGTCGCTGCGGCGACACGCGACCAAGCGCGTGCGGCGGCTGTTCGGCCATCTGTATGCATCGCCGTCGCTCACGTCGCTCGATACGGCCGCGCGGCACCAGGTGCGGATCGACGCGAAGCGGCTGCGCTATGCGCTCGAATTCTTCGCGTCGCTCGCGTCGCGCCGCACGCGCAACGAAACAGTCAAGACGCTCGCGCGCGTGCAGAGCGTGCTCGGCGAAGCGAACGACACGATTGTCGCTCAGCATCATCTCGAGCAACTGGCGGCACCCACGTATCAGCTCGGTTTCGTACGCGGCTACGGTGCCGCGCTCGAGCAACGCGCGGCGCACGACGCCGAGGCGCTGCTCGCGAGCCTGCGTCCGCCGAGACTCGACGGCAAGCCGCGTTGAGCGGCGCGCGCTCCCTATAATGGCCCCCCGTTTTCTGCAGACCCACCCATGAGCGACACGTCGCCTCCTTCCTCCTCCGCCGGACCGCTCGGACTGGGCGGCGAACTATGGCTGCGCGCCGGCCCGCAGACGCTCGGCGGCGCGACCCGCATCGCGCTGCTCGCGGCGATCGGCGACACCGGCTCGATCACGCGCGCGGCGAAGGCCGTCGGCCTCAGCTACAAGGCCGCGTGGGATGCGATCGATACGATGAACAACCTGGCCGGTGAGCCGCTCGTCACGCGTTCGACGGGCGGCAAGGGCGGCGGGGGCACGACGCTGACGCCGCGCGCGACGTCGCTGATCGCCGCGTTTCGCACGATCGAGCGCGAGCATCGCCGCTTCATCGACGCGGCGAGCGCGGCGGTGTCCGGCTTCGACGTCGATTGGGCGCTGATCGGCCGGATCGGCATGAAGACGAGCGCGCGCAACCAGCTGTTCGGCAAGGTCGAGACGATCGTGCGCGGCACCGTGAACGACGAAGTGACGCTCGTGCTGCCCGGCGGGCAGGTGATCGTCGCGGTGCTCACGCACGAAAGCGCAGACACGCTCGGCCTGGCGCCGGGCACGGATGCGTGCGCGCTCGTGAAGGCGTCGTGGGTCGTGCTGGCGGTCGCCGATGAAGCCGAAGCCACATTGAAGGTGTCCGCGCGCAATCAGTTGCACGGGACGGTCGAAACCGTCGCGGCGGGCGCGGTGAACAGCGAGGTGACGTTGGCGCTCGACGGCGGCGGCACGCTGACGGCCGTCATCACGAACGACAGCGTCGGAGCGTTGCAACTCGACGTTGGCCGGCGCGCGATCGCGCTGTTCAAGGCATCGAGCGTGATTCTCGCGGTGACGGGCTGATCGCGCGCGCGGTTTTCGCTTTCGACGACTGTGGGACGACGACGCGAAACCGGCGCCGCCCGACGTGCACGACGCGCCGCTTTCGATCCCGTTGTTCCAACTTATGCCGCCGTGCGGCTTCCGTCAGGCCCCCGCGTGGCCGCCCGGGCCACGGCCGTCGTGCGCGCCGACGACGCGCGTCGGCCACTCGGCGTGCGGCGTTGCGGCCAGCACGCGCCCTTCGCTCAATTGCACGACCTGGTCGCCGAACGCGGCGACGTCGTCGGGATCGTGCGAGATGAGCACCATCGGGATATCGAGGCGCGCCTGCAGTTCGGCGAGCTCGTGGCGCATGCGCTGGCGCATCGCGCCGTCGATTGCCGCGAACGGTTCGTCGAGCAGCAGCACGTGCGGCTGCGCGACCAGCGCGCGGGCCAGCGCGACGCGCTGCTTCTGTCCGCCCGACAACTGCGATGGAAACTGGCCGGCGAGCGCGTCGAGCTCGAACGCCTGCAGCCAGTACGCGACTTCGGGCGGCACCGTCTTCGCGCGCGGGTTGCGCAGGCCGGGCGTGAGCCCGAACGCGATGTTCTGGCGTACGTTCAGGTGCGGGAACAGCGCGTAGTCCTGGAACAGATACGCGACGCGGCGCGCGCGGGTCGGCACGTCGATGCCGCGCGCGGAATCGAACAGCGGTTCGCCGTTCAGCGTGATCGTGCCTTCGTCCGGCGACAGCAGGCCGGCGATCGCCTGCAGCGTCATGCTCTTGCCCGCGCCGGACGGCCCGAACAGCACGACGCGCTGCGTGGTGGCCGCGAACGACACGTCGAGCGTAAAGCGTCGCTCGGCGCTCGCGTAGGTCTTGCGGATGTCGACGACGACGCTCATGCGGGCCTCCGTCGTGCCGCGCCGCCCGCGCCGCCAACCGCGCGCACAACGGGCACGCGTGTCGCCGCGAAGCGATAACGATGCGATCGGCGCGTCATGTCGGCTGGCTCCGCCCGGCGCGCGACGGCACGAGCCAGCCGGTCGCGAGCAGCACGAGCACGCAGGTGATCGACGTCACCAGCACGAGGAAGTTGGCCGTGCTGTCGTCGCCGGCCTGCACCGCCGCATAGATCGCGACCGACAGCGTCTGCGTGCGGCCGGGCAGGTTGCCGGCGATCATCAGCGTCGCGCCGAATTCGCCGAGCGCGCGTGCGAAGGCGAGCAGGGCGCCGGCCAGGATGCCGCGCGTGGCGAGCGGCAGCGTCACGCGGAAGAACACCGCGGCTTCGCCGAGCCCGAGCGTGCGGGCCGCGCGTTCGAGGTGCGGATCGACACTTTCGAACGCGGTGCGCGCCGATTTGAGGATCAGCGGAAACGCGACGACCATCGACGCGATCACCGCGCCCTGCCACGTGAAGACGAGTTCGATACCGAGCTTGTCGAGCCACGCACCGAACACGCCGCGCCGGCCGAGCAGCACGAGCAGGTAATAGCCGAGCACCGTCGGCGGCAGGACGAGGGGCAGCGTCAGCAGCGAATCGAC
This sequence comes from Burkholderia sp. SIMBA_051, assembly GCF_046534915.1. Taxonomy (NCBI): domain Bacteria; kingdom Pseudomonadati; phylum Pseudomonadota; class Betaproteobacteria; order Burkholderiales; family Burkholderiaceae; genus Burkholderia; species Burkholderia sp. SIMBA_051. The sequence goes on along the minus strand of NZ_JAWRXS010000001.1, from coordinate 489,645 downwards.
CACGTCGCGCATCGGCGAGCGCCAGCGCGCGAGCACGAAGGCGGCGGCGACGCCGAGCACGACGTCGAGCGCGGTCGCCCAGCCGGCGACCTTCAGCGACAACAGCAGCGGTACCCACGCGTCCTGCATCATCCCGTGCTCACTTGCCCGCGGGCTTGAAGCCGAACGTCGACAGCACGGCCTGGCCCTGCGGCGACGCGACGAAGTCGATGAACGACTGCGCCTGCGCGGCATGGCGGCTGTCCTTGACCACCGCGATCGGATAGGTGATGGCCGTCTGCGTCGGCACGGTCAGGGCGATCTTCACGCGGCCCGGCATGATCGCCGCGTCGGTGCCGAACACGAAGCCCGCGTCGACTTCGCCGCGCGCGACGTAATCGAGGCTTTGGCGCACGTTCGCGGCCAGCACGCCCTTGGCGCTGACGGCGTCCCACACCCCTGCCGCGCGCAGCGCGCCTTCGGTATAGCGGCCGACCGGCACCGATGCCGGGTCGCCGTACGCGATACGCCTCACGCCGGGCGCCGTCAGGTCGTTCAGCGACGTCGGCGCGGCCGCGTGGCTGTCCGCCGGCACGATCAGCACGAGCGAATTCGCCGCGAAATCGCGGCGTGTGCCGGGCACGATGACCTTTTCGGTGACGGCGCGATCCATCGCCTTCTGGTCGGCCGAAGCGAACACGTCCGCCGGCGCGCCCTTGGCGATCTGCTGCATCAGCACGTCCGACGCGCCGAAATTGAACAGCACCTTGGTGTCCGGATGCTGCTTGTGGTACGCATCGCCGACTGCCTTGAACGCGTTCGTCAGGCTCGCGGCTGCCGACACGACCAGCTCGTCGGCAGCGGAAGCCGGCGCGCTGAACGCGATGCCCGCGGCAAGCGTGGCGAGCGGCAACAGGCGCAGCAGGGTGCGGCGAAGCGGGCGGACGGTTGAGCGCATGGTCGGGTCGTTCGAATGGTTGAAAACCGTAATCGTAATATAGGGGAGGTTATAACGCTCGACATACCGTTCACGCGCCGGGACGCATGAAACCTTCAGACGTGAAACGCGGCGGGAGTGGCGTGCGCGCGGCCCGTCACGCGTGCAGCGACGGCAGTGACAACCCCGTGCGGTGCAGCGACGACGGCTGCGATGCCGGCCGATAGTTCGGATTGGCTTTCCAGCGGGCGCGGACGAACGGCCGCTCGTGCCCCGACAGCTCCAGCGCGACCTTGGTGACCCACTGGTGCGACGGCACCGTGATGCCATGCAGCGCGATCGTGACGAGCGCGAGGCTCGCGATGACCGCCGGCACCGACCAGCGGTGCGGCACCGCCTGCCACGAGCCGGCGATGAACACCAGTGCGGCGATCGCGCCGATGATGCAGCCGGTGATCGATTCGGACGGCGAATGGGCGGCGAGCGCGACGCGCGACACGCCGACCGCGATGCCGGCCGCGAGCCCGAGCGCGATGCCGGCGATCCGCACCGGCGTGCGCGTGCGGATCAGCGCGAGGAACATCGCGACGGGGTAGACCGACGTCGACAGCATCGCGTGGCCGCTGAATCCGGTGAAGTCCCACGCGCGGATCCCGATGCCCCAGCCGAGGAACGCGATCTTGGTGAGCGCGACAACCCCGATCGCGGCCGCGAGCACGCCGAGCCACGCGGCGGCGCGCTGCCACGAGTAGCCGAGCGCGAGCCATACGGCGATCGTGATCGCGAGCGGCAAGGTCAGGCCAGCGCCACCGAACGCGGTGATCGTGATCCACAGGTGAGACGGCAGGTCGAACATCGGGAAGGAACGGGCAGAGGCGGGACAAATGCTTAAATCAACGCGCGAGCCGGGCGGAACGACTACAACGGATACAAGCGGTTAAACCCCAGTATAGCGCCGCGGCCGGTCGAGGCCCGTTTTTTGCGCCGCCGGGAACTATCCGCGCGCAGGAAAAATCCCAGAAACAATGTTATGGTGCATTGCACAAAGTCGAACGATGCATCGAGTATCGTGCCCCTATTTTTCCTGACTGCGAGCCCGATTGATGACCAAAAGTCTGACGAAGGTATGGCTGGGCGGCGTGAAACGCATGCTGTCCCCGGCCGCCAAACGTGGGGCGCGCGATGCACAGCGGATCGCGCGCGATACGCTCGAGGCCGCGGCCTCGAGCGCCGCCACCGATCTGTCCCCGCCGCGCGAGTCGCGCGTGCGGCCGCGCGCGGCTGCATGGGCGGCAGGCGAGTGGACGCGTGGCGAGCATCCAATGGCGCCCGCGCTCGGCCGCCTCGTCCAGCAGCTCGCATACGGGCTTTATGTCCCGCCCGGCCGGCGGCGCGGGGCGATGCCGCTCGTCGTGATGCTGCACGGCTGCCAGCAATCGGTCGACGAGTTTGCGCAGGGCACGCGGATGAACCTGCTGGCCGACAAGCACGGCTTCGCGGTGCTGTATCCGGAGCAGTCGCAGCGTGCGCACGCGCATGGCTGCTGGCACTGGTATGAGGATACCGATCGCGCGGGTCGTGGCGAAGCGGATACGGTCGCGTCGCTCATCGATGCACTGGTCGACGAGCACGGTTTCGACGCATCGCGCGTCTACGTCGCGGGGTTGTCGGCCGGCGCGGGGCTGGCGGCGCTGCTCGCACTGCACCATCCGGATCACTTCGCGGCGGTCGCGCTGCACTCGGGCCCGGCGCTCGGCGAGGCGAATTCCGGCATCAGTGCGATGGACGTGATGCGGCGCGGGCTCCGAGAGAACCCGGCGGCCGTGCTCGACGCGCTGATCGACGCCAGTGCGTATCCGGGCATGCCGGCCCTGATCGTGCAGGGTGACGCCGACCACGTCGTCGCGCCGAAGAATGCGGACCAGCTCACGGTGCAGTTCATGCGCCTGAACGGGCTCGCGGACAGCCGGGGCGCGCTGCGCGGCGGCGAGCGCGTGGAGACGCGCGAGGCGGGCGCGCACATCACCGACGTGCGCCGCGACGGGGAGCCGGTCGTGCGGCTTTGTCACGTCAAGGGGCTCGATCATGCGTGGGCCGGCGGCGACGAAGCCGTACCGTTTCATGCGGCGATTGGCCCCGATGCGAGCGCGATGATCTGGTCCTTTTTCGAACAGAATCGTCGGACTGTGGCGACCGAACGACGCACCGTCTGATCGACGCTAGCCAAGGACTAGGGTTTTCCCTATAATTCGGGAAAACCCTAGTCAAAGAACCCTTGGATTGCGAGATCGACCATGTACCTGCTGAGCCACCTCTTCCTGATGCTGACCAAGAACGCTGAAAAGGCCGCAAAAGAGCGCGCCGACGCGTACCTGTCCGAAGCCACCGACATCTATGACCTCGAATTCCGCATGCGCAAGATCGATCGCGAAGCGGCGATGAACCGTCCGTTCTCGTTCGGCTCGCGTTAAGCAGCGCAGCGCGGGCCGGCTCGTCAGCCGGTCCGGCGAATCACGCAAAAGGGCGTGTGCGGCAAGTAGCCGCACACGCCCTTTTTGCATTCGGCGTCGCGTGGCGCGTCAGATGACCGTCAGGCGTACCGGCACGTTGTTGCGGGTCGCGTTCGAGTACGGGCACACGTGGTGCGCCTTGTCGACCAGCGCCTGTGCGTCGGCCTTGTCGAGCCCCGGCAGCGACATGCGCAATTCGATGTCGAGCCCGAAGCCGCCTGCGTCGTTCGGGCCGATGCCCACTTCCGCGGTGACTTGCGTGTCGGCCGGCAGCGTCTGCTTGTTCTGGCCGGCGACGAATTTCATCGCGCTCAGGAAACAGGCCGAGTAACCTGCGGCAAACAGCTGCTCCGGGTTCGTGCCTTCCGCACCCGTGCCGCCGAGTTCACGCGGCGCGGCCAGCTTCACTTCCAGCTTGTTGTCGGCGGAAACCGCGCGGCCGTCGCGGCCGCCCGTGCTCGTGGCGCTGGTCTTGTACAGAATGTTCATCGTGCAGCTCCTGTCGGAAAAGGGGGAAAGCGGTCCGGTCGAACTGGGATGTCGCCGGCCACGAGATAAATATAGAACACAAATGATTTGTGTGCAAATGAAATTTTGAAGAAAAGGCTGACGCACCGGCCGGCTCGCGACCGGTCGGCTCGTCAGCCTTCGTTGGCGGCCGCCAGCGCGTTGCGCAGCTGCTGGAGATCCGCGCGCAGCCTGACCAGAAACTCGGGGGTTTGCTGCATCGCGCAAAAGAGATCGCCGGGCACCGAGCGCGCCTTGACCTTCAGCGCGCGGCCTTCCGCAGTCAAGCGCACGTTCACGACGCGCTCATCCGTCGCGCTGCGCACGCGCTCGACATAGCCAAGCGCCTCGAGCCGCTTCAGCAGTGGCGTGACGGTGGCCGGGTCGAGGTCGAGGCGGGCGGCGATGTCCTTCACCGCGATGTCGTCGCGTTCCCACAGCACGAGCATGGCCAGATATTGGGGATAGGTCAGCGACAGCTTGTCGAGCAACGGCTTGTACGCCTTCGTCATCGCATGCGAAGTCGAGTAGAGCGCGAAGCAGAGTTGCTCGTCGAGCGTCTGGGGCAGCGGGGGGAGGCGGTCCATGATTCGGGCGGCGCGGCGAACGCGCTAACGATTTGTACGCAAATTATTTTGCGCGCAAAAGATTCGATTGAACAGGGGCAACGCGTAGGGACCGGGTGGCAGCCGGAACCCGCGAAACCGGGGTCGGGCTGGCCGGGAAGGGATGGACGGCCGGCTGCGTGCGCCGGCCGGGTTGGCATCAGCGGCCGGCCGTGGGCGTCGGGGCGCCCGGTTCCTGCACGCCGAAGCAGCCGCGATAGGTCGCGTAGAACGAGCAGTACATCATCGTGACGATGATGATCGTCACCGGCATCATGATCGTCAGCACATAGGCACCGGCGCCGAGCGCCTGCAGCAGCAGCGACAGGCCGAACGACGAGCCGAGCGCGACGCCGAACCACAGCAGCCCGTATACGACGAATGCGCCGCGATTGCGCCAGCAGCTGACGACGCTGAAGAACAGCGCCTTGGCGGGCGGGATGTCGTGCCACGCGGTGAGCACCGGCGCGAACCAGAACAGCATCGCGACCGGCGCGTAGAGCAGGGTGGCAAGCAGCAGCGCGCCGACCGTGCCCTGCGCGGCAAGCGCTTCCGGCGTCGGACTCGTGTCGTTCGTCGCGCCCAGCATCATGTGGAGCAGCCCGCCGCCGTCCACGATGGACGACGCGGCGAACACCGCCACCATCAGCGCGACATAGACGAGGCCGAGGACGAGCAGCCGCTGCGTCGTCGCGGTGCCATACGAGCGGAAGCCGTCGATGAGGATCGTCGGCATCACCGGCTTGCCGGCGACCGTGTCGCGGCACGCGGCCATGAAGCCGACGGCGATGCCGGGGATGAACAGCAGCGGCAGCGCCGCGCCGATCACCGGCACCATCGACACCAGCGTGATGGCCAGCAGGTACGTGAAAAACAGCGTGATGAACGCGAGGGGGTTCCGGCGGAACAGCCAGATGCCTTGGCGGAACCAGACATAGCCCGCTTTCGCGGGTACTTCGATCAGTTGCATGCGGTATGGGTCTCGGGAAGCGCGGGCGTGTGGGCGATACGCTCACGCAGGATGCGTTCGAAATGACCGGGGTCGTGCGGTTTGAGCATTTGGGCCGCGCGCGGCAGGTAGAAGTCGTACAGGCGCGACACCCAGAAGCGGTACGCGCCCGCGCGCAGCATGTCGCTCCAGTGGCGGCGCTCCGCTGCCGTGAACGGCCGGACCGTCTGGTACGCACGCAGCAGCGCGTCCGCGCGCGCGACGTCGAGCACGCCCGTCGCGAGGTCGACGCACCAGTCGTTGACGGTCACTGCGACGTCGAACAGCCATTTGTCGCAGCCCGCGAAATAGAAATCGAAGAAGCCGCCGAGCCGTACGTCATGACCGGTGCCGGGCGCCGCGTGCGCGAACAGCACGTTGTCGCGGAACAGGTCGCAGTGGCATGGGCCGCTCGGCAGCGACGCATAGTCGTCGGACGCGAAGAACGCGGCCTGGTGCGCGAGTTCGCCCTCGAGCAGCGTGCGTTGCGCATCGGAGATGAACGGAACGATCGCCGGGACGTTTTCCTGCCACCACGGCAGGCTGCGCAGGTTCGGCTGGTAGCGCGCATAGTCGCGCCCCGCCAGGTGCAGGCGCGCGAGCATCTGTCCGACCTCGATACAGTGTTCGATCCCCGGCGCGAGTTCGGCGGCGCCGTCGAGCTTCGTGACGATCGCGGCCGGCTTGCCGTGCAGCAGGCCGAACAGCGCGCCGTCGTCGCGCGGGATCGGATCCGGCACCGGCACGCCGTGGCTTGCCAGATGGCGCATCAGGTCGAGGTAGAACGGCAGCTGTTCGGCCGTCAGCTTTTCGAAGATCGTCAGGACGTACTCGCCGCGCGTCGTCGTCAGGAAGAAGTTGCTGTTTTCGATACCGGACGGAATGCCGCGGAACGCCAGCACGTCGCCCAGTTCGTAGTGGCGCATCCATTGCGCGAGATCGGAGTCGGAAACAGCGGTGAAAACGGCCATGCGAGATGCGTCAGGTCAGTTGTCGGCACGCGCGCGGCGTGCGGCGCGACAGGAGGTGAAGGGAGCGCCGGTGCGCCGCGTGGCGACCGACGCGGCGCGGCGGGAAATCAGTAGCGCAGGTTCACCGACGGCAGGCGCGTGATCGGGACGCCCGCGTCGTGCGGCTTCGGCGACGTGTCGGGCGTCGAACTCATCTGGTAGCGCGTGCCGAAGTTCGACTTCACGTTGATCTCGACCGGTTTGCCGCGATCGCGATACTCGGTGACCTCGGTGCCGTTCCTGCTCTTTTCATGGAAGCTCGGCGTGCGGCGAATGTCGGCGAAGTCGACTTTCGACGTGACTTCGGCGCCGGGCCGGTTGATCTTGCGGAGATCGGGCAGGCCGGCGGCTTCGTTGGCCTCGGCCCGCGCCTGCGCGTCGGCGTCGGGCGTGCTGCCTGCGGCGTAAGCGGTGCCGACGGCGGCAAACATGCCAGCAAATGCGGCAGCAGCGGCGACGAGAATGAGCGGCTTCATGATGAGTCTCCAGTGAACCCACCGATTTTAGCAAATACTGGGCGCTGCCCGGCCCTCATGTGCAAGCGACTTGCAAGCAGGCGGCCATGAGCGTGACCGGGTTCCGTGGTAATGTCGTTCGATCAGATGAGGTATCGAAAATGAAGAACGATTTGAGCCGCCGGCACCGGATGCTAATGCCCGAGAGCCCGCCTGTCGAAGCATTCGACGATTCCGTCGCCGCCGTCGCGCGGCTGTCGGCCATCTACGACACCAATACGGGCTTCCTGCGCGACGCGTTCGCGCGTTATCGCCGCCACGAACCGATCACCGAGCACGTGCGCGCGTGCTATCCGTTCGTGCGGATTCGTACCGAGGTCAATACCCACGTCGATTCGCGCCGCTCGTACGGCTTCGTCGCGGGCCCGGGCGTGTTCGAGACGACGGTCACGCGTCCCGACCTGTTCGCGAATTACTATCGCGAGCAGCTGCGCCTGTTGGCGAAGAACCACCATGTGAAGATCGAGATCGGCGTGTCGTCGCAGCCGATTCCGGTTCACTTCGCGTTCCCCGAAGGCATCCATCTCGAAGGCGAACTCGACCGCGACCGCCTGCTCGCGATGCGTGACATCTTTGATACGCCCGACCTGTCGTACCTCGACGACCGCATCGTCAACGGCACGTTCGAGCCGCAGCACGGCGAGCCGCATCCGCTCGCGCTGTTCACCGCCGCGCGCGTCGACTTCTCGCTGCACCGGCTGCGTCACTACACGGCCACGTCGCCCACGCACTTCCAGAACTACGTGCTGTACACGAACTACCAGTTCTACATCGACGAATTCGTGAAGCTCGGCCGCACGATGATGACCGAGAGCGACGATCCCGAAGTGCGCGAGTACCGCAGCCAGTACAGCGCGTTCGTCGAGCCGGGCGATGTCGTCACGTACAACGCGAACCTCGGCAGCGAGCCCGTCGAGGGCGTCGCGCCGCCGCGGCTGCCGCAGATGCCCGCGTATCACCTGAAGCGCGCGGACGGCAGCGGGATCACGATGGTCAACATCGGCGTCGGTCCGTCGAACGCGAAGACGATCACCGATCACATCGCGGTGCTGCGTCCGCATGCGTGGGTGATGCTCGGCCACTGCGCGGGCCTGCGCAACACGCAGCGCCTGGGCGACTACGTGCTCGCCCACGGTTACGTGCGTGAGGATCACGTGCTGGATGCCGACCTGCCGCTGTGGGTGCCGATCCCGGCGCTCGCCGAAGTGCAGCTCGCGCTCGAGCGCGGGGTGGCCGAGGTCACCCGGCTCGAGGGCGCCGAACTGAAGCGCGTGATGCGCACGGGGACGGTCGCGAGCGTCGACAACCGCAACTGGGAGTTGCGCGATCACCGCGAGCCCGTGCAGCGGTTGTCGCAGAGCCGCGCGATCGCGCTCGACATGGAAAGCGCGACGATCGCCGCGAACGGTTTCCGCTTCCGCGTGCCGTACGGCACGCTGCTGTGCGTGTCGGACAAGCCGCTGCACGGCGAGCTGAAGCTGCCGGGCATGGCCGACACGTTCTATCGCGGGCAGGTCGACCAGCATCTGCAGATCGGCGTGAAGGCGATGGAGATCCTGCGCACGAACGGGCTCGACAAGCTGCATAGCCGCAAGCTGCGGAGTTTTGCGGAAGTGGCGTTTCAATAACGCCGCACGCCGCCGCGCCCCAACGACAAAGGCCACACGCGAACCTTCGTTCGCGTGTGGCCTTGTTCGTTGCGCTTCAGTGCGGGCGTACCGGCCCGATGTTCAGTTGCTTAGCACTCGCCTTTCTTCGCGTGTCCCGGCGGGCAGTGATAGCCGCCGCGGCCTTCGTGACCACGATGGCGCTGGTGATCTTCCCACTCGCGGCGTTCCCAGTAGCGACGGCCGTCCCAATAGCGGTCGCCGTGCCAGCCGACGATCACCACGGGCGCAGGCGCGACGACGACCGGTGCGGGCGTGCCGATGTTGACGTCGACGTTGACGGCGTGGGCGAGGCCGGACAGTGAAAGACCGAGGCCGGCGAAGGCAAGGGCAATCAGCGAGCGTTGCATGTTGTTTTCCGTGATGTCGTTGTAAAAGGCCGGCGCGACGCGATGGACGCGAGGGGGGATCGTGCCCACCGGGGGGACGCCACGCCGACGAGATGCAGTGTGCGGGCATCGCGCGAAAAAGGCGAGGCGTGTTTGTTACGGTGGATTCCAGGCCGGCGGCCCGACCCGGATCAATGGCCGGCCGCACGATTTGACAATGACGGGCGCAGGCGCGGAACGGGGCATTCGCGTTGCGCGGCACAGGCTGCCCCGATTTGACATTCGGCGGTGCGTAAACGTGCAGCGGGATTAACGCGGCGTTACAAAATGACACGCGGCAGGTGGCGAAATCGCCATGCCTGCCGCGCGGGGTGCGGATGCGCGATGCCGGCCGTGAGGCCGGCCATCGACATCGATCGAATTACAGATAGAACATGCGGTCTTCTTCAGGCCGCGGCGGCTGGCCGTCGCCGTCCGAGCCTTCTTCCTCGCCGCTGTCCTCGTAGAACGCGAGCACGGCGTCGAGCACCTGGTCGGGATCGTCGATCACCTGCATCAGATTCATGTCTTCCGGATTGATGAGGCCCATCGGAATCAGCTGGTCGCGGAACCATTGCAGCAGCCCCTGCCAGAACGCGCTGCCGACGAGGATGATCGGCACGAGGCGTGACTTCTTCGTCTGGATCAGCGTGAGCACTTCGGACAGTTCGTCGAGCGTGCCGAAGCCGCCCGGCATCACGATCACCGCGTCGGAGTTCTTCACGAACGTGACCTTGCGCGTGAAGAAATGACGGAAGCGCAGCGAGATATCCTGGAAGTGGTTGCCCGCCTGCTCGTGCGGCAGCTCGATGTTCAGGCCGACCGACGGCGCCTTGCCGGCGTGCGCGCCTTTGTTCGCCGCTTCCATGATGCCGGGGCCGCCGCCGGAGATCACCGCGAAGCCGGCGTCGGACAGCTTGCGCGCGATCTGCACCGCGAGCTTGTAGTGCGGCGTGTCGGGTTTGAGACGGGCAGAACCGTAGATGCTGACAGCCGGGCGGATCTCCGACAGGTACTCGGTCGCCTCGATAAACTCTGCCATAATCGTGAACATCTGCCACGATGCGCGCGCCTTCTTGGCCGTCGCGCGTTCTTGATCTGCGAGCGAACGCAGACTCGGAATCACTTTTCTCTTGTTCATAATGCCTGAAGAACGAAATCTGGAAGGTAAGACCCTGCTATTGGTTGACGGTTCGAGCTATCTGTATCGGGCTTACCATGCGATGCCTGATCTGCGTGGCCCTGGCGGGGAGCCGACCGGAGCGCTCTACGGAATCATCAACATGCTGCGCCGTATGCGCAAGGAAGTCAGTGCAGAGTATAGCGCTTGCGTGTTCGATGCAAAGGGCAAGACGTTCCGCGACGACCTTTATGCCGACTATAAGGCAAACCGTCCGTCGATGCCGCCCGACCTCGCGTTGCAGGTCGAGCAGATCCACGGCGCGGTGCGCGCGCTCGGCTGGCCGCTGCTGATGGTCGAGGGCGTCGAGGCCGACGACGTGATCGGCACGCTCGCGCGCGAAGCCGAGCGGCACGGGATGAACGTGATCGTGTCGACCGGCGACAAGGATCTCGCGCAGCTCGTGTCCGACCGCGTCACGCTCGTCAACACGATGACCAACGAGACGCTCGACCGCGACGGCGTGATCGCGAAGTTCGGCGTGCCGCCCGAGCGGATCATCGACTACCTCGCGCTGATCGGCGACACCGTCGACAACGTGCCGGGCGTCGAGAAGTGCGGGCCGAAGACGGCCGTGAAGTGGCTGTCGCAATACGACAGCCTCGACGGCGTGATCGAACACGCGGGCGAGATCAAGGGCGTGGTCGGCGACAACCTGCGCCGCGCGCTCGACTTCCTGCCGCTCGGCCGCACGCTCGTGACCGTCGAGACGGCCTGCGATCTCGCGCCGCATCTCGAATCGATCGAGGCGTCGCTGAAGACGGACGGCGAAGCACGCGACCTGCTGCGCGACATCTTCGCGCGCTATGGCTTCAAGACGTGGTTGCGCGAAGTCGAGAGCGCGCCCGCCGAAGGCGGCGGCGCCGATGCACCGGAGGGCGACCCTGCGCCGGTGATCGCGGCGGACATCGTCCGCGAATACGACACGATCCAGACCTGGGCGCAATTCGACGCGTGGTTCGCGAAGATCGATGCGGCCGAACTCACCGCGTTCGACACCGAAACCACCGCGCTCGACCCGATGACCGCCCGCCTCGTCGGCCTGTCGTTCTCTATCGAGCCGGGCAAGGCCGCGTATCTTCCGGTCGCGCATCGCGGCCCCGACATGCCCGAGCAATTGCCGATCGACGACGTGCTCGCGCGCCTGAAGCCATGGCTCGAATCGGCCGATCGCAAGAAGGTCGGCCAGCACCTGAAGTACGACGCGCAGGTGCTCGCGAACTACGGCATCGCGCTGAACGGCATCGAGCACGACACGCTGCTCGAATCGTACGTGCTCGAATCGCACCGCACGCACGACATGGACAGCCTCGCGCTGCGTCATCTGGGCGTCAAGACGATCAAGTACGAAGACGTGGCCGGCAAGGGCGCGAAGCAGATCGGTTTCGACGAAGTGGCGCTCGAGCAGGCCGCCGCGTATGCGGCCGAGGATGCGGACATCACGCTGCAGCTTCACCAGGCGCTGTATCCGCAGGTCGCGCGTGAAGCGGGCCTCGAGCGCGTGTATCGCGACATCGAGATGCCGGTATCGCTCGTGCTGCGCAAGATGGAGCGCACCGGCGTGCTGATCGACGACGCGCTTCTGCAGGCGCAAAGCACCGAGATCGCGACGCGCCTCATCGAGCTCGAAGGGCAGGCGTACGAACTGGCCGGCGGCGAGTTCAATCTCGGCTCGCCGAAGCAGATCGGCCAGATCTTCTTCGAGAAGCTGCAGTTGCCGGTCGTGAAGAAAACGCCGAGCGGCGCACCGTCGACCGACGAAGAAGTGTTGCAGAAGCTGGCCGAGGATTATCCGCTGCCGAAGCTGCTGCTCGAGCATCGCGGGCTGTCGAAGCTGAAGTCGACCTACACCGACAAGCTGCCGCGCATGGTGAATCCGGCAACGGGCCGCGTGCACACGAACTATGCGCAGGCCGTCGCGGTCACGGGCCGGCTCGCATCGAACGATCCCAATCTTCAGAACATTCCGGTGCGCACGGCCGAAGGCCGGCGGATCCGCGAAGCGTTCATCGCATCGCCCGGCCACCGGATCGTGTCGGCCGACTATTCGCAGATCGAACTGCGGATCATGGCCCACATCTCCGGCGACGCGTCGCTGTTGCGCGCGTTCGCGCAAGGCGAGGACATCCACCGCGCGACCGCGGCCGAAGTGTTCGGCGTGACGCCGCTGGAGGTCAACTCCGACCAGCGCCGGATCGCGAAGGTGATCAACTTCGGGCTCATCTACGGGATGAGCGCGTTCGGCCTCGCGTCGAACCTCGGCATCACGCGCGATGCGGCGAAGCTCTATATCGACCGCTACTTCACGCGCTACCCGGGCGTGGCGCAGTACATGGAAGACACGCGCACGGCGGCGAAGGACAAGGGCTACGTCGAAACCGTTTTCGGCCGTCGCCTGTGGCTGCCGGAGATCAACGGCGGCAACGGCCCGCGCCGTCAGGCCGCCGAGCGCGCGGCCATCAATGCACCGATGCAGGGCACGGCGGCCGACCTGATCAAGCTGTCGATGATCGCGGTGGACGACTGGCTCACGCGCGACCGGCTCGCGTCGCGGATGATCATGCAGGTGCACGATGAACTGGTGCTCGAGGTGCCCGACGACGAACTGTCGCTCGTGCGCGAGAAACTGCCGGAAATGATGTGCGGTGTGGCGAAGCTGAAGGTGCCGCTGGTCGCCGAAGTGGGCGCCGGCGCGAACTGGGAAGAGGCACACTGACGCACCCCCGTGCGATTCCCGCTTCCCGCGGCATATTGTTGCAGGGATGCTGAATATCGAGATGGTTTGCTTGTGGTCAACGCGCAAGCTCCCGGACAATGCAAGTGAGTCAGATCATTGTCGCGGGGGCGGCGCGGCCCGCGTTCCGGAATCGGCGCATCGAAGTGTTTCGAACTGCACATCGATGATGTCCGAACCGGTTAATCCAACGGGCGGCGCGAATGGATGCGTGTGCATCGTCCGGCGGCAGCAGTTTCGAATCGCAAAGGGGGAATCAGATGCATCGGATCATCATCGTAGGCGGAGGCGCGGGCGGCCTGGAACTGGCGACGCGGCTCGGCGACCGTTACGGCGCGCGCGCCAATCGTCCCGCGCGTGCGCTCGTCACGCTCGTCGACCGCAATCCGACCCACATCTGGAAGCCGTTGCTGCACGAAGTCGCGGCCGGCAGCATGGACCCGTTCACGCAGGAACTCGAATACGCGGCGCAGGCGCGCTGGCATGGCTTCGAGTTTCAGCAGGGCGAACTGACCGCGCTTGACCGCACGGCGAAGCGCATCACGCTGTCGCCCGTCAACGACAGCGATGGCGAGGAACTGCTGCCCGCGCGCGATCTGGAATACGACACGCTGGTGATCGCGATCGGCAGCACGACGCACTTCTTCGGCGTGCAGGGTGCGGCCCAGAACGCGATCGCGCTCGATACGGTCGGTGAGGCCGAGCGCTTTCGCAAGCGTTTGATCGCCGCATGCATGCGCGCCGAGCACCAGGCGCCGGCGCAGCCCGCGCCGGGCGCCGCGGCTGAGCCGCGCATCCAGGTCGTGATCGTCGGCGGCGGCGCCACGGGCGTCGAGTTGTCCGCCGAGCTGCGCAATACCGCGCAGGTGCTGTCGGTGTACGGGCTGCACAAGCTCGACCCGCGACACGACGTCGGCATCGTGCTGATCGAATCGGGGCCGCGAATTCTCCCGGCGCTGCAGGAGCGCGTGTCGACCGCGACGGCCGAACTGCTCGAAAAGCTCGGCGTGCGACTGATGCTGGCCGAGCGCGTGACCGAAGTCGCGCCCGGCGTCGTGCACACCGCGAGCGGCAAGGCGGTGCGTGCGGATCTCACGGTCTGGGCGGCCGGCATCAAGGCGCCGTCCGTGCTGTCGAATCTCGATGGCCTGCAGGTCAACAAGCTCGGCCAGCTCGACGTGCGCCGCACGCTGCAGACCTTCACCGACGACAACATCTTTGCGCTCGGCGACTGCGCGGCATGCGCATGGCCCGGCAACGAACGCAACGTGCCGCCGCGCGCGCAGGCCGCGCATCAGCAGGCGAGCTTCCTGCTGAAGGCGATCGGATGCCGGCTCGACGGGCGTCCGCTGCCCGAGTTCACGTATCGCGATTTCGGTTCGCTCGTGTCGCTCGGTCACTTCAGTGCGGTCGGCAACCTGATGGGCGGGCTGATCGGCGGCAACATGCTGATCGAAGGGCTGTTCGCGCGGTTCATGTACATGTCGCTGTACCGGCTGCATATCGCGGCGCTGCACGGCTATCCGCGCATGATGCTCGATACGGTCGCGCACTGGCTGCGCCGCACGACACTGCCGCGCGTCAAGCTGCACTGACCGCGGTTCGTGCACCGGGCGGGCAGGGAATGCGCATCGAGCGCGTTTCCTGCCCGTTGTCTTTTTCGGGCGCAGAATGACTGCCCATGCGCCGCACGTCTTTTCGTTTCAATCCGAAAGCATTCGATCGCGTAGCGGCGCTCGTTGCCCGCATCCCGCACATGGGCGGGGAAGGGCCGGTGGGCGGGCCACCGACACCACGATCGATATGACGGGATCGCACCGTCGTAATCGAGTCTTACACATCTGACAGTTGACGCGACAACGGATTATTGGGCATCTTGTGCGGGTTTCCGCTTGCGGCGGTGTGCCAACCGCCGCGACATCCGCGCCGTCCGCCGGCGCGATGCCCCGTCAGGCCGGATCCGTGGCCGTGACGGCGGCGCCCCATTCGAGGAGTGCATTCATGTTGAAACCCGAAGTCGACAGCCTGGTTCCCCACGTTCCGTTCTCGCGCCGCAAGTTCATGCAGGCCGCGCTGGGCGGCACCTTCGCGGCGGCCGTGCTGCCCGTGTCGGCGCAGACCATCACGACCGACAGCGCCGGGCTGGACGTCGACACCATCGAGATCCGCTCGGGCGACGCGAGCATCCCCGCGTATCGCGCGCAGCCGGTCGACAAGACGAACCTGCCGGTCATCATCGTGATCCACGAGAGCTTTGCCGTGCACGAGCATATCGCCGACGTTTGCCGTCGCTTCGCGAAACTCGGCTATCTCGCGATCGCGCCGGACTTGTTCGCGCGCCAGGGCAATGCGTCGAAGTACCCGACGATCCAGGCGCTCGTCGACAACATCGTCAGCAAGGTGCCGGACCGCCAGGTCACCGAGGATCTCGATGCGACCGTCGCGTGGGCCGGCAAGAACGGCGGCGACCTGTCGCGTCTTGGTGTGACGGGGTTCTGCTGGGGCGGTCGCCAGGCGTGGCTGTATGCGGAGCACAATCCGCACGTGCGCGCGGCCGTGGCGTGGTATGGGTTCGTCGAGGGCAAGACCGACGAGATGACGCCGTTCAATCCGGTCGATCATGCGGCGTTGCTGAAGGTGCCGGTGCTCGGGCTGTACGGCGAGAAGGACACGAACATCACGCAGGCGTCGCTGGCCGACATGCGCAAGGCAATCCAGACCAGCGACTCGAAGCTCGCGCGCCAATCCGAGATCGTCGTATATCCGGATGCCGGTCACGCATTCTTCGCCGATTACCGGCCGAGTTACGTGAAGGGCGATGCCGAGGACGGCTGGAAGCGCGCGATCGAGTGGTTCCACAAGTACGGCGTGATGTAAACGACACGCGGCGGCAAATGCCGCCGCGTCGTCTTGCGCAGTGCCGGTGTTTACGGCGTCGGGCCGGTCGCGATCGGCCGCGACGGATCGGCGCTCCATTCGCTCCACGAGCCCGGATACAGCGATGCGCCATGCAGGCCCGCGACTTCGAGCGCGAGTGCGTTGTGGCATGCGGTCACGCCGGAACCGCATTGCAGGATCACGCTGTTCGGTTCGGTGCCGGCCAGCAGCGTGGTGAACGTCTCGCGCAGTTCGTGGCCGGTCTTGAAGCGGCCGTCGGCGTTCAGGTTGTCCTTGAAGAACCGGTTGCGTGCGCCGGGGATATGGCCGCCGACACGATCGATCGTTTCGTTTTCTCCGCGATAGCGATCGGGCGCGCGCGCATCGATCACGACGCGCTGGGCCGACGTCACGTTCGCGAGCACGGCTGCCGCGTCGACCGTCGATTCGAGCGGCGCTGCCGCCCGGAAGTCGCCGGCGGCCGGGTGCGGCACGTCGGTCGTCAACGGCTGACCAGCCGCTTCCCATGCCTGCAGGCCGCCGTCGAGCACCGCGATCGAGTCGTGCCCGAGCCAGCGCAGCAGCCACCACAGGCGCGCCGCATAGGCGCCGCCGTGCGCGTCATACGCGACCACCTGCTGGCCCTGCTTGACGCCGCGGCTGGCCATCAGCGTCGCGAATGCGTCGCGGGTCGGCAGCGGATGGCGGCCGTTGGTGCCGGTCTTGCGGCCGGACAGGTCGCGGTCGAGATGAAGATATTGCGCACCGGGGATGTGCCCGGCCGCATAGGCGGCTTCGCCCGCGGCCGGATCGGCGAGATCGAAGCGGCAGTCGAATACGGCGACGCTGCCCGGCGCCGCGGCCAGACGTTCGGCGAGATTGGCTGCGGAGATGAGCGTGGTGTAGTGGGTGTGTGGCATGACGGCTCCCTGGAGTGCGAACTGGCCTGATACTCCAAGTCTAAACAAAAAAAGACGGGCCGAAACCCGTCTTTTCATATGCCGAATGCGATGCGGCGCTGAACGCGCCGCGCGCGTTCAAAGATCGCCGAGATGGCGGCGCAGGAACTCGTGGAAGTGCTGCATGCCGTCTTCCATCGGGCTCTGGTACGGGCCGACCTGCGATTCGCCGCGTGCCATCAGTGCACGGCGGCCGGCGTCCATCCGCATCGCGATTTCGTCGTCCTCGACGGCCGTCTCCATGTAGGCGGCGCGCTCGGCTTCGACGAACTCGCGCTCGAACAGCGCGATTTCCTCGGGGTAGTAGAACTCGACGATGTTGGTCGTCTTCTGCGGGCCGCGTGGAATCAGCCACGACACGACGAGCACGTGCGGATACCACTCGATCATCAGGCCCGGGTAATAGACCATCCAGATCGCGCCGAATTCCGGCGGCACGCCGTTGCGGAACTTGAGCACCTGCTCGTGCCACTTCTGGTAGGTCGCGCTGCCCGGTTTCGCGAGGGCGTTGTGCACGCCGACCGTCTGCACGCTGTACCAGTCGCCGAACTCCCACTTGAGATCGTCGCACGACACGAAACTGCCGAGGCCCGGGTGGAACGGGGCGACGTGGTAATCCTCGAGGTACACCTCGATGAACGTCTTCCAGTTGTAATCGCACTCGTGCACTTCGACGTGATCGAACTGATATTCGGAGAAGTCGAAGTGATGCTTCGTGCCGAGGTTCGCGAGATCGCGCGCGACGTTGCGGCCTTCGGCCTCGAACAGCAGCCCCTGCCAGTTCTGCAGCGGGCTCTTGCCGAGATTCAGGCACGGTTTGTCGGGGAAGTGCGGGGCGCCGAGCAGCTCGCCTTCCAGATCGTACGTCCAGCGGTGCAGCGGGCACACGATGTTCTGCGCGTGGCCACGCCCGTTGAGCATGATCGCCTGCCGGTGGCGGCACACGTTCGACAGCAGTTCGATCTGGTTCGTCTGGTTGCGGACCAGCACGCGGCCTTCCTGCTCGGACGGCAGCGCGAAATAATCCCCCGCCTCGGGCACCATCAACTCGTGCCCGACGTAACGAGGTCCTTTCTTGAAGAGGGTTTCGATCTCGCGCTCGAGTAGCGCCTCATCGAAATATGCAGTGACTGGAAGCTGGCTGTGAGCCGACTTCAACTGAAGCGCGTCGCTCAGATTGGACATTCCCACTCCCGGTGTTAGCGTGAAAGCAGTGAACAACCCAACCATCGAAAAATCGATTTAGGGAAACGGGCAATTATACCCGGTTCGCCCCGCAAGGCTAGGATTAAGTGCCTGATTTGTGTCAATTTTTTGTCGGGAGGCACTCGGAAGGCGCACACTGTGCGTCGAAGATGGGGCCGGAATTGTGCCGGGCCCGCCAAGTCGGCAGGTCGGAGAATTCTCTTTTGCCGTAGAATGTCCGACTTGTTTTGAAATTTGACACCCTCGTCCATGGCGAAAACCGCATCCCCAGGCGCCACGCCGCCCGACAATGGCACCGAACCGTTGCCGGACAATTACGAAATGGCGCTCGCGGAACTCGAGACGCTGGTTGCCCGGATGGAAGGCGGCGCGTTGAGCCTCGAGGATTCGCTCGCCGCGTATCGTCGCGGCGCGAACCTCGTTGCGTTTTGCCAACAGCAGCTCGAGAAAGTGGAGCAACAGGTTCGCGTGCTGGACGGCGCGACGCTGAAGCCGCTTTCGTCCGGAACGGCCGCCACGGACGGCGAAGACGACGATCTATGACATTCGAACAATGGATGCGGTCCGTGCTTGACCGTGTCGAGGACGCACTCGGCCACTATTTGCCGGCCGAAAACGTGGTGCCCACGCAACTCCACGAAGCGATGCGCTACGCGGTCCTCGGCGGCGGCAAGCGCGTTCGCCCGCTGCTGTGCCATGCAGCAGGCGAACTGACCGGTGCGACGGAAGCGGCGCGCAACGCGGCGGCGGCGGCGCTGGAGATGATCCACGTCTATTCGCTCGTGCACGACGACATGCCGTGCATGGACGACGACGCGCTGCGTCGCGGCAAGCCGACCGTGCACGTGCAGTACGACGAGCCGACGGCGTTGCTGGTCGGCGACGCGCTGCAGTCGCAGGCATTCGTCGCGCTGACCGACGTCGACGCGCTGTCGCCGGTGCAGCAGGCCGCGCTCGTGCGCGAGCTGGCGCTGGCGAGCGGCTCGATCGGCATGGCCGGCGGGCAGGCGATCGACCTGGCGAGCGTCGGCCTGAAGCTGACGCGCGAGCAGCTCGAGAAGATGCACCGGATGAAGACGGGTGCGCTGCTGCGCGCGGCCGTGCGGATGGGCGCGCTGGCCGGCGAGACGCCGTCGGCGGAAACGCTGGCCGCGCTCGACGTCTACGCGGCGGCCGTGGGCCTGGCCTTCCAGGTCGTCGACGACATTCTCGACGTCACGACCGATTCGGCGACGCTCGGCAAGACGGCCGGCAAGGATGCGGCAAACGACAAGCCGACCTACGTATCGATCCTCGGCCTCGACGCATCGCGCGAGCTCGCAGCCCAGCTGCGCGCGGAAGCACACGATGCGTTGAAACCGTTCGGCGCACGCGCACAGCGTCTCGCCGAACTTGCCGACCTGGTGGTGAACCGGGTCAGCTGACGCGAAGCCCGCCGCTGCGCACACGCTTACGGTGCGTGCAATAGAATGCGGGCGCGTTTGATTTCCTACAATGGAACGACGATGTACGACTTGCTGAAAACCATCGACGACCCGGCGGATCTGCGCCGCCTCGATCGTCGCCAACTCCAACCGCTCGCGGATGAACTGCGCGCGTTCGTGCTCGACAGCGTGTCGAAGACGGGCGGCCATTTGTCGTCCAACCTCGGGACGGTCGAGCTGACGATCGCGTTGCACTACGTGTTCAACACGCCGAACGACCGGATCGTCTGGGACGTGGGCCACCAGACCTACCCGCACAAGATCCTGACGGGTCGCCGCGACCAGATGCATTCGCTGCGCCAGTACGACGGCATCTCGGGTTTCCCGCGCCGCAGCGAGTCCGAATACGACACGTTCGGCACCGCGCATTCGAGCACGTCGATCTCGGCGGCGCTCGGGATGGCGATCGGCAGCCAGCTGAACGGCGACGACCGCTTCTCGATCGCGGTGATCGGCGACGGCGCGATGACGGCCGGCATGGCGTTCGAGGCGATGAACAACGCGGGCGTGTCGGAGGATGCGAAACTGCTCGTGATCCTCAACGACAACGACATGTCGATTTCGCCGCCGGTGGGCGCGCTGAACCGCCATCTCGCGCGCCTGATGTCGGGCCGCTTCTATGCGGCCGCGCGTGCGGGCGTCGAGCGCGTGCTGAGCGTGGCGCCGCCGGTGCTCGAACTCGCGCGCAAGCTCGAGGAGCATGCGAAGGGCATGGTCGTGCCGGCGACGCTGTTCGAAGAGTTCGGCTTCAACTACATCGGCCCGATCGACGGTCACGATCTCGATTCGCTGATCCCGACGCTGCAGAACATCCGCGAGCTGCGCGGCCCGCAATTCCTGCACGTGGTGACGAAGAAAGGCCAGGGCTACAAGCTCGCCGAAGCGGATCCCGTGCTCTATCACGGCCCCGGCAAGTTCAACCCGGCCGAAGGCATCAAGCCGTCGCCCACGCCCGCGAAGAAGACGTACACGCAGGTGTTCGGCGAATGGCTGTGCGATGAAGCCGAGCGCGATTCGCGCGTCGTCGGCATCACGCCCGCAATGCGCGAAGGCTCGGGCATGGTCGAGTTCGAGAAGCGCTTCAAGGATCGCTACTACGACGTCGGTATCGCCGAGCAGCACGCGGTGACGTTCGCGGGCGGCCTCGCGACCGAAGGGCTGAAGCCCGTCGTCGCGATCTACTCGACGTTCCTGCAGCGTGCGTACGACCAGCTGATCCACGACGTCGCGCTGCAGAACCTGCCGGTCGTGTTCGCGATCGACCGCGCGGGCCTCGTCGGCGCCGACGGTGCAACGCACGCGGGCGCGTACGATCTCGCGTTCATGCGCTGCATCCCGAACATGACGATCATGGCCGCGTCCGACGAGAACGAGTGCCGCCAGATGCTGCATACGGCGCTTCAGCAGCCGAACCCGACCGCGGTGCGTTATCCGCGCGGCGCGGGCACGGGCGTGGCGACGGTGAAGGAATTCACCGAGATCCCGCTCGGCAAGGGCGAAGTGCGTCGCCGTACGTCGCAGCCGGAAGGCAAGCGCGTCGCGATTCTCGCGTTCGGCACGATGGTCGCGCCGTCGCTCGCGGCGGGCGAGGAGCTCGACGCGACGGTCGCGAACATGCGCTTCGTGAAGCCGGTCGATGCAGCGCTCGTGCGTGAACTCGCCGAGACGCACGACTACCTCGTCACGGTCGAGGAAGGCTGCGTGATGGGCGGTGCGGGCTCGGCCTGCGTCGAAGCCCTGATGGAGAGTGGGGTTATCCGACCCGTAATACAATTGGGCCTCCCTGACCAGTTCATCGATCACGGCGACCCCGCTAAGCTGCTGGCGCAATGCGGCCTCGACGGCGCGGGCATCGCGAAATCGATTCGCGAACGCTTCCTGAGCCCGGCGGCCGACGTCGCCGGTCAGGCGAAGCGCGTCGCGTAAGCTGGCGCCGCCTGCGGGCGGCGTCGGTGCGACTGGCGCAACCGGTCTACATTGATGCGGAAAACATGGGCCTGCGGGCCCATGTTGCTTTTCCGGCTGCCGCGTGACGCGGCGTGCGCGTCGTCGAACGCGCGGCTTACAAGGATTGAACAAGATGAACCAGATGAATCCCGCCTTCGTGATGCCCGACGTGCAGAGCACGGTGGATACCCGCCAGATTCCGATTCAGCGCGTGGGCGTGAAGGCGGTTCGGCATCCGTTGACGGTGCGCACCGAAAGCGGCGACGTGCAGCCGACCGTCGGCGTCTGGAACCTCGACGTGCATCTGCCCGCCGATCAGAAGGGCACGCACATGTCGCGCTTCGTCGCGCTGCTCGAAGACAGCCGCGAGCCGCTGACGGTCGAGCGCTTCCGCGCGATGCTCGCGTCGATGCTCGTCAGGCTGGAAGCCGAGGCCGGCCGCATCGAGGTCACGTTCCCGTACTTCGTGAACAAGACGGCGCCGGTGTCGGGCGTGCAGAGCCTGCTCGACTATGAAGTGACGCTCGCGGGCGAAAGCCGCAACGGCGAAACGCGCCTGTTCCTGAAGGTGCTCGTGCCGGTGACGAGCCTGTGCCCGTGCTCGAAGAAGATCTCGCTGTACGGTGCGCACAACCAGCGCTCGCACGTAACGATCGACGCCGAGCTCGCGGCCGACCTGCCGGTCGAGGCGCTGATCCGCATCGCGGAAGAAGAGGCGTCGTGCGAGCTGTGGGGCTTGCTGAAGCGTCCGGACGAGAAGTTCGTCACGGAGCGTGCGTACGAAAACCCGAAGTTCGTCGAGGATCTGGTGCGCGACGTCGCGCAGCGTCTCGATGCGGACGAGCGCGTGGTTGCGTACGTGCTCGAAGCCGAGAACTTCGAGTCGATCCACAATCACAGCGCGTATGCGCTGATCGAGCGCGACAAGCGACACGCCGCGTAACGCTGCGTCGTTTTGCCGCTGCAATGAAAAATGGCCGCTCATCGAGCGGCCATTTTGTTTTCTGGCGTGTGCCGGCGCGTAGGGTATCGTGCTGCGCGAATCAGCGTGCGAGCGACGCGAGATCCCAGCGCGGCTTCACCGTGAACGCGTAGTCGGCGTTTGCCTGCTCGGGCCAGCGGCCGAGCCGCAATGCGCCGGCGAGCGCGATCATCGCGCCGTTGTCGGTGCAGAGCGCGAGATCGGGATAGTGCACGTCGAAGCCGCGCTTGGCCGCTGCGGCCGACAGCGCCGCGCGCAACTGGCGGTTCGCGCCGACGCCGCCCGCGACGACCAGGCGCTTGAGTTTCGTCTGCTTGAGCGCGGCGAGCGACTTCGCGACGAGCACATCGACGGCCGCATCGACGAAGCCGCGCGCGAGGTCGGCCTTCGCGCGCTCGAGCGCTTCGCCTTCCAGCTTCGCCGCCTCGAATTTCTTCATCTGCGTGAGCACGGCCGTCTTCAGGCCGCTGAAGCTGAAGTCGAGATCGCCCGAATGCAGCATCGGACGCGGCAGCACGACCGCACCCGGCGTGCCCGTTTCCGCGAGCTTCGACACTTCCGGGCCGCCCGGATAGCCGAGGCCGATCAGCTTCGCCGTTTTGTCGAACGCTTCGCCGGCCGCGTCGTCGAGCGTCTCGCCGAGCGTCTCGTACACGCCGACGTCGGTCACGCGCATCAGTTGCGTATGACCGCCCGACACCAGCAGCGCGCCGAACGGGAACGGCGGCGGCTCGTCGACGAGCAGCGGCGACAGCAGATGGCCTTCGAGGTGATGAATGCCGACGGTCGGCTTGTTCCAGGCGAGCGCGAGCGCATTCGCGATGCTCGCGCCGACCAGCAGCGCGCCGGCGAGGCCGGGGCCTTGCGTGAACGCGATCGCGTCGATGTCGTCGCGGTGCGTGCCGCTTTGCGCCATCACTTCCTCGAGCAGCGGCAGCGCGCGGCGGATGTGATCGCGCGACGCGAGCTCCGGCACGACGCCACCGTATTCGCGATGCATCGCGATCTGCGAATGAAGCGCGTGCGCGAGCAGGCCGCGCTGCGTGTCGTAGAGCGCGAGGCCGGTTTCATCGCAGGAGCTTTCGATGCCGAGGACGAGCATGGGTAAGGGCGGGGGCGCGCGTTGTCGAGCGCGCCGCAGGTAGGTCGACGTAACCGGAAATTATAGCAGGCGGGAGCCTGTCGCCGCCGCGGGCGGCCCGAGCCGGAGGCCGGGCAGGTACAATCCGCGCCATGGAAACTTATGACATCGCCGTGATCGGCGCGGGCGCCGCCGGGATGATGAGCGCCGCGGTCGCCGGGCAACTCGGCCGCCGCGTCGTGCTGATCGACCACGCGCCGCGGCTTGCCGAGAAAATCCGCATCTCGGGTGGCGGCCGCTGCAACTTCACGAATCTCTACGCAGGCCCCGACAACTACCTGTCGTCGAATCCGCATTTCGCGCGCTCGGCGCTCGCCCGTTACACGCCGCGCGACTTCCTCGGGCTGCTCAAGCGCCATCACGTCACCTGGCACGAAAAGCACAAGGGGCAACTCTTCTGCGACCACGGCAGCGACGCGATCATCGACATGCTGAAGCACGAATGCGACGCGGGCGGCATCGCCTGGCGCCGCCCGGTGGTCGTCGACGCGGTGCGCCACGCGGCCGACGGCTTCACGCTCGACACGCAGCAGGCAGGGCCGATCCGCGCACGCGCGCTGATCGTCGCGACGGGCGGCCTGTCGATTCCGAAGATCGGCGCGACCGATTTCGGCTATCGGGTCGCGAAGCAGTTTGGCCACAAGCTCATCGATACGCGGCCCGCGCTCGTGCCGCTCACGTTCGCGCAGCAGGACTGGGAGCCGTTCGCGGCGCTGTCCGGCGTGTCGCTCGAAGTACGCGTGTCGACCGGTGACAAGAAACGCGGCGGCGAATTCGTCGAGGACCTGCTGCTGACCCATCGCGGGCTGTCGGGCCCCGGCATCCTGCAGATCTCCAGTTACTGGCAGTCCGGCGACCCGATTCGCATCGACCTGCTTCCGCAGCGCGACGCGGTGGCCGACCTGCTCGACGCGAAGCGTACGTCGAAGCGCCAGATCGGCTCGCTGCTCGCGGACTGGGTGCCGTCGCGACTCGCGCACGTCTGGCTCGACACGCATCGCGTCGCGGCCGATGCGCGGCTCGCGGACCTGCCCGACAAGACGCTGCGCCAGATCGGCGACGCGCTGTCCGGCTGGACGCTGACGCCGAACGGCACCGAGGGCTACAAGAAGGCCGAGGTGACGAAGGGCGGCGTCGATACGCGCGAACTGTCGTCGGCGACGATGATGAGCGCGCGGGTGCCGGGGCTGTTCTTCATCGGCGAGGCGGTGGACGTGACGGGCTGGCTCGGCGGCTACAACTTCCAGTGGGCGTGGGCGTCCGGCACGGCGGCCGGGCAGGCGGCGGCGGAGTTTGCGCACGACGTCTGAGAGGGCCGCGCAGGCCCGTCGTTGATGGGACCCGGCCCTTAGGCCTTTGTGCGACGCTCTGCTATACTCGTAAATCTTCCCTGCAAACCTTTATTCGTGTCGGATCATGACGATCATTCGCGTTAAAGAAAACGAGCCGTTCGAAGTCGCCATGCGTCGCTTCAAGCGCACGATCGAGAAGAACGGTCTGCTGACCGAGCTTCGTGCGCGGGAATTCTTCGAGAAACCGACCGCCGAGCGCAAGCGCAAGAAGGCTGCAGCAGTGAAGCGTCACTACAAGCGGATTCGCAGCCAGACGCTGCCGAAGAAGCTGTACTGAACGATTGAGCGCCGCGCGGTTCACTGAGCGGCGCACCGGCGACCTCCGCGCGATCGGTGTCGATCAGGGGGCTGCGAGTCGCCGATGCCGGATTCGAGCAACCCGCTTGAGACATAGTCCCAAGCGGGTTTTTGTGTTGACGTCCATTCACGGGCGTCGAAGTCACGTTTCCATCCCGGGTGCAAGATGAGTTTGAAAGAGCAGATCAGCGAAGACATGAAGGCCGCGATGCGCGCGAAGGAAAGCGAGCGTCTGGCGACGGTTCGCCTGCTGCTGGCCGCGATCAAGCAGCGCGAGATCGATGATCAGGTGACCCTCGACGACGCGGGCATCACCGCCGTGATCGACAAGATGATCAAGCAGCGCAAGGACTCGATCAGCCAGTTCCAGGCCGCCGGCCGCGACGATCTCGTCGCGAAGGAGCAGGCCGAACTGACCGTGCTGGGTGCTTACATGCCCGCGCAACTGTCGGACGCGGAAGTGGCCGCCGAAGTCCAGGCCGCGGTCGCGGCAACGGGCGCAGCCGGCCCGCAGGACATGGGCAAGGTGATGGGCGTGCTGAAGGGCAAGCTCGCCGGCCGTGCCGACATGACCGCTGTCTCCGCGCAGGTCAAGGCCGCGCTGTCGAAGTAAAACCCGCTTCCTGGCGCGGCGTGCGCCGGGGCATCGTATTGTCCTTTTTTCGCTCGATCCCACGGTGATTCCGCATTCGTTCCTGCAGGATTTACTGAACCGCGTCGATATCGTCGACGTGGTGGGCCGGTACGTGCAGCTCAAGAAGGGCGGCGCCAACTTCATGGGGCTGTGCCCGTTCCATAACGAGAAGAGCCCGTCGTTTACCGTTAGCCCGACCAAGCAGTTCTATCACTGCTTCGGCTGCGGCGCGCACGGCACGGCGATCGGCTTCCTGATGGAGCACGCGGGGCTCACGTTCCCGGAAGCCGTGCAGGAACTCGCGCAATCGGTCGGGCTGACCGTGCCGCACGAGCCGTCGATGCGCGGCGGCGGTGGGGGCGGCGGCGACTATCCGGCACCCGTGTCGAAATCGGTCGCGACGGCGCTGTCCGACGTGATGTCCGTCGCGTGCGACTACTATCGCAAGCAGTTGCGCGGCGCGACCGTCGCGATCCAGTACCTGAAGAACCGGGGCCTGACCGGCGAGATCGCCGCGCGCTTCGGCCTCGGCTATGCGCCGGACGGCTGGCAGAACCTCGAAACCGCGTTCCCCGACTATCGCGACGAGTCGCTCGTCGAATCGGGGCTCGTGATCGTCAGCGAAAAAACCGACGCGCAAGGCGTCGCGCGACGCTACGACCGGTTCCGCGAGCGGATCATGTTCCCGATTCGCAACGTGAAGGGGCAGGTGATCGGGTTCGGCGGCCGCGTGCTCGGCAGCGGCGAGCCGAAGTACCTGAATTCCCCCGAAACGCCGCTGTTCAACAAGGGCAGCGAACTGTACGGGCTGTTCGAGGCGCGTCTCGCGATCCGCGAGCGCAAGTACGTGCTGGTCGTCGAGGGCTACATGGACGTCGTCGCGCTCGCGCAGCTCGGCTTCCCGAACGCGGTCGCGACGCTCGGCACGGCGTGCACGCCGATCCACGTGCAGAAGCTGCTGCGCCAGACCGATACGGTCATTTTCAGCTTCGACGGCGACTCGGCCGGCCGGCGTGCGGCGCGCCGCGCGCTCGAGGCGTGCCTGCCGCATGCGGCGGACAACCGGACGATCCGATTCCTTTTCCTGCCGTCCGAACATGATCCGGACAGCTACGTACGCGAATTCGGCGCGGACGCGTTCTCCGAGCAGGTCGAACGCGCGATGCCGCTGTCGCAATTTCTGTTGAACGAAGCAATTGCCGGCAAGGCGCTCGATCAACCGGAAGGTCGCGCGAAGGCGCTGTTCGACGCGAAGCCGCTGCTGCAGGCGCTGCCTGCTAATGCGTTGCGCGCGCAGATCATGCACATGTTCGCCGACCGTCTCGATATCCCGTTCGAGGAAGTCGCGGCGCTGTCGGATGTCGATGCACGCATTGCCGCGCCGGCGCGCCACGCGCCCCCGCGCAGCGAGCGGCGACGCGTGACGGACAGCGAAAAGCGGGCGTTGCGTACGCTCGTGATGCATCCGCGGATCGCGTCGCAGCTCGACGACGAGCAACTTGCGACCCTGCGCGCGCTGCCGCGCATCGGCGAGCTGTTCGCCGAAGTCGTCGAGCATGCGCGTGCGCTGGGCGACGGCGCGGAGTTCCGGTTGCTGTCTGACGTGCTGCGCACCTCCTCGAACGGGGCGACTTACGAGGAAATCTTCCGCGAAATTCTGGACTATGATGAAAACGTCCGCGACTTGCTGTTACAGAATCCGGAAGACGAGACGGTGCCTGAGCGGCAGCGCGAACAGGAGCGGATCGCGGGCGAGGAGCTGCAGGCCGCGGTGCTCAAGATGCGTTACGACGCATGCTGCGACCGGCTCGATCGGCTGGCGCGGCAATCCACCTTCACACCCGAGGAACTGGCCGAATTGACGGAATTGAACCAGCAGCGAACCGACATGAAGCGTCGGCTCGGGCTGTAGGCGGCCGGGGCGCCAGGAGAGGGCTCCCCAGCGTGCTATAATATAAGGTTTCCAGCGGTTTGTTTTCCAAGCAGAGGCGAGAATCGCGATGGCAAAGACGACAGGCGGAAAGAAAGCAACGGGCAAGGGCTCGACGGAGCCGACCACGAAGGTCACTGCGGCCAAGTCTGCTTCTTCCACCAGGACAACGTCTTCGGCCACGTCAGCCCCTGCGGGAAAGAAAACCGCGGCCGGCACTGCTCAGGCTGCGCCGGCGTCGGCAGCCAGAACACGGGCTGCCGCCAGACCCGACTCCGGGCCGGCCAAGCCGGCGGCGAAGCGGGCAAGTGCGAAAAGCGCAAGGGACACGACTGCCGCCGCGGACGAAACGGCAGTACGTACTACTCATGCACCCACGGTTCAACCGGCTGTCGTCCAGCAGCCGCGAGTCGATATAGCCGGTACGGCGAACTCCATGACCAAAAAGCTGAACGAAGTATCCGTCGATGACGACGCAAATCAGAGCGACGAGCAGCCCGCACCCGCGGCTGCTCCGGGCAAATCCAAGGTGCGCGATCGTCGCGCCAAGGAAAAGGCGCTGCTGAAGGAAGCGTTCGCGACGAGCACGCCCGGCACGGCCGAGGAGCTCGAAGAGCGCCGCGTGAAGCTGCGCGCGCTGATCAAGCTCGGCAAGGAGCGCGGCTTCCTCACGTATGCCGAAATCAACGACCACCTGCCGGACAACTTCACCGAGACAGAAGCCCTCGAAGGCATCATCGGCACGTTCAACGACATGGGCGTGGCCGTATACGAGCAGGCACCGGACGCGGAAACGCTGCTCCTGAACGACAACGCGCCGGCCGCGTCGTCGGACGATGAAGTCGAGGAAGAAGCGGAAGTCGCGCTGTCGACCGTCGATTCGGAATTCGGTCGCACGACCGATCCGGTCCGGATGTACATGCGCGAGATGGGCACGGTCGAGCTGCTCACGCGCGAAGGCGAAATCGAGATCGCGAAGCGGATCGAGGACGGCCTGCGCCACATGGTGATGGCAATTTCCGCGTGCCCGACGACGATCGCCGACATCCTCGCGATGGCCGAGCGCGTTGCGAACGAAGAGATCCGCGTCGACGAACTCGTCGACGGCCTGCTCGATCCGAATGCTTCGGACTCCGCCGATACGGACGGTTTCTCCGCGAAGGAAGCCGAAGCGATCGAGAACGAGGACGAGGAAGCCGAAGAGGAAGAGGAAGAAGAGGAAGAGGAGGAGGACGACGGTGCCGCACAGGCGTCGGCCAACGCCGCCCAGCTCGAAGCCCTCAAGCGTGCATCGCTCGAAAAGTTCTCGCAGATCAGCGAGTGGTTCGACAAGATGCGCCGCGCGTTCGAGAAGGAAGGCTACAAGTCGAAGGCCTACCTGAAGGCGCAGGAAACGATCCAGACCGAGTTGATGACGATCCGCTTCACCGCGCGTACCGTCGAGCGTCTGTGCGACACGTTGCGTGCGCAAGTGGATGAAGTGCGTCAGGTCGAACGTCAGATCCTGCACATCGTCGTCGACAAGTGCGGCATGCCGCGTTCGGAATTCATCGCGCGCTTCCCGGGCAGCGAGACGGATCTCGACTGGGCCGAGAAGATCACGGCCGAAGGCCATTCGTACAGCGCGGTCCTGGCGCGCAACATCCCGGCGATCCGCGAACAGCAGCAGCGCCTGCTCGACCTGCAGGCGCGTGTCGTGCTGCCGCTGAAGGACCTGAAGGAAACCAACCGCCAGATGGCGGCCGGCGAACTGAAGGCGCGTCAGGCGAAGCGTGAAATGACCGAGGCGAACCTGCGTCTCGTGATCTCGATCGCGAAGAAGTACACGAACCGCGGTTTGCAGTTCCTCGACCTGATCCAGGAAGGCAACATCGGCCTGATGAAGGCGGTGGACAAGTTCGAATACCGTCGTGGCTACAAGTTCTCGACCTATGCGACGTGGTGGATCCGTCAGGCCATCACGCGTTCGATCGCGGACCAGGCGCGCACGATCCGTATTCCGGTTCACATGATCGAGACGATCAACAAGATGAACCGCATCTCGCGGCAGATCCTGCAGGAAACCGGTCTCGAGCCGGATCCGGCAACGCTCGCCGAGAAGATGGAGATGCCGGAAGACAAGATCCGCAAGATCATGAAGATCGCGAAGGAGCCGATCTCGATGGAAACGCCGATCGGTGACGACGACGATTCCCATCTCGGCGACTTCATCGAGGACAACAACACGGTCGCGCCGGCGGATGCCGCGCTGCATGCAAGCATGCGCGACGTCGTGAAGGACGTGCTCGATTCGCTGACGCCGCGTGAGGCGAAGGTGCTGCGGATGCGCTTCGGTATCGAGATGAGCACCGATCACACGCTCGAGGAAGTCGGCAAGCAGTTCGACGTCACGCGTGAGCGGATCCGTCAGATCGAGGCCAAGGCGCTGCGCAAGCTGCGTCACCCGAGCCGTTCCGACAAGCTGAAGTCGTTCCTCGAAGGGAACTGATTTCCAGCGTCTCACTTGCGAACGCCGCCGGTATCCACGTGATGCCGGTGGCGTTTGTCTCCTCTGTCGTCTTTGTTGTTACAATGCCGGCCCGGCTTCGTTGCCGGCGCGACAGGTAGCACGCCTTGCTTCTCATCTGGGCCCCTAGCTCATGCTTGGTTAGAGCAGCGAACTCATAATTCGTTGGTGCCGGGTTCGACTCCCGGGGGGCCCACCAGATTCTCTTCCAGATCATCCCGGGAAGTTGTGCCGTTAAGCATGAGTCGGCCACTCCACCCATCACATTCTGACGAACGGCGACGCCATACCGCGGATCCATGCCGTCGCCATCGGCGCCACATTAGCGTACGGATTTAGCGGCAACCTGCTTATCAAGCGCGTCGTGCGCGCGCGTCGCGCTATCGGCATCCACGCGGTCAGCCAAGACTTGTCCGAGTTGGCGCAGATGGCTTTCCGTGAGGCCGACATTCATGCTGATGCGCATGTGCGCTTGTAATTGCGGCTCCACCCCGGGCATGGCAGCCAACATTGCGACGGTCGCGATTTCGCGGCTCTGCCAATCGAGATTGTCGCGTTCGAAGATGTCGCCGAACAGGTGAGTCTTGAGGTATTCGTCAATCACCGGCGCGAAGTCGAATAGTGGCCCCTTGACCGCGCCACCCGCTAGCTTGGTCTGGTTGGCGGTGCCTGCGGAAAGTAGCGCATCCCCGGTCGGGATCGGACGACTGGGCGCGTGACCCGGTGCATCCTGGACACCACGCTGCCTGCGCGCCTCGAGCACCTTCATCAACTCTCCAAGCGCGTTGAGGCTGCGCGGGAAGCCGGCGTACGCGTAGAGCTGCACCAGGACTTCCCGCATGTCGGTGACGGTCAAGCCGGCGTCCAGCCCTTGATTCAACGCGCCATTCAGCCTGGCAAGATCGCCTTTGGCGGCGAATGCCGCGATCGGGACGATGGCCTGCTGGCGAGTCGACAGTGTTTCCGATGCTATCGATGTGCTTGTCACTTGTTGAGACTCCTGGGTAGTGGGAGCTGCGTGGCATCCTGCCACCAGCAATCCCAAAGACATAATCAAAGCAATGGCTCCATGGCGCCGAATGATTGACTTACCGGGCGTTGTATTGCTCATCCGTCACTTTCTCCAACCACTCGACGTTCTTGCCATCCGCCGTGCCTGTGACAGCGAGGTGCGTCATCGCGTTGGCGGGAGCCGCGCCGTGCCAGTGTTTGACACCTGGCGGGCACCACACGACATCACCGGGATAGAGCTCGCGGATGGGTTTTCCCCATTCCTGCGTATATCCGACGCCGGACACGACGACGAAGTACTGCCCCTTCGGATGGGTGTGCCAAGCCGAGCGCGCACCAGGCTCGAACGTCACCAAACCGCCCGATGCGTTGATGTCTCCGTTGGCCGGCCAAACCGGATCAATCCGTACCTTGCCGGTGAAGTAGGCCGCGGGGCCCGCTATTGAAGGCTGGCTGCCCGGGTGCATGACCTGTTGAGCCGCTGCCGATGCCGGGGCCGTTTGTGGCTCGGCAGCGTCGGTTGCGGCAACATGGCATGCTGCGACGTAAAGGATCGCTTTCAGGAGCGACGAGACTTTCATCTATTCAACCCCTTCGTTCAGCGTGCGGTGTAGCCGCCATCGACCGGCAGTGCGACGCCAACCACGAAGGTGGAGCCGGGACTACATAGCCACAGAACGGCGTCGGCGATCTCCTGTGCCGTGCCGAGTCGGCCAATCGGTACATCCTTCATCATTTCATTCATGACCGCTGCTTCCCCCTTCAGCATATCGACCACCATTGGCGTTTCCACGATACCGGGGCAGATAGCATTGATTCGGATTCCTTGAGATGCGTATTCGAGACTCGCGCTCTTGGTCAGTCCCAGCAATCCGTGCTTTGTCGCGTGGTAAGCCGCTCGACCCGGCACACCAACCAAGCCACCGAGAGACGAATTGTTGACGATCGCGCCATTGCCTTGCGCGCGCATCTGGAGCAGCTCGTATTTCATGCACAGCCACACGCCGCGCAGGTTGATCGCGTTGATGCGGTCGAACACGTCGCTCGAGACGTCAGCAGTTTCGACGGCCGGACTTTGAATGCCGGCATTGTTGAACGCCGCATCCAGGCGCCCGAACGTCTTCACCGTTTGTTCGACGAGCGACTTGACGTAGGCTTCGTCGGAAATGTCGCCGGCCAGGCCGATCACGCGATGGCCCGCCGCCGCAAGTTCTTGCGTCGCTGCATCGAGAACGTCGGCCCTGATGTCCGCGAGGGCGACTGAGGCGCCAGCGTTGGCAAATGCGCGTGCAGCCGCCAGGCCCATGCCGGAAGCGGCACCCGTCACGAGTGCCACCTGGCTGCTGAAGTCGTAGGTGATGGTCATAGTGTGGTTTTCGGAGATATGTGGAACAGGTATTGAGCGTATCGGCAGAGATAGTCGTCGCCGCTCACGTTCCTGATGCCGCTGGCGCCGCATAGCCGGAGCAGCAGACACAACACTGTCAGCGTCACCGGGCAGGACCGGTGAAGCTCATCAATGCCCAACTTGGCCGCCGGCCGAGTAACACGGGATCAGTGAACTTTATTGCTTACGAGACTGGTTCGGTAGATCGTGGAATCGGCATACACATGTGAATCTCTTTCATCAATGTGGAAAGAGATCCTCCGCGACGTGAGCGCAGCTTCGCGAGGGCTGCGGCTCAACGAGGTCCATCGCGCTCGGCACTGAGCCATGCGATGCTCGGTTTGGAAGCCCGCTTGCGCGTACGACTGCTCACGCGCACGACGCGTCGCGTCATCAGCACGGACGTGGGCATACGACTGTCGAACGCGATGGCCAATTGGTGCCGGGGCTTGAGGAATGGTGGCCGCTATTTCCGAACGATCACCTGTATTACGCCAGTCGCCGGCAATTGCCTCCGGCACTTGCATTGGCGATCGACACACTGTGCTGGCGCGAGGGACAGCCAAGCGGACCGAAGCCACCTAGGCGCGCTGGATATTCTGACGAGGCACGGTTCCCGCAATCGCCCAAGCTTCCCGCATCAGGCAATTGACCGTAGCAGGAAGGTTGCCTCGAAATGGTCAATGGCAGTGAAGGCAGCTGGCGCCAGAGAGAATCGAAATGGCGCCAGCGGGTCGGTTTCAGGCGGGCATCGGCTCGCGGCCGAAGGCTTCGAGTTCGCGCGCCAGTGACTGCGCGGCCAGTTCAACCAGTGCGCGGCCTTTTTCGCGCGTGGCCAGACCGGGATCGGAACCGATGCGTCCGTCAGGGAAGCGGGCGCGGAAGTCGAGGGCGTCGCGGATCGGGCCGGTGTTGGCGATCGGCGGCGCGTAGTCGGCCGACTTGATCGAATCGGGGAAGGCCCACTGGGTAATCGCAATCTCGGACGGGGTGGCGTGCGCGCCGTGGCCCGTCGGGAACTGCTCCCGCGCCAGTTCGCCCACGCCTTCAAGATCCCACCAGTTGCAAAGCTTCAGCGCGAAGCCCGCACGGCGACGCGCAAAGCTGGCTTCGGCATAAAGTTCGGAGAACGCAGCATCGATCGATGACACGTTGCCGCCGTGACCATTGAGGAACAGGATTTTCTCGAAACCGTGTGCCGCCAGCGAGCGGGTCCAGTCGCCGATCGCGGCAATGAATGTGGACGGGCGCAGCGAGATGGTGCCGGGAAAGCCGAGGTGATGCTGGGCCATACCGATATTGAACGTGGGTCCCACGAGGATATCGGCGGATTTTTCGGCTTCACGCGCGATGATCTCGGGACACAGCCAGTCCGTGCCAAGCAGTCCGGTGGGGCCGTGCTGTTCGTTGGAGCCGATCGGCACGACGATCGTGCGGCTGCGCGTGAGGAACTGCTCGATTTCGGACCAGGTGGAAAGATGTAGAAGCATGACGACTCCTTGTTACGACTTTGCGGGTAGCTTGTTGGCGAGAATGATCAGTGCAGCGATGATCGGCAGCGTGGCCAGGATCAGCATGCCGAGGTGAAGGTTGCCGGTGGCCGTCTTCGCCCATCCGATGATGGCCGGGCCCCAGAATCCGCCTGAAAGCCCGATCGTGTTGATCAGCGCGATGCCGCCTGCTGCCCCGGGGCCCTTGATGTATTCGGAGGGCATCGCCCAGAACACCGTGTAGGTCATCCACAGTGCGCAGGTACCGAGCGTGAGCAGCACCAGCGATGCGGCGAGATTGCCGTCGACGAGGGTGGACGCGGCCAGCAGCAGGCCCCCGATGGTTGCGGGCACCGCGCTATGGAAACGGCGTTCGCCTGCCCGGTCGGACCGGCGCCCCATGTAGTACATGCCGAACGCCGCTGCAATATAGGGGAGGGCCGAGTACCAGCCGAGTTGTACGGTGTCGCTCACGCCCTGGGCCTTGATGAGGGTCGGCAGCCAGAAGCTGATCGCATAGATGGCGGCGATGATGCAGAAGTACGCGAAGGCCAGCACATAGACCCGGACGTCACGCGCCACCGCCAGGAAAGAGTGATTGTGCCCCGCCGCGGATCCGATCTCGCTCGCGAGCAGGCGCTTTTCCTCCTCGGTCAGCCACGCCGCATCGGCCGGCCGGTTCGGCACGAAGAACAGGGCGAGCACGCCAAGCAGGATACAGGGCAGACCCTCGACCAGGAACATCCATTGCCAGCCGGCCAGTCCGCCGGCGCCCGACAGCGCTGTGATCAGCCACGCCGATACCGGTCCACCGACAATGCCGCCGAGCGGGCCGGCAAGGAACACGACGGCGATGGCGCGCGCCATGCGCTGCGGGCCATACCAGCACGAGAGGTAGTAGATCATGCCCGGGGCAAACCCCGCTTCGAAGATGCCGAGCACGAAGCGCATCGCGTAGAACATCGGCACGTTACGCACGAACAGCATGCAGGCCGAGGTAATGCCCCACAGCACCAGGATGCGGCTGAAGGTCTTGCGCGCGCCGATGCGCGGCAACATCAGGTTACTGGGTATCTCGAACAGTACGTAGCCGATGAAGAAGATTCCGGCGCCCACGCCGTACGCGGCATCGGAGAAGCCGAGGTCGCTTTGCATCTGGAGCTTCGCAAAGCCGATGTTGACGCGGTCGAGGTAGGCGAACAGGTAGCAGCTCAGCAGGAACGGCAGTAGCCGCCAGTTGATCTTGCTGTAGAGGTTTGAGGTGTCGCCTACCGCACTTTCGCTCGGGATTGCCAGCATGCCAGTCTCCAATGTCGTACGTGGTACCGCCCTGATGCATCGGATAGTGGCAGCGCGACGGGCAATCACCAACAGCAACCATGTGCACACTTCGTTGCCTGCAGGGCAACGCATCTGGTATGGTGGCGTCTGGCGATAGTGGCGGTAATCATCGGACGGATGGTTCGACATGCGTGAAATCAATCAGCAGCGGCTGCGCTACTTCCGCGCAGTGCTCGAGCAAGGGACCATCCGCGGCGCCGCCGAGAGCCTGAACACGTCGCCGTCAGTGATTACCCGGCAGATCCGGCTGCTCGAGGACGAGCTTGGCGCGACGCTGTTCGAGCGCCAGGCGCGCGGCGTCAGGCCGACCGAAGCCGCCGCGCACCTGCTCGAGTTCTGGCGCGGCTATCGCTCGCATCAGGAGCGGCTCGAGGATCAGCTCCACGCGCTCAAGGGCCTGAAGCAGGGGCAGGTCCAACTGGTCCTGAGCGAGGGCTATGTGGATGCGCTGGTCAACGAGGTGCTGGCGCCATTCTGTGCGCAGTACCCGTTGCTCGACATCGGCATGGAGATCCTCGGAGTCGATCAGGTGCTCGAAGCCGTGGCGGAAAGCCGCGCGCACCTCGGGCTTGCCTTCAACCCGCCGCCGCACCCCCGTATCGAGTATCTGGCGAGTTCGTCGCAGGCGGTCGGGCTGCTGGTGCGGTCCGACCATCCGCTGGCATTGCGCGGCGGCCCGGCCAGCGTCGAGGACATGTTGTCGTGGCCGCTGGCCATGATGCCGGCATCGTTCGGTGTCGGGCATGCGGCCAAGATGCTCGAATTCGCCGAGAACATTACGATACGGCCGAAGCTGGTCACCAATTCGCTCACGGCGCTCAAGCAGTTCGTCGCCTACGAAAACTACATGACGCTGATCGGCGGCGAATTCGCGGCGTATCGGGAGATCGCCGCCGGCACGCTCACGGTGGTGCCGATCGATCATCCGCTCTTCAAGGGCACCCAGGCGCGGTTGCTCGCGAAGGCAGGGCGGCCGTTACCGGCGGCCGCGCTCAAGCTCCTTGAACATATTCTGCGGGACATGCCGATGTTCGCGCGGGGCGGCGAGTAGGCGAATAAGCGGACAGGTCATCGCCCGGTCGGTTCGGGTGTCGATAGGTGATCGACCGGTCCTTGTCCATCGCTGCAAGCCGCTCGCCGGAATGAAGCAGGATGGGTTGCAGATGCGTTGCCATGCCTGGCAGCGTCATTTTTTACCCCCTTCATTTTTCAGCTTGACTCTCGGTATGCTTGCGTTAGATATTTATCCGATCGGATAAATATCTAACGATGGAGGAGAACGGATTTGAGCGAATCTGATCGATCGACCGCTGCTGGGCGCACGTGTTGTGCTCCTCGGCGCGCGAACTCATGCGAAGGTGTCGCGGCCTCGTCGTCCGAACCCGATCGGCTCGTGCATTCCGCATCGGCCACTGTTCGTCTCCCGCCAGAGAACATCGTCGAGTTCGACGGCGGACCCAGCTGGGTGGGCACCGATGCGCCGGTCATCAAGGCGGATGGCGAGGGGCCGCGTCGAAAGGTGCATCTGAAGCCGTTTGGTATCGAACGGTACGCGGTGACGAACGACCGATTCGCCGAGTTCGTGTCGGCGACCGGCTATCGCACGGATGCCGAGCGATTCGGATGGAGCTACGTGTTCGACGCCTTTCTCGAGCCCGACTGCGTCGCCGAGGCGCCGGCAAACGTACCGTGGTGGCGGTCGGTGCCGGGGGCGTACTGGGCTGCGCCGGAAGGACCGCTTTCGTCGCTCGACGGGCGCGGCATGCATCCCGTCATCCATATTTCCTGGAACGACGCGACCGCGTTTGCACGGTGGTGCGGCGGGCGATTGCCGACCGAGGCCGAATGGGAGCATGCGGCGCGGGGCGGTGCCGATGCCCGACGCTTTCCGTGGGGAGACGAGGAACCGGTGGAAGATGCGCTCTGCTGCAACATCTGGCAAGGCCGCTTTCCCGATCGCTACAGCGGCGGCGACAGAGCCTTCGGAACGGTGCGGGTCGATGCGTTTGCCGCGAATCCGGCGGGCCTCTACAACTGTAGCGGCAATGTCTGGGAGTGGTGTGTCGATGCGTTTCGCGTCAGATCGTTGTCGAGCGCCGGCAAGGCGAGAGATCGGCAGGCGGTCTCGGAGCGGGAGTACACGCTGAAAGGCGGCTCATACCTGTGTCATCGAAGCTATTGCTATCGCTATCGGATCGCGGCCCGAACCGGGCGGCCCACGGATACCTCCGCCGGGCACACGGGATTTCGCGTGGCTTATGATCTGACGCGGAAGTAAGGCCCGGCCCGACGATTTTCCGTCGGGCTCGAGGGCGGGTGGTCAGCGAAAGACGAACGCCAGCACGGCTTCGCAATGGGCTTCCACGGCCTTCTCCCGCAGCGCGTTGATGCCGTGCGCGTATTTGATTTCCGCGGTCAGCAGATACGGGATTTGCGCGATCGCGGTGATCATGTACAGGAGCGTAATGGGATCGATCTTTTCGAGCCCCTTCGTCTGTGCGCTCACGTGCTCGATCAGTGGAATGGTGAGGTTGTGGCGTGGCCGAATGAACGTCTGTGCCATCCACTTCAATCGTTCGGAATCGCGATTGGCTTCCTGCATCATCAGGCGCGCGTGCTCCGGATACTTCGCGCAATACCGGACGTAGTTCCGGATGTACTCCTTCACGACATCGAGCGAGATGCGTCCTACATCCAACCCCGGTGGCTTCGCTTCTTCCATGAAGCGGTCGAAGAGAAAGGTCACGCTTTCCCGCCACAGATTGTCCTTGCTGCCGAAGTAGTAACGAATCATCGCGTGATTGACGCCGGCCACGTCGGCGATATCGCGCACGCTCACCGCATCGAAGCCGCGAGTCGAAAACTGCTCGAGTGCAATGGCCAGAATTTCTGCTCGCGTCTGCCCGCTTCGTTCCTGCTGAGCCTGTCTGACAATCTGCATCGCAACGTTTCCTGAGTCGAGTCATCCGGATTGTGCCTTTCGTTCGAAGGGTTCGCAACGCTGTCACGTGTCCGCATGAATGGCGGCGCGCGTCGTCGGCCTCGCTCGGCGATGCATGCGACCGATGTCGGGGAAAGTCCCAGTGTCCCGGAGACGCATTGCGCTTGACGAGGGTACTGGCGTATCTATAAATTATCCAAGTGGATAGTTATTCAACGAAACGAGTTCTCATGACGCCTGTCGACCGTGATGCCGGTATCGAATTTTCGAATGCGGTGCTTCAACCCTCCTTGTCCTCGCCGATGGCGGAGATTGCCGATCCTGACGAACGCGCGCGGGAAGTCGAAGCCCGCATGACGGACGACGAGCGGTTTTCGATGCTGTACAGCCTGATGGTGCGCATTTTCGGCACGAACGCGCGCGAACCGCGCGTGCCGGCGCATGTCCCCGACATCGGGGGATACGTTCCTGGTGTGCCGCGACTCGGCATTCCGCCTCTGCTGCTGTCCGATGCCAGTCTGGGCGTGCGGGCGACCCATGACGTGAACGAGACGGCCACCGCGCTGCCGGCAGGCCTGGCGCTCGGGGCGACGTTCGATCCAATGCTAGCCACCGCGGCGGGTACGCTGATCGGCAAGGAAATGCGCGAGCGCGGCTTCAACGTCGCACTCGGCTGCGGCATCAATCTCGTGCGCGAGGTGCGCAATGGCAGGAATTTCGAATACCTGTCGGAAGACCCGCTCCTGTCGGGAAAGCTCGGTGCGGGCATGGTGTCCGGTACGCAGGCCGAGGGGGTCATCGCGTTGGTGAAACACGTCTCGCTCAACGCGAGCGAAACGAACAAGTTCTTTCTGGATGCGATCATCGACCCGGCCGCCCATCGGGAAAGCGATCTGCTCGCATTCCAGATCGCGATCGAGACCGGTCGGCCCGGCGCGTTGATGGGCGCATACAATCTGGTCAACGGCGAATATGCGTGCGGTAACAAACATCTCATTCAGGACACCATAAAGGATGCGATGGGGTTCGAGGGATGGGTGATGTCCGACTGGCGCGCGGTCAATAGCTGGGATTACGCGCTCAAGGGCCTGGACCAGCATTCCGGTGCGCAGCTCGACGAATGCGAGTGGTTCAACGAACCATTGCGCCGGGCCTTCGACGAAGGTCGTATCCCCCGGAAACGGATCAGCGAGATGGTGCGACGCATGTTGCGTTCGTACTTTGCGGTGGGCATCGACCGGCCGTCCGCCGCGGAGCCGGTCGACGCGGACGCGCATAACGACGTTGCGCTGGAGATTGCCCGTAAAGGCATCGTCTTGTTGCAGAACCGCGATGCGATGTTGCCGCTGGCCCGGACTGTGCGGCGGATCGCGCTGATCGGCGGCTTCGCGCAGGTTGGCGTCCTGTCGGGATCCGGTTCGAGCCAGGTTCGGCCGCGCGGCGGCTACACGGCGGAGATTCCGTTCAGAAGTCACCCGTTGCTCGGCGCGACGTCGATGTGTTTTTTCGGCCCATCGCCACTCGCGCAACTGCGTGCGCGCCTGCCGGGAGCGACGATCGATTTCGACAGCGGCGCGCATATTGCCGATGCGGTGGCGCTGGCTGAAAAAGCCGACGTCGTGATCGTGAACGCGATTCGACACGAGGGCGAGCGCTTCGATTGCCCCGACATGACGTTGCCGTATGGTCAGGATGACCTGATCGAAGCGGTGGCGCGCGTGAATCCGAATGTCGTCGTCGTACTGCAGACCGGCAACCCGATCGCGATGCCGTGGCGCGACAAGGTGCGGAGCATCGTCCAGGCGTGGTTCCCGGGGCAAGCCGGCGCACAGGCCATTGCCGAAGTGTTGACCGGCGAGGTCAATCCTTCGGGGCGTCTGCCTGTCACGTTCCCCGTCAGCGTCGATCAAACACCGCATCCGCGGTTGCCCGGCGCGGATGTGGAACTCGGCACACCGATTCAGGTGCGTTATCACGAGGGCGCCGAAGTCGGATATCGCTGGTTCGCGCAGCAAGGCGACACGCCGATGTTCGCGTTCGGTCACGGGATGAGCTATACGGACTTTGCGTACAGCGATTTTGCGGTGAGCGGCGGCGACACGGTAACGGCGAGCTTTACCGTCACCAACACCGGCCCGCGAGACGGGGACGACGTTCCGCAGCTTTACCTCACGCATGCGGCCGAAGCGACGCGCATGCGTCTGCTCGGTTTCGAGCGCGTGTGGTTGCGTGCGGGCGCGTCGGTGCGGGTGAGCATGGTTGCTGATCCGCGCTTGCTCGGTTGTTTCGACGCGACAGCGGGGCGGTGGCGCATCGTCGAAGGCGACTATCGGATCGTGCTCGCGCGCTCGGCTGCCCATCACGTCGTCGATGCGACGGTTCGGCTCGAGCATCGTGAATTCGGCAGGTAAGCAACCGGCGCATCGGCTGCG
Organism: Burkholderia sp. SIMBA_051; assembly: GCF_046534915.1. NCBI lineage: Bacteria > Pseudomonadati > Pseudomonadota > Betaproteobacteria > Burkholderiales > Burkholderiaceae > Burkholderia > Burkholderia sp. SIMBA_051. The sequence goes on along the minus strand of NZ_JAWRXS010000001.1, from coordinate 448,728 downwards.
CTGTTTCGGTACGGCGTGCTCGCGTACCGCGCATGGCCGATGGGCGGGGAATTTTCGCATCAGAAATGTACAGGTCGAATGATTCAGGGTGGTTTTTTGCCCAATCGGCTGCAATGGAGACTCTATGGACGAACTCGTGCTTGCGGCGCCCGGCAGGCGCTCCCGCGGACATCTCGGCATTACCCTGACCCTGGCCTTTATCGGCGTCTGGCTTGCATTGATACCGTATCCGATGATGATCCTGCCGATGCTGGCCGAGCGCATCGCGCCAATGGACAAGGCGAATGTGCTTGCGCAGGCGATCGGCGTCGGCGCGATCGTCGGATCGATTGCGCAACCGATCTTCGGATTACTGAGCGATCACACGCGCGCCCGCTGGGGCATGCGCAAACCGTGGATCTTCGGTGGCGCGGTGGCCGGTATGGGCGCGATGGCGATCCTGGCAACGGCTGGATCGCCGGCTCAGCTTGCGCTGGGATGGGCACTGATGGCGCTGTCGTTCAATGCGACCTTGAGCGGGCTCAACGCGATTCTCCCGGATCAGGTGCCGCCCGCCCGGCTCGGATTCTTTTCCTCGATCGTCGGATTCACGCCGCCGATCGGCATTCTGCTGGGCGTGTGGATCGTGCGGCAACTGGCGCCCGATCTCGTGTCCGTCGCGATGTTGCAAGGTGCGATCGCGTTTACCGCCATCACGTGCTTTGTCGTGTTTGCGAATGACCGGAGACTCGAGGAAGGTCATTTCAAGCGGCTGCAATGGAAACGGCTGGCGGCATGTTTCTGGACGAATCCGATCAAGCATCCCGATTTCGCCATCGCGTGGCTATCGCGTGCGTTGGTGCTGTTCGGCGTGAGCTGCCTGCAACACTATCTGATGTTCTATCTGCGCGACCGGATCGGCCTGTCGCAACAGGAAACGCCGCACGCGATGTTCATGTGCCTGCTGGTCGCCACGGCGGCGATGACGGTCAGCGCGTTGCTGTTCGGGCGACTGTCGGACCGCCTGCAACGCCGGAAGGTATTCGTCTTCGTGGCAGGGGTGGGGATGGCGCTCGGTCTGCTGGCCTTGCTGGCCTGCACGACCCTCTCGCAACTGCTGGGCGTGATCGTGTGGATCGGTCTGGCGCAGGGCGCGTATCTGGCCGTCGATCTGGCGTTGGTGACCGAAGTGCTGCCCGATCCCGATACCGCGGCCAAGGACATGGGCGTGTTCCACCTTGCAAACGTGCTGCCGCAATTCGTGCTGTCGCTTTTCGTGACATGGCTGACATTGCCCGGCGGTGCGATCCGTTACGACACGTTGTTCGTGACGGCGAGTTGCGCGACGGCGCTCGGTGCGCTCGTCATCATCTTCATCAAAGCGGTTCGTTGACATCGAACGTCTCTTTATCATCGGATTTGAAATGACCAAGCAGCCCAATTTCATCGTCATCGTCGCGGATCAGCTACGTGCCGATTGCGTGCATGCCGTGCATCCGTCAACCCAGGTCCGGACACCGAATCTGGACCGGCTCGCAGCCGACGGCGTGGCCTTTACGCAAGCGTTCGGACAGCACAGCGTATGTTCCCCGTCGCGCGTATCGTTCCTGTCGGGCCGCTATCCGCATGTTGGCGGTCATCGGACGCTCGGCCACTTGCTCGGCCCGCATGAACCCAATTTCCTGCGCGTCTTCAAGGAAAGCGGCTACCACGTCGCGATGGCGGGTGGCCGTGGCGACTCGTTTGCCGCCGGTGCGACCGAGTTGTCGATGCATGAGCACGGCTTCCTGCCCGAGGAAACGCGGCGCAGCGCCGGCGAATTTCTGCGGAGCAAGACGCAGGGCGACCCGAGCGATCCGATGGTCCGCGCGTTCTATCGCGGGCAGCGCACGCAGGATCAGGCGAATGTCGAATATGACGAAGTAGTGGTCAAGACAGCGGAGCACTGGCTCAAGTCTCCGCCGCGGGAACCCTGGGTGCTGTATGTCCCGCTCTTTGCCCCGCATCCTCCGTTCGAGGCGGAAGAGCCATGGTTCTCGATGTACGACCGCGACACGGTGCCCGAACGTGTCGCCGGAAGCGGGCGCATGCCGGCCTACGTCGACGCGCTCATGAAGGCGCACGGCTGGGATCACATGACCGACGCGCAGTGGCGGGAATTGCGTGCGGTGTATTACGGGATGGTGTCGAGGCTCGACCATCACGTCGGGCGGATCGTGGATGCGGCCCGGCAGGCGACCGAGCCGGAGCGGCTGATCACCACCTTCTTCTCGGATCACGGCGAATATCTCGGCGATTTCGGTCTCGCCGAAAAGTGGCCCTCCGGTGTGCACGAATGCCTGCTGAGAAATCCGCTGATCGTGTCGGGCGGGCCGGCGCCCGGTGTGGCCGGCACCGTCTCCGACGCGTTGGTGGAAATGATCGACGTGTTTCCTACGTTGCTGGATCTGGCGGGTCTCGAGGCCACGCACGCGCACTACGGGCGCAGCTTCGTGCAGTGCCTGCGCGAGACCGGTGCGGCGCATCGCGAGAAGGTGTTCAGCGAAGGAGGATTTCTCGTCAGGGAAGCCGATCATTTCGAGAATGCCGGCTTCCCGTACGACATCAAGGGCACGCAGCAAAGGGAGCATCCCGAGTCGGTCGGAAAAGTGGCAGTCGTTCGCACGCTTGAATGGACTTACGTGTGGCGATTGTACGAAGGGCCGGAATTGTATCGACGGACGACCGATCCGAACGAGACGACGAATCTGGCCGGTATGCCGGAATACGCCGAGATCGAGGCCGATCTGCTCGCGTCCTTGTTGCGTTGGCAAGTCGAGACAGCGGATGTGCTGCCGGCCGGGAAAGGCGCCCGATTCCCGGTCGTCGATTTGCCGCGTCCCGGCGAGTGGCGCGAGCAGCAGGAACGTTGACGGCGCTCAGGTCGCGGGGTTGTCGAAGTCGACAGCTCGGCGACCTGATTTCCAGGTCGGGCGGTGGCATGTGCCAGGCAGTTTTCCGAGTGAATTTTCACGATAAATAATTAATATAACTAATTATTAAATGGAGGAGACAGTGCGGAAAGAAGCTGTAGCGGTGATCGCCATGGTGATGTCGGGGTATACGTATGCGCAATCGAGCGTAACACTGTTCGGAACGGTCGGGGGCGGCGTGCGTTGGACCGACGGGGTACAAGGCGGGCACCAGATCGGGTTCGACAGCAATTCCATTTCGGGCAACTCGTTCGGCATCCGCGGGGTGGAAGACCTGGGCGCGGGATGGCGTGCGATCTTCATGTTGCAAAGCGGTTTCATCACTGGCACGGGCGGCACGAAAGCGTCGAGTACATTCTTTTCCCAGCGCTCCTATGTCGGGCTGGAAGGGGGATTCGGCCGGCTCATGCTGGGGCGTCAACTCAACGCAGCGGAAGACATTGGGGTTCAGCTCGACCCGAATGAGGCCAACGGGCCTTCGCTGGCCACCGTGCCCGGCATTCTGTGGGGCGGGAATTTCTTCACGCTGGACGCGCGCTTCAACAATACGATCAAGTACGTCGGGCGCAGCGGCGGCTTCACGTTGCGGGCGAGCTATTCGCCGGGCGGGGTGGCCGGCAATACGCGGGCCGGGACCAACTTCGCCATCGGCACCAGCTATCAGTTTCGGACGCTGCTGCTGGCCGCCGCGTATCAGAAGACCTACAACGCCAGCGCCTCGCAACACGCGGAGACGGCGATGGGCGGGGCAACGTGGCAGCTCGGGCCGACCCGGATGTATTTGAGCTACAGCGCACTGAAGGTTTCCGCGGCGACCGCGGCCGGCGCGGAACGGCGCGATCACATTCCGTCGGTAGGGCTCGTCTATCGGGTAACGCCCACGCTGCAGTTCACCGGTGCGACCTATTACGACATCGCCAGCAACCTGAAAAATGTCGCGGGCGCCGACGGCCGAAAAATGACGACGTATGCGATGGTCGAATATTTTCTGTCGAAGCGCTCCGAACTCTATGTTGAATTCGACCGAAACGGGTTTTCCGGTGCTTACAAGAAAGATCCCACGAACGTGTCGGCATTGAATCTTCGTCCGGACGGGCGCGCGGTGACCGGTGTTTCGATCGGGATGATCACGCAGTTCTAGATACACATTCGATGGCAAGGTCGTGCTCGAACACGAGGCACGATCGGCGCATCGATTCGACGGGGAGGATGTATGCATGTACGAGTGATGGTGTGCCGGGCCGCTGTGGCAACGGCACTGACGGTGCTGGCCGCGAGCGCGGCGGCGCAGGAGCGGCAGGCGGAACCGGCGCTTTCTTCAATGCCCGCGGCGGCGCCCACCAAGGCGCAAAAGGCGGCGGATCGCCAATTGAGGAAGCGCGTTGCGCGTGCGCTCGGGCGAGCGAAGCGACTCGATGCGAGTCGCTTGCTGATCTTCGTGCGCGGCGATGTCGTGACGCTTTCCGGCGATGTAGCGGATTCGGAACAGAGCGCGTTGGCTATCGCTACCGCGCAGCGCGTGCCGGGCGTCGGCGAGGTGCGCAACCAGCTTCGTATCCGTACACGAAACTGACGAGCATTAATTCTGGAGTGAAATGAGCGAATCATGAAAGCAATTCTTGTGATGTACGACAGCCTCAATCGGCACATGCTCCCGCCTTATGGCAACGAGTGGGTCAAGGCGCCGAATTTCCAGCGGCTTGCCGAGCGGAGTGCGACGTTCGACAACTGCTATATCGGCAGCATGGCGTGCATCCCCGCCCGCAGGGAATTGCATACGGGGCGCTACAACTTCCTGCATCGAAGCTGGGGGCCGCTCGAGCCGTTCGACGATTCGATGCCGAACATGCTTCGACGCGAGGGCATCCATACGCATTTGGCCAGCGATCATCCGCACTATTGGGAAGATGGCGGTGCGACTTATCACACGCGGTACAGCAGTTGGGAGTTCTTTCGCGGGCAGGAGGGCGACCCGTGGAAGGGGCAAATCCGGCAGCCGCCGATTCCGGCGCGGCTCAAGGGGGCGCTGAACGAGAAGGCCGCGCGACAAGATTTCGTCAACCGCCAGTACTACCCGACCGAAGATCTCCATCCGCAAACGCTGACGTTCGACGCGGGCGAGGCGTTCATCCGGGAAAATCACGATGCGGATTCGTGGTTGCTTCAGATCGAGACGTTCGATCCGCATGAACCATTCGCCAGTTATCCGAAATATCGCGATCTCTATCCCCAAACGAATACGGACGCGCATTTCGACTGGCCGCCATACGGTCCGGTATCCGGCAACGAAACCGACGATGACATTCGGCACGCGCGATTCGAATATGCCGCGCTTGTATCCATGTGCGATCACTCGTTGGGGCGGATTCTCGATCTGATGGATGAACTGAATCTGTGGCAGGACACGATGCTCATCGTGTGCACGGATCATGGCTACATGCTCGGAGAGCACGGTTGGTGGGCCAAGACGGCGCAACCCTGGTTCGACGAGCTCGCGCATACGCCGCTTTTCATCTGGGACCCGCGTTCCCGCCGTGCGGGCGTTCGGCGCCAGTCGCTCGTGCAGATGATCGACATCGCGCCGACGCTGCTCGATTTCTTCGGCGTGCAAGCAACGCCGCGCATGCAGGGCGTGGCGCTCGCGAAAACCATCGACGAGGACCTGCCGGTTCGGGAGGCGGCGCTGTTCGGCATGCACGGCGAACACGTCAACGTGACGGACGGCCGTTACGTATATATGCGGTCAGGGCCGGACCCGGACCGCAACGCGCCACTGTATGAATATACGTTGATGCCCACGCACATGCGCGAGATGTTCAGCGTCGACGAACTGCAGGATATCGAGTTGGCACCGCCGTTTCCGTTTTCACAGGGCGTGAGCATGATGAAGATCGCGAGCCGGCCCATTGGATATTCGTATCGTGCCGGAACGCTGCTGTTCGACTTGCAGACGGATCCCGGACAGGCGCAACCGTTGTACGACGACGCCGTGGAGCAGCGCATGGCGACATTCGCTCGGGATCTGATGCGTGCCAGCGACGCACCGGCCGAGCAGTATGAGCGTTTGGGCTTGCCGGCCGCGGGCCCGATCGACCACGATCAACTGCTTGCCCGTGCCCACGCGGATCGATCGGAGGCGCTACGTCTGCATCTGGCCACGCGTGCGCAAGCGATGCGCGCTGAAGTGGAGGGCCGGCGCGTTCGCGCCGAAGCATCGCCGGACCATTGAGCTGTATGTATAGGCGTTGCCGTCCGCAAGAAAGTGCGGCGGTAGCGCGCAACGCACGGTCACCTGTCGCGGCCCGGCGTGGAATGCGAAAAACCCGCGAGGGCTTCACGGCCTTCGCGGGTTTTGTCTTTTCGCGCGGCAGCGCCAGGCTCCGCCGACAGGCGCGGAACCTCGCGCGTCATCCGGCCGTCAGCGCGCGAAATCCGACGTGCCCTGGATGAACGTGTTCAGCTTCGAGATGTTCACGCTGCCGAAGCCCGTCGTCGCATCCCAGCCGGCCTTTGCGTTGTAGCCGTACGATCCGCTGCCGTTGTTGCCGGACGTCACGTCGTGGAGCAGGGCCGCGTTGCTCGGAAAGTACTTGTAGATGCTCGACGCCGGGAAGCCGAGCGCGTTGTTGTTCGCCGATTGCAGCCGCGCCCAGATGCCGGTGAAGATCGGCGCGGCGAGGCTCGTGCCGCCTTCGTTGTTCAGGTAGCCCGAACCCCACAGCGTGTCGGACGTCTGGCCGTTCACCACGAGGATCGCGCCGGTGCGCAGGTCGGCGTCGAAGCCGACGTCCGGCAGCGCGCGCTTGGTCGACCCGGTGAGGCTCGACGATTGCCACGACGGCGCGGCTTCGTATTTGCTGTAGCCGCCGCCCGTCGACCACACGGTGCCCTGCTGCCAGCTCGGATCGTTCCACACGATTTCGCTGTTGTACGTGTTGGTCGACGTATTGGTGAACAGCGTCGTGCCGCCCACCGCGATCACGTAAGGCGACGTCGCGGGTTCGCTCACCGTGTAGGTCGAGCGCGATGGCTTGCCGCTCGCGCATTCGTATGCGCCGTGGTCGCCGGCCGACACCGAAAAGGTCTGCCCCTGCGCGACGGCCTGCTTGAAGATGGTGTCGTCGGTCGCCTGGGAGCCGGTGCTGTACGCGGACGATTCGCACACGCCGAGCGACACGTTGATGACCTTCGCGACGTTGTCGCTCACCGCCTTGTTGTACGCGGCGGTGATCGCCGTGAGCGTCATCGACGGCGCCACGTAGAACACGACCTGTTTCACGCTGCCGCCGGCAGTGCCGACGATCGACTGGCTGTCGAGGTTCCATTCGACGGTGCCGGATGTATCGGTGTACGAACTGCCTGACGGCCCTGTGTGGACGACGCTGCTGCTGATCGTGCCTAGGCCGTTGCTCGCGGCGAACGTGTTGAGGTCGCTGACCGTCTGCGACAGGTCGCCTTCGGAAATGATGCCGACCGTGGTTTGCGAGGCCGTCGGCGTACCGTCGCCGCCATAAAGCGACGAGAACTCGGTCGGATTGTGCGGCACCGCGGATGCGCCCGCCGGGATCGTCAGGTTGCTGGTGTTGCCTTGCGGCTTGCTGCCCGCGCCGGTATGCATGAGCTCGACGTTCTGCAGGCCGAGCACGGCGCCGACGATGCTGCCGATCGCGTTCGGCACCTGCGCGGCGTCGGTGTTTGCGTAGACGCTGCGGCCGTTGTGCGTGAAGCGCTTGAGCGTCGTGCGGAAGGCCGACTTGATCGTTGCCGCGGTGCCGGATGCGGACACGAGCAGGCGGTTCGGCGCGACCACGACGTTGACGAAGCCGGCCTTGCGCAGGTGCGCAACGACGGAGGCGACTTGCTGGTCGGTCGGCGCGTACTGCGCGGCGAACTGCGCCGGCGTGAGGAACTGCTTGTAGTGCGGCGAGCCGGGCGTATGCAGGTCGCGCAGGTATTGGTCGAGTTGCGCTTCGTTGCGCAGGTTCAAACCGAGCACGATGTCCACCGATTCGCCGGGCGCCATCTCGATGGCAGACGCGGCAGCGGCGGCGGTGCTGGCCGCCGGTGCGCCGGCGGTACTGCTGCTTTCACCTTGCTGGACGAGCGGCAGGAATCCCTTGGTGCGCGTTTCCGTCCAGCCGGCGGCCGGTGCGGCATGGACGGCCGTCATGCCGAACGAAGCGGCTGCCGCGGCGGCGAACGCTAGCTTGACGATGCGGATGTGCTTTTGTTTCTTGTCTGCAACCTGATTCATTTTGAATTACCCCTCCGGTTGAACATCGAACGGCATGAACAACAACAGTCGACGGCGGCGCGGATCGTGTGCCGCCGATATCCGCCGCGCTCGCGCGGATGGCGCGAGCACGACGGGGCCTTTCGCCCGAGCCGGAAAGGTGGTGACCTCCGGGAGCGAAATGCTGAATGCCAGGTAGTGGTGGCGCTGCGCCGCGTTGCGGGTCGGCCGCGCGAGCAGGCTTGATGCAGGCGGGATCGCTAGAGCAACAGTTTCGGTGTCCTGCTCATTCGGTTCGGTCCTTCGGCCCGCTGCCGGACGGCAGCTGCCCAATGAAATGCATCGGGATGTTGCATGCACCGACGAACGAGAGACTGTCGGCGGCGAGAACTTCGGTGCGGCGGAAGCGAAATGCGTCGAGCGGAATCGATTGCGTGGTTTGCAATGTGTCAGATTGCTTGCATCGGACGGTATCAAGAACGAAAGTTCGGTGTCAAACTTTTTCTGATTATATGAAACAAAATTAAATGAATTAAGCTGAAATGCTTTTGAAAAGATCGGGGGTGTTTTGTAATTTTCGAAACCCGATTTGGTTGCAATCGCAACTTAATCGACCGAATCATTCGCGGTTCGAATCGTAATGGGCGAACCGTTGTGGAAGAAACATTCGAATCGTCGGTGCCGGCGCCATCAACGAACTTTGCCGGGCGAGCGCCCGGCGCATGTCACCCCGCGTTCGTCTGCCACCCGAGCCCGAGGCTCTTCTGCAGCGATACGTAATCCTTGATGAGTTCGGCCTTTCCAGCGATCACGTTCTGCTGCGCGGCGAGCGCCTCGCGCTGCGTGTCGAGCAGATCGATCGTTGATGCGACGCCCGCGCGATAGCGCTGGTCCATCAACGTGGCCGAATGCGTGGCCGACGTCTGCACCTTGGTAAGCGCGACCACATGTTCGCGCTGGTGTCCGTAGCGCTGCAGCGCCGTGTTCGCGTCCTGCAATGCGCCGAGCACGGCTTTCCGGTAATTCGCCTCCGCTTCGTCGCGCGACGCTTCGGCCGCCCGTACCGCGCCGCGCGTGCGGCCGAAGTCGAGAATGTTCCATTGCAGGTACGGTGCGCCGACCCACGTGAAGTTCTGCTTGCGAAACAAATGGCCGGGGTCCGTCGCGCTGAAGCCGAGATCGCCGAGCAGCGTCACCTTCGGGAAATAGTCGGCGATGTGCTCGCCGATCTGCGCATTGCTCGACGCGAGCCGACGCTCGGCCGCGCGGATGTCGGGGCGCTGCTTGAGCAGCGCGGCCGGATCGCCGACCGGCACGCTGCCGGGTAGCGTCGGCAATGGCGCGCCCGATGCCGACAGCGCGGCATCGAGCGCACCGGGCGCGCGTCCGGTCAGGATCGCGAGCCGGTCGAGCGACTCCGTCACCTGCGCATCGAGCGGGATCAACGACGCGCGCGTGTTTTCGACCTGCGTCGTCAGGCGTTCGATGTCCACATCGGCCGCGACGCCGCGCGCGCGGCGCTGCTGCGTGAGTTCGAGCATGTGCTGTTGCAGTTCGGCCGTGCGCCGCGACAGCGCGAGCCGTTGCTGCTGGTCGCGCAGGTCGACGTACGCGGTCGCCACTTCGGCCGCGATCGACACCTGCGTGTCGGCGAGGTCGGCGTCAACGGCTTCCGCCTGCGCGGACGCGGCTTCGACCGCGCGGCGCGTGCCGCCGAACAGATCGATTTCCCAGGTCGCGTCGAAGCCGGCCGAATAGAGCTGCAGCGGGCCCGAACCGCCCAGCGGCGGCGATGAACCGCCCGACTGGTTCGAGTCGCCGGACGGCAGCAGCGAGCCGAGCGCGCTGAGGTCCGGTTCGCGCGCGCGGATCGCGGCGACGGTGGCCGACGATTTCGGCAACTGCGCGGCGCGCTGTTGCGACAGCTGCGCGCGCGACGCGCGCAACCGGGCCTGCGCGGCCTGCAGATCGGGGTTGTGCGCGAGCGCGGCGGCGATCAGGTCGTCGAGCTGGCGATCGCCGAGCGCATGCCACCACGCACTCGGCGCGGGCGCGGTGGAGTCGACGCCGGTGGCGGGCGCACGCACGAAGGTCGGCGCGTCGGGTGCCGCGGGTGCGCCGCGGTAGTCGGGGCCGACGGTACAGCCGGCGAGCAGGCAAGCGGCTGCGCACAGCGTGAGCGCGGGGCGGCGGGGCAGGGAGAAGAGCTTCATCGTGTAAGGCGGTTCAATGGCCGGACGACATCGGCTGCGGACCGCGCGGCGTCTTCAGCAGCAGCGCGAGCGGCACGCACGCGAGCAGCGCGAGACCCAGCAGGTAGAAGGTTTCGGAATAGGTCATCACGATGGCCTGGATCTGGATCTGCTGCGCGAGCTGGCCGAGCGCACGCAGATGCGAATACGCGAGGTCGCCCGTGTGCGCGAACCAGTTCGCCGCGTAGGCCGACAACCGTTCCTGCCCGATCAGCGAATTGGCGCTGACCGATTGGCGCAGCGCGTCCACGTGGAAGGTCGTGCGCCGGTCGATCACGGTGCCGATGATCGCGAGCCCGATCGAGCCGCCGAGGTTGCGCGCCATGTTGTAGAGCCCGGCCGCGTCGCCCGAGTCCTCGCGCGCGACGGCGGCCATCGACGCCTGGTTCAGCGGCATCATCGCGAGCATCTGCGCGACGCCGCGAATCAGCTGCGACCACACGAAATCATGGCCGACGCTCTGCGCGGTCAGGCCGATGTCGAGCATGCAGCTCAGGCAGAACAGCAGCAGCCCCGAGATCACGAGAACGCGGAAGTCGACCTTGCCGAGCAGGCGCGGCAGGATCGGCATCACGAGAAACGCGGGCAGGCCCGACAGCAGCATGATCGCGCCCGCCTGCTCGGCGTTGTAGCCCGCGACGATCGCGAGGAACTGCGGCAGCAGGTACGACACGCCGTACAGCCCGGCGCCCACGGCGGACACGATCACGATCACGCTCGCATAGCGCGGATTGCGCATCAGCGACAGGCGCATGATCGGCCGCTGCGCGAACCGCTGCGATAACGCGATCAGGATCATCCCGGCGAGCGACACGCAGCTGAGCGTGACGATCATCTGCGACTCGAACCAGCGTTCGCGCTGGCCTTCCTCGAGCACGACGGTCAGCGAGCTCAGCCCGATCGCGAGGCCCGCGATCCCGAGCCAGTCCGCGTTGAAGAACGTGTTCCATTGCGGACGGTCGGAAGGCAGCCCGAACACCAGCAGCGCCATCAGCAGCAGGCACACCGGCAGATTCAGGAAGAAGCACCAGCTCCAGCTGACGTTCTCCGCGAGCCAGCCGCCGAGCACGGGACCGAACAGCGGGCCGAGCAGCACGATCAGCCCGAACAGCGTCATCCCGACCGGCAGCTGCGACAGCGGCAGCCGCGTGCGGATGATGGTTTGCGCGGTGGGGATCAGCGCACCGCCCGTGAAGCCCTGGCCGATGCGCCCGGCGATCATCATCGCGAGTGAATTCGACCAGCCGCACATCATCGAGAACGCGATGAACAGCGCGGCATTCGTCAGCAGGAAGTTGCGCAGCCCGAACACGCGCGTGAGCCACGCGGCGAGCGGGATCATCACGATTTCCGACATCAGGTAGCCGGTCGAGATCCACGTGCCCTCGGTGCCGGTCGCGCCGATTTCGCCCTGGATCTGCGGCAGCGCGGAGTTCGTGATCGAGATGTCGAGCGTCGCCATCAGCGCGCCGAGCGCGCCGGCGGCGACCGCGATCCAGTCGGTGACGCTCGCGCGGCCTTCGTGCGGCGGCGCGGGCGGGGTGGCGGCGGTATCAGCCATGGCGGTTCTCGTTGCCGTCCGGGCGCGTGTCGACGTCGACGGTCACGGACAGCCCCGGCACCAGCATGCGTGGCGCGTGCGCGTTCGCGACGAGGCGGATGCGCACCGGCACGCGCTGCACGATCTTCGTGAAGTTGCCGGTCGCGTTTTCGGGCGGCAGCAGCGCGAATTGCGCGCCGGTGCCCGGTGCGAAGCTGTCGACGGTGCCGCTGAGCGTGTCGTCTGGCAGCGCGTCGACGTGCAGCTCGACAGGCTGGCCGATACGCATCCGGCCGATCTGCGTTTCCTTGAAGTTCGCGACGAGGTAGATCGCGTTCACCGGCACGACGGTCAGCAGGCGCGTGCCGGGCTGCACGTACTGGCCGACGCGCACCGTGCGGTCGCCGACGCGGCCGTCGAGCGTGCTGCGCACGATCGTGTTGTCGAGGTCGAGCCGTGCCTGCGCGGCGCTGGCCTGCGCGGCTTCGAGCTGCGCGCGCGCCTGCTGCAGCTGCGCGGTAAACGACGCGATCTGCGTGCGGGCGGCGGCGATCGACGCAGTGTTCGCGGCGAGCGTCGCGGCGGCCTGGTCGCGCGTGCTCTTCAGGTCGGCCACGCGCTCGTGCGTCTCGGCGCCGGTCGCCGCGAGCGGCGCGTAGCGTGCGTATTCGTCGCTCGCGTGCCGTGCGTTGATCTGCGCCACCTTCGCCTGTGCTTCGGCCTGCTCGAGGTTCGCGCGCTGCTGGCTGATGTCGGCTTCCGCGCGCGCGATGTCGGCGCGGCGCGCGTCGACGGTCGCGGTCGACTGCGCGAGCGCCACCTGGTACTGGCGGACGTCGAGCCGCACGAGCGGGTCGCCGGCCTTGACCACCTGGTTGTCGCGCACGTAGACGTCGGTCACGTAACCGGCGACCTTCGGCGCGGCCGTCATGTTGTCGGCCTGCAGATAGGCGTCGTCGGTGCTTTCGATGAAGCGGCCGACCGTCCACCAGCGGCCCAGCGACACGGCGGCGCCGATGGCCGCGACCACGGCGACGGCGGTCAGGATGCGCCGCCGCCTCGAACCGACGTTGCGTGGCGATGCGGTTCCCTGACGATTTTCTTTCAGTGACGGAGGTTGCGACGTCGACATGAGGTCATCCAATTTATTCCAGGCGGACGAATTATTCCAGTCGGTAAAAATCTGTCAAGTAGAATGTGGTTCGATCGAGTGACGAGGAAGGCATGAACGAAGCGAAGAAGCTGCGCCGTACGTCGACGGGCGGCTACGCGCGCGGCGACGAGACGCGTCGGCGAATCATCGATGCGGCGATCGAGCTGTTCGGCGAACACGGATTCGCGGGCGCATCGACGCGCGACATCGCAGCGAAGGCCGGCGTGAACGCGCCGGCGCTCCAGTACTACTTCGAAAACAAGGAAGGCGTGTACCGCGCGTGCGTCGAGGCGATTGCCGAGATCGGCTGGAGCGTGCTCGGGCCGGCGGTCGAGCATGCGCGTGCGGCGCTCGACGCGGAGGCGGACGTCGACGCGCTGATCGACGCGTTCATCGTCATCCTGCGCACGCTGGCCGACCGGATCTTCACGGTGCCGAAGACGCTGGGGCAACGGATGTTCTTCGCGCGCGAGCAGGTCGGGCAGGAGCCGGCAGGCGCGACCGACATTCTGATGAAGCGCGTGCGCAAACCGTTGAACGACGTGAGCGCCGAACTGGTCGGCCGGATCTCCGGGCGGCCGGCCGACGATCCCGTCACGCGGTTGCGCACGATGAGCCTGTTCGGGCAGTTGACGGTGTTCCACCTCGTGCAGCGCTCGGCACTGCAGTTGCTCGACTGGGACGGGTTCGACGGTGAAGGCGGCGCGCTGCTGATGGCGACGATCGCCGACCAGACGCGCGTGCTGCTCGAACACTGGCATGCGCAGCGCGGTGCCATTATCGACGAAGCGCCGGTCGGCTTACGGCGCGGTGCGGGCGCGAAACGCGCGGCGAAGCCTGCTGCATCGACCGGCGCCGCGAAGCGCGTGCCGCGTGCGAAGAAGCCGGCGGCACGCTGAGCGGCACGCGCGATCAGTTCGGCTTGCGCTCCGGTGGCGGCGCGGGATGCGTGTCGGCGGCAGGCATGTCGGCGGAATCGCCATCGTATTCGGGGCCCACGGGTCGCGAACCTTCGTCATACGCGACGAGGCTGCGCTGCGGATTCGCGATCCGGATCCCGCGTTCGCGGAACATCACCGCGATCCGCCGGTTGAACTCGCGCTGCACGCCCCAGCGCGCCGAGTCCTTGCACTGGATCTGTCCGGCCAGCGCGATCATCGCGCCGTCGACCTGGTCGATGCCCCAGTAGCTGAAATCCGACAGGATGCCGTCCTTGTAATTCGGGTCGTCGCGCAATGCGGCGCCGATCTCTTTCAGCGTCGCGATCGCGAGATCGATGTCCTGCCCGTAGGCGATGCTGACCTTGACGGCCGCGTTGCCGAGCCCGCGGTTCGTGTTGTTGACGGTCGTCACCGAGCTGAACGGGATCGTGTACAGCGAGCCGTCGCCCGCGCGCAGCCGCACGGTGCGGATCGACAGGTATTCGACCGTGCCCGACACGCCGGCGAGCGTGACCCAGTCGCCCACCTGCATCGCGTTCTCCATCAGCAGGAAGATCCCGGTGATGAAATCCTGCACGAGCTTCTGCGAGCCGAAGCCGAGCGCGACGCCAAAGATGCTGGCGCCGGCGAGCAGCGGGCCGATGTTCACGCCGATTTCGCTGAGGCCCGTCAGCACGACGACGAGCGCGATCAGGATGAACAGCAGCGAGCGCAGCATCGGCAGCAGCGTGCGCAACCGCGCCGCGCGCACGAGGTTGCCTTCGCGCGTCCATAGCTGCAGGCGCCGCTCGATCGCGATGTTCGCGGCTTCCCATACGAGCAGCGCGACGACGGCCGCGATCGCGATCGTGATCAGCGCCGACGCGAGCCGATGGCCGATCGTGCCGGTCCCGAACGCATGGAAGATCGGCACGCCCCAGGTCTGCAGCAGCAGCACGACGGTCACGACGGCGATCACCGCCGAAACGATCTGGCGCATCAGCGGGTAGTAGCGGTACGCGTGCAGGTGGACGAGCGTGCGATCGTCGTCGCGGCGCTGGAACAGCCGCGCGAGCGCGCCGAACACGACGATCGACACGATCCGCATGCCGACCATCACGGCGATCGAGCGGCCGCCGAGCGTGATCAGCACGCGGTAGCCGTTGTGAACATCGAGCGCCCACACGAACCACAACGCCATCACGACGAACACCGCCACGGGCGCCCACGCGTCGGCGAGCGCGTTGCCGATCACCGCGAAGGCCGGCCGCTCGTCGCCGGCCGCGCGAATGCGCGCGGCGACCGGCTGGCGGCACCGCAGGATCAGCGCCGAGATCATCAGGTGGCCGACGAGCGCGACGGCTTTCAGCAGCGCGACGTGACCGGCGTCGCTGAGGCCGAAGCTGCCGGCGAGCTCGACCGCGGCGGTGCAGGCGCCGAGGACGATCGCGATGCGCGCGATCGAGCGCTGCGCGAACGCGGCCCAGGCATCGCTGATGTGCAGCAGCCGCAGCTGCGGCGCATCGGGCTGGAAGAACAGCCGGCTGACGATCGTCACAAGGCGGCAGATCACGTAGATGTCGATCAGCGATTCGAGTGCGATTTCGGTCGGCGTGCCGGTGTCGTCGAGCAACGACATCGTCAGGCTCGCGACGCCGACGAACACCAGCAGCGGCACGACCCGCAGCGCGAGGCTGATCAGCGCGCGCGGCATCCGGCGCAGCAGCGTGGTGTTGCGCCGCGCATGGCCGCGGCCTTGCGACGACGTATCGGGCCTGCCGGTGCCGTCCGCCCGGGCGGCGGCGTCGATCGTGGAGGCTGGGGCCGTGTGGTCGTCCGGGGCGGGCGGCTCGGACCCGGCGGGCTCGGCTGGCCCGGCTGGCTCGTCTTCGGCCACGCGCGACGATTCGGCGCGACGCGCGCTCAGGGCGGCCAGCGCGCGCCGCAGGAGCCGCCTTGCGAACCATTCGATGACAAATGCGGGCACGAGCACGGCGAGGATGATCCCGATCGCGCGCGTGAGGTCCGCCCGTGCGTCGGCGCGGACCAGCCGCTCGTGCCACCAGTTGCCCACCGAGCCGACATCGAGCAGCGAGCTCAGCGATTCGCGCAGCGCGCCGCCGATTTGGGCGGCCCAGCGCGATCCCTGCCGGACGACCAGCGACGCGAGCCCGTTCGTCGTCAGCGCGGCGGGGGTGGCGGCAGCCGATGCCGCGCTGGCCGGCGCGGCGCCGCTCGCCGGCAGCGCGGGCGTGCTCAGCACGCCGACGGCCGCGATCGCGCGCAACGTGGTTTCGACCTGTTCGCGCTCGCGCGGATTTTGCAGGACGGAGAGCGCCTGCTGCGCCTGTTGCGGCGTCAGCGCGGGCACGGCGCCGGAGGCGGCCGATGCGGCGGCATGGGCGGGAGCGGCCGCGTGGGCGGCCGAGACGACGGCGGCGAGCAGCCAGCCGAGCAGGAAATGTCGCATGAGTAGGCGTGCGGGCGCGCGTCGAAGCGTGGCCCGCCGGTCTGGACGATGGACGGAAGTTAACATGATCGCGAGCGCCACCGAATAGTTCCGTCGATGAATATTCGATTCGGGCATACCGCACCGGGCATGCTGGATGCGGATTCCTGACGAATCAGCGTTCCTCATCGTGAAAGACCGGCAGCACGTGCTCGGCGATTTCTTCGATGACCTCGCGCACCGGCCGGTCCGAGCCGGGATTCAGCGTGACATGGTGCGTGCCGGCCGCGCGCATGTCCCGGAGAATGCCGATCAGCGCATTGCTTCCGGTTGCGTAACCGAGCGACAGCGCGGTGGCCGGCGCATCGCGATTCGCATCGAGATCGAGCCGCATCGACACGCCGAACGCGCGAAAGGCTGGTTGTGCAAGCCGCTCGACCGCCGCGCGCCACATCGAATGGCGCGCCCGCTGCGTGTCCGGATCGCGGTGGTAGGTCATCCAGCCGATCGCGTTCCGTGCGATCCAGTCGACGCTTTGTCCGCCGGAGCCGACCGCGAGCATCGGCACCGCGTCGTCGCCGCGCGGCAGCAGCGTGAACTCGGGTGCGTCGGGCGGCGTTTCGTCGGGCACCACGCGGGACGGCACGGCGAGCGCGGCCGCGACGATGTCCCAATGCCGGCGATACCGGTCGCGCCGCGTTTGCGCGTCGACGCCGAACGCCGCATATTCGGGCGGCCGGTCGCCGGAGCCGAGGCCGAGGATGAAGCGTCCGCCGGACAGCGTCGCGACCGACAGCGCGCCCTTCGCGACATGCAGCGGATGACGCAGCGGCAGCACGATCGCGCCGCTCGCCAGCACGATCCGGCGCGTGCGCGCCGCGAGCGCGCCGAGCAGCACCCACGGATCGAGATGCCCGACCGGGTCGGGATAGTCGGCGCTGTTCAGCGGCACGTCGCGAATCCACAGCGCGCGAAAACCGAGCGAATCGGCGAGCGTCGCGAGTTCGAGCTGCTCATTGAAATCCGCGACGGTGTGGCCGCTGCGCAGCAGCGGCAACGTCAGGCCGATCGACAGTCGCTCGGCCGAGAAGACGCGATGCGCGACGTCGGCGCGGTCGAAGGCGGGCAGGGGCATGTCGATTCCTTGAAGACGGGGCGACGCGCTCGCGCGCCGTACGGTGTCCGAATGCTAACGTGTTCGCGATGTTCGCGACGCGATCCGCAGCGTCGTGTTGCGCGGAGTGGGACCGAGGCGCTCCGCCACGCGCCGCTCGGTCCGGTGCCGACGACCGACCGCCGCGCGATGAACGAGGCCGGCGTCGGGCGATTGTAAGCA
This sequence comes from Burkholderia sp. SIMBA_051, assembly GCF_046534915.1. Lineage (NCBI taxonomy): Bacteria > Pseudomonadati > Pseudomonadota > Betaproteobacteria > Burkholderiales > Burkholderiaceae > Burkholderia > Burkholderia sp. SIMBA_051. The sequence continues at coordinate 430,894 of NZ_JAWRXS010000001.1, read as the reverse complement.
GACCGTCGGCATCGTGCGGGCGCGAGCGTACGGCCGGCGCACGCATCCCCACTCCTGCAACTTCGCCGTCGCTCTCCCGGGCCGTTTCCCGTCGTTTCACTTTCGAAACATTCACGCATTGCCATTGCCGTGCGATTTGCATCGGGGTCGTTTCATCGGCCTGCGCAGCCTTGCGCAGCCTTGCGCAGCGAAGCATGGTGCGCTCCTTGCATATCTGTATGTGCCGTGAGCGCGATCGCGGGCGCAGCAGGGGCCGGGCGATCGCTTCAGTGGGTCGGACGTACAGAAGACGGGGACAACAGAATGAAAACAGACCGAATCGCAACGCGCCGTGTTGCAAACATGAATCGCCGACCTGCCCGTGACTTCGCGTCGCCGTTGATTGCGGCGACGTGAGCGCGCGGCCTTCCATTCCATCCGAACCCACCAGATTCGTTCTGAACGACGACGTGCACGCGTGACGCGCGAGGCCGACGATTGCCGGTCGGTCGTCGGGGATGAACCGCCGGTGCATGCAGATGGCGACCATGACTTCCGGATCATCATGCCGACGCGCGAAACGCGGGCGCACCGCGCCCGACGCATGCGCGTGCGTGCCGCATGCGGTCCAGCGCGGCGATCCGCGCACCAAACAGGAAATAGAAGGTGTAGTTCCGGGGAAAGGTCCGCCGGCCGTGCCGCGGCGGATCCGATGACATTGTGCTGTCAGTTGATCCACTACCCCGATGGATCAATTGTTGAAGCGCCCGTCACCATGTGGTCGATGGGCGTCTTTTTTTGCGCGCCGGTCTCGCGCGCGGACCGCCGGCCCGATCGCGCGGCGTTCTGTATCATGTGCTGGCGCGCTGGCCGCCCGTGCGGTGCACGACCTGCCGCCGCACCCGAACACGCGCCGCCAACATGAACGACACCACCTTGCACGACCCCTCATCCGCCAGCGTCGATCCGGCCGCGCTCGATGCGCTGCACACGTTCGTCGAGCGCCATCCGCGGCTGCTCGTGCTGACCGGTGCGGGCATCAGCACGGATTCCGGCATTCCCGGCTATCGCGACCACAACGGTCAATGGATGCGCTCGCCGCCGATCCAGCTGCACGAATTCCTCGGTTCCGACGCGGCGCGCCGACGCTACTGGGCGCGCAGCATGATCGGCTGGCCGGTGGTCGGGCGCGCGCAGCCGAACCGCTCGCACGTCGCGCTCGCGCGGCTCGGCGGCGCGGGCCGGATCGAGCGCCTCGTCACACAGAACGTCGACGGCTTGCACCAGCGCGCGGGCAGCGGCGACGTGATCGAACTGCATGGCGGCATCAACCATGTCACGTGCCTCGATTGCGGCGCGCATCACGCGCGCGCGACGATCCAGACCGTGCTCGAAACGGACAACCCGGAACTGCTGGGCGCGCAGGCGGAGCCCGCCGCCGACGGCGACGCGCACCTCGAATGGGCCGCGCTCGACACGTTCCGCATTCCGGCCTGCCCGGCCTGCGGCGGGTTGCTGAAGCCGGCGGTGGTGTTCTTCGGCGAGAACGTGCCGCGCGAACGCGTCGTGCTGGCGTCGCAGGCGCTCGATGCGGCCGATGCGCTGCTCGTCGTCGGCTCGTCGCTGATGGTGTATTCCGGCTATCGGTTCTGCGTGTGGGCGCAGGCGCGGAACAAGCCCGTCGCCGCGCTGAACCTCGGCCGCACGCGCGCCGATCCGATGCTGACGCTGAAGGTCGAGGCGCGATGCGCGCCCGCGCTCGACGCGCTGAACGCGCGGCTCGGCGTGTGCGGCGGTGCACCGGAGCACGCATCGTGACCGGGTCGACGTCTTCGCCCGATCCGTCCGCGCGGCTGTCGGCGCCGGCCGCCGAGCGCAATCGCGGGCCGATCCTCGACGTGCTGCGCCGCGTGTTGCCGGCGAGCGGCAGTGTGCTCGAGATCGCGAGCGGTACCGGGCAGCATGCGGTCCATTTCGCGCAGGCGCTGCCGGGGTTGCGCTGGCAGCCGAGCGATCCCGACGCGCACGCGCGCCGCTCGATCGCCGCGTGGGTCGCGCATGCGGGCCTCGCGAACCTGGCCGAGCCGCTGGCGTTCGACGTGCGCGATGCGTCGTGGCCGGCCGCGGCGCTCGACGCGATCGTCTGCATCAACATGATCCATATCTCGCCGTGGGCGTGCACCGACGCGTTGTTCGACGGCGCGTCGCGCGCGCTGCGCCCGGGCGGCGTGCTGTTCCTGTACGGCCCGTATCGCCGCGAAGGCAGGCACACGGCGCCGTCCAACGCAGCCTTCGACCAACAGCTGCGCAGCCGCGACCCGTCGTGGGGCGTGCGCGATCTCGAGGCGGTCGTGGCGCTCGGGCTCGATCGCGGGCTCGACTGCACCGAGGTCATCGAGATGCCGGCGAACAACCTGAGTGTCGTGTTCCGCCGGCTGCCGCACGCGGAGCAATGACACGCCGGCGCGCATCGCGGCCGGGTTTCCACTATCCTTTCGCCTGTGCGCGCGGCCCGGTTCGGGTCGCGCCCCGTTTTTTCCGGAGAATTGAATAATGGGCAAACAAGCCATCGGTGTGATCGGGCTCGCGGTGATGGGCCGCAATCTCGCACTCAATATCGAGAGCCGCGGTCATGCGGTGTCGGTGTACAACCGCAGCCGCGCGAAAACCGACGAACTGATCGCCGAATTCCCCGGTCGCAATCTGGTACCGACCTATACGCTCGAGGAGTTCGTCGCGTCGCTCGAAACGCCGCGCCGGATCCTGATGATGGTGAAGGCCGGCGAAGCGACCGATGCAACGATCGCATCGCTCAAGCCGCTGCTCGAGAAGGGCGACGTGCTGATCGACGGCGGCAATACGCATTTCACCGACACGATCCGCCGCAACCAGGAACTCGCGCAATCGGGCCTGCACTTCATCGGCACCGGCGTGTCGGGCGGCGAAGAGGGCGCGCTGCGCGGCCCGTCGATCATGCCCGGCGGCCAGCGCGATGCATACGACCTGGTCGAGCCGATCCTCAAGCAGATCGCCGCGAAGGCACCGTCGGACGGCGAGCCGTGCGTCGCGTACATGGGCCCGGACGGTGCGGGCCACTACGTGAAGATGGTCCACAACGGGATCGAATACGGCGACATGCAGCTGATCGCCGAGAGCTATGCGGTGCTGAAGGACGTCGCGGGCCTGACCAACGACGAACTCGGCGCGGTGTACACCGAGTGGAACCAGGGCGAACTCGACAGCTACCTGATCGAGATCACGTCGAAGATCTTCGGCAAGAAGGACGACGCAACCGGCAAGCACCTCGTCGACGTGATCCTCGATCGCGCCGCGCAGAAGGGCACCGGCAAGTGGACGAGCCAGAACGCGCTGGATCTGGGCGTGCCGCTGCCGCTCATCACCGAGTCGGTGTTCGCACGCGTGCTGTCGTCGCTGAAGACGGAGCGCGTCGCGGCCAGCAAGATCCTGTCGGGCCCGGCCGCGGCACCGTTCGACGGCGACCGTGCGGCGTTCATCGAAGCGGTGCGCCGCGCGCTGTACCTGAGCAAGGTGATCTCGTACGCGCAGGGCTTCGCGCAGCTGCGCACGGCGTCCGAAGAGTACGGCTGGAGCCTCGACCTCGGGACGATCGCGAAGATCTTCCGCGCGGGCTGCATCATCCGCGCGCGCTTCCTGCAGAAGATCACGGACGCGTACGCGAAGGATCCGGCGCTCGCGAACCTGCTGCTCGACCCGTACTTCAAGGACATCGCCGCGAACTATCAGGCGTCGCTGCGCGACGTCGTGGTGGCCGCGGTGAAGGCCGGCGTGCCGGTGCCGGCGTTCGCGTCGGCGGTCGCGTACTTCGACAGCTACCGCTCCGAGCGGCTGCCGGCGAACCTTGTGCAGGCGCAGCGAGACTTCTTCGGCGCGCACACGTTCGAGCGCACCGACAAGCCGGGCAGCTTCCACGCGAACTGGTCGTAACGGGCTGCGAGGACAGTATTGTTGCGAAATTCTATTCTTTGAGTAGGGTTTTTCGTTCCCGGATCCCGGAATTGTTGGCTCCGCGGAAACAGTGTTTTCGTTCTTTCATGGTTTTCCCTAGGTGATCTCCGGACTAAACTTTGATCAATCGCTGCAGACATGGTGTGTGCGGCGAAGCAAAAAATACCGGAGGTAATCATGAAATCGCTGATCGCAACGTTCGCTGCAGCTGCTGTCCTCGCCGTTCCCGCCGTGTCGTTTGCCCAACAGAACGCGCCCGTCACCCGTGCGCAGGTCAAGGCCGAGCTGGCCGAGCTGCAACAGGCCGGCTACAAGCTGGGCAGCGACCGTACCGACTACCCGGCAGGCATCCAGGCAGCTGAAGCCCGTCTGAGCCCGCAACAAAACGTCGCCGCTGCCGATACGAGCGGCTATGGCGCGCAATCGGCCGCCCAGCAAGAGTCGGGCGCTCCGGCAGCCGCCAAGACCGGCTGGCAAGTGAAGCGCGTGTCGGATGGCGCACCGGTCTACAAGGGTCGTTAATCGCCTTCGATCGCCGGCCGCGTGCGCGGCCTGAGCTGATTCCGAGCAGTACACGCAGCCCGTCGTTCCGCATCACGGAACGACGGGCTGTTTTCATTGGCGTCCGCCGCGTCAGTGCAGCGGCCGCGGACCGCGGCCGATGTCCCGGAACAGCGCCTCGGCCGGTTCGAGCGCCTGCAGCCACGCTTCGTCGTAGCCGCTCAGCGTGTCGAGCGCCTCGCGCAGCCGCTCGATCGCGAGCACCGGCAGCTCGACGCTGTGCCGGGTCGCGCCGCTCAGGTGCGCGACGCTCGCCAGCTGGACGAGGGCGTCCGCGGCTTCGGCGACGTCCGTCGCGAACACCAGGTGCCGGTTGAGCAATTCGACGAGGCCGCTGGAACCGGCGAAATCCTCGGCGTTGAGCTGCACGGACAGAAATGTCGCATTGTTCATGTTGATCTCCTCTTTATTGGCGGATCGTGTGGTGCATCTCGGAGTATAGGAGGTGGCCGGCAACGGGGCATTGGTCGGCCGGCCGCCCCGGTCCAGCCGGCAGGAACCCGCCCGGACGCCCGCGCGGCGCGGCTTGCGGGCCGTCGGCGCGTGGCCGGGGCGATGCAAGATTGTTGCCGGGTCAGGCGCCTGTCGCTGTCCCGACCGCGACAAATGGTATCTTTCACGATCGGGACGACGTGCAAATGGCGCGAAAAGGGGGCCGGTGAGCCCCGTCGCGTCGGCGTCCCGCTGTGGAAACTGACGGCCGCGACAGCGGTCGGATACTGGTTGGTCCGGCCGTGCGGCCGGACATCGTGCGTCGCGTGCCGGAGGGCGGTGGGCGGCGCATCGACGCAAATCCGGGAGGACCCTTGAGAGAAACGATTCCGATCCACGAGGCGCTCGCGCGCTGGTTGCCGCAGGCGGCGCTCATCGTCGCGGCCGCCGCGCTGACGGGCTGTACGATGACGCCGTGGACCGACAGCTGGCAGCCGGTGCGGCCGTCGACGCCCATGTCGGCCGCCACGCCGGGCGTGATCGCCGGCTATTACCGCGTGAATCCGGGCGACACGCTCGCCGGCATCGCCGCCGCCTACGGGCAGCGCGTGCAGGACCTGGCCAGCTGGAACCGCATGTCGCCCAATGACGCCGTGTCGCCCGGCCAGGTGCTGCGCGTCGCGCCGCCGCCTGCCGCGACGTCGCTCGGGCAGCCGTCCACCGCGGCGCAACCGGGCTCGCTGGCATGGCCGGCGACGGGAAGCGTCGCCGCGCCGTTCTCGGCCGGCAGGACGCGCGGCATCACGATCGCCGCGTCGGGCCCCGACCATTCGGTGCGGGCCGCGGCAAACGGGCGGGTGGTCTACGCCGGCTCCGGCGTCAAGGCGTACGGCCCGCTCGTGATCCTGAAGCACGACAACGGGCTCATCACGGCCTACGGGCACAACGGCAGGCTGCTCGTCAACGAAGGCGACGCGGTGCGCGTGGGCCAGCCGATCGCCGAGATGGGCACCGACGCGAGCGGCCGCTCGACGTTCGAGTTCGAGGTCCGGCAGAACGGCAAGGTCGTCGATCCGATGAACTTCCTGCCGCGCAACGGCGGCTGACGCGCCGCATCACGACGTGTGCGCCTAGCGGCGCACACGTTCCCGCCTTCATCCTTCCTTAAGCTCCGTGGCGTCAGACTGTCTCGCATGATTGCCGAGCCAGCGAATGCCCACCGCGAGCCCCGTCGCGCCGAGCGCGATCAGCGAACACTGGATCGCGACCGGCAGATAGCCGTGCGGCCGCGGATCGACGAACGGATACGGATACCAGTTCTCCACCGAGCCGCGCACGAGCGTATAGCCGAGATAGACGATCGGAAAGGCGAGCCATGCGAGCGCGCTGCGCCACGGGATCGGCGAGCGCGGCTCGACGTACAGCCAGTCGCACAGCACCACGAGCGGCACGATCCGGTGCAGGACCCAGTTGTTCAGGGCTGGTGTGACGTGCAGCAGCGCATCGAGCCGGGCGAGCAGCAGCTCGTAGACGATCGCGGTGATCAGCATGTAGAGCACGGCGGCGCCGCGCATCGATTCATAGCGGGGCGAGCCCGGGCGCGTGACGCGCGACAGCCCCGCGATCAGCATGACCGCCGCATACAGGCTGCTCAGTTGGGTGAAGTAGCTGAGGTAGTTGCCGAGATGAAAGGTCGGCATGGCCCAGTAGTCGGCGACGCTGTGCAGCGTGGTCGACACCGCGAGCAACGCGGCGATCAGCCGGTAGGCCGCAACGAAGAACGCTTTGCTCATGATGCCCGCGCAACGTCGCACGAAAGCTTCATCGTGCCACAGCCATCGGCGCGCGCGATGCGGATTTTCCATATGACGGCGCGGTGACGCGTGGCTGCGCGAATTCTTCGGATATTTGATCGGGCCGGGCAACAGCGGCCGCACGCGGGGCTACAATCGGTGCAGCCGCCGGGTACCGCCTGGCGCTGCATCTGCCTGCCCCACATACAAACGAGAAACACGAGACCAAGCATGAGAAACATCCTCGCGAAACAGACGCGCTACAGCTCGCCTGCGATCTTCTTTCACTGGATCATCTTCCTGCTGGTGGCGCTGGCCTACCTCGCCATCGAGATTCGCGGACCGAAAGGCAGCGACAGTCGCGCGTTCTGGATGAACGTGCACTTGCTCGCGGGTACGTCCGTGCTCGTGCTCTCGGTGCTGCGCGTGTTGTGGCGCGTGGTCAGCCGCGTGCCGGAGCCCATCGTGCAGGCGCCGCTGCTCAAGTGGCTGTCGAAGCTCGCGCATGTCGCGCTGTACGTATTCATCATCGCCCAGCCGCTGCTCGGCATCATGATGATCAACATGGGCGGCAAGCCCGTGTCGCTCGACTGGATCGGCGTGTCGTTCACGCTGTTCGGCCCCGACAAGGCGCTGCGGCCGACGATCAAGGAGGTGCACGAACTGCTCGGCAATGCGTTCTACTTCGTGATCGGCCTGCATGCGCTGGCCGCGCTTTATCACCATTTCGTGCGGCGCGACGACGTGCTGCGACGCATGGCGCCGTGATCGCCGCGTGCTGAAGCCGCGCGGCGGCCGGGGGCGCATGGTTGTGTTGACAACCATGCGCCCCCGGTTCGTTTACCGCGATGCGCGGCTGGCCTTCGCGGCGAACCTTCGGTAACATCTCGGCTGTTTTTACATTCCGCTTACGCGTCGCCGCGCATGCTGCATCGACATCGTCATCTGACCGCCTGGCTCGGCGTGTTCGCGATCTGGCTCGCGATCGCGGCGCCGCTGGTGTCGCAGTGGCGCCTCGCACGGGTGGCAACACCCGACGCGATTGTCTGCGGTAGCGAGCATGGCGCGCACCGCGCGCCCGATGCAGGCCACGCGCACGATCCCGCGCGCCATCTCGATGCGTGCGGCTATTGCGGCTTCTTCGCGCACAGTCCCGCGATCGGCGGCGCGGCCGCCGTATCGTTCGCTTTCGTCCCCACCCAGGTCGTTTCCGCCGTCGCGCCGCATGCCGTCGCGTCGCGCGCCACCCCCTATCCGCGCGCGTATCCACGCGCACCGCCCGAGCGCGCCTGACGCGCTGTCTTCCGTTCCATTCATCGCCGACATCCGTGCGGTCCGTCGAGGCCGCGTGGAGGGCGTCACTCGGGCTTTCGATCATGACCATTCCTTCCTTGCGCGCGCCCAGGGCGTCGCGCCATTCCCGTGCGCGGTGCGTGCCGCGCATGCTGAAACTCACCATTCCCGCGCTGGCCGTCGGCGCGATGACCGCGGCGGCCGCCGCTGAAGCCGCACGTGCGGCCGGTGCGCCGACGGACGACGCGGCCGTGCTGCTGCCCCCCGTCGAAGTCGTCGCGTCGCCGCTGACGACACCGCTCGTCATCGTCACGGATCCGAAGACGCCGCGCCAGCCGCTGCCGGCCAGCGACGGCGCCGACTACCTGAAGACGATTCCCGGCTTCACGTCGATCCGCAGCGGCGGGACGAACGGCGACCCCGTGCTGCGCGGGATGTTCGGTTCGCGGCTGAACATTCTGGCGAACGGGATGCCGACGCTCGGTGCGTGTCCGAACCGGATGGACGCGCCGACTTCGTATATCGCGCCGGAAAGCTATGACAAGGTCACGGTCGTGAAGGGGCCGCAGACCGTGCTGTACGGCCCCGGCGCATCGGCCGGCACCGTGCTGTTCGAACGCGTGACGCCGCGCTTCGAGCGCCCCGGCATGCGCTTCGACGGCAGCGTGGTCGGCGGCTCGTTCGGCCGCAACGATCAGAACGTCGACGTGACGGCCGGCACGCCGGACGTCTATGGCCGCGTGAGCGCGAACCACGCGCACGCGCAGGATTACAAGGATGGCAACGGCAACACCGTGCCGTCGCAATGGGACAAATGGAACGCGGATGCGGCGCTCGGCTGGACACCCGACGATCACACGCGCGTCGAACTGACGGCCGGCACCGGTGACGGTTATGCGCGCTATGCGGGGCGCGGGATGGACGGCGCGCATTTCCGCCGCGAGACGTTCGGCCTGTCGTTCGACAAGCGGCATCTCGGCGACGTGCTCGACCGCATCGAGGCGCGCGTGTACTACAACGAAGCTGACCATGTGATGGACAACACCACGCTGCGGCAGCCCGACCCGACCAGCAGCATGCCGATGCGGATGGCATCCGAAGTGCGGCGCCGCACGCTCGGCGCGCGGGCGGCGGCGACGTTTCGTTTCGGCGACGACTTCAAGCTCGTGACCGGCGTCGACGCACAGTCGAACCGGCTCGACGCGCGCTCGGCGATGGGGCGGCAGAACTACGGCGACCAGCCGTGGGATGCGCAGGCGACAATGTGGAATGCGGGCGCGTTCGGCGAGCTGACGTGGTATGCGAGCGATGCGTCGCGCGTGATCGGCGGCGCGCGGGTCGACTACGCGAGCGCCCGGGACAAGCGGGCGACGACGAGCGGGATGATGGCGAGCAAGCCGAACCCGACCTTCGACGACGATCGCGCACGCGTGCTGCCGAGCGGCTTCGTGCGCTACGAGCGCGATCTCGCGTCGCTGCCGGTCACGTGGTATGCGGGAGTCGGTCATGCGGAACGCTATCCGGACTACTGGGAGCTGTTCTCCGCGAAGCGCGGGCCGGCCGGTTCGGTCAACGCATTCTCGGCGGTGCAGCCGGAGAAGACCACGCAGCTCGACATCGGCGCGCAGTACAAGAGCGAGCGGGTCGATGCGTGGGTGTCGGCGTACGCGGGCTATGTGCAGGACTACATCCTGTTCAATTACGCGGCCGGGATGATGGGCCCGACCACGCAGGCGACCAACGTCAACGCGCAGATCTTCGGTGGCGAAGCCGGCGTGTCGTGGCGGCCGGTCGCACCGCTGCGCGTCGAGACGTCGCTTGCTTACGCATGGGGGCGCAACGCGACGAGCGGCGATCCGTTGCCGCAGATGCCGCCGCTCGAGGCGCGCGTCGGGCTCGAATACACGCGCGGCGCATGGTCGGCCGGCGGCTTGTGGCGGATCGTTGCGCCGCAGCATCGCTATGCGTTGAACGAGGGCAACGTGGTCGGCAAGGACTTCGGTCCGAGCGCCGGGTTCGGCGTGCTGTCGCTGCATGCGCAGTACAACGTCAGCAAGAAGGTGCAGATTTCGGTCGGCGTCGACAACGTGCTGGACAAGGCCTATGCGGAACACCTGAACCTCGCCGGCAATGCGGGCTTCGGCTATCCGGCGAATGCGCCGGTGATGGAGCCGGGGCGTACGGCATGGGTGCGCGTGAGCGCGAAGCTCTGATCCACGACGCGTGTGCGATGCAGCATGCACGCGCATCGACGCGACCCCGCCCGAACGGGCGGGGCACGTCAACCGATTAGAGAACCGTATCTAGTCAGGGCGCAAACGTTGGCGACTCGTGATTCACTCCCGCATTCGACGCACACGATGGCCGCGACTGTCGGCAACGTGCCGTGCGCGTCGATCCGATCTCATTCGCACCGGCAGCACAATAATCAGGAGAACAAGCATGGCCAGATCGATGCGTTCCAGGGTGGTGGCAGGGGCAGTGGCATGCGCGATGAGCGTCGCGCCGTTCGCGGGGACGACCGCGATGATGACGCTCGCGACGACGCACGCGGCGATGGCGGCCACCGCGCCGTCGGACGACTACGCGACGACGCGTTATCCGATCATCCTCGTGCACGGGCTCACCGGCACCGACAAGTACGCGGGCGTGCTCGAGTACTGGTATGGCATCCAGGACGACCTGCAGCAGCACGGCGCGACTGTCTACGTCGCGAACCTGTCCGGATTTCAGAGTGACGACGGCCCGAACGGACGCGGCGAACAGTTGCTCGCTTACGTGAAGACGGTGCTCGCCGCGACCGGTGCGACCAAGGTCAACCTGGTCGGTCACAGCCAGGGCGGTCTCACGTCGCGCTATGTGGCGGCCGTTGCGCCCGATCTCGTCGCGTCGGTGACGACGATCGGCACGCCGCATCGCGGCTCCGAGTTCGCCGACTTCGTGCAGGGCGTGCTCGCCTACGATCCGACCGGGCTGTCGTCGTCGGTGATCGCCGCGTTCGTCAATGTGTTCGGAATCCTGACGAGCAGCAACAACAACACGAACCAGGACGCGCTCGCCGCGCTGAAGACGCTGACGACCGCCCAGGCCGCCACGTACAACCAGAACTATCCGAGCGCGGGCCTCGGCGCGCGGGGCAGTTGCCAGACGGGTGCGCCGACGGAGAGCGTCGGCGGCAATACGCACCTGCTGTATTCGTGGGCCGGCACGGCGATCCAGCCGACCGTTTCCGCGTTGGGCGTCACGGGCGCGGCCGACACCAGCACGATTCCGCTGGTCGATCCGGCGAACGCGCTCGACCTGTCGACGCTTGCGTTGCTCGGCACGGGCACGGTGATGATCAATCGCGCGTCGGGCCAGAACGACGGGCTGGTGTCGAAGTGCAGCGCGTTGTACGGGAAGGTGCTGAGCACGAACTACAAGTGGAACCATGTCGACGAGATCAACCAGTTGCTCGGCGTGCGCGGTGCGTATGCGGAAGATCCGGTCGCGGTGATCCGCACGCATGCGAACCGGTTGAAGCTCGCGGGCGTGTGATCGATGACGGCACGTGAAGGACGCGCGCCGCTGGCGCGGCGCGTGGTGGTTTACGGTGCGGTCGGGATGGCGGCGATCGCCGGCGTCGCGATCTGGAGCGGCGCGGCGTCGCATCGCGGTGCCGACATGGCGCACCTGTCGGCCGATGCGGCGGCGCGCGACGGCGGCAGCGCCGCACCGCTGCCGCCCGCACTGCCGGCAAGCGCGGGCCTGCCGTCGCCGCTTGCCGGTTCCAGCGCGCCGCGGCTGCCGCTCGATGCCGGCGGCCATCTCGCGAGGTCGCGCGCGGTTCGCGATTTCTTCGACTATTGCCTGAGCGCGCGGAGCGACCTGAGCGCGACCGCGCTCGATGCGCTCGTCGTGCGCGAAATCGCCGCGCAGCTCGACGGCACGATCGCGCAGCCCGAGGCGCTCGACGTCTGGCATCGATATCGTGCGTATCTCGACGCGCTCGCGAAGCTGCCGGACGCCGGCGCGGTCGACAAGTCGGATCTCGGTGCGCTGCAGCTCGCGCTCGATCAGCGCGTGTCGATCGCGTACCGGACGCTCGGCGACTGGAGCCAGCCGTTCTTCGGCGCCGAGCAGTGGCGGCAGCGCTACGATCTCGCCCGCTTGAAGATTGCGCAGGACCGCACGCTGACGGATGCGCAGAAGGCGGAGCGGCTCGCGGCGCTCGCGCAGCAGATGCCGGCCGACGAACGCGCGGCACGGCAGAAGGCCGACCGGCAGCAGGCCGCGATCGACCAGATCGCGCACTTGCAGAAGAGCGGGGCGACGCCCGACGCGATGCGCGCGCAACTGACGCAGACGCTCGGGCCCGACGCCGCCGCACGCGTCGCGCAGATGCAGCAGGACGACGCGTCGTGGCAGAGCCGCTACGCCGACTATGCGGCGCAGCGCGCGCAGATCGAAGCGGCCGGGCTGTCGCCGCAGGATCGCGACGCGCAGATCACCGCGCTCAGGCAGCGCATGTTCTCGAAGCCCGGCGAAGCAGTGCGAGCGGCGTCGCTCGACCGCGGCGCGGCTGCCGCGCGATGACGAACGATGGCGCATGATGGCGCACGCCATCACGCCATCACGCCATCACGCCATCACGCCGCGCGCGTGAAGTGCCGCGGCAGGTGCTGTTCGATGGTCGCCGCGAGCGTGTCGAACGCGGGGCCGATGCCTTCGTGCGCGACGCATGCATAGCCGAGAAGCAGGCCGCGGCGTGCCGTGTCAAGCCGGCTGTAATAGCTGGTCAGCGGGCGCACGATCACGCCCGCGTCGAACGCGCTTTGCGTGACCGCGCGATCGTCGCAAGCGTCGGGCAGGCCGAGCACCAGATGCAGGCCGGCTTCGTCGCCCATCACCGGCAGCGCGTCGCCGAAGCGCGCATGGATCGCATCGATCAGCAATTGCCGGCGCTCGCCGTACAGCGTGCGCATTCGTCTGACGTGCGAAGTCAGGTGCCCGTCCATGATGAACTCGGCGAGCACGGCCTGCTGCATCAGCTGGCCCTCGCGATACAGCTCCGACAGCCCGGTGCGGAACGTGTCGACCAGATGCTCGGGCACGACCATGTAGCCCATCCGCAGGCCCGGGAACAGCATCTTGCCGAGGCTGCCGACGTAGATCACGCGGCCGCCGTCGTCGAGCCCCTGCAGCGACGCGAGCGGGCGGCTGCCGTAGCGGAATTCGCTGTCGTAGTCGTCCTCGATGATCCAGCAGCGGTGCCGGCGCGCGTATTCGAGCAGCATCCGGCGCCGCGCGAGGCTCATCACCATCCCGAGCGGATACTGGTGCGACGGCGTGACGAGCACGAGCCGCGGCGGCTGCTGCATGTCGGCCGCGCTCGGATCGATGCCTTCCTGGTCGACCGGTACCGGCGTAAGCGTGAGGCCGGTCGCCTGCAGCACGCTGCGCACGCCCCAGTAGCACGGCTCCTCGACCCACGCGCGATCGCCGATGTCGGACAGCAGCCGCACCGCAAGGTCGATCGACTGGTGGATGCCGGTCGTGATGATCACCTGATCCGGCGAGCATTTGACCGAGCGCGCGACGCGCAGGTAGTCGGCGAGCGCGCGGCGCAGCGGCCGGTAGCCGCCGCCCGGCGCATAGGTCAGCAGCTCGGGATTCGCTTCCTTCCACAGTCGCGCCTGCAGGCGGCTCCACGTGCGGCTCGGGAATTCCGATACGTCCGGCACGCCCGGCATGAACGCGCCCCATTGACGTCGCGACACGCCTGCGTGCTCGATCAGCTGCCGGCCGCGCATCGACAGGCCGCCGTGCGCGTCCGGCTGCGGCGGTTCGTCGGCGGCTGACGGCGGCGGCGCGGCGCCCGGCGCATGGATCACGGCGGCGTCCGGCCGCGTGTCGGCCACGTAGGTGCCGCTGCCGGTCGTCGTCAGCACGTAGCCTTCGGCGGTGAGCTGGTCGTACACGTGCAGCACGGTATTGCGCGCGATCGACAGGTCGGCCGCGAGCGTGCGCGAACTCGGCAGTTTTGTGCCCGGCCCCAATTCGCCGGTCAGGATGGCCTGCTGCATCAGCTGCAGCAGCTGCCGGTACATCGGTTCGGGCGAGCTGCGGTCGATCCGGCCCGATAGCCAGTCAGCGACGATGACGGTGTCCAAAGTGGTCCCACGCGGAATATTGAAATGGTTCCCTATTGTAGGACCGTGCGCGCCGTATAGTGAATCTCATCTCATAATCAATTGTCGCGCAGCAAGGGGACAGCCACGATGAAGTCCGATGATGTGATCGTCAGCTTTCGCGGCGTGCGGAAGACCTACGACGGGGAGACGCTGGTCGTCAAATCGCTCGACCTCGACATCCACCGAGGGGAATTCCTGACGCTGCTCGGGCCGTCCGGCTCGGGCAAGACCACCTGCCTGATGATGCTGGCGGGCTTCGAGTTTCCGACGGGCGGTGAAATCTGGCTCGACGGCGAACTGCTGAATACCGTGCCGCCGCACAAGCGCAACATCGGCATGGTGTTCCAGAACTACGCGCTGTTCCCCCACCTGACGGTCGAGCAGAACGTCGCGTATCCGCTGACGGTGCGCAAGCTGTCGGCCGCCGAGCGCGCGGAGCGCGTCGCGCATGCGCTGAAGATGGTGCAGATGGAACGCTTCGCGAAGCGCTATCCGGCGCAGTTGTCGGGCGGCCAGCAGCAGCGCATCGCGCTCGCGCGGGCCCTCGTGTTCGAGCCGAAGCTCGTGCTGATGGACGAGCCGCTCGGCGCGCTCGACAAGCAGTTGCGCGAACACATGCAATACGAACTGAAGGCGCTGCACGAGAAGCTCGGCGTGACCTTCGTCTACGTGACGCACGACCAGGGCGAGGCGCTGACGATGTCCGATCGCGTCGCCGTGTTCGACAAGGGCATCGTCCAGCAGCTCGATACCGTCGATTGCCTGTACGAATCGCCGTGCAACGAATTCGTCGCGAATTTCATCGGCGACAGCAACCGGCTGCGCGGCACCATCGCGCGCGTCGACGGCGAGTTCTGCGAATTCCGGCTCGACGACGGCACGCAGCTCGTCGGGCGTCGCATCGGCGATGCGGCCGCAGGCGCGCCGGCCGTCGCCTGCATCCGCCCCGAACGCATGAGCCTTGCGGCCAACGGTCACGCGAATGGTGCCACCGCCAACCGCGTGACCGGCGAGGCGCGCAGTCTCATCTATTTCGGCGATCACGTGCGCATGCGCTGCGCGCTGCCGGGCCAGGAGGAATGCTTCGTGAAGGTGCCGCTCGGCACGGATGCGCTCCACGCGTTCGCGCCCGGCGCACCGGTCGCGCTCGCCTTCGCGCCCGAGCACCTGCGCGTATTCGCGTGACACCGGGTTTCACCGTTTTTCCGTAGCACGTCGTCAACAACAAAGCCCATTTCCACCACGAGAGGAGAGGAACCATCATGAACGGAGCAAGCTCAACCGCACGTCGCACCGCGCTCGCACTGGCACTGGCTGTCGTCGGCGCATCGGCCACGGCGGCCGAACTCACGGTCGTCAACTTCGGCGGCGCGAACGGCGACGCGCAGAAGGCCGCATTCAACCAGCCGTTCGAGAAGGCGACCGGCAACAAGGTCACGGCCGTCGAGTACAACGGCGAGCAGGCGAAAGTGAAGGCGATGGTCGAGGCGAAGCACGTCAACTGGGACGTGGTCGAAGTCGAATCGGGCGACCTGAACCGCGGCTGCGACGAAGGGCTGTACGAGAAGCTCGACTGGTCGAAGATCGCGAAGAAATCCGACCTGATTCCAGAAGCGCCGCAGGTGTGCGGCGTCGGCTTCTTCGTGTGGTCGACCGCGCTGTCCTACAACGCGGACAAGCTGAAGTCCGCGCCGACCGGCTGGGCCGATTTCTGGAACGTGAAGAAATTCCCCGGCAAGCGCGGCATGCGCAAGGGCGCGCGCTACAACCTCGAGTTCGCGCTGATGGCCGACGGCGTCGCGACGAAGGACGTGTACAAGGTGCTCGGCACGAAGGCCGGCCAGGACCGCGCGTTCAAGAAGCTCGACGAGCTGAAGCCGTACATCCAGTGGTGGGAAGCCGGCGCGCAGCCGCCGCAGTTCCTGGTGGCCGGCGACGTCGTGATGTCGACCGCGTACAACGGCCGTATCGATGCCGCGCAGAAGGAAGGCAAGAACCTGAAGGTCGTGTGGAACGGCAGCATCTACGACCTCGACTACTGGGCGATTCCGAAGGGTTCGCCGAACAAGGCGCTGGCCGAGAAATACATCGCGTACACGCTCACGCCGAAGCCGCAGCAAGGGTATGCGCAGCACATCGCGTACGGGCCGACGAACGTCGCGGCGATCAAGTCGCTCGACGCGAAGACGCTCGCGAACCTGCCGAACTCGCCGGCCAACGGCAAGAACGCGGTGCTGGAGGACATCGGCTTCTGGACCGACCACAGCGACGAGCTCGAGCAGCGCTTCAGCGCGTGGGCCACGAAGTAAGCGTCTTCAGGCTGTCCTGATGCAACCTGCCGCGCGACGCGCCGAACGCGTCGCGCGGCATTCCGCCGGATCGAGCCCGGCCGGAGAGAACCGTTGAACACGATGACGATCGCTCCTTCCTCGCCGTCGACAGCCGCGCTCAAGCGCGAACTGAAGGCCGCCGAGGCCCGCAAGCGCACGATGGCGCTGCTGCTGGTCGCGCCGCTCGCGATCTTCCTGCTGCTCATCTTCGTCGTGCCGATCGGCACGCTGCTCACGCGCGCGGTGCAGAACCCCGAGATCGCGACCGCGTTGCCGAAGACAGTCGCCGCGCTGTCGGGCTGGGACCGCAAGGCGCCGCCCGCCGACGCCGCGTACGTCGCGCTCGCGGCCGACATGACGAAGGTCGCCGACAGCGAGGCGATGGGCGCGCTCGCGCGGCGCCTGAACACCGAGATTCCCGGCTACCGCTCGCTCGTCGCGAAGACGGCGCGTGCGATGCCGCTGAAGGGCGACAACGATGCCGGCGCGGCGCTGACGCCCGCGCAAACGCGCGCGAAACTGCTCGACCTCGATGCGCGCTGGGGCGATGCCGCGTACTGGCAGGCGATCGCGAAGAACGGCAGCCAGGTGTCGCCGTTCTACCTGCTCGCCGCGCTCGACCACAAGGAGGACGGCTTCGGCCGGATCGTGCAGGCCGATCCCGACCAGTCGATCTATCTGTCGATCTTCGGCCGCACGTTCGTGATCGGCGTCGCGGTCACGCTGTTCGCGCTGCTGCTCGGCTATCCGCTCGCCTACTGGATCTCGACGCTGTCGGATCGGCGCGCGAACCTCGTGATGATCCTGGTGCTGATTCCATTCTGGACGTCGGTGCTGGTGCGCGTGGCCGCGTGGATCGTGCTGCTGCAAAGCGAGGGGCTGATCAACACGGCGCTGATCGGCAGCGGGCTGATCTCGCATCCGCTGGCGCTGCTGTTCAATCGCGTCGGCGTGTACATCTCGATGACGCACATCCTGCTGCCGTTCATGATCCTGCCGCTCTACAGCGTGATGAAGTCGATCCCGCCGACCTACCAGCGCGCGGCCGTATCGCTCGGCAGCCATCCGTTCGCGGCGTTCTGGCGCGTGTACGTGCCGCAGACCTATCCGGGCGTCGGCGCGGGCGCGCTGCTGGTGTTCATCCTCGCGATCGGCTACTACATCACGCCCGCGCTGCTCGGCGGGCCGAACGACCAGATGGTCAGCTACTACGTCGCGTACTTCACGAACGTGACGATCAACTGGGGCATGGCGTGCGCGCTCGGCGGGCTGCTGCTCGCGGCGACGCTGGTGCTGTATGCGGTGTACGGGCGCTTCACGCGCTCGAACGTAAGCCTCGGCTGAGCGCCGGGCACAGGGAAACGGGAAGGGGATGTCGACCATGAAACTCGCCAGGCCGCTGTTCGCGCCGCACATGTCGTTCGTCGAACGCGCGTGGTATGTCGCGCTGCGCGTACTCGTCGTGCTGACGCTGCTGTACCTGATCCTGCCGGTGCTCGCGATCGTGCCGCTGTCGTTCTCGTCGAGCACGTTCCTCGTCTATCCGATCCCCGGCTTCTCGACGCGCTGGTACGAGAACCTGATCGCATCCGACGAGTGGCGGATGGCCGCGAAGAACAGCTTCATCGTCGCGCCGTCGGCGACCGTCGTCGCGACCGTGCTCGGCACGCTCGCCGCAATCGGCCTCACGAAGGCGGACTTCCGCGGCAAGGGGCTGCTGATGGCCGTGCTGCTGTCGCCGATGATCGTGCCGGTCGTCGTGGTCGGCGTCGGCATGTACCTGTTCTTCGCGCCGCTCGGGCTCGCGAATACCTACACGGGGCTGATCGCCGCGCACGCGGCGCTCGGCGTGCCGTTCGTCGTGACGACGGTCGCCGCGACCCTGCAGGGCTTCAACCAGAATCTGGTGCGTGCGAGCCTGTCGCTCGGCGCGAATCCCGTCACGACGTTCTTTCGCGTGACGCTGCCGGTGATCGCGCCGGGCGTGATGTCGGGCGCGCTGTTCGCATTCGCGACGTCGTTCGACGAAGTCGTCGTCACGCTGTTCCTCGCCGGCGCGGACCAGACGACGCTGCCGCGCCAGATGTTCACCGGCATTCGCGAGAACATCAGCCCGACGATCGCTGCGCTCGCGACGATCCTGATCATCTTCTCGACGAGCCTGCTGCTCGCGCTCGAATGGCTGCGCGGACGCAACGCGCGACGTGCGGTGACGTAACACGATCGTTGTGCCCTCAACGATGCCGCGCGCCCGGCGCGGCATCCCGAAGCTTTCGTTTCGCTGACTGACGGCGCGCTTGCCTGCAGGTTCGATGCGGCTCTGTAACAATACGGGTCGCGACGGTACGTGAACCGGTTTCACCGCATGGCATGCGCCGCCGCGCCGCTCAATTTCGCGACGCCGCGCGTCGCTCGTCAGCCGAGCCTCATCTTGTCCGAATTCGCTTCCCCCGCCGGCGCCCGGGAGCCGGCCGTCAACTGGCGCGCGATGTCCGCCGTGCTGCTGGCCGTCGCGCTCGCGACGCTCGACACCGCGATCGCGAACACCGCGCTGCCCGCGATCGCCGCCGACCTGCATGCGTCGCCGGCCGCATCGGTGTGGATCATCAACGCCTACCAGCTCGCGATGGTCGCGACGCTGCTGCCGTTTGCGTCGCTCGGCGACATCGTCGGCCACAAGCGCGTGTATGTCGCGGGCCTCGCGGTGTTTACGCTCGCGTCGCTCGGCTGCTCGCTCGCGTCGACGCTGCCGCAGCTGACGGCGGCGCGGATCGTGCAGGGCTTCGGCGCGAGCGCGATCATGAGCGTGAACGTCGCGCTGATCCGCAACCTGTTTCCCGCGCACCGGCTCGGGCGCGGCGTCGGCTTCAATGCGCTCGTCGTCGGCGTGTCGTTCGCGGTGGGGCCGACGATCGCGTCGTTGATCCTGTCGGTGGCCGCCTGGCCGTGGCTGTTCGCGGTGAACGTGCCGCTCGGCGTGCTCGCGCTTGCCGTCGCGATTCCGTCGCTGCCGCAGTCGGCGCGCGGCAAGCATGTGTTCGATCCGCTCGCCGCGCTGTTCAACGTGATCACGTTCGCGTCGCTGATCTTCGCGCTCGGCGAATTCGCGCAGCGCGGGCCGCTGTCCGTCGTGCTCGCGGCGGCCGCGGTCGCGCTCACGTTCGGCTGGCTGCTGATCCGCCGCCAGGCCGGGCACCCGGCGCCGATGCTGCCGGTCGACCTGTTCCGCCGGCCGGTGTTCACGCTGTCCGCGCTGACGGCCGTATGCGCGTTTGCCGCGCAGGGGCTTGCGTTCGTATCGCTGCCGTTCTACTTCGAAACCGTCCTGCATCGCAGCGCGGTGGAGACCGGCTTTCTGATGACGCCGTGGTCGGCGGTCGTCGCGCTGGCCGCGCCGATCGCGGGCCGGCTGTCCGACCGTTATCCGCCCGGGTTGCTCGGCGCGATCGGGCTCGCGCTGCTGAGCGCGGGGATGGTGGCGCTCGCCGCGCTGCCGGCTGCGCCGAACGTCTTCGACATCGGCTGGCGGATGATGCTGTGCGGCGCGGGCTTCGGCTTTTTCCAGTCGCCGAACCTGAAGGCGCTGATGTCGAGCGCGCCGCCCGAGCGCAGCGGCGGCGCGAGCGGGACCACCGCGACCGCGCGGCTGATCGGGCAGGCGACCGGCGCGGCGCTCGTCGCGCTGTCGTTCGGCATCGCCGGACGCCACGGGCCGACGCTCGCGCTGATGCTTGGTGCGGGCTTTGCCGGCGCCGCGAGCGTCGCGAGCGGGTTGCGGCTCTTCGCGCCGTCGCATCGGGCCGGCGCGCCGGTGCCGGTGAAGGAGCGGGCGACGGAGTAGCACACCGAAGCCTGGAAATCCTTCGGCCGGCGCGCGCCGAACCTCCGCCGCGTGCCGGCCTTCGCGTCACGCTCAGAAGCCGCCCGTCTGGATCAGCTTGTTGAGGTTCGCGATGTTCAGGCTGCCGAAGCCGGTCGTCAGATCCCGGCCGCTGCCTGCGTTGTAGCCATACCCCTGATAGCCGTTGTTGCCCGATACGACGTCATAGCGCACGAGCGACGGGTTCGACGGAATGTCCGCATAGAAGTTGCCGGCCGGGAAGCCCAGGCCCGTGCCGTTTGCCGCGAGCAGACGCGCCCAGAAGCCGGTGAAGATCGGCGCGGCGAGGCTCGTGCCGCCGATCTGCTGCAACTGGCCGTAGTTGTAGATGTATGCGCCCGTGCCTTGCGCGGCGTCGAACGATACATCGGGCAACTGACGGTTGCTGCCCGACTGCCACGACGGCGCCGGCAGGATCGAGCTGACGCCGCCGCCCGTGGCCCACAGCTTGCCGTTACCGTCGAGCCCCTCGTTCCACACCGTCTCGTTCGAGAAGGCGCCCGCGGACGTCGTGTACAGCGTCGTGCCGCCGATCGCGAGCACGTGCGGCGACGCGGCCGGCCACGACACCGTGTAGTTCCCGCCGTCCGGATAGCCGCGGTTGTTGCACTCGTACACGCCTTCGTCGCCCGACGACACCGAGAACGTCTGCCCTTGCGCGGCGGCCGTCGTGAAGATCTGCTCTTCGGCGTCGAGCGTGCCGTCCGCGTTCGCGTCGGTCTCGCACCAGCCGAGCGACACGTTGATCACCTTCGCGGTGTTGTCCGACACCGCGCGGTTGAATGCCTGCGTGAGCCCCGTGTTGCCGGCGGCGTTCAGGTCCGCCATGTAGAACACGAGCTTGCCGACCTGGCCGCCGGCCGAGCCGACGATCGACTGACTGTCGAGATCCCATTCGCCCTGGCCGTCCTGGTCGTCGCTGTAGCTGCCGCTCGTGCCGGTGCCGTTGGTCTTGACGGTCTGGGTCGTGACCGTGCCGTAACCGTTGCTCGACGTGAACTGCCTGAGGTCCTGCAGCGTCTGCGACACGCCGCCGATCGTGATGATGCCGACGGTCACGCCGGCCGCGGTCGGCACGCCGGTCGCGTTGTAAAGGCCCGGGAATTCCTTCGGATAATGGCCGGTGGCCGTGCCGGCGGCGAGCGCCTGCGGCTTCGCGACGTTGCCGATGCGCAGCAGCGGCCGTGCGCGCGCGACGTTCTGCAGCCCGAGCACCGAGCCGACGACGTCGCCGAGCGCATGCGGCACCTGCGCGGTCGATGCGTTCGCGAAGCCGGAGCGGCCCGCGTACTCGAAATGCACGAGTGACGTGTTGAACGCGGTCTTCACCGTGCCGGCCGTGCCGTGCGCGGACACCAGCAGCCGGTTCGGCGCGACTTCGATGTTCACGAAGCCGCTCTTGCGCAGATAGTCGACGACCGACTTGACCTGGGCTTCGGTCGGCGCGTAGCCGGCGAGGAACTGTTCGTGCGTGAGGTACTGGCGGTAGTGCGCGTTGCCGGGCCGGTTCACGTCATGCGCGAGTTGCTTGAGCTGCGCGGCGTTGCGCAGCTTCAGGCTGACGACGATGTCCGTCGTCTCGCCGGCCGCGAGTTCGAGCGACGGCGCCGCGCTGCGCGCCATCAACTGCGGGCCGGTCAGAAAGGCTTTCGTATGGGTATCGACCCAATCCGTCGCCGCATGGGCCGCAGTGGCGGCGAACACGAGCGGTACCGTGCACGCGAGGTGGCGGGGCGACGGAAGGGGCAGCGCAAAGCAGGTGTTCCTTTTCATCGGGAGTCCTTTTGAGGAGGGACGACGTTGCTGGAACCCCCGGCCCTTGTGGGGCCGCGAGCGGTGACGAGCGTAGGGCGTCGGTGCCGTTCGGGTAGCTGCCAGTTTCCATAGCTGTCAGATCTGACATCGGCTTGCTCGCACGCACTCGCCACGTCGCTCGTGCAGGCGGCCGCAGCCCCGATGAAGGGAACCGGTTCGCGGCGCGCCCGCGCGACGGTCGACGACGTTTGAACGCACGCGTCGTTCGTTGCCGTGCCGGAATGCGCGCGATTGCGGAGCGCAGCGCCGCGCGAGCGTATTGGCCGCGATCAGGCCTGCTCGTGTCGTGTGTCGCACTATGTGGTCAAGTGCTGCCGCGGCACTCACGCGACGACGTCCGGATGCGCGGATGCACGAAAACGGGGCCGGTCGATCGCGCGCCTTTCCCGAACTGTGGAACAGCGCGTTGCCGAGTCTTGCAGCGTGCTTTCGGTTCTCGAGCCGGGTGAGCCGATTAGAGGAAGGGCTCGAATTCATGCGGCGACGCGCGCTCGAGGTTCCTCGCGCGCCGGTGCGTCGCCGTTCGGCCGGCTGCCCGCAGACGCATACCCGAAAGGATCCAACGACGCTCCCCGCGAAATTCCTCCTTGACGCGGACCATTGCGCGGCTATCCTTCAATCCATAACCATCGAGTTATTGATTGAAACATGCAAAACACTCACGACCTGCTGTTCAGGACGCTTGCCGATCCGACGCGCCGCGCGCTCTTCGAGCGGCTGTGCGAGGAGGGCGAGCTGACGGTGGCCGCGCTGACGGCCCATGCAGGCGTGTCGCAGCCGGCGGTATCGAAGCATCTGGGTGTACTGAAGCAGGCCGGGCTCGTCAGCGACCGTCACGCGGGCCGGCAGACGCACTACAGCGCGCAGCCGCAGGCGCTGACTCCGTTGATCGACTGGACCAGCCAGATGGCAGGCTTCTGGCAGAACCGGTTCGACGCTCTTGAAGATCTGCTCAACAGGATGGATCAATGAACCAGCCCACTTCCGAAACACGCACCGTCGTCGTCGAACGGGAACTGTCGCATTCGCCGGAGAAGATCTGGCGCGCGCTCACGCAGCCGCACCTGATCGAGGCGTGGCTGATGAAGAGCGATTTCGAGCCCGTCGCGGGTCGCACGTTCAGCTTTCACGCGGACTGGGGTTCGGTCGACTGCACGTTGCTGACGATCGAACCGGAGCGTGTGCTGTCCTACACGTGGGCCGCGTATGGCCTGGAAAGCGTCGTCACATGGACGCTCACGCCGACGCCGGGCGGCACGCTGTTGCGCATGGAGCAGGCCGGATTCCGCGCCGATCAGGAACAGGCATACCGCGGTGCGCAGCATGGCTGGGTGCGGTTCTTCGACTCGCTCGAACAGGTGGTTGCGCGTGCCGATGAAGACGAGGAGGGCCGGGCATGAGCGCATCCGACCCGGGCCTGCCGCCGTCGGCCCGCATCGACGCACTGATCGCGGGGATCGCCGACTGGCGCGGCAAGACGTTCGCCGAGGTGCGCGAGACGATCCTCGCCGTCGACGACGGCATCGTCGAGGAATGGAAATGGATGGGCAGCCCCGTGTGGGAATGCGACGGGATGATCGCGGTCGCGAACGCGCACAAGGGCAAGGTGAAGCTGACCTTCATGCACGGCGCGCACCTGCCCGATCCCGACGGGCTGTTCAATGGGGGCCTCGACGGCAATGCGCGCCGCTCGATCGATTGGCTCGAAGGCGACAAGCTCGACAAGCGGGGGCTGAAGCGCCTCGTTCGCGCGGCGATCGACTACAACCGCGCGCACCTGAAGAAGAACGCGCGCGGCGGCGCCGGCGCGAAGGCGCGAGCCGACAAGGCCGCCTGACGCACCGGCGCACCGGCGCACGGCCCGGCCGCCGCCTTCCCGGCGCCGGCCAGCAGACGAAAAAAAGCCCGACACGAGGTCGGGCATTCAAATCGGCCGCAACCGCCGCGAGGCGGCTGCGGCACCTGCAAAAGCAGGACGCTTACGCTGCCAGCAGCGAGCGCAGCACGAACGGCAGGATACCGCCGTGCTTGTAGTAGTCGACTTCGATCGGCGTATCGATGCGCAGCAGCACCGGCACGCGCTGCGTTTCGCCGTTCTTGCGGTGGATCACGAGCGTGACGTCCTGCTGCGGCTTGAAGTCGTCGCCGAGACCTTCGATGTCGTAGGTCTCTTCGCCGGTGATGCCGAGCGACTGGACGCTGTCCGCACCCTTGAACTGCAGCGGCAGCACGCCCATGCCGACCAGGTTCGAGCGGTGGATGCGCTCGAAGCTGCGTGCGATCACGGCCTTCACGCCGAGCAGTTGCGTGCCCTTCGCGGCCCAGTCGCGCGACGAGCCCGTGCCGTACTCCTCGCCCGCGAACACGACGGTCGGCGTATCGGCGTCGACGTAGCGCATCGCGGCGTCGTAGATCGACAGCTGGTCGCCGCTCGGCTGGTGGATCGTCAGGCCGCCTTCGACGCGCGAGCCGTCTGCCTTCACCGGGATCATCAGGTTCTTGATCCGGACGTTCGCGAACGTGCCGCGCATCATCACGTCGTGGTTGCCGCGGCGCGAGCCGTAGCTGTTGAAGTCGGCCTTCTGCACGCCGTTCTCCTTCAGCCACTTGCCTGCCGGCGAGTCTTCCTTGATCGAGCCTGCCGGGCTGATGTGGTCGGTCGTGACCGAGTCACCGAAGATGCCCAGTGCGCGCGCGCCCTTGACCGTCGGGATCGAATCGGCCGGCTCCATCGAGAAGTCGTTGCCGAAGAACGGCGGCTCCGCGATGTAGGTCGACTTCGGCCAGTCGTAGACCTGGCCCGTTTCGCCCTCGATCTTGCTCCACAGGTCGCCCTTCTTGGTCAGCTTCGAGTAGTTGTCCTCGAACTTCTTCGGGTCGAGCGCGAACTTGAGCAGCGCGTGGATTTCCTCGCTCGTCGGCCAGATGTCGCCGAGGTAGATGTCGTAACCGTCCTTGCCCTTGCCGACCGGCTCGGTCATCAGGTCGCGCGTGATGTTGCCGGCGATCGCGTAGGCGACGACGAGCGGCGGCGACGCGAGGAAGTTCGCGCGGATGTTCGGGTGGATACGCGCTTCGAAGTTACGGTTGCCCGACAGCACGGCCGCCGCGACGATGTCGTTCTTCGTGATCGCTTCGTTCAGCTCCGGCGTCAGGTCGCCCGCGTTGCCGATACAGGTCGTGCAGCCATAGGCCGCGACTTCGAAGCCGAGCTTCGACAGGTAGGGCAGCAGGCCCGTCTTCGTCAGGTACTCGGTGACGATGCGCGATCCCGGCGCGAGCGAGGTCTTGATCTTCGGGTCGACAGTGAGGCCGGCCTCGACGGCCTTCTTCGCGAGCAGGCCGGCGGCCAGCAGCACGCTCGGGTTCGACGTGTTCGTGCACGACGTGATCGCGGCGATCAGCACGTCGCCGTTCTTCACGTCGACGCCGTTGCTCGTCGTGTACTGCGTGTTGAGTTCTTCCGCCTTCTTCGCGAAGCCGTTTTCCGCGACCGGCTTCGAGAACAGGTCGGTGAACGTCGACTTGACGTTGCCGATCTCGATGCGGTCCTGCGGGCGCTTCGGGCCGGCCAGCGACGGGGCGACCGTCGCCAGGTCGAGCGTCACCGTCTTCGTGTAGTCGATGTCGCCGGCCTGCGGAATGCCGAACAGGTTCTGAGCCTTGAAGTAGTTCTCGAACGCGGCGATTTCCGCCTTCGTGCGGCCCGTGCCTTCGAAGTAGTCGATGGTCTTTTCGTCGACCGGGAAGAAGCCCATCGTCGCGCCGTATTCCGGCGCCATGTTGCCGATCGTCGCGCGGTCCGGCAGCGACAGCGACTTCGTGCCTTCGCCGAAGAACTCGACGAACTTGCCGACGACCTTCTCCTTGCGCAGCATTTCGGTGATCGTCAGCACCAGGTCGGTGGCCGTCACGCCTTCGCGCAGTTTGCCCTTCAGCTCGACGCCGACGACGTCCGGCGTCAGGAAGTACACCGGCTGGCCGAGCATGCCGGCTTCGGCCTCGATGCCGCCCACGCCCCAGCCGACCACGCCGATGCCGTTGATCATCGTCGTGTGGCTGTCCGTGCCGACGAGGGTGTCCGGGTAGTACACGGTGTCGCCGCCGTTCGCCTTCTTGTGGACGCCGCGCGCGAGATACTCGAGGTTCACCTGGTGGACGATGCCGACGCCCGGCGGCACGACCTTGAACGTGTCGAACGCCTGCATGCCCCACTTCATGAACTGGTAGCGTTCGTTGTTGCGCTGGAATTCCAGCTTCATGTTCAGGTCGAGCGCGTCCTTCTGGCGGAAGTAGTCGATCTGGACCGAGTGGTCGACGACGAGATCGACCGGCACCAGCGGCTCGATCTTCTTCGGGTTCTTGCCCGAACGCTCGGCGACGCCGCGCATGGCCGCGATGTCGGCGAGCAGCGGGACGCCCGTGAAGTCCTGCAGCACGACGCGCGACACCACGAACGGAATCTCGTCGACGCGCTTCGCGGTCGGCTTCCAGTTCGCCAGCTGCTCGATGTGTTCCTCGGTGATCTTCTTGCCGTCGTAGTTGCGCAGCACGGACTCGAGCACGATACGGATCGACACCGGCAGGCGCTCGATCTTCGTCTTCAGTTCCTTGCCGAGCTGCGGCAGCGAGTAGAACTTGCCTTTGCCGGAACCGCTGTCGAATTCCTTGAGGGTCTTGTGGAGATTGTGGGCCATGGTGATTTTCCTGGGTTTAAGGCTAGGAAACAAAGAGTCCTGCGGCTATATCACATACAAGTCGACGTATTCATCGACCGGCATTGCTTCGAGCGTTGCCTGGTCCAGCGACACGTCGAGAATCGCTTGTTGCTGCTTGGCCGGAAAGCGGCGGGCGAGGTTGGTCCTGAACTTCTCGACCAGCAGCGGGATGCCGTCCGTGCGGCGCCGCCGATGGCCGAGCGGATATTCGATCGCCACTTCGGCAAGCTTCGACCCGTCCGCGAATTCGATCGTCAGCGCATTCGCGATCGATCGCTTGGCCGGGTCATGGTAATCCTTCGTGAACTGCGGATCCTCGACGCACACGGTTTTCGCGCGCAGCGCGTCGATGCGCGGATCGGCGGCGACCGCGTCTTCGTAATCGGCCGCGGTCAGCCGGCCGAACAGCAGCGGCACGGCGACCATGTACTGGATGCAGTGATCGCGATCGGCCGGATTGGCGAGCGGGCCCTGCTTGTCGATGATGCGCAGCGCGGCCGCGTGCGTGCGGATCGTGATCCGGCTGATGTCGTCGGTCGTGCGGCCCGTCGCGGCGAGCTGGGCGTGCAACTGCAGCGCGGCCTCGGCGGCCGTCTGCGCGTGGAATTCGGCCGGAAACGCGATCTTGAACAGCACGTTCTCCATCACGTACGTGCCGTACGGGCGCTGGAAGCGGAACGGCTGCCCGTCGAACAGCACGTCGTAGAAGCCCCACGTTTTTGCGGTGAGCGCCGACGGGTAGCCCATTTCACCCGTTTTCGCGATCAGCGCGAGGCGCACCGCGCGGGACGTCGCGTCGCCTGCCGCCCATGACTTGCGCGAACCGGTGTTCGGCGCGTGGCGGTAGGTGCGCAGCGATTGGCCGTCGACGAATGCGTTGGATACCGCGTTGATCAGCTCGTCGCGCGTGAGCCCGAGCAGGCGGCCCACGACGGCCGTCGACGCGACCTTCACGAGCAGCACGTGGTCGAGCCCGACGGCGTTGAACGAATTCTCGAGGGCGAGGCAGCCCTGGATCTCGTGGGCCTGGATCATCGCGACGAGCACGTCGCGCATCGCAAGCGGCTGCCTGCCGGCCGCGACGGCCGTGCGGGACAGCCAGTCGGCCGTCGCCAGGATCCCGCCGAGATTGTCGGACGGATGACCCCATTCGGCGGCGAGCCAGGTGTCGTTGAAGTCCAGCCAGCGGATCATCGCGCCGATGTCGAACGCGGCCTGGACGGGATCGAGCTGGAAGGACGTGCCGGGCACCTTCGCGCCGTTCGGCACGATCGTGCCGGGCACGACGGGACCGAGCAGCTTGGTGCAGGCGGGATAGGACAGCGCCTCGAGTCCGCATCCGAGCGTGTCGATCAGGCAATGACGCGCCGTCTCCAGCGCGAGCGCGCTGTCGATGCCGGTGTTCAGCACGTAGTCGACGATATCGACGAGTACCGTATCCGGAGCAGGGCGGACGTTGGAGACCGGGGCGGACATCGAGGGGCCGGGAGCGGAAAAACGCGCGCGCTTAGTTCGTTGCCGGCTTCAGCTCGTTCGACTGCGTCGGTGCCGCGGTGCCTTGCGCCATTTCCGGCGTCACGCATTCGTCCGCGAGGCGCTCGCCGCCGTTTGCGTCGGAGAACAGCATCGCCTTGGTCGGGATCACGACCAGCTTGAGGCCGGCTGCCGGATCGTAGAACGTGTCGGCGCCCGTCGTCGTGGCTTCGCGCGGCAGCTTGTAGTTCCGCTTCGCCCAGTGAACCGTGACGAGCTGGTCGCGCTTCATGTCGCCGGCGAGGTCGAACGACAGACCTTCCTTACAGGACCACTTGACCGCGCCTTCCGGTACCGAGTCGACCTTGGCAGCCGCGCGTGCCTGCGCCTTCTTGCTGCGCGGGATGATGCGCTTGGCCGGCGCCGGGCGCTTGGCCGTCTTCTTCGCGGTCGTCGCCGTACCCTGGGCGAACGCGCTCGGAGCCGACACCAGCATCGTGGCGGACAACGCGCCGATGGCGGTAGCGATCAGGAGTTTCTTCATGGAGTCAGAACCTTTCGATTATCAGTTGACAAGGGCCGGCAATCGGAAACCGCCGGCCGGTTTGAAACTGCACGCGCCCCGGAAGCGCGCAGCGGCCGCTATTTTCACCTATTTGGCCGCGCAAATTTCAGGTTTTCGGGCTCCGTTACGTTTTTTGTCGTTTCGCAAACCTGTGTCGGGTTCACGCCCCGGCGATTCGATGAAATGCGTGTGTCGGCGCGCGCTCACCGCGCGTCTCCGGCGGCCGGGCCGAACAGCGGCGCGGCCTCGGCCGGCACCGGCTGGCCGGTCGCCCGCGCGCGGCGCAGCACCGACCAGTAATAGCGGTAGCTCGCGCGGTCGTGCAGCGTATCGCCGTGGCGCGTCGGGCCCCAGTCGGCGGCCTGCGCGGCCAGCAGGATCTCGGCGGCCAGTGCGACTTCATCGGTGCGCGGCGCGAATGCGTCGACGATCGGGCGGATCTGCGCGGGGTGGATGCTCCACATCCGCGTGAACGCGAACTCGTCGCGTGCGCGGAGGGCGTCGCCGGCGACGATCGCCATGTCGCGCACCTCGGTTGTGACATTGTGTGACGGTGTCTTGCCGTGCGCGTGGCAGGCCGCGGCGATTTCCAGTTTCGCGCGGCGCACGAGCGGGTGGTCGAACTGGCCGGGCGAGCGCATCGCCGCATCGGGAATCGCGCCGTGATGGGCGGACACGAAGTCCATCAGCCCGAAGCTCAGCGTGCCGACGAGCGGCAGCGCGGCGAGGGCGGCCGCCTGCGCGAGCGCGCCGTGCGTCTCGACCAGCACGTCGACGGGAATCGGCTGCGCGAGGCCGAGCTCGCGGCGCGTGCCTTCGATGAACGCGACCATCTCGGCCGCGTCGGCGGCGCTCGCGATCTTCGGCAGCGTGACGTAGGCCGGTGCGCGCGCGGCGCGCAGCACGATGCGCACGTCGTCGCGCCAATGGGGATGGGAAAAGTCGTGGATGCGGACGCCGACCCGCCCGAAGCGGTTCTCGGCGCTGCCGAGGAGCTCGGCGACGAGCTGCGCGTGCGCGGCTTCCTGGCCGACGGCCGCGCCGTCCTCGCAGTCGAGCGTGATGTCGAACACGGGGCCGAGTTCGGCCTGGAGCGCGAGCGACTTGCGCATCAGCTTCTCGCTGCCCGCGTAGTGATCGCAGCAGGGCAGGATCGCGGGCGGCGACGCCCCGTCGTACAGCACTTGTGCAGGAGTGAGCGCGGACATCTCTTCTACGTCAAGGAAGCGGGCAACGTGGAGAAAATCGGATTCGGGCACGTTCTGGGCCGGCGCGCGGGGCGCGTGAGCGGCAAAACGTGCGCGGATCGGATCGGGCGGCGGGGCCGGCTGCCGGCCCGCCGCCCGTGCC
Organism: Burkholderia sp. SIMBA_051; assembly: GCF_046534915.1. Taxonomy (NCBI): domain Bacteria; kingdom Pseudomonadati; phylum Pseudomonadota; class Betaproteobacteria; order Burkholderiales; family Burkholderiaceae; genus Burkholderia; species Burkholderia sp. SIMBA_051. Next base: position 400,545 of record NZ_JAWRXS010000001.1, on the reverse strand, counting down.
GTGACCAGCCCGCCCGGAGGCGGCCCGGCCATCATGCAGCCTGCTTAGTTCTTCAGCAGGTGGGCGACGCCGTCGCGCTCTTCGAGCAGCTCGGCCAGCGTGCCGTCCATCTTCTCGCGCGAGAACGCGTCGATTTCCAGGCCTTCGACGCGCTTGTACTCGCCGTTTTCGCATACGACCGGCACACCGTAGATGATGTCTTCGGGGATGCCGTACGAGCCGTCCGACGGGATGCCCATCGTGACCCACTTGCCGTTCGTGCCGAGGACCCAGTCACGCACGTGGTCGATCGCCGCGTTGGCTGCCGACGCTGCCGACGACAGGCCGCGCGCTTCGATGATCGCCGCGCCGCGCTTGCCGACGGTCGGGATGAACGTGTCGCGGTTCCACACGTCGTCGTTGATCAGCTTCAGCAGCGACTCGCCTTCGGCGGTCGCGAAGCGGAAGTCGGGGTACATCGTCGGCGAGTGGTTGCCCCACACGGCGAGCTTCTCGATCGATGCGACCGGCTTGCCCGACTTCGCGGCGAGCTGCGACAGCGCGCGGTTGTGGTCGAGGCGCAGCATGGCCGTGAAGTTCTTCTTCGGCAGATCCGGCGCCGACTTCATGGCGATGTACGCGTTGGTGTTCGCCGGGTTGCCGACGACCAGCACCTTCACGTCGCGGCTCGCGACTTCGTTCAGCGCGGCGCCCTGGACCGTGAAGATCTCGGCGTTCGCCGACAGCAGGTCCTTGCGCTCCATGCCCTTCGAGCGCGGACGTGCGCCGACCAGCAGAGCGACGTCTGCATCCTTGAATGCAACCTTCGGATCGTCGGTGATCACGACGCCCGCGAGCAGCGGGAACGCGCAATCGTCGAGCTCCATCACGACGCCTTTGACGGCGGCTTGGGCTTGCGGGAGGTCGAGCAGTTGCAGGATGACCGGCTGGTCCTTGCCGAGCAGGTCGCCGTTCGCGATGCGGAACAGCAGGGAGTATGCGATTTGACCTGCGGCGCCGGTGACGGCAACGCGCTTTGCGGGCTTAGCCATTGAAAATCTCCAGGACGGGTGAAGCGGTGGACGCTAGGCAAAACGCCATTCTATGCGCGTTACGCGTAGCGTTGCATTGAAGCAGGGCGGAGGACTCGCGAATGGCACACGCGGTGAACCTGGAGACGGCCGTGGCACGTAGCCGGGGACGCATTTTGCACCCGCGAACCCTTGCTCGCCCCGGAGTGTAGGAGCCGGCTGGCCCAAAGTCAAACGGTATCATATGTCTTATATAAGACAGATGTTTTGCGGAATTTGAGTGGACGAAAAAGCGCGGTTTGTGATGAAATGCGCGCCATGACATCGAACCAGGCGAACAACGCGAATCCAACCGGCGCAGGCGGCCCAGGGCAGCCGGGCGCGGGCGATTCCGCGCCGGCGCCTGCCGCTTCGCCGTCCCCGACCTTCAGCCCGTTATACCAGCAGATCAAGTCATTGATCACGCAGAGTCTCGAATCCGGTGAATGGAAGCCGGGCGAGATCATCCCGAGCGAAGTGGAGCTCGCGGCCCGCTATAAGGTCAGCCAGGGCACCGTTCGCAAGGCGATCGACGAATTGGCCGCCGAAAACCTCGTGGTCCGGCGGCAGGGCAAGGGGACGTTTGTTGCGACGCACAACGAGGATCGCGCGCAGTTCCGCTTCCTGCGGCTGCTGGCCGACGACGGTGCCGAGCATCCGCACGTGAGCCGGCTGCTCGAGTGCCGGCGCCTGCGCGCGCCGGCCGAGATCGCGCGGCAGCTCGACCTGAAGCCGGCCGACCCGGTCGTGCAGGTGCGGCGCCTGCTGGAGTTCGATAGCGAAGTGACGGTGCTCGACGAGATCTGGCTGCCGGGCACGATGTTCCGCGGGCTCACGTTCGAGCGGTTGAGCGAATACAAGGGGCCGCTCTACGCGATGTTCGAGACGGAGTTCGGCACGCGGATGATCCGCGCGACGGAGAAGATCCGCGCGGTCGCGGCGGAGCCGGCGGTGGCCGACCTGCTGCACGTGCCGGCGGGTTTTCCGTTGCTGTCGGTCGAGCGCGTGTCCTATACGTACGGTGACCGGCCAGTGGAAGTGCGGCGCGGCTGGTATGTCACAACCGGGTACTACTATCAGAATGACTTGAGTTGACGGTGTTCGGCTCGGGCCGGGTGCATTCGCGTTCCACACGCGCGCGAAGCACGTTTTGGGCCGCCTTTGTTCGTGTTCGCGCAACTATCCAGAGCAGACTTTCGCTGCAGCGCGATATAAAAAGGCGCTAAAATCGCGGATTAGTGTGACAACATAGTAGGGGTCTAGCATGACTGACGCAGTAAGAAAGCCGAGGCCGGAATACCGGAACATCGGAATCGGCGACATCACGTTGAAATACCGCATGCCTCTGGCTGCGATATTGTCGATTCTCCACCGAGTCAGCGGCGCGCTGCTGTTCCTGTTCCTGCCGTTCCTGCTGTTCCTCTTCGACCAGAGCCTCACCTCCGAGCTCAGCTTCGAAGTCTTCAAGGCTTTCCTCTCCAACATCGTCGTCAAGCTGATCGTCCTCGCGTTGTCGTGGGCGTTCCTCCACCATTTCTGCGCCGGCATTCGCCACCTGCTGATGGACGTCAACCACGACGCCGTCTCGAAGGAAGGCGGCAAGCGGACGGCAGTCGTCGTCTTTGTCGTCTCGATCGCGCTGACGATCGCCATGGCACTCAAACTGTTCGGAGCGTTCTAAGAAAATGGCAGCCAATAACCGAATCGGCTCGAAGCGCCTCGTCGTCGGCGCTCACTACGGCCTGCGCGACTGGCTCGCGCAACGCGTCACCGCCACGATCATGGCAGTCTACACGGTCATTCTGCTCGCGCTGTTCTTCGGCGCGCATGACTTCTCGTACGAAGGCTGGGCGTCGATCTTCTCCGCGCAATGGATGAAGCTCGCGACCTTCGTGACGCTGCTTTCCCTCTTCTACCACGCATGGGTCGGCGTGCGCGACATCTGGATGGACTACGTGAAGCCCGTCGGTGTGCGCCTGCTGCTGCAATCGCTGACCATCGTCTGGCTGCTCGCATGTGCGGGCTACGCCGCGCAGATTCTCTGGAGAGTGTAAAGAATGGCTGCAATCAAAACTTCCCTGCCGCGCCGCAAGTTCGACGTGGTGATCGTCGGCGCGGGCGGCTCGGGCTTGCGCGCAGCGCTGCAACTGTCGCGCGCGGGCCTGTCGGTCGGCGTGCTGTCGAAGGTGTTCCCGACCCGTTCGCACACGGTGGCCGCACAGGGCGGCATCGGCGCGTCGCTCGGCAACATGAGCGAAGACAACTGGCACTTCCACTTCTACGACACGATCAAGGGTTCCGACTGGCTCGGCGACCAGGACGCGATCGAGTTCATGTGCCGCGAAGCACCGAACGTCGTGTACGAACTGGAACACTTCGGCATGCCGTTCGACCGTAACGCGGACGGCACGATCTACCAGCGTCCGTTCGGCGGCCATACCGCGAACTACGGCGAGAAGCCGGTCCAGCGCGCTTGCGCGGCCGCCGACCGTACCGGTCACGCGCTGCTGCACACGCTGTACCAGCAGAACGTCGAAGCGAAGACGCAGTTCTTCGTCGAATGGATGGCGCTCGACCTGATCCGCGATGCGGACGGCGACGTGCTCGGCGTGACGGCCCTCGAGATGGAGACGGGCGACGTCTACATCATGGAAGGCAAGACGACGCTGTTCGCGACGGGCGGCGCAGGCCGGATCTTCGCGGCATCGACCAACGCGTTCATCAACACCGGCGACGGCCTCGGCATGGCCGCGCGTTCGGGCATCGCGCTGCAGGACATGGAGTTCTGGCAGTTCCACCCGACCGGCGTGGCCGGCGCGGGCGTGCTGATCACCGAAGGCGTGCGCGGCGAAGGCGGTATCCTGCGCAACGCGAACGGCGAGCGCTTCATGGAACGCTACGCACCGACGCTGAAGGATCTGGCGCCGCGTGACTTCGTGTCGCGTTCGATGGACCAGGAAATCAAGGAAGGCCGCGGCGTCGGTCCGAACAAGGACCACGTGCTGCTCGACCTGTCGCACATCGGCGCCGAGACGATCATGAAGCGTCTGCCGTCGATCCGCGAAATCGCGCTGAAGTTCGCGAACGTCGACGCGATCAAGGAACCGATCCCGGTCGTCCCGACGATCCACTACCAGATGGGCGGCATCCCGACCAACATCCACGGTCAGGTCGTCGGCACGTCGCGCGATCACAAGGAACCGGTCAACGGCTTCTACGCAGTGGGCGAATGCTCGTGCGTGTCCGTGCACGGCGCGAACCGCCTCGGCACGAACTCGCTGCTGGACCTCGTGGTGTTCGGCCGTGCGGCCGGCAACCACATCGTCGAGCACGTGAAGAACCAGAAGGAACACAAGCCGCTGCCGGCCGATGCAGGCGAGTTCTCGCTGGCACGTCTGAACAAGCTCGACAAGTCGTCGTCGGGCGAATACACGCAGGACGTCGCGAACGACATCCGCGCGACGATGCAGAAGCACGCGGGCGTGTTCCGCACGTCGGCGCTGCTGAAGGAAGGCGTCGAGCAGATGGCCGGCCTCGCGGCACGCGTGGAAAGCATCCATCTGAAGGACAAGTCGAAAGTGTTCAACACCGCGCGCGTCGAAGCGCTCGAGCTGGAGAACCTGATCGAAGTGGCCCGCGCGACGATGGTGTCGGCGGAAGCGCGCAAGGAAAGCCGTGGCGCACATGCCCACAGCGACTACGAACACCGCGACGACGACAACTGGCTGCGCCACACGCTGTGGTACAGCGAAGGCGATCGCCTCGACTACAAGCCGGTTCAAATGAAGCCGCTGACGGTCGAATCCGTGCCGCCGAAGCCGCGCACGTTCTAAGCCGAGTCAAAGGAATCCGAAATGGCAAAACGCATTTTTGAAGTCTACCGCTACGATCCGGACAAGGACGCGGCGCCGCGCATGCAGACGTACGAGCTCGAGATCCAGCATGAGCGCATGCTGCTCGACGCACTGGTCAAGCTGAAGGCACTGGACGAGACGCTGTCGTTCCGCCGTTCGTGCCGTGAAGGCGTGTGCGGTTCGGACGCGATGAACATCAACGGCAAGAACGGTCTCGCGTGCCTGACGAACCTGAACGACCTGCCGCAGAAGATCGTGCTGCGTCCGCTGCCGGGCCTGCCCGTCGTGCGCGACCTGATCGTCGACATGACGCACTTCTTCAACCAGTATCACTCGATCAAGCCGTACCTGATCAACGACGCGCCGCCGCCGGAGAAGGAACGCCTCCAGTCGCCGGAAGAGCGCGACGAGCTCGACGGCGTGTACGAGTGCATTCTGTGCGCGAGCTGCTCGACGTCGTGCCCGAGCTTCTGGTGGAACCCGGACAAGTTCGTCGGCCCGGCCGGCCTGCTGCAGGCTTACCGCTTCATCGCGGATAGTCGCGACACGGCCACCGGCGAGCGTCTCGACAACCTGGAAGACCCGTACCGTCTGTTCCGTTGCCATACGATCATGAACTGCGTCGACGTTTGCCCGAAGGGCCTGAACCCGACGAAGGCGATCGGCAAGATCAAGGAACTGATGGTTCGCCGCGCGGTTTAACATGATGACCCCCAAGCTCACTTTGTTCGCCGCCCCCCGAGGGGGCGTCGACACCCTTGGGGCGGCCCGGCGGGTGTCTTTGTGATGAGCGACGATTCGCATCAATCCGACCCGCACCGTCGCGCGCGCCTTCGCTGGCGCGCGCGGCGGGGTCTGCTGGAAAACGACATCATCTTCGAGCGTTTCTTCAGCAGATACGAGCATGACCTCACCGATGCAGACGTAGGCGCGTTGTCGCGCCTGCTCGATCTGAGCGACAACGACCTGATGGACTTGCTCCTCGCGCGCAAGGAACCAGAGGGCGACCTAGACAGCCCGGAAATTCACAGGCTGTTGGAGATGCTGCGCAACGTGTAACGCCAAGGTGTAGCGCGTTGTGCCCGTTATCGAATCCCGTTTCTTTATTTCGATTGAGGATGTGCCATGACTCCGTCTGATGTTAAAGCCACGCTATCGTTCAGCGACAACTCGCCGAGCGTCGAAATGCCGATCTACAAGGGGACGATGGGCCCGGACGTAATCGACATCCGCAAGCTGTACGGCCAGACCGGCAAGTTCACTTACGACCCGGGTTTCATGTCGACGGCAGCTTGTAATTCGGCGATCACGTACATCGACGGCGACAAGGGCGAACTGCTGTACCGCGGCTACCCGATCGACAACCTCGCGCAGAACGCCGACTTCCTTGAGACCTGCTACCTGCTGCTGAAGGGCGAGCTGCCGAACGCGGCGCAGAAGAAGGAATTCGTCGACACCGTCACGAAGCACACGATGGTGCACGAGCAGATGCACTTCTTCTTCCGTGGCTTCCGTCGCGACGCGCACCCGATGGCGGTGCTGGTGGCGGCCGTCGGCGCGCTGTCGGCGTTCTATCACGACTCGCTCGACATCAACGATCCGCGTCACCGTGAAGTATCGGCGATCCGCATGATCGCGAAGCTGCCGACGCTCGTCGCGATGGCGTACAAGTTCAGCATCGGCCAGCCGTTCGTTTATCCGAAGAATGAACTGTCGTACAGCGCGAACTTCATGCACATGATGTTCTCGAATCCGTGCGAAGAGTACAAGGTCAACGACGTGCTCGTGCGCGCACTCGACCGTATCCTGATCCTGCACGCCGATCACGAACAGAACGCATCGACGTCGACGGTCCGCCTGGCCGGTTCGTCGGGCGCGAACCCGTTCGCGTGTATCGCTGCCGGTATCGCGTGTCTGTGGGGCCCGGCGCACGGTGGTGCGAACGAAGCCGCGCTGAACATGCTCGAGCAGATCGGTTCGCCGGACAACATCCCCGAATTCATCAAGCAGGTGAAGGACAAGAATTCGGGCGTGAAGCTGATGGGCTTCGGCCACCGCGTGTACAAGAACTACGACCCGCGTGCGAAGCTGATGCGCGAAACGTGCTACGAAGTGCTGAACGAACTGGGCCTGCACGACGACCCGCTGTTCAAGCTCGCGATGCAGCTCGAGAAGATCGCGCTGGAAGACGAATACTTCGTGTCGCGCAAGCTGTACCCGAACGTCGACTTCTACTCGGGCATCGTTCAGCGCGCGCTGGGCATCCCGACGTCGATGTTCACGTGTATCTTCGCGATGGCACGTACGGTCGGCTGGATCGCACAGTGGAACGAAATGATTGCGGATCCGGAGCAGAAGATCGGCCGTCCGCGTCAGCTGTTCATCGGCGACGCGCCGCGCGAAGCGAAGCCGATCAACGCACGTTAAGTCGTGCGCGGCGCGAACGGCCGTCAGGCCGCTCGCGTCCGGCAATCGCAACGCCCCGACACCCCGGTGGGTCATCCCGCCGGGGTGTTTTCATTTGTGCGGCCGGCGTTGGCCATGGCCCGGTCCGGTCCCGCGTTCCAGCGACGGCGGCCGCGTGTCGAGCGGCGGCGTGTCGGCATCGGGCGCGTGGCCGTGCTGCGCGAAGAATTGCCGGTACGCGCCGGGCGTCATCCCGCGCGCGGCGAGGAACTGGCGGTTGAAGTTCGCGGCATTCGGAATGCCGCAGCGTGCGGCCACCGTCGCAATCGGCCAGTCAGTGCCGACCAGGTGGCGGCACGCATGCGCGAGCCGCAACCGCTGCACGTAGCGGCCGACGCTTTCGCCGAGGTGTCGCACGAACAGCCGCTGCAGCGTGCGCTCGGACATGTGTGCGACGGCGGCGAGCGCGTCGATGCGCAGCGGCTCGTGGAAGTGCCGGTCGATCGCGTCGAGCACGCGATCGAGGCGCTCGGCTTCGGGCGCGGCCGAGTCGGCCGATGACGTGGCCGTGTCGGCCCGCTCGTAGGCCTGCGCGGTGGCGAGCGGCTCGCCGCCGGCTTCCGCAAGGTCGGCGAGCGTGTCGAGTGCGGCCGCGAGGCGCACGCGCGGCGAAGGGTCGAGCAACCGCGGCAGTCGCTCGCGCATCGCGCGGGCCGTCACGGCGTCGAAGGCGAGGCCGGGCGCCGCGCGCCGCAGCAGCGAGCGCAGCGGCGCGTACTCGGGACAGCAATCGGCCACGCGCCGCGCCCAGTCGCCGTCGAACCAGACGACGAGCGCGACTTCCGGCGCGTCGCGATCGATGCGCGCGTTCGACGACCACGTATGCGGCAGGTTGGGCGGCACGAGCACCAGGTCGTCGTCCGTGTAGCGGGCGACGTGATCGCCGACGAAGCGTCGGCCGCGACTGTTCAGTGTCAGCGTCAGTTCGTACTCGGGATGGCGATGCCATTCGAACGGAATGCGCACGAGCTGGCGGTGGTACACGCGGATCGAACAGCCGGGGGCGAACGCCACATGCTCGTACTGCGGTTTCAACGCGACCTCCGGTCGAGCGCGGCACCGCGCCGTGGCATGATCGTGATCGATCTTCACGACGGAGCGATGCCATGTTTTCACATGTTTGCGTGGGCGTGCGCGATACCGCGCGCGCTTACGACTTCTACGCGCCGCTGTTCGCGGAACTCGGCCTGCGTCTGAAGTTCAGCGAACCGGACGGCTGGTCGGGCTGGATGCCGGCCGACGTCGACCGGCCGCTGTTCTTCTTCGGTAGGCCGCTCGACGGCCGCGCGCCGGAACCGGGCAATGGCCATACGATCGCGTTCGACGCGCAAACGCGGGCGCAGGTCGACCGCTGCCATGCGCTTGCGCTGCAGCACGGCGGCACCTGCGAAGGGCCGCCGGGCCTGCGGCCGCACTATCACCGCGACTACTACGGCGCGTATTTCCGCGACCCGGACGGCAACAAGCTGTGCGTGGTCTGCCATCGTCCCGAGTAGCGGTTGTCAGGATTGTATCGATTGTTGGCTGGATAGTGTCGATCGCAACCGTGCGCCGGCCGTACGCTGAGCACTCGTCACGACACGATTCCATGAGGAGACAGCGATGCACCTGACGATCGACGATTTGCCGGCCGCGATCCGCGCGGCGAAAAGGGCGCTGCGCGCCGACCTGCCCGGATACGCGGCCACGTTCCGCGAACTGGAGGGCGATATCGCGCGGCAGGTCGACGCGATCCGCCGTGCGCACGCGCACGGCCATGACGTGATTCCGGTGCTGCGGTTCGCGGATATCGCGAACGGCACCGTCGATCCGCAGGCGATCGCCGCGATCCGCACGCACGGTGCGGCGGTGATTCGCGGCGTGTTCGACGCGGCGCAGGCGCGTGACTGGAATGACGAGATCGGCGCGTACCTGGATGCGAACCGCTTCGCCGAGCGGCTGGCGGCGCGTGCCGAGGATCGCTACTTCGGCAACCTCGCGTCGGGCAAGCCGCAGATCTACGGCGTCTACTGGTCGAAGCCGCAGGTGGCCGCGCGCCAGTCGCCGGCGCTCACGCAGGCACGCGTGTTCATGAACCGCCTGTGGCGGCATGCGGACGGCCAGCGCACGCACTTCGATCCCGACCGGGTGCCGGCCTACGCGGACCGGATTCGCCGCCGGCCGCCGGGCTCCACGTCGCTCGGGCTGTCGCCGCATGTCGACGGCGGCTCGGTCGAACGGTGGCTCGGCGCGAATTTCCGGCAGGTCTATCGCCACGTACTGCGCGGCAAGTGGCGCGATTACGATCCGTTCGACGCCGCGTTTCGCCCCGATGTCGAGGAGATTCCGTCGCCGGCCGTATGCTCGATGTTCCGTACGTTCCAGGGCTGGACCGCGCTGACGCCGCAGGGGCCCGGCGACGGCACGCTGCAGCTGATTCCGGTGGCGAACGCGATGGCGTACGTCGTGCTGCGCGCGCTGCAGGACGACGTCGCCGACGACGATCTGTGCGGCGCGCGTCCGGGCCGCGCGCTGTCGATCCTGCCCGAATGGCATGCGCTGCTGCTCGACGCGCTGGTGCCGATTCCGCACATGGAGCCCGGCGATGCCGTGTTCTGGCACGGCGACGTCGTGCACGCGGTCGAGGATGCGCATCGCGGCAGCGGCGACAGCAACGTGATGTACATCGCGGCCGCCCCCGATTGCGCGAAGAACGACGCGTACCTGCAGCGCCAGCGGCTCGCGTTCCTGCGCGGCGAAAGCCCGCCGGATTTCCCGGCCGATCATTTCGAGGTCGAATTCGACGGACGGGGCGGCGAGGGCGACCTTACGGCGCTTGGACGCGCGCAAATGGGGTTCGAGCCGATCGCTGCATGACGGATGCGGCGGACGCAGTGGACGCGACGCTCCGGCACGCGGCATCAGTCGATCGCGCCGCTTGCGCCGGCCGTCTGCCGAATCCGCTGCGTTCCGCGTTCAATTCGACGCGATCGGCTGCGGGCGTGCCCGAAATCGACGCGAATTGCGCAAATTGGCTTCCGATAATGGTCCGGACACAACGCAGCCGCCCCGTGCACCGCACGGGGGCAGCGTGACCATGGAGGAGTCGATGCAATTCACGCAAGCGATCGTTCGCCGTCCCGCGCCGTCCTGTGGCGCGGGTCTTACCACCGCCACGCTCGGCGCGCCCGACTACGACAAGACGCTCACGCAGTTCCATGCATACTGCGACGCGCTGCGCGGGCTCGGCGTCGAGCTGACCGAGTTGCCGCCGCTCGACGCGTTCCCTGATGCGCATTTCGTCGAGGACGTCGCCGTCGTGACGCCCGAATTCGCGGTGATCACGCGCCCCGGCGCGCCTGCGCGGCGCGGTGAGACGGTGCACATCGAAGCCGCGCTCGGCGCGCATCGCGACCTGCTGCCGATGCAGGCAGGCCGTCTCGACGGCGGCGACGTGATGCTGGTCGGCAAGCGCTTCTACATCGGCCTCACGGGCCGCACCGACGCCGAAGGCATCGCCGCGTTCGAAGCGCTGGTGTCGCGCTACGGCTATTCGGTCGTCGCGGTGCCGGTCGCCGCGGGCCTGCATCTGAAGTCGGTCGTCAACGCGCTCGGCGACGACACGCTGCTCGTGACCGAGGCACTGGCCGCACATCCGGCGTTCGCCGACTATCGCCGGATCGCGATCTCGGCCGCCGACGAATACGCGGGCAATACGCTGCGCGTGAACGGCACGCTGATCACGCCGGCCGGCTATCCGCGCGTGCACGACGCGATCGGCTCGCTCGGGCTGCCGCTGCACGTGATCGACACGAGCGAGTTCCGCAAGATGGACGGCGGCCTGACCTGCCTGTCGCTGCGGTTCTAGCCGATTGGCGCGCGGCCGCTTCGGCCGGATAATGTGGCCCCCGCGCGGAAACGGAGGAGACGTTCCGCGCACCAGCCACGACCCGACCGGAGCGAACGCGGATGACCGACAAGAAGATGCAGCTCGACAAGATCGACCTCCGGATCCTCGACATCCTGCGTACCGACGGACGGATTTCGTACCGCAAGCTGTCGGAGCTTGTGAACCTCACGCCGCGTCCGTGTCAGGCGCGCGTGGAGCGGCTCGAGGCGCTCGGCGTGATCGAAGGCTACCGCGCGGTGATCAAGGCGCCGCGCGCGACCAAGCCGATCGTCGTGATCGCGCAGATCGTGCTCGCCGATCACGGGCGTTCGCAGGCCCCGTTCGAGGACGAAATGCGGACCAATCCGGCTGTGCTCGACTGCTGGCTCGTCAGCGGCACGTTCGATTTTCTCGTGCGGCTCGCATGCGAGGATCTCGACGAATACCGGCGGATCGCGAACGTGTGGCTGGAAAGCCCGCGGTTCCGGATCGAGAAGATCGTGACGACCGCCGAGCTGCAGGCGATCAAGCGCAGCATCGTCTGACGCGTCAGTGCGCGTCGGGGGCCGCCGGCATCGGACGCGCGGCCCTGCGGACAGAACCGGTTCTCGAAGCGAATAACCGGGCCGATCGATTGGTATTCCGAATCAATTCGAGCGGCCCGATTCCAACCAGGGTGAATACTATGGATGCTTTGCAAGCGGCAGCGCAGACGGCCGCGCCGTCCGGGACGGCGCTCAAACGCCGGCTGCAGGGCCGCCACATCGCGATGATCGCGATCGGCGGCTCGATCGGCACGGGGCTGTTCGTCGCGTCGGGCGCGTCGGTCGCGCAGGCGGGGCCGGGCGGCGCGATCGCCGCGTATGTCGCGATCGGGCTGATGGTCTATTTCGTCGTCACGGGGCTCGGCGAGATGGCCGCGCTGATGCCGGTGTCGGGCTCGTTCGCGATCTACGGCGAGAAATACGTCGACGAAGGCTTCGGCGTCGCGCTCGGCTGGACCTACTGGTACAGCTGGGCCGTGACGATCGCGATCGAGCTGGTCGCCGCGCAGATCGTGATGCGCTACTGGTTTCCCGCGATACCGGGCGTATGGTGGGGCGCCGGGTTCCTGGTGCTGATCTTCCTGCTGAACACGCTGTCCGTGCGCGGCTTCGGCGAATCGGAATACTGGTTCTCGCTGATCAAGGTCGTCACCGTGATCGCGTTCATCGCGGCCGGGTTGCTGATCGCGGCCGGGCTGCTCGGCAACGGGCAGCCGGTCGGCTGGCGCAACTTCAGGACCGGCGACGCGCCGTTCGTCGGCGGCATGCACGCGATGATGAGCGTCGCGCTGATCGCGGGCTTCTCGTTTCTCGGCACCGAGCTGGTCGGCATCACGGCCGGCGAATCGGAAAACCCGCGCAAGACGATCCCGCGCGCGGTGAAGCAGATCTTCTGGCGGATCATGCTGTTCTACGTGTTCGCGATCTTCGTGATCGGCCTGCTGGTGCCGTACACCGATCCGAACCTGCTGAAGAGCGACGTGACCGATATCGGCGTGAGCCCGTTCACGCTCGTGTTCAGCCACGCGGGCTTTCCGCTCGCGGCCGGCGCGATGAACCTCGTGATTCTGACGGCCGTGCTGTCTGCCGGCAATTCCGGCACGTATGCGGCCACGCGGATGCTGTACAACCTCGCGGCGGAGGGCCGTGCGCCCGCGATGTTCGCGACGCTGTCGCCGGGCGGCGTGCCGCGCAACGCGCTGTACGCGACGATGGCGGTGGGCGGGCTGTGCTTTCTCACGTCGCTGACCAACAACCAGAGCATCTATCTGTGGCTGCTCAATACGGTCGGCATCACCGGCTTCATCGCGTGGCTCGGCATCGCGGTCTGCCATTACCGGTTCCGCAAGGGCTTCCTGAAGCAGGGATACCGGCTCGAGCAACTGCCGTATCGCGCGAAGTGGTTTCCGTTCGGGCCGCTGTTCGCGATCGCGATCTGCATCGTGATCTCGCTCGGGCAGGACTACCAGGCGTTCTTCGCGGCCCGCATCGACTGGCTGGAAGTGCTGTCGATCTATGTGTGGATCCCGTTGTTCGTCGCGATCTGGTGGGCGTATCGCCGCGTGCGCAAGAGCCGGCTCGTGCGGTACGAGGAGATGGATATCGGGCCGTGGCTCACGCGCTCGGTGGAGGCCGTCGACGCGGCGCTCACGCAGCACGGGCAGCACGGGCAGTCGCGCTGATGCGGCGGGCGTGCGCCGCCGTTGCGCGAGCATTACGCACGCGCCGGCCTCGCGATCGCGGTCCACGAATGGCGCGGGACGCGGGCCGACGGTGAAGGGCGGCGCTCGACGGCCATGTTCCTGCGTGAAGCGGCTGGCCTGACCGTGCGGCGTCATCGTCACGAGACGCCGGTCCGCGCGTGCATCGACGCTACTTGTCCAGCTCCGGATAGTGCCGGAAGATCCCCATGTCGTTGAACGGGATGCGGCGCTTGGACTCGAGATAACGCACGACGGGCGGATGCTGCGCGACGCGATCGTGCAGGCCGACGAGTCCCTCGACCTTGCGCTCCGCGCGCTTCATCGCCTTCGGAAACGCGTAGCGCAGGCCTTCGATCAGCTGGAATATCGACAGGTCCGCGTAACTCAGCGCGCTGCCGGCGAGATAGCCGCCCTTGTGCGGATTCTGCTCGCGCACGCGATCGAAGTAGCCGAGGTATTTCGGCAGCCGGTGCGCGAGGAAGTCGGCCGCGCGTTCGGCGGCCTCGGCCTTCTGGTCCTCGTAGTACAGGCCGCTGCCGATCGGGTGATGCGTGTCATGGATCTCGGTGACGAAATCGGCGACGGTCAGCTGGAGCTGATGCACCCACAGTCGCCCGGCTTCGTCATCGGGCGCGAGCCCGAGCCGCGCGCCGAGAAACAGCAGGATGTTCGCGACCTGCCCGACGACCACGTCGCCAGCCTTCAGGAACGGCGGCGCGAACGGCACGCATTCGTCCTTCGTGCTGTCCATCATGCGCATCATTGCAGACACGCCCATGCCGCGCCCCGATTCGCGCGCGACGTCGACATAGTCGGCCTCGGCCGCCTCGAGCGCGAGCCGCACGTATTCGCCGCGGCCCTGGATTTCGGGCCAGTAATAGAGTTCATATCGCATGCATTGCTCCTGTCCGGTCGATGCGGCGGGGGTGCGCGCATCGTGGTTGGCGGGGCGGGCGGCCGTGCGCCGCCCGTTGCGAATAGACAGTCTAGGAGATCGAGCGGGAAGTGCCGCGCGCGTCGCGTCACGCGCCGCGCTCGCCGCTTTCGCCGCCTTCCGGGCCATGGAAGAACACCCAGGTCGAGAAGTCGTCGGAGAAGCCGGCGAAGCGGTGCGCCGCGAACGCGGGCACGAACAGCACGTCGCCGGCCGCGACGCCGCATTCGCGTCCGTCGAGGACGAACCGCGACGTGCCCGCGGCAATCACGTAGACCTCGTCGCGCGTATGCGGCGTTTGCAGGTCCTCCCCGCGCGGCCGGTACAACTCGATGTCGAGCGTGCCGTGGCGAAACAGTGTCGTGAACAGCGTGCCTTCAGCGTCGAGGCGGGCGAGCGAGTCATGGATGCCGAGCTTCATCGTCTTGGGCTCCGGGTCCGGATCGTGGTCGTGGGGACGTTCACACGTGCGTCGTCCCATCGTATGCCGGAATCCGGCCCGGGGTGAACGCCGTTTGCCGGGTAATGCCGATACAGGTATTGGCACTACCAGCCAAACCACTGTTTTTAATGGGTTTTTTCGCGTCGCGCCTGCGCCGCGGCCCGTTCTGCGTGGCATAATCGACCGCATCCGCAAGGCTTGTAGTCACAACGACCCCGCATACCCATGGCACAGACTCTCTACGACAAACTGTGGAATACCCACGTCGTCCACACCGAGGACGACGGCACGGCATTGCTCTATATCGACCGTCAACTGCTGCACGAAGTCACGAGCCCGCAGGCATTCGAAGGGCTGAACGTCGCGCATCGCCCGGTGTGGCGCATCAGCGCGAACCTGGCCGTGTCGGACCACAACGTCCCCACCACGGATCGCAGCCACGGCATCGCCGATCCGGTCTCGAAGCTGCAGGTCGACACGCTCGACGCGAACTGCGACGCGTTCGGCATCACGCAGTTCAAGATGAACGACGTACGCCAGGGCATCGTGCACATCATCGGGCCGGAGCAGGGCGCGACGCTGCCGGGCATGACGATCGTCTGCGGCGATTCGCACACGTCGACGCACGGCGCGTTCGGCGCGCTCGCGCACGGCATCGGCACGTCGGAAGTCGAGCACGTGCTCGCCACGCAAACGCTGCTGCAGAAAAAGAGCAAGAACATGCTCGTGAAGGTCGAGGGCGCACTGCCGCGCGGCTGTACCGCGAAGGACATCGTGCTCGCGATCATCGGCAGGATCGGCACGGCCGGCGGCACGGGCTACGCGATCGAATTCGGCGGCTCGACGATCCGCGCGCTGACGATGGAAGGCCGGATGACCGTCTGCAACATGGCGATCGAAGCCGGCGCGCGCGCGGGCATGGTCGCGGTCGACGACACGACGATCGACTACCTGAAGGGCCGTCCGTTCGTGCCGACCGGCGCGGAATGGGACCAGGCCGTCGAGTACTGGCGCGAATTCAAGTCCGACGAAGGCGCGCAGTTCGACCGCGTCGTCGAGCTGAACGCGGCCGAGATCGTCCCGCAGGTCACGTGGGGCACGTCGCCGGAGATGGTCACGTCGATCGACGGTCGCGTGCCCGATCCCGAGCGCGAGAAGGATCCGGTCAAGCGCGACGCGATGGAGCGCGCGCTGGCCTACATGGCGCTCGAGCCGAACACGCCGATGGAGTCGATCAAGGTCGACAAGATCTTCATCGGTTCGTGCACGAACGCGCGCATCGAGGACATCCGCGCGGCCGCGTATGTCGTGAAGAAGCTGAACCGCCGCATCGCATCGAACGTGCGGCTCGCGATGGTCGTGCCGGGCTCGGGCCTCGTGAAGGCGCAGGCCGAGCGCGAAGGGCTCGACAAGGTGTTCACCGATGCGGGTTTCGAATGGCGCGAGCCGGGCTGCTCGATGTGCCTCGCGATGAACGCCGACCGGCTCGATCCGGGCGAGCGCTGCGCATCGACGTCGAACCGCAACTTCGAAGGCCGGCAGGGCGCGGGCGGTCGCACGCACCTCGTGAGCCCCGCGATGGCGGCGGCGGCGGCGATCGAAGGCCACTTCGTCGACATTCGCCAGCTGGGGTAACGCGTGACGGCATCGAAGCTCATCGCGCGGCTGGTTGCCGCGCTGGCGCTCGCGGGGCTGGGCTTCGGCCTCGCGGGCTGCAATACCGTCCGAGGCTTCGGCCAGGACGTCAATGCCGCCGGCAACGCGCTGCAGCGCGCCGCGGACTGACGCCCGCCAGGAATTTGTCGATGTGCGCCGGCTGAATGCCGGCCCTTCAACCGGATAGACGGATCATGGAAAAATTCACAGTGCATACCGGCGTCGTGGCGCCGCTCGATCGCGAGAACGTCGACACCGACGCGATCATCCCGAAGCAGTTCCTGAAGTCGATCAAGCGCACGGGCTTCGGTCCGAATGCGTTCGACGAATGGCGTTACCTCGACCACGGCGAGCCGGGCCAGGACAACTCGAAGCGCCCGCTGAACCCGGACTTCGTGCTGAACCAGCCGCGCTACCAGGGCGCATCGGTGCTGCTCGCACGCAAGAACTTCGGCTGCGGCAGCTCGCGCGAGCACGCGCCGTGGGCGCTGCAGCAGTACGGCTTCCGCGCGATCATCGCGCCGAGCTTCGCCGACATCTTCTTCAACAACTGCTACAAGAACGGGCTGCTGCCGATCGTGCTGACCGAGCAGCAGGTCGATCATCTGTTCAACGACACGTATGCGTTCAACGGCTATCAGCTGACGGTCGACCTCGACGCGCAGGTCGTGCGCACGGGCGACGGCCGCGAGTATCCGTTCGAGATCGCCGCGTTCCGCAAGTACTGCCTGCTGAACGGCTTCGACGACATCGGCCTGACGCTGCGTCACGCGGACAAGATCCGCCAGTTCGAAGCCGAGCGGCTCGCGAAGCAGCCTTGGCTCAACAACAAGCTGGTCGGCTGAGATTGCCTCCGGGCGGGCGCGCATGACGCGCGCTCGCCGACCCGCCACCACCACCTACCCAGTCAGGAATAACGCATGAAGATTGCAGTGCTGCCCGGCGACGGCATCGGTCCGGAAATCGTCAATGAAGCCGTCAAGGTGCTGAACGCCCTCGACGAACAGTTCGAACTCGAGCAGGCGCCGGTCGGCGGCGCGGGCTACGAGGCGAGCGGTCATCCGCTGCCGGACGCGACGCTGAAACTCGCGAAGGAAGCGGACGCAATCCTGTTCGGCGCGGTCGGCGACTGGAAGTACGACTCGCTCGAGCGCGCGTTGCGCCCCGAGCAGGCGATCCTCGGGCTGCGCAAGCACCTCGAGCTGTTCGCGAACTTCCGCCCGGCGATCTGCTATCCGCAGCTCGTCGATGCGTCGCCGCTGAAGCCGGAACTGGTCGCGGGCCTCGACATCCTGATCGTGCGCGAACTGAACGGCGACATCTATTTCGGCCAGCCGCGCGGCGTGCGCGCAGCGCCGGACGGCCCGTTCGCCGGCGCGCGCGAAGGCTTCGACACGATGCGCTACTCGGAGCCGGAAGTGCGCCGCATCGCGCACGTCGCGTTCCAGGCCGCGCAAAAGCGCGCGAAGAAGCTGCTGTCGGTGGACAAGTCGAACGTGCTCGAAACGTCGCAGTTCTGGCGCGACGTCATGATCGACGTGTCGAAGGAATACGCGGACGTCGAGCTGTCGCACATGTACGTCGACAACGCGGCGATGCAGCTCGCGAAGGCGCCGAAACAGTTCGACGTGATCGTGACCGGCAACATGTTCGGCGACATCCTGTCGGATGAAGCGTCGATGCTGACGGGCTCGATCGGCATGCTGCCGTCGGCGTCGCTCGACAAGAACAACAAGGGTCTGTACGAGCCGTCGCACGGTTCGGCACCGGACATCGCGGGCAAGGGCATCGCGAACCCGCTGGCGACGATCCTGTCGGCCGCGATGATGCTGCGCTACTCGCTGAATCGCGCCGAGCAGGCCGATCGCATCGAGCACGCGGTGAAAACGGTGCTCGAACAAGGCTATCGCACGGGCGACATCGCGACGCCGGGCTGCAAGCAGGTCGGCACGGCGGCGATGGGCGATGCGGTTGTCGCCGCGCTGTAACGCGCATGGCAATGACGTACGGCAGTTAATGTAGAAAGGGCGCGAACGGGCCATGAAATCGGCCGGTTCGCGCAGGGTTGGCCGTTGTGCGGCCAACCGGCTTTGTGTAGACTCGAACGATGGCGCTGATTTCCCTGATCTCCCCGGTCCTGAAACTCCACGGCAACATTGCCCGTGCGGGTACGCGCGCCATCGTCATCACGAAAACCATTACCACGAAAACGATCATTAAACGCTGATCGTCCGTCGTGCCCGCCTGTTTCCCCGCGCGGTCACGCCGGGGGCGGAAATGGCGGGGAAGCTCCATTCAAAGGGTTAGTCATGAACGTAGGTCTCGTAGGTTGGCGCGGCATGGTCGGCAGCGTGCTGATGCAACGCATGCAGGAAGAAGGTGATTTCGACCTGATCGAACCGGTGTTTTTCAGCACCAGCAATACGGGCGGCAAGGCGCCGTCGTTCGCGAAAAACGAGACTACGCTCAAGGACGCGACCAACGTCGACGAGCTGAAGAAGTGCGACGTGATCATCACGTGCCAAGGCGGCGACTACACGAACGACGTGTTCCCGAAGCTGCGCGCGGCCGGCTGGAACGGCTACTGGATCGACGCGGCGTCGTCGCTGCGGATGAAGGACGACGCGGTCATCATCCTCGATCCGGTCAACCTCGACGTGATCAAGGACGCGCTCGTCAAGGGCACGAAGAACTTCGTCGGCGGTAACTGCACGGTCAGCCTGATGCTGATGGCGCTGGGCGGCCTGTTCCGCGAGAACCTGGTCGACTGGATGACGGCGATGACCTACCAGGCCGCATCGGGCGCGGGCGCGCAGAACATGCGCGAACTGCTGTCGCAGATGGGCGCGCTGCACGGCGCGGTGCAGGAACAGCTCGCCGATCCCGCTTCCGCGATTCTCGACATCGATCGCCGCGTGCTCGCGACGATGAACAGCGATGCGATGCCGACGAGCCACTTCGGCGTGCCGCTCGCCGGTTCGCTGATTCCGTGGATCGACAAGGATCTCGGCAACGGGATGTCGAAGGAAGAGTGGAAGGGCGGCGCGGAAACCAACAAGATCCTCGGCAAGCCGGCGATGGGCGAGCCGGGCTCGATCCCGGTCGACGGGCTGTGCGTGCGGATCGGCGCGATGCGCTGCCACTCGCAGGCGCTGACGATCAAGCTGAAGAAGGATGTCCCGCTCGACGAAATCAACGGCATCCTCGCGTCGGCGAACGACTGGGTGAAGGTCGTGCCGAACGAGCGTGAAGCGTCGATGCGCGATCTGTCGCCGGCGAAGATCACCGGCACGCTGACGGTGCCGGTCGGTCGCCTGCGCAAGCTCGCGATGGGCGGCGAATACCTGTCGGCGTTCACGGTCGGCGATCAGCTGCTGTGGGGCGCGGCCGAGCCGCTGCGCCGCATGCTGCGTATCCTGCTCGACAAGTAAGGATTCGCGCGTGAAGCGAGACGCCTGCCAGCCCCTTGCGGGGCGGCAGGC
This sequence comes from Burkholderia sp. SIMBA_051, assembly GCF_046534915.1. Classification (NCBI taxonomy): domain Bacteria; kingdom Pseudomonadati; phylum Pseudomonadota; class Betaproteobacteria; order Burkholderiales; family Burkholderiaceae; genus Burkholderia; species Burkholderia sp. SIMBA_051. The sequence continues at coordinate 380,546 of NZ_JAWRXS010000001.1, read as the reverse complement.
GTTTTTCATTGGTCGGCGCCGGGCATGAGCGGCCGCATTCGTCGGCGATGAATTCGGCCGGAACGCGATCCTGTGAAGTAAACTATGCGGTTACGACGCGCAGAGTCGCCGAAAGCGTCGCGTTCTGCGCGACGCTTTTGCATTTCTGCGGCGACTTTATTGACGCTTCCCTACGCGAATCCGAGCCGCGCCCGCGCGCGGCGATTGAGCCTACGATGTCCCGAATTTCCTTGTTTCCGCGTCAGTCCCGTCTGTCGCGCGCCGTACGTGGCGCGCTGGCGATCCTGGCGCTCGGCACGGCCGTGTCGGCCTGGGCGGCCGACACCGGCGAGCTGGCGGCGTCCGCCGCCGGCGGCCCCGCGCCGCTCAATGTGACGGTCCAGCCGGGCCAGTCGTTGAACGACCTCGCGAAAGCGGCCACGCAGTCGCACGACCCGGCCGTGCTCGCGCGCGCCGGCCGTGCGCTGTTCGACGCCAATCCGCAGGCATTCATGAAGCGCGACCCGAGCCGCCTGAAAGTCGGCGCGACGCTGACGGTGCCGGCGCTCGATGCGACGGGCGCGGCGCTCGCGCCGGCTGGTGCGTCGAGTGCGTCCGGTGCATCGGCGGTGTCGGCGCCAGCGTCGGCGGCAGTAGCCGCGTCAGGTACGGCTGCGGCCGCAGTCGCGCAGCATGGTGCGTCCGCACCGCGCTCGGGCTCGGCCGTGCAAGGCGCACCGGCCGCATCGGCTGCGCACGCGGCGCCGGTCAGCAGTGCGAGCGTCGCGGTGGCGGCAGGGGCGTCGGCGCCGATCGGCGCATCCGCCGCGCATGGCGCATCGACGGTTGAATCCGTTCAGCCGGCAGCGCCTGCGGCCGGCGCAAGCGGGCCGCACGTGTGGAGCGGCGCGATCCAGTCCGCACCGTCGTCCGCGAGCGACGCCGCTGCGCAGGTCGCACCGGGCGGCGCGGCGCAAGGCATGCACGAACCGTCCGCGGCGGCACCCATCGCGGGCGCGTCGCAGCCACGGCCGTCGAGCCTCCAGCAACTGCTCGCGCTGAAGAACCGCGTGCTGATGGAACTGCAGAAGCACGGGATCGGCAAGCCGGCCGACACGAACAACGTTGCACCGGCGCGCGCGCCGGCTCCGGCGCCCGCCGCGCCGCGCCCCGCCGCGAATGACGCAGGCGCATCCGCTGCCGCGTCCGCATCGGCCGCGAGCGAAGCGGCATCCGGTGTGGTCGCCAGCGCGGTGCAGCCGGCATCGGCGCCCGTGCAGCCGGCTGTGCCGGTTACGCCCGCCGCACCCGCGCGCGGTGCGGCACAGATCGACTGGCGTCCGACAGCAATGGCCGGTGGGGCCGTGCTCGTTCTCGCGGCCTGGTTCGCGTGGCGCAAGCGCCGCAAAGCGCGGCCTGCCGATGCGATCGCCCCGGAATCCGGCGGAGCGGCTGTCGTCGATGCCGGCGCATCGTCGTCGCCTGTCGAACCGTTGCCGCCGATCCTTCCCGAGACGCCGCTCGCACGCGACGCCGCGGCCGATGTGAACCTGATCGCGGCTACCGCGGCAGCGGCGGGGGCCGTCGACACGCATGAAGCCGAGGTCGCGTCGCCGCCGGAAACCGCGAAGCCGCACGACGATCAACCGGAAGCACCGTCCGCGCACGCCGCGCTCGAGCGCGACGCAGCGCCGGCCTCGCACGACGTGAAGCCCGTCGCGGAAGCTGCCGCGGACGAGCCGCTGAAAACGCCTGCGGCGCCGTCGACGAACGACGCGCAGCACGCGGCGCTGATGCAGAACGCGATCAGCGCGCTCAACAGCCTCGACATGCCGTTGCCGCCGCGTCAGACGGACGAGCCGGCCGCACGGGAAGGGCAAGCCGAAAGCGAAAGCGAGAAAATCGCAACTAACGGTCAATCCGCGTCACACCCGCCGGTTGGCGCGAGCGATCTGTCACCGGAACACCCGGCCGACCAGGACGACGAGTTCGATTGGGATCCGGATGCGGCGACGCCCGCACCGCACGCGGGCGGTGCATCCGCGCCGTCGTCGCTGCCGCCGCTCGGCGGCGCGCAGTTCGGCGCGTTGAAACTGGATTTCGATCTCGACCTGCCGTCCGCGCCGGGTGCCGCGTTGCCCGCGCTGACGCCGGAAGAGCTCGCGCGCATCGCGCGCAACAAGCTGGATCTCGCGTCGGAGTACGTCGAACTGGGCGACCTGTCGGGTGCGCGCACGCTGCTGCAGGAAGTGATCGACGCGAACGACGCCGCCACGCGCGACGAGGCGCGTGCGCTGCTCGCGAAACTGGCGGACGAGGCGTAATGCGGATCGCGCTGGGAGTTCAGTACGACGGCGCAGCGTTCTGTGGCTGGCAGGCGCAGCCGCACGGCAAGACCGTGCAGGACGCGCTCGAGCGCGCGCTCGGCGAATTCGCGTGCGTGCCGTTGCACACGACGGTCGCGGGGCGCACCGATACGGGCGTGCACGGGCTCGGGCAGGTCGTGCACTTCGACACGGACCTCGACCGCACGGATTTCTCGTGGGTGCGCGGCACCAACGCGTTCCTGCCGTCGACCGTTTCCGTGCAGTGGGCGAAGCCGATGCCGGACACGTTCCATGCGCGTTTCGCGGCATTCGAACGCACCTATTACTACGTGCTGTACGTGCATCCCGTGCGCTCGCCGATGCTGGCCAGCCGTGCGGGATGGATCCACACGCCGCTCGACGACGACGCGATGCGCGCCGCCGCCGCGCACCTGATCGGCGAGCATGACTTCTCGTCGTTCCGGTCGTCGGAATGCCAGTCGAAGACGCCGGTCAAACACCTGTATCAGATCGATGTGCGGCGCGCCGGCCACTTCATTCATTTCCGGTTCCGCGCGAACGCGTTCCTGCACCACATGGTGCGCAACCTGATGGGCTGCCTCGTCGCGGTCGGGCGCGGCCGCTATCCGGCGGACTGGCTCGCCGACGTGCTGGCCGGGCGCGACCGCAAGCTCGCCGCGCCCACGTTCATGGCCGACGGGCTGTATCTTGCCCATGTCGGCTACCCGGCGGAATTCGCCGTCCCGCCCGCGCAACTCGGCAGCGTGCCGTGGAGCAGCGTCTGGGCCGATCTGGACCTACCATCATGACGGATCACGCCGTGCCTTCTCCGACCTTCGCCGCGACCGGCCTCGCGCCGCGCACGCGCATCAAGCTGTGCGGCCTGTCGCGCCCCGAGGACGTGCTGCACGCCGCGGCACTCGGCGCCGACGCGATCGGCCTGGTGTTCTACCCGAAGAGCCCGCGCGCGGTGTCGATCGCGCAGGCGGCCGAACTGGCGCGCCTCGCGCCGCCGTTCGTGTCGGTGGTCGGGCTGTTCGTGAACGCGACCGAAGCCGAGATCGGCGCAGTCGTGCGCGAGGTGCCGCTCACGGTGCTGCAATTCCACGGCGACGAGACGCCCGAGCAGTGCGACGCGCTCGGCCGCGCGGCCCGCCTGCCGTGGTTGCGCGCGGTGCGCGTCGGCCCCTCGACTCAGCCGTCCGATTTGGTAGAATCGGCACTTCATTATTCGAAAGCGCGCGGCCTCCTGTTCGACACCCTGGTGCCGGACTACGGCGGTAGCGGCAAGGTCTTCGATTGGTCTCTTATTCCCGCAGAGCTCGCGCATCGGGCCGTTTTGAGTGGTGGCTTGAGCGCGCAAAACGTCGGTGATGCGATCCGCCAGTTGCGCCCGTTTGCTGTCGATGTCTCGAGTGGCATCGAAGTGGAGGGCGCGAAGGGCGTGAAGGATCACGCCCGGATGGCGGCGTTCGTACGCGCGGTGCGCGAAGCGGACGCCCGGTGATGCAAGAAGGTGCGCCCCCCGAACGCGGGGCGCGCCGACCAATCGAGAGTGACACCATGTACAACCTTCCTGATGATCACGGCCATTTCGGCCCGTATGGCGGCGTGTTCGTCGCCGAGACGCTGATTCACGCGCTGGACGAACTGCGCGCCGCGTATGAAAAATTCCGGAACGACCCCGATTTTGTCGCCGAATACGAGCGCGAACTGAAGCACTTCGTCGGCCGTCCGTCGCCGATCTATCACGCGCAGCGCTGGAGCGAGACGCTCGGCGGCGCGCAGATCTACCTGAAGCGCGAAGACCTGAACCACACCGGCGCGCACAAGATCAACAACGTGATCGGCCAGGCGCTGCTCGCGAAGCGCATGGGCAAGAAGCGCGTGATCGCCGAGACGGGCGCCGGCCAGCACGGCGTCGCGACGGCCACGATCTGCGCGCGCTTCGGGATGGAGTGCATCGTCTACATGGGCGCCGAGGACGTGCGCCGCCAGGCCGCGAACGTCTACCGGATGAAGCTGCTCGGCGCGACGGTCGTGCCGGTCGAATCGGGTTCGCGCACGCTGAAGGACGCGCTGAACGAAGCGATGCGCGACTGGGTCACGAACATCGAAAGCACGTTCTACATCATCGGCACGGTCGCGGGCCCGCACCCGTATCCGGCGATGGTGCGCGACTTCCAGCGCGTGATCGGCGACGAGTGCAAGGTGCAGATGCCGGAACTCGCCGGCCGGCAGCCGGACGCGGTGATTGCGTGCGTCGGCGGCGGCTCGAACGCGATGGGCATCTTCTACCCGTATATCGACGACACGTCGGTGCAGCTGATCGGCGTCGAAGCGGCCGGCGACGGCCTCGACACCGGCCGTCACGCGGCGTCGCTGATCGCCGGCAGCCCCGGCGTGCTGCACGGCAACCGCACGTACCTGCTGCAGGACGACAACGGCCAGATCATCGAGACGCATTCGGTGTCGGCCGGCCTCGACTATCCGGGTGTCGGCCCCGAGCACGCATGGCTGAAGGACAGCGGCCGCGCGCAATACGTGCCGATCACCGACGAAGAGGCGCTGAAGGCGTTCCACGACTGCTGCCGGATCGAGGGGATCATCCCCGCGCTCGAGTCGAGCCACGCGATCGCGTATGGCGTGAAGCTCGCGCCGACGTTGCCGAAGGACAAGATCCTGCTCGTCAACCTGTCGGGCCGCGGCGACAAGGACATGCACACGGTCGCCGAGCGATCGGGCATCGCGCTCTGACCGACCGATGCGTGACCTGATCGAAGAACCGGGCGGCGGCGCCGCGAGCGAAGCGGAGGCGGGGCAGCCCGCCGTCGCCGTGCCGTGCGCACTGCCGTCCGGGATCGAACTGCACAACCGCGATTTCATGACCGAAGCCGCGCGCCTGCCGGATGCGTCGATCGACCTGATCGTCGCCGATCCGCCGTACGGGCTCGGCAAGGACTACGGCAACGACTCGGACAAGCGTTCGGGCGACGACTTTCTCGCGTGGACGCGCGAGTGGCTCGAGCTCGCGATTCCGAAGCTCAAGCCGAGCGGGTCGATGTACATCTTCTGCACGTGGCAGTACGCGCCGGAAATCTTCAGCTTCCTGAAGACGCAACTCACGATGGTCAACGAGATCATCTGGGACCGGCGCGTGCCGAGCATGGGCGGCACGACGCGCCGTTTCACGTCGGTGCACGACAACATCGGCTTTTTCGCGGTTTCCAAAGCGTATTACTTCGATCTCGATCCGGTCCGCATCCCGTACGACGCCGACACGAAGAAGGCCCGCTCGCGCAAGCTGTTCGAAGGCAGCAAGTGGCTGGAGATGGGCTACAACCCGAAGGACGTCTGGTCGGTCTCGCGCCTGCATCGGCAGCACGCGGAGCGCGTCGATCATCCGACCCAGAAGCCGCTGGAAATCATCGAGCGGATGGTGCTCGCAAGCTGCCCGCCGGGCGGCCGCGTGCTCGATCCGTTCATGGGCAGTGGCACGACCGCGGTGGCCTGCGCACGGCAGGGGCGCGACTTCGTCGGCTACGAGATCAACGAAAGTTATTGCGCGATCGCGCACGAGCGCGTGAACGCGCTCGCCGTGCAGGTGTGCGCGTGAGTCGCGCCGCCGCAATGCCGATCGCAACTAGGAAAATTGCCATGTCCACCCGTATCCAGCAGACCTTCGCCGCACTCGCCGAACAAGGCCGCAAGGGCCTGATCCCGTTCATCACGGCCGGCGACCCCGATCCCGCAAAGACGGTCGAGTTCATGCACGCGCTCGCCGAAGGCGGCGCCGACGTGATCGAGCTCGGCGTGCCGTTCTCGGACCCGATGGCCGACGGCCCGGTGATCCAGCGCTCGTCGGAGCGCGCGCTCGCGCGCGGCGTCACGCTCAAGAGCGTGCTCGCCGACGTGAAGCGCTTCCGCGACACCAACCAGAACACCCCCGTCGTGCTGATGGGCTATGCGAACCCGATCGAGCGGATGGGCGTCGACGCGTTCGCGGCGCAAGCGCAGGCAGCCGGCGTCGACGGCGTGCTCGTGGTCGACTATCCGCCCGAGGAAGCCGGCGTGTTCGCCGAGAAAATGCGTGCCGCGCAGATCGATCCGATCTTCCTGCTCGCCCCGACGTCGACCGACGAGCGCATCGCCGACGTGGGCAAGATCGCGAGCGGCTACGTGTATTACGTGTCGCTCAAGGGCGTGACCGGCGCCGGAAATCTGGATGTTTCGAGCATTGCGGGTAAAATCCCGGCCATCAAGTCGCGCGTGCCGGTTCCGGTGGGCGTCGGCTTCGGCATCCGCGACGCCGAAACGGCGCGCGCGGTGGCCGAAGTGTCGGACGCCGTCGTGATCGGCAGCCGCCTGGTGCAGCTGCTCGAGAGCGCCGCGCCGGAAGGCGCCGCCGCCGCGCTGAAGACATTCATCGCCGAGCTGCGCGCCGCCCTGGACGGCGCCGGCAAGACGGCGCGATAAACACAACACAGGCGGCGGGAACGGGCCGGTCGGCCCGCCCCGCCACGGAACAGGAAACCATACACGATGAGCTGGCTCGACAAACTGTTGCCGCCGAAGATCAAGCAGACCGACCCGAAAAGCCGCAAGGGCATTCCGGAAGGCCTGTGGGTCAAATGCCCGTCCTGCGAGGCCGTGCTGTACCGCAACGACGTGGACGCGAACCTGCATGTGTGCCCGAAGTGCGACCACCACATGCGCATCGGCGCGCGCGAGCGCCTCGACGGGCTGCTCGATCCGGAAGGCCGCTATGAAATCGGCCAGGAAATCGTGCCGGTCGACTCGCTGAAGTTCAAGGACAGCCGCAAGTACCCCGATCGTCTGAAGGAAGCGATGGACGAGACGGGCGAGACCGACGCGATGGTCGTGATGGGCGGGGCGATCCACACGCTGCCCGTGGTCGCGGCCTGTTTCGAGTTCTCGTTCATGGGCGGCTCGATGGGTTCGGTCGTCGGCGAGCGCTTCGCGCGCGGCGCGCAGAACGCGCTGGAACAGCACGTGCCGTTCATCTGCTTCACGGCGTCGGGCGGCGCACGGATGCAGGAAAGCCTGCTGTCGCTGATGCAGATGGCGAAGACCACCGCGATGCTGACCAAGCTGGCCGAAGCCAAGCTGCCGTTCATCTCGGTGCTGACCGACCCGACGATGGGCGGCGTGTCGGCGAGCTTCGCGTTCCTCGGCGACGTCGTGATCGCGGAGCCGAAGGCGCTGATCGGCTTCGCCGGCCCGCGCGTGATCGAGCAGACGGTTCGCGAGAAGCTGCCGGAAGGCTTCCAGCGCGCGGAATTCCTGCTGACGACGGGCGCGATCGACATGATCGTCGACCGCCGCAAGATGCGCGACGAGATCGCGCAGCTGCTCGCGCTGCTGCAGCGACAGCCGGCCGACGCGCTGGCCTGATCGGCGCGGCGTTGTGACCTGCGCGCGTCGCCCGGCTGAACCGCCGGGCGGCGCGTTTCGTTTTTTGGCGTAGTGGCGGTACCGATTCAGATTTGATCCGATGAGCACTTTTCCCACTCTCGACGCGTGGCTTTCGCATCTCGAACGCGCGCACCCGGTCGGCATCGACATGGGCCTCACCCGCATCGGGCAGGTCAAGGCCGCGCTGCAGCTCGAATTCGCGTGCCCCGTGATCACGGTCGGCGGCACGAACGGCAAGGGCTCGACCTGCGCGTTCCTCGAGGCGATCCTCGTTCACGCGGGCTACAAGGTCGGTTGCCACACGTCGCCGCACCTGCTCGAATTCGCCGAGCGCGCGCGCGTGAATGGCCAGCAGGTCAGCGATGCCGACCTGCTGCCGCACTTCGAGGCCGTCGAAGCGGCGCGCACGTCGCTGCCCGAGCCGGTGTCGCTCACGTACTTCGAATTCACGACGCTCGCGATCCTGCATCTGTTTGCGTCGCGCGGGCTCGACGTCGTGATCCTCGAAGTCGGCCTCGGCGGCCGACTCGACGCGGTCAACATCATCGATACCGACTGCGCGATCGTCACGAGCATCGACATCGACCACACCGAATACCTCGGCGACACGCGCGAGAAGATCGCGTTCGAGAAGGCGGGCATCTTCCGCGCGGGCAAGCCGGCGATCTGCGGCGATCCTGCCGTGCCGAACACGCTGATCGACCATGCCGCCGCGATCGGTGCGGACCTGTGGCTGGTCGGTCGCGATTTTCGCTATGAAGCGCAGCCGGGCGCGGAGCGCCAGCAATGGAGCTACCTCGGCCGCGACAAGCGCTATCCGGCGCTCGCGTACCCGGCGCTGCGCGGCGCGAATCAGCTGATCAATGCGTCGGCCGCGCTGGCCGCGCTCGAGGCGCTGCGCCCGGTGCTGCCGGTGTCCGCGCAGGACATTCGGCTCGGGCTCGCGAACGTCGAGCTGCCGGGGCGCTTCCAGGTGCTGCCCGGCAAGCCGGCGATCGTGCTGGACGTCGCGCACAACCCGCATGCGGCGGCCGTGCTCGAGCAGAACCTCGGCAACATGGGCTTCTTCCCGTACACGTACGCGGTGTTCGGCGCGATGCACGACAAGGACATCGACGGCGTGCTGCGGCACCTGGCGGGGGAGGTCGACCACTGGTGCGTGACCGACCTGCCGCTGCCGCGTGCGGCGCGCGCGGAGCAGCTCGAAGCCGCGCTGCGCAAGGCCGGCGTGGAAGACGGGCCCGATTCGAGCGTCACGCGGTTCGCGTCGCCGGCGGAAGCATTTCGAGATGCACTAAAAAGAGCATCCGAGAATGATAGAATCGTGGTTTTCGGCAGTTTCCATACGGTGGCCGGTGTGATGGCCTACCGGAAATCGCAGCAACACTGACTGTCGGGCAGTTTCGGACTCAGCCATTCATGGGAATTTTCTCGTTCGGCAAGAAAGACGACGACGCGCCCACCCGGCGCGGCGGTCGTACCGGGGCCTCCCGGAACGTGCGCACGGAGCGCACTGAACGCGTCGAGCGACGCACGCGCCGCACCGAGCGTCCGGAATCGGACGCACTGCTTCTCGATCCGACCCTTCCTGAAAAGCAACGCGCCCGCCGGCGTCTCGTCGGCGCAATCGCGCTCGTCGTCGGCGCGGTGATCGTGCTGCCGATGGTGCTCGATTCGCACCCGAAGCCGGTGACGGACGACATCGCGATCGATATTCCGAACCGGCCCGCGCATCAGGCGGTCGCGCCGCGTGACGACGATGCGGCCGACGTGCAGGCAGGCGTCGCGCACGACGAGCCGCCGGCTTCCGATGTCGCGGTGGCGGCCGCGCCCGCACCGGCGCCGAAGGATACGGCCAAGCCGGCCGCGAAACCCGCTGCCACGACCTCGACGACCCCGACGACCACCGCGAGCGTGACGCCGCCGAAGCCCGCTGCCAAGCCGGCCGCCCCTGCGGCGAAGCCGGTCGCGCCGAAGCCGGCGCCGGCACCCGCGACGGTCGCGAACGCCGACGCCGCGACCGACAGCGGCGACGCGTCGTCGCCGGCATCGCCGGCCGGTGCGCGCTTCGCGGTGCAGCTCGGTTCGTTCAAGGACGACACGACGGCCCGTTCGTGGGCCACCAAGTTGAAATCGGCGGGTGTGCCCGCATATGTCGAGCATCGCAAGCAGGCGGACGGCAGCACGGCTACACTGCTGCGTGCCGGCCCGTTTGCGGATCGCGCGGCGGCGTCAGCCGCGATCGCGAAGGTGCGCGAAGCCGGACTGACGCAGTAACGTGCGATGCTGACGGCTTTCGACTACGCTGTATTGGCGGTAATCGCGTTGTCTGCGCTGCGTGGCGCATGGCGCGGTTTCGTCTCGGAGATTTTCGGGTTGATCGGCTGGATCGTGGCGGTCGTGATCGCCGCACGCTACGTCGGGCTGGTGGTGCCGTACATTCCGGCGAACTGGCCGGGCGGCGCGCTCACCCAGTGGGTGCTCGCGTTCGCGCTGATCGTGATCGGCGTCGTGTTCGTCGCGGGTGTCGCGAACGCGCTGTTGTCGCGGATCGCGCAGGCGACGGGCCTCGGTGGAGTCGATCGCTCGCTGGGCATGATGTTCGGGCTCGTCCGCGGCTGCGTGCTGGTGGTGCTGCTGGTCGCGGCGGCCGGGCTGACCGAATTGCCCAAACAGGATTTCTGGCGCAATGCGCTCTTGCGTCCTTTCGCCGAACAGGGCGTGCACGAGCTGAAGCAGCTCCTGCCCGACGGCATGGCCCAGTACGTGCGCGTGTGACGCCGCGGCCGGGCAGGACGGAACCGATTTTGTCATCTTGAAGGACATGCCATGTGCGGCATCGTAGGTGTTATCTCCCAATCCCCCGTCAATCAGCTGATCTATGACAGCCTGCTGCTGCTGCAGCATCGCGGTCAGGACGCAGCGGGCATCGCGACGGCGGACGGCAGCAATTTCCACATGTACAAGGCGAACGGCATGGTGCGCGACGTGTTCCGCACGCGCAACATGCGCAGCCTGCCCGGCACCTTCGGCATCGGCCAGGTCCGCTATCCGACGGCCGGCTCGGCGTCGAGCGAAGCCGAGGCGCAGCCGTTCTACGTGAACGCGCCGTTCGGGATCATCCTCGCGCACAACGGCAACCTGACGAACTGGGAACAGCTGAAGGACGAGATGTTCCGGATCGATCGCCGGCACATCAACACCAATTCCGACAGCGAAGTGCTGCTCAACGTGTTCGCGCACGAGCTGCAACTGTCGACCACCGGCCTCGAGCTCGATCCGGCTGCCGTATTCAAGGCGGTCGCGGGCGTGCATCGCCGCCTGGAGGGTTCGTATGCGATCGTGTCGCTGATCGCCGGCTACGGCCTGCTCGCGTTCCGCGATCCGTTCGGCATCCGCCCGCTGTGCCTCGGCAAGCTCGAAACCGAACACGGCACCGAATGGATGGTCGCGTCGGAGTCGGTGGCGGTCGAAGGCATCGGTTTCGAATTCGTCCGCGACGTGCAGCCGGGCGAAGCGATCTTCATCGACAAGGCCGGCAACTTCCACAGCCAGCAATGCGCGGAGCAGCCGACGCTGAATCCGTGCATGTTCGAGTACGTGTATCTCGCCCGTCCGGATTCGTGCCTCGACGGCGTGCCCGTCTACAACGTGCGCCTGCGCATGGGCGACTACCTCGCCGAGAAGATCAAGCGCGAGCTGCCGAACGTGCCGATCGACGTCGTGATGCCGATTCCCGATTCGTCGCGTCCGGCTGCAATGCAGGTCGCCGCGAAGCTCGGCGTTGAGTATCGCGAAGGCTTCTTCAAGAACCGCTACGTCGGCCGCACCTTCATCATGCCGGGCCAGGCCGTGCGCAAGAAGTCGGTGCGCCAGAAGCTCAATGCGATGAGCATCGAGTTCAAGGACAAGAACGTGCTGATCGTCGACGATTCGATCGTGCGCGGCACCACCTCGCACGAGATCGTGCAGATGGCGCGCGATGCGGGCGCGAAGTCGGTGATCTTCGCGTCGGCGGCGCCGCCCGTGAAGTTCCCGAACGTGTACGGCATCGACATGCCGACGCGCGGCGAGCTGGTTGCACACGGCCGCACCGACGAAGAAGTCGCGAAGATCATCGGCGCCGACCACCTGATCTACCAGGACGTCGACGACCTGCGCCGCGCGGTGCGCGACATCAACCCGAAGCTCGAACGCTTCGAGGCGTCGTGCTTCGACGGCAACTACATCACCGGCGCCGTGACGCCCGAGTACCTCGATGCGATCGAGCGTGCACGCCTCGCCCCGGCGTCGCAGGCCGATCGCGACACGGCCGGCGACACCGCGCGTTCGCAGATGAACCTGCAGCTGTCGGTCGAGTGATGCCGGCGCATGCTTCCGACGAAGCGTGCTAGGATGTGGCCTTGCGTCGATTTGATTCAGCTTGCGGACGCGGGGCGACTTCCCAAAACAGCTAAAGCGAAGGCCGGCGAAAGCCGGCCCGAGTCGATCGCTGTCGTACCGCACCGAAGCCCGCTGATGCCGACGCATAGCGGGCTTTTTGTTTTGGCCTGGTTTTTGGCTGGGTTCGCGTCCGATGCATGATCCGCGGCGCGCCCCTCGAATACGGAAAACGGAACATGGACGACTCCCTCAATTTCGACACGCTCGCCGTGCGCGCGGGCACGCTGCGCAGCAGCGACTTCAACGAGCACTCGGAAGCGCTGTTCCTCACGTCGAGCTTCTGCTTCAAGAGCGCGGCCGAGGCCGCCGAGCGCTTCGCGAATTCGGAAGACTATTTCACCTATTCGCGCTTCACGAACCCGACCGTCACCATGTTCCAGGATCGTCTCGCCGCGCTCGAAGGCGGCGAGGCCTGCATCGCGACGGCGTCGGGCATGGCCGCGATCATGTCGGTCGTGATGTCCGCGCTGCAGGCGGGCGATCACCTCGTCAGCTCGCGCAGCCTGTTCGGCTCGACGCTCGGGATGTTCTCGCAGATCTTCAGCAAGTTCGGCATCACGACGACCTTCGTCGACCCGACCGACCTGAACGCATGGCAGGAAGCGGTGCGGCCCGAAACGAAGATGTTCTTTCTCGAAACGCCGTCGAACCCGCTGACCGAGCTCGCCGACATCGAGGCGATCGGCAAGATCGCGAAGGCGGCGAACGCGCTGTTCGTCGTCGACAACTGTTTCTGCAGCCCGGTGCTGCAGCAGCCGCTGAAGCTCGGCGCGGACGTCGTGATGCACTCCGCGACGAAGTTCCTCGACGGGCAGGGCCGCGTGCTCGGCGGCGCGCTGGTCGGCTCGAAGGCATTCATCATGGGCAAGGTGTTCCCGTTCGTGCGCAGCGCGGGCCCGACATTGTCGGCGTTCAACGCGTGGGTGCTGCTGAAGGGGATGGAGACGCTGTCGCTGCGCGTCGAGAAGCAGTCGGCGAACGCGCTGGAAATCGCGCGCTGGCTCGATTCGCATCCGGCCGTCGCGCGCGTGTTCTATCCGGGGCTCGAATCGCATCCGCAGCATGAGCTCGCGAAGCGCCAGCAGAAGGCGGGCGGCGCGATCGTCTCGTTCGAGCTGAAGGGCGACACGCCGGAGCAGCAGCGCGCGAACGCGTGGCGCGTGATCGACAGCACGAAGCTGATCTCGATCACCGGCAACCTCGGCGATACGCGCACGACGATCACGCATCCGGCGACGACGACGCACGCGCGCATCACGCCGGAAGCGCGTGCGGCCGCGGGCATCACCGAAGGGCTGATCCGCCTCGCGGTCGGCCTGGAGGATGCGGGCGACCTGCGCCGCGATCTCACGCGCGGCCTCGAGGGCTGAGCGCGGCGGCAGGTTTTTTCACGGCCGACATGACAACGGGCCGCTCGATAGAGCGGCCCGTTGTCTTTTGGGCGGTGACGCGTGCGTTGCCGGAATCAGCCGGCCTGCCCGGCGGGCTGCGGCACGTCGCGCATCGCTTCCATCATCCAGCGCAGCGTGTCGTCGAGCGGCGTGACGGGCAGTTCGCCCACCGCGCGCCGCAGCTTGTCGCGCGACCCGCTCAGGCGCTTGACTTCGTTGTGCCGCACGAAACGCGGATCGATCGTCACGTCGATCACGTAGCCGGCGATCCGCGACAGCATCGCCAGCACTTCCTTCAGCGAATACGCGCGCTCCGAGCAGACGTTGAACGTCTCGCCGGCCGGGGCCGCCTCGAGCAGCTTCAGATAGGCGGCCGTCACGTCGCGCACGTCGGAGAAATCGCGGCTCACGTCGAGATTGCCGAGCGAGATGCGCGGCGCATTGCGCGCATAGTGCGACACGAGCTTCGGCAGCAGATAGGCGTCGTCCTGGCCGACGCCGGTGTAGTTGAACGGCCGCGCGATCACGATCGGCAGCTGGTCGGCCCACAGCTTCGCCGCGTATTCCATCGCGAGCTTGCTGACCGCGTAGTCGTTCGCGGGCGCGGGCGGGGTCGCTTCGTCGAGCACGCCGGCCGTCGAATTGCCGTAGACGTTCGCGCTGCTGGCGAGCAGGACCGCCGACGGACGGTGGTCGAGGCCCGTGAGCGCGGCCAGCAGGTTGCGCGTGCCGACGATGTGGACCGCGTAGGTTTGCGACGGCTCGTCCTGCGCGACATGCGCACGCGCGGCGAGATGCACGACCGCATCGGGCCGCGCATCGGCGGCCGCCGCGCGCATCGCGTTCGCGTCGAGCAAGTCGACCGGCAGCAGCGTGCAGTTCGCGAACGCCGGATCGTCCGGCCGCGCCGCGCCGGGCGCCACGGTGCCCCACACGTCGTAGCCCGCGGCTTCGAGGCGCCGCGCCATGTAGCGGCCGGTGAAGCCCGTCAGGCCCGTGACGAACGCACGGCGTGACGGGCGTCCGGCTTCAGTACGTGTCATGGTGACGATTCCGCGTCAGATCGGCTTCGACCATCATCTGGCAGAGCTGCTCGAGCGTCGTCTCCGGCGCCCAGCCCAGCTTGCTTTTGGCCTTGTCGGCGCAGCCGATCAGCAGGTCGACTTCGGCGGGGCGGTAGAACTTCGGGTTCACTTCGACGAGCACGTTGCCGTTCGACGCGTCGATGCCGCGTTCCTGCTCACCCTTGCCGGTCCATTCGAGCTGGTAACCGGCGGCCGCGAACGCCATCCGCACGAAGTCGCGCACGGTCTCGGTGCGGTTGGTCGCCAGAACGTACGTATCGGGTTCGTCGACCTGCAGCATCCGCCACATCCCTTCGACATACTCGAGCGCGAAGCCCCAGTCGCGCTTCGCGTCGAGGTTGCCGAGCTCGAGCTTGGTCGCCTTGCCGAGCCGGATCTTCGCGACGGTGTCGGTGATCTTGCGCGTGACGAACTCGCGGCCGCGCAGCGGCGATTCGTGGTTGAACAGGATGCCGCTGCAGCCGAACAGATCGTAGGACTCGCGGTAGTTCACGGTCATCCAGTGCGCGTACAGCTTCGCGACGCCGTACGGGCTGCGCGGGTAGAACGCGGTCGTTTCCGTCTGCGGGATCGCCTGCACCTTGCCGAACATCTCGGACGTCGACGCCTGGTAGAAGCGCGTCTTCGGGCTCACCACGCGAATCGCCTCGAGCAGGTTCAGCGGGCCGATGCCGGTGACTTCGGCGGTCGTCGCCGGCTGGTCGAACGACACGCCGACGAAGCTCTGCGCGGCCAGGTTGTACAGCTCGTCCGGTTGCGTGCGTTCGAGCAATCGCAGGCTGGAGCCGGCATCCGTCAGGTCGTGCTCGACGAGCGACAGGTTCGGGTGCGTGTCGACGCCGAGTTCGGCGATGCGCCAGAAGTTCACCGAGCTGGTGCGGCGGTAGGTGCCCGTGACCTCGTAGCCCTTGTCGAGCAGCAGCTTGGTCAGATAGGCGCCGTCCTGCCCCGTGATCCCCGTGATGATGGCCTTCTTGCGGTTTTGGCTCATGGCAATGTCCTGGTCGAAACGATGGATTGAGAAAGTCAGGCGGTCGTGCGCGCGGCGGCGGGCAGCGTGTTGCGCGTCGGGCCGCGTGTCAGGCGTCGCTCGAAGCCGTACCAGCTGAGGGTGGCGTAGGCAAGCGTGATCGCGAGGGCGAGCGCGGCCGTGACGAAGCGGTTCAGGTGCAGCGGCCAGAGCGCGTACAGCACGCTCAGGTGAATCAGGTAGACGGTGTAGCTGACGGTGCCGACGTACACGAGCAGCGGGTTCGTCAGCACGCGTTGCACGAGGCCGCGTCCGCGCAGCGCGATCACGACGATCGACGTGCACAGCAGCAGCGAGATGCTGTAGAGCGCGGCATTCGAGATCGGCGTGTTCGCCGCGCGAAAACGCGGGAACGACAGGTGCAGCCAGCCGAGGATCGCGAGCGACACGAGCGCGCCGACGATCGCGAGCGGATAGAACGGGTCCAGCGCGCGCCGGTCGCGGCGCAGCACGATCGCGAGCAGCGCGCCCGCGGCGAGCAGGTCCATCCGGAACGGCGTCAGGTAGTAGATCGGCCAGAACGAATCGAACCACGGCGTCGCGATCGCGCGCAGCACGGGCGCCGCGACGATCAGCGCGGCGGCGATCCACAGCAGCGCGCGCTCCGAACACCACAGCACGACGAACGGCCAGAAGATGTAGAACTGCTCCTCGACGGCGAGCGACCACAGCACGTTCAGGCTGTCGTGCCCGATGCTGCCGAGCGACAGCCCGATGTTGGTCGAGAAGAACGCGAACCACGGCCAGTGCGGCAGCCAGCTCGCGCCGAACAGCAGCGTCGACACGACGAGCAGCAGCACGTACGGCGGCAGGATCCGGCGCACGCGGCGCGCGTAGAAGTGGCTGAAGTACGACTGCCCGCGCGCCTTGCGATCGAGCAGGATGCCCGTGATCAGCAGGCCGCTCAGCACGAAGAACAGGTCGACGCCCATCCAGAGCGGCGCCTTCAGCGCGTGTTGCAGGAACACGGCGCCGACGGCGATCGCGCGCAGCCCGTCGAGCTGCACGATGCGGCCGTGTTGCGGCGGGGCGAGGTCGGCGGTGCGCGAGATGCCCGTCATCGCGCCGCTCCTTCGCGACGCGCGGCCGGTGCCGTGGCGCGTCGTGCATCCGATGCGTGAACGTAATCCATGCGTTTGAATGAAATATTGAATCGAAATCGATTCTAGGGAAAAGAAATCGGCAAAAAAACGCATGTCATTTATCCGGCCGAAAACCTTCGAATACCGGTCATTTCAATCGCGGCATGAAAGGTTTGCAGTCCGGGCGCTCCGACGGGCGGGCCGGGGCGGCATTTTCTACGGATCGGCGCGTGAAAGGCGGTCGTTATTTCCGCTTTGTGGCGGCTATTTCGCGCTGTTCCGGTGCGATATTTCACGCGGAAACATCCCCAAATATTTCCAAATTTCTTGTGATTATTTTTGCTTGTAACCTGCATCGCGACGTTTGAAACCCATTTAGTGACAGGGCACCCGGGCACGCAGTCCGCCGTGGTGCCCCGTTGCTGTTGCATCGAGTCTGGAGAGCGCATTGCGACGTCTGATTCTGGTTGGCATGACGGTATGCGCGGCGCTGTCCGTGAGCGCCGCCCCGGCTGAAACCGTGTTGCCCGCGACCACGTCGTGGATCGGCAACACGTTCGGCTATGGCGACGGCAGCTGGACGCAGATCGACATTCGCGCGATCGCGGTGACGCCCGACGGCAAGGTGTATACGAACGCGCCGTGGGACGAGAGCGGCGCCGAGGCGAGCGTCTACCAGGACGGCAAGATGCTCGGCTTCGCCGGCGGCACGCACGGCTGGGGCAACCTCGGCGGCAACGCGGTCGCGGTGAACGGCAAGTACGCGTATGTCGCGATCGGCGTCGGCAACGAGCGCGGCCATCTGCAGTCGCCCGGCATCTGGCCGGACAAGGGCAAGCAGTGGTTCGGCATTTCGCGGCGCACGATCGGCGACATGAAACAGCCGGCGCCGTTCCGCGCGGCGCCGCAGGTCGCGCCGGGCGGGCGTGCCGATGCCGGCCGCGCGCGGATGGCCGCGAGCTTCATGGTGATGAACGAGGTGGCGGCCCCCGCCCGCTCGGAAGTGGGCGAGGCGAAGGCCGAAGTGGGCGGCCTCGCGGCGGACGACAAGACGCTGTTCGCGACGAACCCGTCGCATGACGAAGTCGACGTGTTCGACGCCGAGACGATGCAGAAGAAGGGCACGTGGAGCGCGCACGAGCCGGGCCGCATCGCGCTGGCCGGCGACGGCACGCTGTGGCTGCTCACCGACACCATCAGCGGGCCCGCGCGCCTCGTGCACGTGCGCGCGGACGGCCGCAAGCTCGACGACGCGCCTGCGCTGCCCGAAGGCACCGAAGCGATGGACGTGGCGGTCGATGCGAAAGGACGCGTGCTGGTGGCGGACAACGGTCCACGCCAGCAGGTGCTGATCTTCTCGAAAGGCGGCAAGGGCTATGCGCCGTCCGGCACGCTCGGCGAGCGCGGCGGGATCTTCGCGGGCCCGGTGCCGGGACGCCCGGGGCCGCAGCGCTTCAACGGGCTGACGGGCGTGGGCGTCGATCGCGCGGGCAACGTGTACGTGTCGATGAACGGCATCGGGCCGCGTCACGACACGATCGGCGCGGGGCTCGGCGCGGTGCTCGAGAGCTACACGCCGGACGGCAAGCTGCGCTGGCAGGTGCAGGGGCTGCTGTTCGTCGACGGCGCGTGGATCGATCCCGCCCGGCCGAACAGTGTGTATACGGGCAACAAGCGCTTCGAGCTCGACCTGTCGAAGCCGCCGGGCCAGGACTGGAAATACGCCGGATTCCTGTCGAACCGCTTCAAGTATCCGGACGATCCCGTGTTCCACACGGACCAGTATCCGGGCATGCCGTTCGCGCGGCGCGTCGACGGCCGCACGTTCCTGTACCTGACCGACATGTACGCCGACCACCTGAAGATCTACCGCTTCGACGCGAAGCGCGACGGCGAGGTCGCGATTCCGTCGGGCCTGATCGCGGGCCGCGCGCGGCCGGTCGACAAGGTGCCGAACAAGCCGCCGGGCGGCGACTGGCTGTGGCGCGACGCGAACGGCAACGGCCGGCTCGACGCCGACGAATTCACGATCAACACGACCGGCAAGGCAAAGGCGGGCGGCTGGGGCTGGTGGGTCGACACGAAGGGCGACATCTGGCGCACGAGCGACGTGCGCGGGATCCATCGCTTCAGCTACGGCGGCGTCGACAAGGCCGGCAACCCGATCTACTCGTACGACAAGGTCACGACCTATCCGATGCCGCAGCCGTTCACGCAGCTGCGCCGTTCGATCTACGAGCCGCAGACGGACACGCTGTACGTGACGGGCTACACGGCCGACGCGCCGCCGCAGCCGGGCATCAACAAGGAAGTCGGCCGCGTGCTGGTGCGCTTCGACAAGTGGTCGACCGGCTCGCCGGTCGTGCGCTACACGGTCGCGCTGCCGTGGCAGCTCGATGCGAAGCCGATCCTCGACCTGATCGGGATCACCGTCGAGGGCCGCTACATCTTCACGGTGGAGCCGGTCGGCAAGATCCACGTGTATGACAAGGAAACCGGCAAGGAAGTCGGCGTGATGAGCCCGGGCGCCGAGGTCGGCAAGGCGTCGGGCTGGGTCGACGTGCCGTTCGGCATCAGCGCGTTCCGGCGCGAGAACGGCGAATACCTGGTGTTCGTCGAGGAAGACGCGCGCGGCAAGGTGCTGATGTATCGCTGGAAACCGTGACGCGACGCACCGTCGTCGTCGCCGTCACACAAGGTAGAAGCATGGACAAAGGCATACTCAAGAACGTTTCGATCAACTTCATCGGGCTGATCCTGCCGACCTTCGTGTCGCTGGTGACGGTGCCCGCCTATATCCACGCGCTGGGTGTCGAACGCTACGGCGTCGTCAGCCTCGTGTGGACGCTGATCGGCTATTTCGGGATCCTCGATCTCGGGATGAGCATGGCCGCGCAGAACCACATCTCGAAGGCGCTCGCGAGCGGCAACGCGGACGAAAGCGCGCGGGTCTTCTGGAGCGCGTTCTGGCTGAACCTCGGCACCGGCATCGTCGGCGGCTTGCTGATCTATTTCGGCGCGTTCGTCTACACCGCGTATTTCACGAAGGCATCGGCGGCGATGCAGCACGAGGTGTATCTCGCGCTGCCGTGGCTCGCGCTCGCGATTCCGCTCGCGAACGTGTCGTGGGTGTTCGCCGGCGCGATCAACGGCGCCGAACGGTTCGGTGTGTTCAACACGAACCAGACGATCGGCACGTTCCTGTTCCAGCTGCTGCCGCTCGGCGCCGCATGGTGGATCGCACCGAACCTGCAGACGGTGCTGGCGGCCGCGGTCGTCGCGCGGCTCGTCGCGGCGGTGATGCTCGGTCACGCGAGCATCAAGGTGCTCGGGATCCGGCGCATCGACCCGCCGCAATGGGGCACCGCGAAAGGGCTGTTCAACTTCGGCGGCTGGATGCTGATCGCGAGCACGACGAGCATGATCGCCGACACGCTCGATCGCGTGATGCTCGGCGCCGGCATGGGCGCGAAGTTCGTCACCTACTACACGGTGCCGCAGAACCTCGTCACGCGCCTGAACATGCTGCCGAACGCGCTGGTGCGCACGCTGTTCCCGCGCCTGTCGGCGGTCGGCCGCGATCACGCCGACACGCTCGCGCGCCAGTCGCTCGAATTCCTGAACGGCGTGTTCACGCCGGTCGGCATCGTCGCGATCTTCGCGCTCGCGCCGTTCCTCACGCTGTGGGTCGGCGCCGATCTCGCCGCACATTCCGCGCCGGTCGGCCGCGTGCTGGTGATCAGCGTATGGCTCGTCGGCCAGGCGAGCGTCACGCGCATCCTGATCCAGTCGCAGGTCAACCCGGCCCGCGCGGCGTTCGCCGGGCTCGTCGAGATGCCGTTCTTCGTCGGCGGCCTGTGGTTCGGCATTCATCACTTCGGGCTGATCGGCGCGGCGGTGGTCGTTGCCGCCCGCGCGCTGGTCGATTACGGCGTGCTGCTTTACCTGTCGGCAATCCGGATGCGCGCGATCTTGCTCGACATGCTCGCGCATCTCGCCTTCCTGCTCGCGAGCCTGTTTCTCGCGCAAGCGTGGTCCGGGCTCGGCGAGTCGATCGGCCTTTGCGCGGTCGTGCTGCTGCTGAACCTTGCGTGGTCGCTCACGATGACGCCGGGGCTGCGCGCGCTCGTGCGCGACCTGTTCGTCCGTCTCAATGCGAGGAAAACGATATGAATCGCGATCTGGCGGAACACGCCATCCTGAACGTGGCCACGGCGGACGCCGCCGTGGCCGAAGCCGGCGGCGCCACCGCGCTGCGCCGGACCGAAGCGGCCGCGCCGGCGGGCGCACGCGATGCGTCGCGTCCGCTGCGCGTGGCGATCGTCCACGACTGGCTCGTCACGTACGCGGGCGCCGAGCGCGTGCTCGAACAGATCGTCGCGTGCTTTCCCGACGCGGACCTGTTCAGCCTCGTCGATTTTCTCGACGATCGCGCGTTCGTGCGCGGCAAGCCGGTGACGACCTCGTTCATCCAGAAACTGCCGTTCGCGCGCACCAAGTACCGCAGCTACCTGCCGCTGATGCCGCTCGCGATCGAGCAGCTCGACGTGTCGGACTACGACCTCGTGATCTCCAGCAGCCATGCGGTCGCGAAGGGCGTGCTGACCGGGCCGGACCAGATGCACATCAGCTACGTGCATTCGCCGATCCGCTATGCGTGGGATCTGCAGCACCAGTATCTGGAACAGTCGAACCTCACGCACGGGCCGAAATCGCTGCTCGCGCGGATGATCCTGCACTACATCCGCAACTGGGACACGCGCACCGCGAACGCGGTGGACGGGTTCGTCGCGAACTCCGCGTTCATCGCGCGACGCATCCGCAAGGTGTATCACCGCGACGCGGCGGTGATCTTCCCGCCGGTCGACGTCGACGGCTTCTCGCTGAACGAGGTGAAGGACGATTTCTACCTGACCGCGTCGCGGATGGTGCCGTACAAGAAGATCGACCTGATCGTCGAGGCCTTCTCGCGCACGCCGGAACGCAAGCTCGTCGTGATCGGCGACGGCCCGGAGATGCAGAAGATCCGCGCGAAGGCCGGCCCGAACGTCGAGATCATGGGCTACCAGCCGTTCGCAGTGCTGCACGACCGGATGCGCCGCGCGAAGGCATTCGTGTTCGCGGCCGAGGAGGATTTTGGGATTTCGGTGGTCGAGGCGCAGGCGTGCGGCACGCCCGTGATCGCGTACGGCAAGGGCGGCGCGCTCGAAACCGTGCTCGAGCCGCGCTCGCACGCGAACCCGACCGGCCTGTTCTTCGACGAGCAGACGCCGCACGCGATCGTCGCGGCGGTCGACGATTTCGAGCGCGCGCCGCAGCGTTTCACGCCGCACGCGTGCCGCGCGAATGCGGAGCGCTTCTCCGCCGACACGTTCCGCCGGCGTTTTCTCGACTATGTGGAGGCCGCGCTGCCCGGCGCGACCGCGCAGCGCGGCAGCGCCGCGCCGATGCCGGCCGCGCACGGTCCGGCGACGCTGGTGCTGGACCAGAGCGGCGTGCTCGGCGGCGCGGAGCTGTCGCTGCTGGAGATCATGAAGCACATGCGCGCGAACGCCGACGTGCTGCTGTTCGACGACGGCCCGTTCCGCGCGGCGCTCGACGAGATCGGCGCGCGCGTCGACGTGCTCGACCAGGGCGCGCTCGCCGGGGTGCGCAAGCAGGGTGGCGTGTCGGTCGGCGCGTTGAAGCGGCTCGCCGGGCTGGTGCGCGACGTCGCACGGCGCGCCCGCCGCGCCGAGGTGATCTACGCGAACACGCAGCGCGCGATGGTGGTCGCGGCGCTGGCCGGGCGGCTCGCGCGCAAGCCGGTGGTGTGGCACCTGCGCGACATCGTCAGCGGCGACCATTTCGGCAGCAAGCAGCTGATGGCGATCAAGTATTGCGCGCGGTTCGGCGTCACACGCGTGATCGCGAATTCGGATGCGTCCGCGCAGGCGTTCCGCGCGCTGACCGGCTTCACGCCGCAGCACGTCGACGTCGTGTTCAACGGCATTTCGGCCGAACCGTTCGATGCGCTGGAACAGGCCAGCCAGGCCGCGCTGCGCGCGCGCTTCGGGCTGCCGGAGCACGCATGGCTGGTCGGCTCGTTCAGCCGCCTCGCGCACTGGAAGGGGCAGCACCTGCTGCTGGAGGCGGCGGCACGCCATCCCGACATGCACGTGGTGCTGGTCGGCGCACCGCTGTTCGGCGAAGACGAATACGCGGCGCAGCTGCACGAGATCGTCGCGCGTCACGGGATGGGCGACCGCGTCCACTTCCTCGGGTTCCAGCGCGACGTGGCCGCGTGCATGAAGGCGGTCGACGTGGTCGCGCATACGTCGATCACGCCCGAACCGTTCGGGCGCGTGATCGTCGAGGGGATGCTCGCGCGGCGGCCGGTGGTCGCCGCGCGCGCGGGCGGGGTCGTCGAGATCATCGAGGACGAGGAAAACGGGCTGCTCTGCGAGCCGGGCAACGCGGCCGCGCTGGCCGATGCGCTGGGCAGGCTGAAGCACGACACCGCGCTGCGCGAGCGGCTCGTCGCGAGCGGGCGGGCGACTGCGGTGCGCCGGTTCGGCACCGAAACCTATGTGGAGCGGGTCGAGAAGATTCTCGCGGATACGGCGAAGGCCGCGAAGGCGAAGAAGCGGTAGGCGCGGTGCGCTCCGACGCGCGATGCGTCGGGAAACGAGCCCTCATGCGGTGTCGTGCTGCATGGGGGCTTTGCTTTTGGGGCGCGTGTCGCTCGGTTGGGCGATGGGGGTCTCGATGGGCCGATGCGGCGTTCGCGCACGGATCACCCGAACGCGGCTGTCGCCCGCGCCGTGATCGCTTGACGGAACGCCCTGAGCGGCGCCGTGCGGTCATGGCGCGTAGCTGGCGAGGGGTTGGCGACGCGACGGTAGTGCGGCCGCCCAGACGGCCGTCTGGCTCGATTGGGATGCTTGCGTACCGGGTGCCTGCCGTGACTCGGCGCGCGAATGGATGCCGGCGGTCCGTCCCGCCCATGAAAAAGCCCCCGCGCGGCCTGAGGCCGGGCGGGGGCGATGAGCGCGGGAGCGACGCCGCTCAGACGGCCCGTTCGGGAGCCGGCGCGACGACGCGAGCGCTGCGCGTCGGCTTCAGGCTCGCCGACCACATCATCGCCGGGCGTTCGAACAGCCGGTAGAACACGTAGGCGACCGGAATCGCGGCGGCCATGAACGCGAACGACGGCCAGATCGACAGTTGCAGTTCGGAATGGAACAGCACCGAGCCGAGGCACACGAACAGCGGCAGGTGGATGAGGTACAGCGAATAGCTGAAGTCGCCGAACCAGCCGAGCACGCGCAGCAGCGGCGTCGGGCGCGGCGGGCACGCGAGCGCGCGGTACAGGAAGCACGCGAAGCCGGCCGCCCACAGCTGGAATGCGCCGTACTGGCCGATATGGAACGCGCCGCAGCCCGCGGCCAGCAGTACGGCGGCCGCGACGTACCACGCGCGCGACGGCACCGCGGCCGGGCCATGTGCCGGCTGTGCGCGCACGTCGGCGATCCACGCGCCGATCGTCCAGGACAGCCAGTACGACGTGAAGAACTGCAGGTCGTGCCGTTCGAGCAGCCATGCCGACGCGACGTTGACGAGCGCGACGGTTGCCACGATGGCCGGCATCCCGATGCGCCGGCGCAGCGCGAACAGCAGCGGATAGATCGCATAGAACTGGACTTCGAGCGACAGCGTCCACAGTGCGCCGTTTGACCCGTACGTATAGCCGGCGACGCCCTGCAGCGAGAACAGGTTCACGAGGAACGCGGTGAGGCCGACGTCGCGGATCTTGTGGCTGACGGGCGCGATCTGCAGGCTGACCGCGTCCATCGCGAGCGTGAACAGCAGCGCGGCGAGCAGCACCGGGTAGATCCGCGCGAAGCGGCGCGCCCAGAAGTTCGTGGCGTCGAGCCGGTACGCGGGGTTGGCCGCGAGCTTGAGCGCCGCGTTGCGGTGGATGCAATAGCCGCTGATCACGAAGAAGATCGGCACGCCGGCGGATCCCCACGCGAACGGGAAGGTCAGGTAGCCGACGATCACGCTCGGGTCGAGCGCATGACCGTAAGCGCGATGGAAGCTCTGCATGCCGACCCAGACGACCTGGCGGCAATGGAAATAGGCGACGAGCAACGCCGCGAACCCGCGCATCGCGTCGATCACGTGTTCCTTGTGGTCGGCGACGGGCGGCGCGGTCAAAGGCGATCCGCTGGAAGCTTGCATGCGATTCGAGTCCTTGCGACGGATGAAGGGGATGGTCCAATCGTAATGCGCAAGAATTCGATCGAATCAATAAAAAAATCCGGCCGCGAAATAATGGTATTTCAGATAGTGGTTTTAGCCGGCTCTGAAAGCGGTTTGGCAGCCGCTACAATTATTTGCGGATTTTTTTCTGATAGTTTGAAGCTCCAGTTGATTGAAGCAAGGAGCGGCAAGATGGACATGCATTGGATCGCTAGCGCGGCTGTACTGCTGGTCATGGCCGTGCTGTCGGCGTACCGCGAGGCGCTGCAGAACGAGCCGATTCGCCCCGGTCTCGAGCGGGGCGGCGTCCCGTTTATCGAGGAATTCGATTCGTAAGAATTTGTATCCGGAAAATCGGTAATTTGTTTCTGCTTCGGCAATCGGGTCGGCAATATCGACCGAATCAGCGGATTATCTATTATTACGGAAACATGGGCAATCGTTCCATATCGAAAATGAGCGGAGTGGAATTGGCTGTACCGTCGATTCTCGATATGCCGTTCGGAAAACAATCGCGCCGGGTCGCAGGGCGACGCGGCGCAGTCAACGCAATCAGGATGCGAACATGTTGAAAGTTACCAGGGCCGTGTTTCCCGTTGCCGGTCTCGGCACGCGGTTCCTCCCGGCAACGAAGGCGAGCCCGAAGGAAATGCTGCCCGTCGTCGACAAGCCGCTGATCCAGTACGCGGTCGAGGAAGCGATCAACGCCGGTATTACCGAGATGATCTTCGTGACGGGGCGCAGCAAGCGCGCGATCGAGGATCACTTCGACAAGTCCTACGAGATCGAGGCCGAACTCGAGGCGCGCGGCAAGGAAAAGCTGCTCGAACTCGTGCGCGGCATCAAGCCGAGCCACGTGAACTGCTTCTACGTGCGCCAGCCGGAAGCGCTCGGTCTCGGCCATGCGGTGCTGTGCGCGGAAAAGCTCGTGCACGGCGAGCCGTTCGCGGTGATCCTCGCCGACGACCTGCTGCACGGCGAACAGCCGGTGCTCAAGCAGCTCGTCGACGTGTTCGACCACTATCACAGCTCGGTGATCGGGGTCGAGACGATCCCGCGCGAGGACAGCCGCTCGTACGGCGTCGTCGAAGGCCGCGAGTGGGAAGAGGACATCATCAAGCTGTCGGGCATCATCGAGAAGCCGGCGCCGGAAGACGCGCCGTCGAACCTCGGCGTGGTCGGCCGCTACGTATTCATGCCGACGATCTTCGATCATCTGCGCAAGCTCAAGCCGGGCGCCGGCGGCGAACTGCAGCTGACCGACGCGGTTCAGTCGCTGCTCGCCAACGAGCAGGTGCTCGCGTATCGCTACTTCGGCACGCGTTTCGATTGCGGCAGCAAGATCGGTTATCTCAAGGCGACTGTCGAGCTCGCGCTCCAGCATCCGGAAGTGAGCCGCGAATTCGAGGCGTACCTGCGTACCTGCCTGCCCGCGCTGGCTGCTGTCGCATAAGCAGCCACGCTGCTCCGCTGTTTCAGGTGGTGGTTGTTCCGTTGGCCCCGGCTGCCTTGTGCGCCGGGGCTTTTTTGCGTGTGGGCGAAGCGCGAGGGGCGCGCGGTGCGGAGTAGTCGGCGCGGTTGAAGGCGAGATCGAACCGGGGCGTGCGTGGCGATTCCGGTGTGCCGTAACGTGCGATCCGATTTTCGCGTGCGCGCTGCTTAGTGCGTTGGCTGCCGGACGCCGTGGCGATGAAACCGGCGCTGACGTGCCGCTTGCGCGCGGCTTCAGGGACGAAGATTGCGCGGGCGATAGCCGTCGTTGATGCTGGGTCGGTGTGTCGCTTCCCGGTGGATGTCGACGAAGCGCCACGTTGGCGCAGCGGCACTTTCATCCGCCGATGTGATGCGTGTTCCCGAAGGACGAACGTGGCTGGCGGCCGCACCGTTTCGGTGCCCGGCGTCGCGGGCCCCAAGCATGTTTTTCCGCTTGCGTCGCGCGCGGACGACTGTTCCGGTCAGCGCGGCGACGTGCTCGGCCGCGCGACGAAGTAGCGGGCCAGCATCGCAGCGATTGGCTTCTTGAAGTCGAGCAGGCGCCTTTCGAGATAGCGCCACGACAGATGGGCAAGCAGCACCGCGAGCGCGAACTGCAGCAGTTCGGGCAGCGCCTCCCGGACGATGCCGGGCATCGGCACGTGTGCGAACAGCGCGGGCATCTCGCCGAAACGTGTCGGAATCAGGTTGTGGAACAGGTAGAAGCCGTAGCTGATCGTGCCGAGATAGACGAGCGGCGCACGGTCGAGCAGCGCCACCGCCGGATGGTCGGGCTCGGTGACGATCCACAGCATCAGCGCGCCGAGCGACACGGACAGCCCGAGATCGACGAGCCCCGAGACGATGTCCGGCAGCGCCGTGAACGCGGGCAGCGTGAGGAAGAACACGACGCCGACGGCTGCGAGCCAGCCGGGCGGAATGCGGCGGACGACGGTCGGGCCGCGATCGGCGAGTGCCATCGCACCGACGCCGCCCAGCGCGATCAGCGCGAAATTCCACGGGGAAAACGCGTAGATCAGCACCGGCGACGCGTCGAGCGCGTACAGCGCGAGATGCGCGAGCGCGCACAGCGCGACGGCCGCGATGCCGAGCGCGACGTGGCGCGCGGCCGGCACCGCGAGCAGCGTGAGCGGCGCGATCAGATAGAACTGCTGCTCGACCGCGAGGCTCCAGAAGTGCGACGTGGAGCCCGGCCAGCCGTCCTTGACGACGCCGATCCAGTAGTTCGACAGGAACGCGGCGTGCCACGGTAGCCCGAGATTGACGCCGCGCTGGTAGAACAGCGCGTGCGCGATCGCGAGCGCGGCGAGCAGCAGGTAGTAGACGGGAAAGATCCGCAGCGCGCGCTTCGCGAGGAACAGCGCGAGCGCGTGGCGGCGACCCATCGTGCCGCATTCGATCGCCTGACGGTTGCGATGCAGTTCGCCGACGATCAGGAATCCGCTGATGAAGAAAAACGTCCACACACCGAGCTTGCCCACGTCGACAGCGAGGACGTGGCCCTTGTGGGACAGGAAAACGAGGATGACGGCGATGGCTCGCAGGCCGTCGAGTCCTTTGACGTATCTGACTTCGCGCATGAAGACATCCGGGGCACTGAGCGAGGTCAGTATAGGTGTGCAAATATCGAACGTAATTCGCGTTCGGGCGTATACGTAGAGCTGTTTTTCGATGTCAGGGTCTGTTTTCGCATGGAACGCACATGCGAATGCCCGAAATCGCTCGCAGGGCAAGAAGTGAGGAGCGCCGTTTGGCCGAGCCAAACAAGCGACGAGCGACGCCGCCATGCGGGCGATTTCGGGCATTCCCGTGGAGTGGATTTTTTACTTGGGGTTGCCGCGAGAACGGCCGCTCGCCGCGTTGCGATCCTTGCGAATACGTCCAGTATTCGCAGCGTCACGCGCCTCGCGAGCGGCCGTTCTCGTGGCAACGCATGTGCGTTCCATGCGAAAACAGACCCTGCAGCGTCGATGAAGTCGGTCGCGCGCAACAAAACCTGCGGGAAACCCCGCGAAAACGCATAAAAGTACTGCACGAAGCGTCGAGGCGCTTGTAGAATCCGGCGTTGAAGCGCGCGCGTTGCACGCTTCGTGTATCCAACGACCACACCTGGTAGGAGAAACATGGCGACTTCCGCAAAAAAGGTGGCCAAGAAGGCTGCCGCACCGGCCACCAAGAAAGTGGCTGCAAAAAAGGCTGCGCCCGCGAAGAAAGTAGTGGCCAAGAAGGCTGTCGCGAAGGCAGCACCGGCTGCTCCGACGCCGCTGAAGGACAAGTTCACGAAGGCATCGCTCGCAACGCACATCGCTGAGCGTGCAGCTGTCGAAGTGAAGGCGGTCAAGGCAGTGCTCACCGCACTCGAGAACGTCGTGCTGGGCTCGGTTCACAAGAAGGGCGCAGGCGAGTTCACGCTGCCGGGTCTGCTGAAGATCACGGCGCAAGTCGTGCCGGCGAAGAAGAAGCGCTTCGGCAAGGATCCGTTCACGGGCGAAGAGCGCTGGTTCCCGGCAAAGCCGGCCAGCGTGCGCGTGAAGGCACGTGCGCTGAAGAAGCTGAAGGACGCGGCTGCGTAATGCCGCGTAACGGCCGCCGAATGCAAGTCGGCGACCGTTGCGATGTCCGACGGTCCCCGTACGCGAAAGCGTGCGGGGATTTTTATTGCGCTGCGCAAAGCGCGCGGGGGTGAGGTTGGGGGGCGGGGATGCGGCATGACGTTGGTGCGTATCCCGTGCTGCGGGCCGTTCATGCGGACGGCAGGATCGCTGTGTGCGTCCATGCGTGCGTGCGTGCGTGCGTGCGCGCGGCGCACAGCTTTGCAGCGTTGCGCCTCGCGCAAGTCTCGCGTCATGAACGCGGCGAATCGTTCCCGTCGAGTTGCCGGCCAGCTGGCTGCCGCGTGCGCTGCGATCGAATGGCCTCTCGGCACGACGCTGCTGCCGATGCATCTGTTCGGCTAAGCGCTCGACGGCGGGTGAAACCGCGCAGCGAGATCGACCTGCTGATGACGATTGCCGCATCGCCGGGCGAAGCGGTATGGCGTGCGCTGGTCGAGTTGCTCGGTGTGTCGGCGTTGCCGGCGAGCACGCGCACATGCGCGCGCTGGAAGCGACGATCGTCATGCGCGGCGACGTGGCGACGTGGTGCCGTGGTGTCATCCGGCCCGACGCGCGCTCCACTTCGGCGCGTGGCTGCGCGGCGAGCTACGCGCGGGCATCGTCGAGTCGCCGTGCGTCGGTCACGATCTCGCGATCCTGTTGACGAAGATCCGGCGGCACGACGTTGCGCTGCTCGGGTCGCGCGCGGCCGCGTGGTTCGAGCCGGCGCCCGCGCGCGACTTCGTCGCCGCGCTGCTGGCCACCGTCGCGCAGTGGCAACCCGAGTGGGACTGGCGCGGCGGCGAATACGCGGGCGTGCTTGCGCACGCATCCAGTAAAGCGCCGCAACCGGCAGGATCGCGCCGAAGGACTTCGCCGCGGCGGAGGTACTGGCGCGCTTGCCCGGACGCGTGCCGACCCGTTCTGTCTCCGCGCGCACTGTCTATCAGCACGGTGACGGCGCAGATGAACTGCCGTCACCCGAACCGGTCGCCGCATTCGTGTGCGGGGCGTGACGGATCGTCGAAGCGATGCTGTCGACGTAGCGGTGTACGAACGGCCGCGACCTTGCGATTGCGTCGCGGCGCGATGCAATCCGTCGCAGGACGCGATCATTGCGCGGGCCGCACGCGCGCGATGAACGCACACCCCGAGCGCACACCCCGAGCGCACACCGCACACCCCGAACGCACACCCCGAGCGCATGCCCCGAGCGCATGCCCCGAACGCATGCCCCGAACGCATGCCCCGAACGCACGCCCCGAACGCACGCCCAACGCACGCCCGAACGCAGCGCCACAAACGCCCCAGCCCCCCGCGAACACCGGCGCGACACCCGTACCTTCGTCAGCCCGCCGTGCCCGCGTACGCGGCCTTCAGCGCGGCGACGTCGAACTTCGTCATCTGCATCATGGCCGCGGCCACACGTGCCGCCTTGACCGCGTCGCGGTCGGTCATCATCGGGATCAGTGCATCGGGCACGATCTGCCACGACACGCCGAAGCGGTCCCGCAGCCAGCCGCAGCCGTCGGCCGTGCCGCCGTTGTCGAGCAGCGCGCTCCAGTAACGGTCGAGTTCGGCCTGGTCGGCGCAACTGACCATCAGCGAAATCGCGTGGTTGAACGTCTCGGTGCGCGGGTGGCTCATCGCGGTGAACGGCTGTCCGAACAGTTCGAACTCGACCATCCGGGTGCCGCTGGTGCCGGGCACCGCCGTGACGCGCACGACGCGCGAGTTCGGGAAAATGTCCGTGTAGAAGGCCGCTGCTTCTTCGGCTTCCGTCGCGTACCAGAGGAACGGCGTGATCTTCTGAATCGTCATGGAGCGTCTCCTGTCTGCTGTCGGTGAGGGACGGCCAATCTGCATGCCGTCATCGATACGACGAATGAAGCGTGTCGAAATCGACATGTCGAAGCATACGTGCTTCACATCGGAGGATCAGGGAATCGGGAAGTCAGGAAAGCGGCGCATCCGAGTCGACAGCGCGAGGCGTCCGGCATGCATCCAAAGGGGCTTCCCGCGCGCGACAGGGGCCCCAGGCGCCGCTCGCGACCGGTTGCCGTATCCGAGGGCCCGGCAGCGGTCGTAGCCCGTCACGACGCCGCCGGCAATGGACGAAAAAAAAACCAGCCAGGGCCGAAGCCGATGACTGGTTTTGCAGTTCGGCGGCATGGCGTCGAAGACGCCATGCACACCGGAAACGTACTTCTTAGAACTTGTGACGAATGCCGAGTGCGACGAGTTCGGCCGAGCTCTTGCCGGCGAAGCCGTACGAAGCGATCGACGCTTGCGCGCTTTGCTGCACGCCGTCGACGAGCTGCGTACCGCTCGCGTGCTGGTATGCGCCAACCAGGTAGATGTCCGTGCGCTTCGACAGCGAGTAGTCCGCGCCGACACCGACTTGGTGGTACTTCGCCTTCGTGTCGCCGCTGGCTCGCGTGTACGAGTAGCCGAGGCCCAGCAGCAGCGGCGGCGTGACCTGGTACGTCACGAACGCGCGGCCCGTGTTGTACTTTTCGGTCGAACCGAAGCCCGAGAATGCATCCGGCTTGTACTGTGCGTTGCTGTAGCCGAGGCCGAACGTCACCGGGCCCAGTGCGTACTGACCTGCGACTTGCGCGATGGCGATCGACTTCGCCGTTGCGTAACCCGAGTTGATCGGGCCGTCGAAGATCGCGTCCGACGTCGTCGAACCCCAGCCTGCGCGGCCGACAGCCGTCGTCGGCGACGGGTTGGCTGCGTAGAAGTAGCCTGCTGCAACGCCGACCGGGCCGTTGTTGTAGGCAGCCGCGACCGACCACGTCTGGCCCGAACCCGTCTTGCCTGCAACGCCGCCGAGGGCGTACATGCCTTCGACCTGGAAGCCGCCCCAGACCGGCGACGTGTACTTGATTGCGTTGCTGACGCGCAGCGAGTTGTCGTTGTTGTCGACGTCGCCCGGCGTTGCCATCACGCTGCCGAAGTAGTTGTCAGCCGTGACTGCCTGGACCAGGTCGACCAGCGGGTCGTACTGGCGGCCGAGCGTCAGCGTACCGTACTGGTCGCTCTGGAGGCCGACGAATGCCTGGCGACCGAACATGCGACCGCCTTGGTTCAGGTGGCCCGTGCCCGGATCAAAACCGTTTTCCAACTGGAAGATCGCCTTCAGGCCGCCGCCGAGGTCTTCAGCACCTTTCAGGCCCCAACGGCTGCCTTGCAGGTTGCCCGACAGCATTTGCCACGAGTTGTTGGCTTGACCGTCGTTGCCGTGCACCCATGCGATCGACGTGTCGATCACGCCGTACAGCGTCACGCTCGACTGAGCATGAGCAGCGCCGGCGGCGCCCAGCAGGGCGAGCGAGAGGGTCGAGAGAGCGAGTTTCTTCATCGTTGAGTATCTCCACGCAAATGATTCGTCATTCGTTATTTGTTGCGGATTGGAGAATAGCTCAGTGCCAACCATGCAAGAAAGCTTAAAAAATAAAGTGTCTCGAAAAGGTAACAGCAGGAAAAAGTCTATATATATCAAGCACATCAAAGACCGTTCCTCTTTTTGAAACAGTTGACATTTGTTGCGGCGCGATTGTTGCAGTGGGCGATGCGCTCGGCAGCGGAAGGGCGAATTTCGTGGGGTGGCACGCAGAAATCGAGGAGAGCAAACGTTTGCCGTTGCAGCGGCCAAACCGGGCCGATGCAAAAATCGCATCAACACGCGTGAACGCGCGGCGCGGCCGGGTGATTGCGAAAAGGAACGCGGTGGCGTAGGGAGTCGATGCGGCGCGCGAGAGGCGCGGCCGCATGCGAGGCAAGCTGCGCTGAGTATCAGTCGTCGCGTGTGCGATCGGCGGTGGGATCCATCGGCGCGGGCACGCCGGCAGCATTGCGTGCGCCGCGATGCGCATCGCCGCGCGCGGCCGCGAATTCCGCGCCGAGCAGCAGCACGGCTGCCGAGAAGTACAGCCACATCAGCAGGACCGCGAACGATCCGGCCGCGCCGAATGCACTGGCCGTGCCGGCCCGCGCGAGATACAGCGCGAACAGCTTCTTGCCGCCGGAGAACAGGATCGCGGAGACGATCCCGCCGATCACCGCGTCGTGCCATGCGACGTGCGCGTCGGGCAGGAACTTCATCAGCACGGCGAACGCGCCCGCGAGCACCGCGACGCCGACGACGAGCTGCAGCACGTTGGTGATCGCGACGTATGGAGAATCGCCGAGCAGCCATGTGCCGATGAACGTGATCACGGTATCGAGCACGAGCGACACGATCAGCAGGAAGGCGACGCCGAGCACGAGCCCGAACGAGATGAGCCGCACCCGCACGAGCCCGAGCATGCTCGACCAGCGGTTTTCCGAGTTCGGCCAGATCACGCTCAGCGCCGTGTTCAGCGACGCGAAGGTCGCCGATGCGCCGATCGCGAGCGCCGCGAACGAGATCAGCGTCGCGATGCCGCCGCGCTCGCCCGCGCGATGCGCGTTCTGCACGATCGTCTGAATGCTGGCCGCCGCATCGTCGCCGATCAGTTGGTGGGCCTGCTCGAACACCTGGCCGCGCGCGGCCTCGTCGCCGTAGAACCAGCCGGCCACGGCGATCACCATCACGAGCGTCGGCGCGAGCGAGAACGCGGAAAAGAACGCGATGCTCGCGGCCATCGCCGAGCAGCGGTGGGAAGAGAAACGCTTGAATGCATTGAGCGCCCAGTTGGCCTGCTGTTGCGCGAGGCGGGTCGCTTCGGATGTGATCTGTCGTTTCATGACGGTTCGGTTGCGCGCTGATCGCCGGACATTGGTGGATCAGACAAATCGGTATTGATCCGAGGATTGCATCATAGTTGCGCTCAATGTCTATAATCCTTTCAGTTTCTCCTTACCCCACAAAGACGCCGAGACCATCATGCTACAAATGTCACGGCGCCAGTTCCTGAAGGTGACGGCCACGTCGCTTGCCGGATCGAGTCTTGCCCTGCTGGGCTTTTCTCCGACCGAAGCGCTTGCCGAAGTCCGACAGTACAAGCTGGCGCGCACCGTCGAAACCCGCAACACCTGTCCTTATTGTTCAGTGGGTTGCGGCATCCTGATGTACAGCCTCGGTGACGGCGCGAAGAACGCGCAGCCGAGCATCATTCATATCGAAGGCGATCCCGACCATCCCGTCAACCGCGGCACGCTGTGCCCGAAGGGTGCGAGCCTGATCGATTTTATCCACAGCCCGAGCCGCCTGACGCATCCCGAATACCGGGCGCCGGGCTCGGACAAGTGGGAGCGCATTTCGTGGGGCGATGCGCTCGACCGGATCGCGAAGCTGATGAAGGCCGATCGCGACGCCAACTTCGTCGAGACGGCGGAAGACGGCGCGAAGGTCAACCGCTGGCTGACCACCGGCATGCTGGCCGCGTCGGCGGGCAGCAACGAAGTCGGTTACCTGACGCACAAGGCTGTCCGCAGCCTCGGGATGCTCGTATTCGACAATCAGGCGCGTGTCTGACATGGCCCGACGGTGGCAGGTCTTGCCCCGACGTTTGGCCGTGGAGCGATGACGAACCATTGGGTCGACATCAAGAACGCGGACGTGATTCTCGTGATGGGCGGCAATGCAGCCGAGGCCCATCCGTGCGGTTTCAAGTGGGTAACGGAGGCGAAGGCGCACCGCAAGGCGCGGCTGATCGTCGTCGACCCGCGCTTTACGCGTACGGCCTCGGTGGCCGACTACTACGCGCCGATTCGCACCGGCACCGACATCGTCTTCCTGGGCGGCGTCATCAACTATCTGCTGACGAACGACAAGATCCAGCATGAGTACGTGAAGAACTACACGGACTTCTCGTTCATCGTGCGCGAGGATTTCGCGTTCAACGACGGCATCTATTCCGGCTATGACGCCGAGAAGCACGCGTATCCGGACAAATCGAGCTGGGACTACGAGCGCGGCGACGACGGCTTCGTGAAGGTCGACCCGACGCTGCAGCATCCGCGCTGCGTGTACAACCTGATGAAGCAGCATTACGCGCGCTATACGCCGGACATGGTCCAGCAGACGTGCGGCACGCCGAAGGAGAAATTCCTCAAGGTGTGCGAGATGCTCGCGACCACGGCCGTTCCCGGCCGCGCCGGCACGGTGCTGTACGCGCTCGGCTGGACCCACCACTCGATCGGTGCGCAGATGATCCGCACCGGCGCGATGGTGCAGCTGCTGCTCGGCAACATCGGCATCGCCGGCGGCGGGATGAACGCGCTGCGCGGCCACTCGAACATCCAGGGCTTGACTGACCTCGGGCTGATGTCGAACCTGCTGCCGGGTTACATGACGCTGCCGATGCAGTCCGAACAGGATTTCGACGGCTACCTCAAGAAGCGCACGCAGCAGCCGCTGCGGCCCAACCAGCTGAGCTACTGGAAGAACTACAAGGCCTTCCACGTCAGCTTCATGAAGTCGTGGTGGGGCGATGCGGCGACCGCCGAGAACAACTGGGGCTACGACTACTTGCCGAAGCTCGACAAGCAGTACGACCTGCTGCAGGCGATCGAGCTGATGAATGAAGGCAAGATGAACGGCTACATCTGCCAGGGCTTCAACCCGCTCGCGGCGGCGCCGTCTAAGGTGAAGACGGCCGCCGGGCTCGCGAAGCTGAAGTGGCTCGTCATCATGGATCCGCTCGCGACCGAGACGTCCGAGTTCTGGAAGCATCACGGCGACTACAACGACGTCGACTCGTCGAAGATCCAGACCGAGGTGTTCCGTCTGCCGACCACCTGCTTCGCGGAGGAAGACGGCTCGCTCGTGAGTTCGAGCCGCGTGCTGCAATGGCACTGGAAGGGCGCGGAGCCGCCGGGCGAGGCGAAGAGCGATCTCGAGATCATGTCGGGGCTGTTCCTGCGCATGCGCAAGATGTACCAGAAGGACGGCGGCAAGTATCCGGACCCGATCGTGAACCTCACGTGGCCGTATGCGAATCCGGAAAGCCCGACGCCTGCCGAGATCGCGATGGAGTTCAACGGGCGCGCGCTCGCCGATCTCCTCGATCCGAAGGATCCGACGAAGACGCTCGTGAAGAAGGGCGAGCAGCTCGCCGCGTTCGCGCAACTGAAGGACGACGGCACGACCGCGAGCGGCTGCTGGATCTTCTGCGGTGCGTGGACGCAAGCCGGCA
Source organism: Burkholderia sp. SIMBA_051 (assembly GCF_046534915.1). NCBI lineage: Bacteria > Pseudomonadati > Pseudomonadota > Betaproteobacteria > Burkholderiales > Burkholderiaceae > Burkholderia > Burkholderia sp. SIMBA_051. The sequence goes on along the minus strand of NZ_JAWRXS010000001.1, from coordinate 344,314 downwards.
ACCAGATGGGTCGGCGCGACAACTCCGACCCGACCGGCATCGGCCAGACGCTGAACTGGGCGTGGGCGTGGCCCGCGAACCGCCGGATCCTGTACAACCGCGCATCGTGCGACGTGAGCGGCAAGCCGTTCGATCCGACCCGCACGCTGATCGGCTGGAACGGCAGCGCGTGGAAGGGCGCCGACGTGCCGGACTTCAAGGCGGACGAATCGCCCGAGACCGGGATGGGGCCGTTCATCATGAATCCGGAAGGCGTCGCGCGCTTCTTCGCCCGCGCGGGGATGAACGAAGGTCCGTTCCCCGAGCACTACGAGCCGTTCGAGACGCCGCTCGCGGCGAACCCGCTGCACCCGAACAACCCGCAGGCGCTGAACAATCCGGCCGCCCGCGTGTTCCCGGGCGACCGCGCGTCGTTCGGCAAGGTGTCCGAGTTCCCGCACGTCGCGACGACGTACCGGCTGACCGAGCATTTCCACTACTGGACCAAGCATGCGCGGCTGAACTCGATCATCCAGCCCGAGCAATTCGTCGAGATCGGCGAGGACCTCGCGAAGGAAGTCGGCGTCGCGCACGGCGACCGCGTGAAGGTGTCGTCCAAGCGCGGCTACATCGTCGCGGTCGCGCTCGTCACGAAGCGGATCAGGCCGCTGATGATCGAGGGCAAGAAGGTCCAGACGGTCGGCGTCCCGTTGCACTGGGGCTTCAAGGGTCTGACGAAGCCCGGCTATCTCGCCAATACCCTGACTCCGTCCGTAGGCGACGGCAACTCGTACACACCGGAATTCAAGTCGTTCCTGGTGAAGGTCGAAAAGGCGTAAGGGGAAAGAGATGGCATTGCAATCGCTGGATATCAAGCGCGTCTCGGCCACCACGACGCCGCCGCCCACGGCGCGCGAACCGGTGACCGGGAGCGTCGCGAAGCTGATCGACGTATCGAAGTGCATCGGCTGCAAGGCGTGCCAGACGGCATGCATGGAGTGGAACGACCTGCGCGACGAGGTCGGCACCAACGTCGGCGTGTACGACAACCCGGCCGACCTGACCGAGCACTCGTGGACGGTGATGCGGTTCTCCGAATACGAGAACCCGGCCGGCGACCTCGAATGGCTGATCCGCAAGGACGGCTGCATGCACTGCGAGGATCCGGGCTGCCTGAAGGCATGCCCGTCGCCGGGCGCGATCGTGCAGTACAACAACGGGATCGTCGATTTCCACGAGGAGAACTGCATCGGTTGCGGCTATTGCGTGACCGGCTGCCCGTTCAATGTTCCGAGGATTTCGAAGAAGGATCATCGCGCGTACAAGTGCACGCTCTGTTCCGACCGCGTCGCGGTCGGCCAGGAACCGGCCTGCGTGAAGACCTGCCCGACCGGCGCGATCGTGTTCGGCACCAAGGAGGACATGAAGCAGCACGCGGCCGAGCGGATCGAGGACCTGAAGGAGCGCGGCTTCGAGCATGCGGGGCTGTACGACCCGCAGGGCGTCGGCGGCACGCACGTGATGTACGTGCTGCACCACGCGGATAAACCGTCGCTGTACCACGGGCTGCCCGACGATCCGTCGATCAGCCCGATGGTGAGGCTGTGGAAGGGGATCGCGAAGCCGCTCGCGGTCGCCGGCATCGCGCTGACCGCGCTCGCCGGATTCTTCCACTACATCCGCGTCGGTCCGAACGAGGTCACCGCGGAAGACGAGGCCGCCGCCCGCGACGAGGCGCGACGCATCGAGGAGGACGCAAAATGAATCACGACGACCCCAACCTGATCGTCCGCTACACGGCGAACGAGCGCACGAACCACTGGATCACCGCGATCACCTTCGTGCTGCTCGCGTTGTCCGGGCTCGCGCTGTTTCATCCGTCGATGTTCTGGCTCACCGCGCTGTTCGGCGGCGGCCAGTGGACGCGGATCCTGCATCCGTTCGTCGGCCTCGTGATGTTCGTGTCGTTCGCGATTCTCGTGGTCCGCTTCTGGCACCACAACGTGCTCGACGCGGACGATCGGCAGTGGCTGAGGCAGATCGACGACGTGGTGACCAACCGGGAAGACAGGCTGCCGCCCGTCGGGCGCTATAACGCCGGACAGAAGCTGCTATTCTTCACGTTGGTGGCGTGCCTGCTGCTGCTCCTGCTGTCGGGGATCGTGATCTGGCGGCGCTACTTCTCGTTCTACTTCCCGATCGGGGTGATCCGCGCGGCCGCTGTCGTGCATGCCGTGGCGGCTTTCGTGCTGATCGTGAGCATCATCGTGCACATTTACGCGGCGTTGTGGGTGAAGGGTTCGATCGGCGCGATGGTGCGCGGCACCGTCACGCTGGGCTGGGCCCGCAAGCATCACCCGAAGTGGTTCCGTGAAAGCGTGAAATAACGCACCGGAGCGGAACGGTTCGCCGATTGCGGCGTACCGTTTCGCCACCCGCCGGAATCGCCAGAAGCGCCGATTCGTCGGCGCTTGTTTGGGGGCTGTTTGCGCATGGAACGCGCATGCGAATGCCCGAAATCGCTCGTAGGGCAAGAAGTGAGGAGCGCCGTTTGGCCGAGCCAAACAAGCGACGAGCGACGCCGCCCTATGAGCGATTTCGGGCATTCCCCTAAAATAGATTATTGGTCACGGGTTGCCACGAGAAGGGCCGCTCGCCACGTTGCACTCCTTGCGAATACGTCAGTATTCGCGGCGTCGCGCGCCTCGCGAGCGGCCCTTCTCGTGGCAACGCATGCGCGTTCCATGCGCAAACAGCCCCCTTGGAAGACATATTTGTGACACAACGCATTCTCGAACCGACCGAGATCTCGGCGCTCGATCATTCGGCCATTCCGCGCTTTCGCCTGCCAGAGCGCGCCACCGTGTTTTCGGCGCGCGCCGCGCGGCTGCGCAAGCTGGCCGACCTGAACCCGATCAGCGGCTACCTGCGGCTCATGGCCACGGTGGCCGATGCCCAGCATGCGACGCTGCAGACGCTCGAGCTGCCGCTGCCGTCGAAGGAAGCGATCGCACGTGCGCAGCAGCATTCGATGCCGCTCGTGCCCGCGCTCGGCGGCGAGCGCGATCCGCGCTGGCGCGCGGTGCTGTATGAGCTGCTCGACCGCGTCGAAGGCGCCGGGCTCGTCAACCCGCAGCTCGCGAAGCTGCTCGACCGGCTGCGCCTGATGGCGCCCGCCGAACTCGATGCGCAGGCCGAGGCGATCCTCGCGCTGCGCTTCGCCGAGGTCGACCCGGCTACCGCGCCGTTCCTGATGGCCGCGCTGCAGGTCGTCTGGACCGATCTCGCGAGCCGCATCGCGCCGGCCGAGATCCCGTATCTCGACCAGCCGGGGCTATGCCCCGTGTGCGGCACGCATCCGGTCGCGAGCGTCGTGCGCGTCGGCGGCCAGTTCCAGGGCTACCGTTTCCTGCAGTGCGGGCTGTGCACGACCGAGTGGCACATGGTGCGCACGAAATGCTCGCACTGTGACTCGACCAAGGGCATCGCTTACCACGGGATCGAGGGCGGCAGTGAAGCCATCAAGGCCGAATCGTGCGACGAATGCAAGACGTATCGCAAGATCGGCTACCAGGAAAAGGACTACGAGTTCGAGCCGCTCGCGGACGATCTCGCAAGCCTCACGCTCGACCTGCTGATGAACGAAGCCGGCTACCAGCGCAGTTCGCCGAACCCGCTGCTGTGGCCGGACATGTCGCGCGAAGCGGATTGACGGCAGGCAGCCGGGGCGGGCGCGCGAGCACCGGCGCCGGCGGCCGCCCCCCTCATGGAAATGGAGCCACCCCTACGTGAGCGAACCGGGTTTGAATGAACTGAATGCCGTCCTCGCGCGCGTACCGTCGGTCGAGCGCGTGCTGTCGTCGGCGCCGCTGCAGCCGCTGCTCGCCGACTATGGCCGCACGCGCGTGCTGAACGCGGTGCGCGCCGAACTCGAACGCTGGCGTACCGCCGCGCAGCAGGATCCGGCGGCGGCCGAGCCGCTCGACGAGCAGCGTATCGCGGCTGCCGTCGCCCGCACGCTGGCCGCGCGGAGCGCGGGTGCCGTGCGCGCGGTGTTCAACCTGACGGGCACCGTGCTGCACACCAATCTCGGGCGCGCGCTGTTGCCCGACGACGCGGTGCGCGCGGTGGTCGACGCGCTCACCCAGCCCGTGAACCTCGAATTCGATCTCGCCACCGGCCGCCGCGGCGACCGCGACGATCTGATCGACGATCTGCTGTGCGAACTGACCGGCGCGCAAGCCGCGACCGTCGTCAACAACAATGCCGCGGCCGTGCTGCTGACGCTGTCGGCGCTGGCAACGAAGAAGGAAGTCGTCGTGTCGCGCGGCGAACTGGTCGAGATCGGCGGCGCATTCCGCATTCCGGACATCATGAGCCGCGCCGGTGCGAAGCTGCATGAAGTCGGCACGACCAACCGTACCCATCTGCGCGACTACGCCGAGGCCATCGGCCCGCGCACGGCGATGCTGATGAAGGTGCACTGCAGCAATTACGCGATCAGCGGCTTCACGAAGGAAGTGACGCTGGCCGAACTCGCGCCGCTTGCGCGCGAGCACGGGCTGCCGGTGGCGGTCGATCTCGGCAGCGGCACGCTCGCCGATCTGTCGCAATGGGGCCTGCCGCACGAGACGACCGTGCAGGAAACCATCGCGGCCGGCGCGGACCTCGTCACGTTCAGCGGCGACAAGCTGCTCGGCGGGCCGCAGGCCGGCCTGATCGTCGGCGATCGCGCGCTCGTCGCAAAGATCAAGAAACATCCGCTCAAGCGCGCGCTGCGCGTCGGCAAGCTGACGCTCGCCGCGCTCGAACCCGTGCTGCGGCTCTACCAGGCACCGGAATTCCTGTGCGAGCGGCTCACGACGCTGCGGCTGCTGACGCGGCCCCAACGTGACATCGCCGAGGCCGCCGAACGCGTGCGGCCGGCGTTGCAGGCCGCGCTCGGCAGCGACTTCGACGTGCGCGTCGAGCCGATGTTCAGCCAGATCGGTAGCGGTGCGCTGCCGCTCGACCAGTTGCCGAGCGCCGGGCTCGTCGTGCGCACGCCGGACGGCAAGCGTGGCGGCCGTGCGCTCGCGCAGCTCGAGAAGCGGCTGCGCGAATGGCCGCGTCCGGTGATCGGCCGTGTGGCCGACAATGCGCTGCGACTCGATCTGCGTTGCCTCGAAGCTGCCGACGAAGCGACATTCGTCGCGCAATGCGTGCGGATCGAAAAGGCCCACTGAATGATCGTCGGGACTGCAGGACATATCGATCACGGCAAGACGACGCTCGTGCGGGCGCTGACGGGCGTCGACACCGACCGCTTGAAGGAAGAGAAGGCGCGCGGCATCTCGATCGAACTCGGCTATGCGTATACGCCGCTCGAGAACGGCGACGTGCTCGGCCTGATCGATGTGCCCGGCCACGAGAAGCTGGTTCATACGATGGCGGCCGGCGCGTGCGGAATCGACTTCGCGCTGCTCGTGATCGCCGCCGACGACGGCGTGATGCCGCAGACCCGCGAGCATCTCGCGATTTTGCAACTGCTCGGCGTGACGCATGGCGCGGTCGCGCTGACGAAGTGCGATCGCGCCGACGCCGCACGCGTGGCGGCGGTGCGCGACGAGATCGCCGCATGGCTGCACGGCTCGACGCTCGATGGCGCGCCGATCTTCGAAACCTGCGCGACGCGCGAGGACGATCCGGGCGTCGCCGCATTGAAGCGTTTCCTCGCCGATGCGGCGCTCGCGTGGCGCGCGCGCCGCGACGATGGCCTGTTCCGGCTCGCGGTCGATCGCGTGTTTACGCTCGCCGGGCAGGGCACCGTCGTGACGGGCACCGCGTTCGCGGGCCGCGTGGCGACCGGCGACACGCTTGCGGTCGTGCGCACCGGCGCGGCGGCGCGCGTGCGCAGCATTCATGCGCAGAACCGACCGGTCGACGCAGGCCGCGCGGGCGAGCGTTGCGCGCTGAACCTGGCCGGCGTCGACAAGGCGGACGTCGAACGCGGCGATACCGTCGCGGATGCGCGGCTCGTCGCGACGTCGCCGCGGCTTGACGTTGAACTGACGCTGCTGGCCGATGCGGGACTCACGCTGACGCACTGGGCGTCGCTGCACGTGCATCTCGGCACGCTGCATCGCGTCGCGCACGTCGCGCTGCTCGACGGCGATACGCTTGCGGCCGGCCAGAAGATGCGCGTGCAACTGGTGTTCGACGAACCCGTGTTCGCGCTGCCGGGCGATCGCTTCATCGTTCGCAATCCGCAAGCGACGCGCACCGTCGGCGGCGGCCGCGTGCTCGACCCGTTCGGTCCCGCGCGCAAGCGCCGCACGCCCGCGCGCCGCGCATGGCTCGACGCACTGGCGGCATGGCTCGACGAAGGGCGGCTCGATGCGCTGCTCGCGCAGGCGCCGCTCGGTATCGCCCGAACGATGCTCACGCACCTCACCGGGTATGCGCCCGACGTGCTCGCGTTGCCGGACGATGCGCTCGCGATTGGTCAGCGCGACGCCGCGTCGAACGACGGCACGGTGATGGCGCGGGCGCACTGGCTGGCGCTGCAGGCGCGCACGATCGACACGCTGCGCGCGTATCACGAGCGCGTGCCGGACGAGCAGGGGCTCGACGCGGCACGTCTGCGGCGGATGGTGGCGCCGCTCGTCGGCGATGCGCTGTGGCGTGCGCTCGTCGATGCGCTGGTGGACGGCGGGGAGGTCGCGCGTAGCGGGCCCTGGCTGCATCTGCCGTCGCATTCGGTGAGTTTCGATGCGCGCGAGGAAGCGCTGGCGCGGCAACTGCTGCCGCTGATCCACGCCGGGCGCTTCGATCCGCCGTGGGTCCGCGATCTGGCGCGCGACACGGGCACGGCGGAGGAGGCTGTGCGGGCGCTGCTGCGCAAGCTCGCGCGGCGCGGCGATGTGCAGCAGGTCGTGCGTGACCTGTTCTATCACGCGGATATCGTGCGCGAGCTGGCCGGCCTCGTTGCGGATCTCGCGCCGACGCGCGGCGGCGGGCTCGATGCAGCGACGTTTCGCGACGCGACAGGGCTTGGCCGCAAGCGTGCGATCCAGATTCTCGAATTCTTCGATCGGGTTGGGTATACTCGCTTCCACCGCGATCTCCACTTCCTGCGGCCTGACAGCGGTTGGGCGAGTATTCAGGCGTAACGCGCTCGGCGTTCTTCTCGTTCTTGTGGTTCTTGTGGTTCTTCTCTCGTCGGAAGGCATTCGTATCCGGTGGTACGGCTGGACTTCAAATCCAGTTGGGGGTGTCAGACACTCCCGGGTCGGTTCGACTCCGGCTGCCTTCCGCCATTTCGCACTTCCACCACTCTCCGATCGTCTGGTATTGCGACCTCCATGATTGATGTCGGCAAATGCGCTGTCTCCGACGCACGGGCGGCGGCGAATGCCGGACAAGCGGGCTACCCCTCCTCTTGGTGAGCCCGTTTGGCGAGCCCGATCACCGTCGAGACGAGTACGATCAGCAGCACGAAAGCAAGGACCAGATAGCTCGGCGCATCCCGGCTCACGCCCGCGAGTGCGTGGTCGGCGACCGCGGACGCGGTTACAACGTTCAGGCCATAGACGATGAACCATCCGTTCAGAATCGCCAGGGCGATGGTGACCGTCAGCAATACGAAGCGAGCGTGATCGGGCGGCGGCCCGGCGGCGTGGTGCCTGTGCCGCCGGACTCGATCGTGTTTTTGATCGTCGTGAATGAACGAGCGATGACGCAAGGCTCAGCTGTTCGGAACGCTGTTGCCAGAACGCACGTCGACGTCCGTCAGGCCGCCCCCGAGCGCCTTGTAGAGCGCGACCGCGTTGTCCAGTTCAGCGTTGCGCAGATCCAGCAATGCCTGACGCGCGGCATACAGCTGCCGCTGCGAGTCGAGCAGTTCCAGCCGATCCTCGATGCCGGCGCGATAGCGCAGGTTCACGAGATCGGTGCGGCGCTCGGCGCTCTTGACGACCCGGGATTGCGCGTCGATCTGGCGGCTGAAGGTCTCGCGCCCGGCGAGGCCGTCGGCCACTTCGCGGAACGCGGTCTGGATCGCGCGTTCGTACTCGACCACCGCGCTGGACTTGCGCACTTCCGCGAGATTCAGTTCGGAGCGCAGCCGGCCGCCCTGGAAGATCGGCAACGTGACCTGCGGCGCGAAGCTCCACACGCGCTGGCCGCCGTCGAACAGGCTGCCCAGCCCCGGGCTGAGGAAGCCGATCGACGAGGTCAGCGACAGGCGCGGGAAGAACGCCGCGCGCGCCGCGCCGATGTCGGCGTTGGCGGCGACGAGATTCTGCTCGGCCTGCTGGATGTCCGGCCGGCGGTACAGCAATTCCGACGGCAATCCGGCCGGCAGTTGCGTCATCACCGGCTGGCGTTCCAGCGACAGCGGGTCGGGCAGGGTCTTCGGCAGGTCGGTGCCGACCAGCAACCGTAGCGCGTTGCCCGCCTGCTCGACGGCGCGCGAGCGCGCTTCGAGATCGGCGCTGGCGCTCGCGACCTGGCCTTCGGCCTGCGCGATGTCGACGCCGCTCGCCTGGTCCGCGAGCTTGAGCCGGCGCGCGAGATCGAGCGACTGGCGCCAGTCGTTCAGCGTGCGTTCGGACAATGCGCGCTGTTCCTGCGCGAGGCGCTCGGCGAAATACGCGTTGGCCACGGAGCCGACGAGCGCGATCTGCACCGCGCGGCGGCCGTGATCGGTCGCGAGGTAGCGCGCGAACGCCGCATCGGACAGCGACTTCACGCGGCCGAACAGGTCGATCTCGAACGCGCTGACGCCGACGTTCACGCCGTACTGGTTCTGCGTGTTTTCGAGCAGCGGCGGGTTCGATTGCGAGTCGGCCGCCGTGCGCTGGCGCGTGAAGCTCGCGCCGGCGCCGATCGACGGCAGGCGCGCGGAACGCTGGATGCCGTACTGCGCTTCGGCAGCCTGGACGTTCAGCGCGGCCAGGCGCAGGTCGCGGTTGTTCTCGAGCGCGAGCTCGATCAGGCGCTGCAGGCGACGGTCGCCGAACATCGTGCGCCAGCCGAGATCGGCCGCGTTCGCGTGCTGGTCGGCCGCGGCAGCGGTCGTATAGGCGGTCGGCACCGGCATCCCGGGCTTGACCAGCTTCGGCGCCATCGAGCACGCCGACAGCGCGAGGGCGGTGGAAACCGCGGCGGAAAGAATAAGCAATCGCATGGCATCAACCTTCTTGTTCGTGGGTCACGGCGGCGGGCTTCTTGCGGGGTGCCAGCCATGCCGAGATGCGTTCCTGGATGCTCATCACGAACACGAAGAAAACCGGGACGAAGAAAATGGCCAGCACGGTGGCGGTGATCATGCCGCCCAGCACGCCGGTGCCGATCGCGTGTTGCGTCTCGGAGCTGGCGCCGGAGGCGATGACGAGCGGCACCACGCCGAGCCCGAACGCGAGCGACGTCATCAGGATCGGGCGCAGGCGCAGCTTCGACGACTGCACGGCAGCCTCGATCAGCCCCTTGCCTTCCTCGCGCAACTGCTTCGCGAATTCAACGATCAGGATCGCGTTCTTCGCCGACAGGCCGATCACGGTGATCATCCCGACCTTGAAGAACACGTCGTTCGGCAGTCCGCGGAGCATCACGGCACCGAGTGCACCGATCAGGCCGAGCGGCACCACCAGCATCACCGACAGCGGAATCGCCCAGCTCTCGTAGAGCGCCGCGAGCACGAGGAACACGACGACCATCGACAGCGCCATCAGCATCGGCGCCTGCGATGCCGACTCGCGCTCCTGCAGCGACTGGCCGGTCCAGGCGACCGAGAAGCCCGGCGGCAACTGCGCGGCCAGACGCTCCATCTCGGCCATCGCCGCGCCGCTGGAGTAGCCGGGCGCCGAACCGCCGGAGATGCGCGCGGACGGGTAACCCTGGAAGCGCACCATCTGGAGCGGGGCTTCCGACCAGACCGGACGCACCACTTCGGACAGCGGCACCATGCCGCCGGTCGCGTTGCGCACGTAGAGCTTCATCACGTTTTCGATCTGCATGCGTGCCGGCGCATCGGCCTGGATGATCACCTGCTGCATGCGGCCCGCGTTGGGAAAGTCGTTCACGTAGGTCGACCCCATCGCGGCCGACAGCGTGTCGCTGATGGTCGTGAACGACACGCCGAGCGCTTCGGCCTTCTCGCGGTCGATGTCGAGCTTCACGCTCGTACCAGTGGGCAGGCTGTCCGGATAGACGCCGGTCACCACCTTGCTTTGCGCGGCCAGTTCGAGCAGCCTGGTTTCAGCCGCCTTGAGCACCGCGTAGCCCTGGTTGGCGCGATCCTGCAGGCGCATCGTGAAGCCCGAGCTGGTGCCCAGCCCGTCGATCGCCGGCGGCAACAGGCTCATGACCGTGCCTTCGGTCACGCCGCCCATCGCTGCCTGCGCGCGCATCGCTTCGTCCAGCGTGGATGCACCGCCGCGCTTGTTCCAGTCCTTCAGCACCGCGTAATTCAGTGCCGCATTCGAGCCGAGGCCGGAGAAGCCGTAGCCGATGATGGAGATGCTCGACTCGATGGCCGGACGCGATGCGAGATGCTTCTCGAGCGCCTTGACCACGTCGCCGGTCCGCTCGACGGTCGAATCCGCCGGGAGCAGGAAGCCGGTCATGAAGTAGCCCTGGTCTTCCTCGGGCAGGAACGACGACGGCAGCATCCGGAAGCCGAACACCAGCGCGGCGGAAATCGCGACGAACAGCAGCATCACGCGCCCGGTGCGGCCGACCAGCCGGCCGACGCGTGTCTCGTACCATTGCGTGAGGCGGTCGAAACGGCGGTTGAACCAGCCGAAGAAGCCGCGCTTCTCGTGGTGCCCGTGTTCGACCGGCTTGAGCATCGTCGCGCACAGGGCCGGCGTCAGCGTCAGCGCGAGCAGGGCCGAGAACATGATCGACACGGCCATCGACAGCGTGAACTGCTGATAGATCACGCCGACCGAACCGCTCGACATCGCCATCGGCAGGAACACGGCCGTCAGCACCAGCGTGATGCCGATGATCGCGCCGGTGATTTCCTTCATCGCCTTGATCGTCGCGTCCTTCGGCGACAGGCCTTCTTCCACCATCAGGCGTTCGACGTTCTCGACGACGACGATCGCATCGTCGACGATGATGCCGATCGCGAGCACCATGCCGAACATGGTCAGCACGTTGATCGAGAAACCGGTCATCAGCATGACCGTGAAGGTGCCGAGCATCGCCACCGGCGCGACGATCGCCGGGATCAGCGTGTAGCGCACGTTCTGCAGGAACAGGTACATCACCAGGAACACGAGCACCATCGCCTCGAGCAGCGTGTGAACGACCTTCTCGATCGAGATCTTCACGAACGGCGCGGTATCGAACGGGATCGAGTAGGCCATGCCGGACGGCATCGTCCTGGCGATCATGTCCAGTTGCTCGCGCACGGCCTCCGCGGTCTTCACCGCGTTGGCGCCCGGCGCCAGCTGCACGCCCGCGAAGGTGGCGGGTTTGCCGTTCTCGCTGTTGACGAAGGTGAACGCTTGCGGGCCGAGTTCGACCCGTGCGACGTCGCCGAGCACGACCTTCGAGCCGTTCGCATTCGCGCGCAGCACGATCTTCGCGAACTGCTCCGGCGTCGTGAGCTGCCCTTGCGCGGTGAGCGGCACCGTGACGCGCTGCCCGGACAGCGCGGGCGCCGCGCCGAGGCTGCCCGGCGCGATCTGAACGTTCTGCTGGCTGACGGCCGTCGTCAGGTCGTTCATCGACAGGCCGTAGGTGATCAGCTTCTGCGGATCGACCCAGATGCGCATCGCCTGTTCGGAGCCGAACAACTGCACCTTGCCGACGCCTTCGACACGTCGCAGGTCCTCGACGACGTTGCGCGCCATGTAGTCGGCAAGCGCGTTTTCGTCGTAGCGGCCGCTGTCCGACTTGAGGCCGACGAACAACAGGAAGCCCGTGGCGGCCGACTGCACGATCACGCCGTTTTGCCGCACGACGGGAGGCAGGCGCGGTTCGACCGACTTGAGCTTGTTCTGTACTTCGACCTGCGCCATCGCCGAATCGGTACCGGGCTTGAAGGTCGCGGTGATCTGCGCCTGACCGGAGGTATCCGCCGACGATTCGAAATACAGCAGGTTTCGCACGCCGGACAGCTCGCGCTCGATGAGGCTCAGCACGCTGTCGCTCATCGTCTGCGGCGTGGCGCCCGGGTAGGTGGCGGTAATGGTGACGGTCGGCGGCGCGACCGACGGGTAGCGCGCAACCGGCAGTTCGGGAATGGCGATCAGGCCCAGCAGGATGATGAAGAGGGCGATCACCCATGCGAAGACCGGGCGCCGGATGAAGAATTGGGACATGACTTGAGGCTCCCGTGACTCAGTGCGCGGAAGCGGTTTTGACCGCCTCGGGCGCCTTCCATGCGGTCGCCGTCACGGTCGCGCCGTCGCTCAGGCGTTCCATGCCTTCGACGACGACCTTCTGGCCTGCCTGCAGGCCCGACTTGATGCGGTAGCTGCGGTTCGTCAGCTCGCCCACCTCGACGGCCTTCAGATGCGCCTGGCTCTTCGCGTCGAGCACCCAGACCTGCGGCTTGCCGCCTGCGCGGACGATCGCCTGTTGCGGCACGGTCAGCGCGTTGTCATAGTGCCCACGCGGGATGCGGGCACGCACGTACATGCCGGGCAGCAGCTCGCGCTTCGGGTTGTCGACCAGCACGCGCAGCAGCACGTCGCCGGTGCCCGGGTCGACGTTGACGCCCGAGAACAGCATGCGGCCCCTGACGTCGTAGCGCGAGTCGTCGCCGCGCAGCACGTCGACCGGCAGGCCATTGCCCGTCGCGTCCGGCTGGGCCGCGAGGGCGCCGCGCAGCGATTCGAGCGAGGCGGCCGGCTGGCGCACGTCGACGTATACCTGATCGATCTGCTGGATGCGTGCCATCGGCTGGCTGTCGCTGCTCGCGACCAGCGCGCCCTCGGTCACGAGCGCCTGGTCGATGCGGCCCGTGATCGGCGCTTCGACGGTCGCGAACTTCAGGTCGAGCTGGCGTCGTGCGAGCGTCGCGCGGGCCTGTGCGACGTCGGCGGCGGCCTGGTCGCGTTGGGACACCGAGTCGTCGTACACCTGCCGGCTGATCGCGTCGGCCTCGACCAGCGGTTTGAGCCGCGTCGTCTGCACCTTGGCCCGTTCGAGCGCGGCTTGCGCGCGTTGCAGGGCCGCCGCGGCCGTATCCATGTCGGCCTTGAACGGTGCCGGGTTGATCTGGAACAGCGGCTGGCCTGCCCGCACTTCCGTGCCTTGCTCGAACAGCCGTCGCTGCACGATGCCGTTGACCTGGGGTCGGATCTCGGCAATCCGGACCGCCGCGACACGGCCGGGCAGGTCTTCGGTCAGATCGAGGCGCGAGGCGGCCAGCGTCATCGCCGCAACCGGGGTGGCCGGCGCGGCGGCCTGCTGTTCGGCGGGCCCGCAGCCCGCCAGCATTGCCGCCGCCAGCGCGCATACGGCGCCGTAGCAGCGTCGTTTGTGATTTTTCATGTGGACTCCTTGGGACGCGGGCGACGATGGCCCGCATTGTCGGTTCGAGGACGGCGTCGACGGTGCCCGCGTCGCAGCCCCGTGCAACTACTGAGTTGCCGCAAGTTTTCGGTTGTGATCAAATGACCATGTCAATTGACCAAGGGCGCGTAGTCTATCCCAAAACCGGAAGTCTCGTTCTCAGGGGCATGTGCATGCCGGGAGTGTTCGGCGGAAGCGGAGGGGAGGCGACGACAGTACAGGTGTGCCCGGATCTAACCGCCAACGTCCGCATGAAGGAAACGTCAATGGAAATGTCCCCGCAGTCGATGCTCTTCGAAACCGTTCCGTCAATTCTTCAGGAGTGGGGCTGCGTGCGCCGCTTGGGTCAAGTAATGGCGGCATGGACGGAGCGCCGCAATGTCCTGATCGTTACCGACGCAGGGCTGCACAAGGCGGGCGTGCTGGAGCCGGCGAAAGCGTCGTTGGCGGCCGGGGGATTCCGTGTGGCCTTGTTCGACGAGGTCGTGGCCGACCCGCCCGAGATCGTGGTATCGCGCTGCGTCGCGTTCGCGCGCAGTGCAGAGGTAGACGTCGTCATTGGCTTGGGCGGTGGCTCGTCGATGGACATTGCAAAACTGGCTGCCGTCCTGATCGTCTCGCAGCAATCGCTCGCGGACATGTACGGAATCGGCAACGTTCGGGGCGCACGCCTGCCATTGGTGCAAATCCCCACGACGGCTGGCACCGGGTCGGAAGTCACCAACATTTCCATCGTTTCGGTAAGCGAAACAAACAAGATGGGGATCGTGTCACGTCAGCTGTATGCCGACCGAGTGATCCTGGACGCCGAACTGACTGTCGGTCTGCCGCGCAGTCATACGGCTGCGACCGGCATCGATGCGGTGGTCCACGCCATCGAGGCGTATACCAGCAAGCACAAGAAGAATGCGATTTCCGACGCGCTGGCGCGGGAAGCACTGCGTTTGCTGGCAAACAACCTGATCCCGGCTTGCGAGAACGGCGAAGATCAGCGTGCGAGGGAGGCCATGCTGCTCGGCGCCACCCTGGCGGGGCAAGCGTTCGCCAACGCGCCGGTGGCCGCGGTTCATGCACTGGCGTATCCGTTGGGCGGCCATTTCCACATCCCGCATGGTTTGTCGAACGCATTGATGCTGGCCCCCGTCCTGCGTTTCAACGCGGAAGCGGCCGCTCCGCAATATTCGGAACTGGCAGACGTCGTAGGGGCGGATGGAAACGGCGATGCCCACGCGCGCACGACCGCATTCATCGGATTCGTGACCGACCTGATCGAACGATCCGGCGCACCGCGACGCTTGCGCGACGTGGGCATCACGCGTTCGAGCCTGCCGACACTCGCGGCGGATGCGATGAAGCAGCAGCGCCTGCTGCAGAACAATCCGGTCGTTGTCACGGATGCCGATGCGTTGCGCCTGTATGAGCAGGCCTATTGAACCGACGCAGGCCGATCCGTCGTCGCCGTAACGTTAATGGAGAGAGTGCACCGTGAACACTGTAGAAAAGGTTGAGCATCACGAGGTCGTCATTCTGGGTGCCGGCTTCGGCGGCCTTGGAATGGCGGCCCGCATGAAAATCGCGGGTATCGACGACTTCGTCGTGTTGGAGAAGCGTCCCGAGCTCGGTGGCGTCTGGCTCGACAATTCGTATCCCGGCGCGGCATGCGATACCGAGTCGCACCTGTATTGCTACAGCTTCCATCCGCACTTGCGCGTCAGCGCGATGTATGCCGGCAGAAACGAACTGCTCAATTACCTGAAATCGCTCGCCGCGCGGTTCGGGCTGGCAGACCACCTGCGGTTCAATCGCGAGATTTGCCGCGCGCAATGGGATGCGGCTGCGCGCCTCTGGCGGTTCGAGCTGGACGACGGATCGCGGTTGACCGCTCGCTTCTTCGTGCCGGCGTGGGGACAACTGAACCGGCCGATGACGCCGGCGGTGCGCGGCCTGGCGAGTTTCAAGGGCGACACCTTCCACTCCGCGCAATGGCGGCACGATGTGGACCTGAGCGGCAAGCGCGTGGCGAGCATCGGCAACGCCGCGAGCGCGGTGCAATACGTGCCGGCGATTGCGCCGAAGGTCGCGCAGCTTACGGTGTTCCAGCGCAGCGCAAACTGGATCATGCCGCGCAACCAGATCATCTTCTCGAAAGAGCAGCTCGATTCGTACGAGCAGGAGCCTCGTCTCTTCGAGGAGAGCCGGAAATCGCTGCACGCGTTCCGCGAGTCGGGATTCGAGCGCACGCGGATGGGTTCCAATGCGCAGACGGAAGGCAAGAGCCTCGCGTTGGCGCATCTTCATCGGCAGGTGTCCGACCCGGTACTGCGCGAGAAGCTGAGGCCGGACTATGAATACGCATGCAAGCGGATCCTGCGGTCGGACGACTACTACCCGGCGCTCATGCGTGAGAACGTCGCGCTCGAAACGGCAGGTGTGGAGGCGTTCGTCGAAGACGGTATCGTGACGCGGGACGGCCGTGTTCTGCCGTTCAACGTGGTCATATTCGGCACGGGCTTCGAGAGCCAGGCATTCCAGGGCAGCCTGCAAGTGCGCGGCACGAGCGGCACGCTGGCGCAGGCGTGGGAACACGGGCCGGAGGCCTATCTTGGCATCACGGTGCCGGGCTTTCCCAACATGTTCATGCTGTACGGGCCGAACACGAACCTGAACCACAACTCCATCGTGTCGATGCTCGAGATCCAGCAGAACTACATCATCGATGCGATCGGCGGCATGGCCGCGGCGGGTATCGGCGCGGTCGACGTCGACAGGGCCGTGTTCGACGAATACAACGACAAGCTGCAAGCGGCGATGGCCGGCTCGGCGTTTTCCGCCGGCTGCTCGAGCTGGTACAAGAACGCGCAGGGCAAGGTGATCAACAACTGGCCCGGCACGGTGGACGAATACCGTGCCGCGACGCAGTGGGATCAAAGCGTGTTCGGTACGCTCTGAGCGGGGGATGCGCATGACATCGATGCCGTGGTTGCCGCTGACGGAAGTGGCCGACGATGCCCGGGACGCCGTGCGGACGTTCCGCGAACTGGGCGGACGGCACTACGGCAGCTTGCCCGTGGATCAATCGCGCGCGAACTTCGAGCGTGCGTGCGAACTGAACGGCCTCGTGGGTGACGACGCGGTGACTCATGACGACATCGCGGTTCCCGTCACGGGCGGCAGCATTCGGGTACGGCTCTATCGCCCGCGCAATGCGGCGGGTATCGGCTGCGATCCGCTCGTCGTGTTCATTCACGGCGGCGGGTGGGTGATCGGAAGCGTGGACACGCATGACGGCATTTGCCGTCATCTCGCACGGCATGGCGGGTGCCCGGTCGCGTCGGTGGAGTACCGGCGATCGCCGGAGCACCGGTGGCCGGTCCCGCTCGAGGACTGCGAACGGGCGTTGGACTATCTGATTACACACGCCCCGGCGCTCGCGATCGATGCGTCCCGGGTGGTGCTGGCCGGCGACAGCGCCGGCGGCAACATGGCGACGATCATCGCGAATGCGGGATCGGCGGCGCGCACCGCGATCGTCGGGCAGCTCCTTTTTTATCCGGTGACGGACCTGACCGCATCGCTGCCGTCATATCGACGGATTCAAGGCGGATTACCGCTGGTGTCCGAATCGATGCGCTGGTTCCGCGACCACTACGTGCCGGCCGGCACGCCGCTCGATCTTGCGCGCCTGTCTCCGCTGCTGCATGCGGAGGGCCGGCGGCAGCCGCCGATGTTCATTGCAACCGTGGGGCTCGACCCGCTGTGCGACGAGGGCGTGGCATATGCATCGTGCGCGGCGCGTGCCGGCAGCGAAGTCGAGCATCACCATCTGCCCGCGCATCATCACGGCATCGTGACCGCGGCCCGTCATATCGCGACAGCGCGCTATTTGCTGGAACGCGCCGCCGCCTTCGTTCGGCGGCTGGCCGAAAGGGGCAGTGTCGGCGTCTGACGCTTGGGTCCGCGCATTGCCGTGCGAACAATGCGGCTTGCGACGGATCGGCAGGACAGCGCAGCGCTCTCGCATCGTTCGACGCGCGCCGGCGTGCCCGACGTGCGTCCAAGCGCGAAGCATCGCGCGATCATTCAAAAGAGGACAGAGGAGATTCGGTATGGAAAAGATCTGGCTTGCTTCCTATCCGCCAGAAGTGCCGGCAGAGATCGACTGCAGCGCGTATCGATCCGTCAGCGAATTGATCGACGCAAGCTTCGACAAGTTTCGCGAAAGCCCCGCGTTCGCGTGTGACGGCACGCTGATCACGTATGGTGAACTCGACGCGATGTCGCGCTCACTGGCCGCGTGGCTGCAATCGCGAGGGCTCGAGCGCGGTGCGCGCGTCGCGATCATGATGCCGAACGTGCTGCCTTACCCGGTGTCGATCTGTGCAGTCCTGCGCGCCGGCTACGTCGTCGTCAACGTCAATCCGCTTTATACGCCCCGCGAGCTGGAACACCAGCTGAACGATAGCGGCGCCGAGGCGATTATCCTGCTCGACAGTTGTGTTGCGACGCTGGACGCCATCATCGCGCACACGCAGGTGAAGCATGTGCTGGTCGCCACGCAGGGCGGCCCCACCGCGACGACGCAGGCGCCGGGCGCGCATACGACATTCGACGACGCGATCGCGGAGGGCCGCGAGCGCCCGTTCGTGCCGGCTCGCCTGTCACCGGACGACATCGCGTTTCTCCAATATACGGGCGGGACGACCGGCGTGTCGAAAGGGGCGACGCTGTTGCATCGGAACATCGTCGCGAATGTATTGCAGGCGGACGTCTGGCTCGAGCCCGCGCGCAGTTGGCGCCCCGACGTGAAGCAGTTCATCACGGTGGCGGCCCTTCCGATCTATCACATCTTTGCGCTCAACATCTGCTGCCTGTCGACGATGTACACGGGCGGGATGTGCGTGCTCGTTCCGAACCCGCGCGACATCGGCGGGATGATCGCGTCGCTCGCCGGATACAAGATCACCACCTTCCCGGGCGTGAACACGCTGTATAACGCGATGCTCCATCATCCCGACTTCTCGCGTCTCGATTGCTCCAATCTGCTGCTGGCCAACGGCGGCGGGATGGCCACGCAGGAAGTCGTCGCAAAGCGCTGGAGGGAAATGACCGGCGCGCCGATCATCGAAGGATACGGGCTGTCCGAGACATCGCCGTGCGTGACGGTCAACCCCGTTGCACGCGGCGAGTTCAACGGCACGATCGGCCTGCCGTTGCCGTCCACCGACATATCGATCCGGGACGACGACGGCAACGAACTGCCGCCCGGACAAGCCGGCGAGCTGTGCATCCGCGGCCCCCAGGTGATGGCGGGTTACTGGCGGCGGCCGGACGAGACCGCGAAAGTGATGACCGCGGACGGCTTCTTCCGGTCGGGCGACATTGCGTCGATCTCGGCGGACGGCTTCGTGCGAATCGTCGACCGCAAGAAGGACATGATTCTCGTGTCCGGCTTCAACGTCTATCCGAACGAGATCGAAGAGGTCGTCGCCAAACACCCGGGCGTTTACGAAGTCGCGGCGATCGGCGTACCCGACGAGCACTCGGGAGAGGCCGTCAAGCTGTTCGTGGTCAGGAAAGCGCCCGAACTGACGGCCGAGGACCTGATGGCGTTCTGCAAGGGCCAGCTGACCGGCTACAAGCGTCCGAAAAGCATCGAGTTTCGCGACAGCCTGCCAAAAAGCAACGTCGGGAAAATCCTTCGGCGCGAGTTGCGGGTGACGAACGCCTGACGCGATGAGCCGCACCGATTCCCGTAGCTCGCGCTGCGGCTTGCTCGAACGATCGTGTAATGGAAAGCCCTGATTCAAATTGCTGTTCGACTGCATAGACTGGGAACCATTGAACTTGGTCAAGTGACCATGTTCGAGATGACGAAACAAATCGGAATACGTATCGCCGTGGCCCGCTTGCCCGTCGGTCGGGTGGTTCGGCGATCTTCCCGGGTTTGGCGCGTGATCGCTGGCATGCACTGGTGAGCGTCTTCGTGCCTTACGGTCAAATGACCAAGTCGTGTGATCTTGCCGCGCGGCGTGACGGATATCTTCAATAACTGGTCATCGGAGGGATCTCATGACTGAGAAACAAACAGCTGCGTGTTCGCATGAGCACGTAGATGTACTAATCATTGGAGCGGGAATCTCGGGGATCGATGCAGCATGCCATCTCCGCATGAACCTGCCGGGGCGCTCGTTCGCCATTCTGGAAGCCATGGACGGATTCGGCGGGACCTGGTGGACGCATCGTTACCCCGGCGCACGGTCCGACAGCGACCTGTACACGTACGCATTCGGATTCCGCCCGTGGCAGGGCCGCTCGATCGCGACGGCGGAGGAGATCCACGGCTATCTCGGCGAAGTCATCGACGAGTATGACCTCGGTTCGAAGATCCACTACGGGCATCGGGTTCAAACGGTGAACTGGTCGAGTGAACACAAGCGCTGGACGGTCGAGGTGTCGCGCAACGATACCGGCGAACGTTTCACGATGACCACCGGCTTCCTGTGGCTGGGCGCAGGGTACTACGACCATCGTCAGGGCTTTACCCCCAAGTGGAACGGGTTCGATCGTTTCAAGGGAACGGTCGTTCATCCGCAGCACTGGCCCGAAGACCTCGACTATGCCGGAAAGCGCGTGATCGTCATCGGCTCGGGCGCAACCGCCGCGACGCTGGTTCCGGCACTGGCCGGCACCGCGGCGCACGTGACGATGCTGCAACGGTCGCCGACGTTCTTCACGGCGGTGCCGTGGACCCACCAGCTGGACGCAACGCTTCGTGAACTCAACCTTCCCGACGAATGGCGCTCGGAGATTCTGCGGCGCGCGCACCTGAAGCAGACCTTCGACCTGATCAACCTGTCCACGGCGAACCCGGACGCGGTGCGCGACTGGCTGATCAACGAGACGCGGCAACAGCTGCCGGAAGGGTTCGACGTCGACAAGCATTTCAATCCGAGCTATCGCCCGTGGCAACAGCGCGTGGCTGCCGTCCCCGACGGCGATCTCTTCGCGGTCATCCGGGACGGGAAAGCATCGGTCGTGACCGACACCATCGAAGCGTTCGACGAAAGCGGCATCACGCTGGCATCGGGCGAACACCTCGACGCGGACATCGTCGTGACGGCCACCGGCTTCGACATGAGCGCTTTCGGCCAGATCGCATTCCGGCTCGATGGCGCTCCGGTCGACATGAGCAAGCGCGTGTCGTACCGCGGGATGATGATCGAAGGTATCCCGAACATGGCGTTCGTCTACGGCTACTACCGTTCGAGCTGGACGCTGCGTGCCGATCTCGTCTGCGAATTCACGTGCCGTGTACTCGCGCATATGGACAAGGTCGGCGCGAAGACGGTGGAGCCGCGCCTGCGTGACGAAGACGCCGACATGCAGCGGCTGCCCTGGACGGATCCGAACAACTTCAATGCCGGGTACGTGATGCGCTCGCAACACCAGATGCACATGCGCGGCGATCGCATGCCGTGGCAGCACCACTTCGAGTACGAGGAAGAGCGCAAGACCATTCCGGAGCTGAGCCCGGACGCCGAAGTCCTCGTGTATCGCTGATCCCCGCCCAACGTTCGATTACAAGGTGATGTCATGGCACTCGATTTGCATCTCGCGGGTTTTCTCGAATCCTTTGCCGGGTCCGGCGCGAAACCCTTGCCGCAGTCCACGCCGGAAGAAGCGCGCGGACTGATGCTGCATCTGGCGCGCGCCGTTCGCGCACCGGAAGCCGTGGTCGATCTTCACCGCGTGGAAGACCTGACCGTTCCCGGCGCGGCCGGCTCGCTGCGCGCACGGCTCTATCGTCCGAGCGCGGAGCGCCATCTGGCGACGGTCGTCTATCTCCACGGCGGCGGGTTCGTCATCGGCGATCTGGATACGCACGACAACATTTGCCGGGAGTTGGCCCGCGGCGCGAACGCGGTCGTGGTCTCGGTGGACTACCGCCTGGCGCCCGAGCACCGGTATCCGGCCGCGGCGGACGACGCGATCGCCGCGACCAGATGGGTGATCGCGAACGCGGGAGAGCTCGGCGGAAGCGACGTCGTGGCGGTGGCCGGCGATAGCGCCGGCGGCAATCTGGCGGCCGTCGTGACGCAGCAACTGCATGCCGACGGCATTTCGCTGGCCGCCCAGTTCCTGATCTATCCGGCGGTGGCGGGAGATCGCTCAGGCTTTCCGTCCTTCACGGAAAACGGTGAAGGCTATCTGCTCGACCGCGAGACGATCGCGTGGTTCGAACGGCATTACGTGGCCGACGGGACGAACCCGCAGGATGCACGGCTCGCGCCGATCCACGCGAAGGACCTCGCGGGGTTGCCGCCGGCGGTCATCGTGACCGCCGAATATGACCCGCTGCGCGACGAGGGCGAAGCATACGGCCGCTTGCTTCACGCCAGCGGCGTCAAGGTCGACACGATCCGGTCCGACGGCATGCTGCACGGCTTCTTCGACATGGGCGCAATCTCCCCCGGCGCGCAGACGTGGATCGACAAGGGCGTCGCAAGTTTCCGGAAGTTGCTCGACGGCGCGCAGCACCGTTGATACGTCGGCGGTCGCGATCTGAATCGCGCTTATCGCCATTCCGTGGCCGCATGCGGTTCGATGGGGGATCTCCATCGTTGCCGATGCGGCCACACAGTTCTGATGCGTGACGGAATGAAGCCGATCGCACACCGGCTCGAGGGAGTTGCGACGCGAGCGGCGGAATCGATGCATCAGATAGTTGCTTGTGAAGCGCTCAGGCATCTATCCAGGACACAGACCCGTGAAGAACTCATTCGATTATCTTGTTGTAGGCGGCGGCTCGGCAGGCAGTGTGCTGGCCTCGCGCCTGACCGAAGACCCCGATGCGACGCTCTGCCTCTTCGAAGCGGGCGGCACCGGCAACGGATGGCCGATCAACGTGCCGGCCGCCCTGGTGCTGATGATCCCGTCCCGGCTGAACAACTGGGCGTTCGAAACCGTGCCGCAGAAAGGGCTGCAGGGGCGGCGCGGCTATCAGCCGCGCGGCAAGGCATTGGGCGGATCGTCCGCGATCAATGCGATGGTGTACACGCGCGGCCATCATGCCGACTACGACGACTGGGCCGCGCTCGGCAACGAAGGCTGGGGCTGGAACGACGTCTTTCCGTACTTCAAGCGAAGCGAGCATAACGAGCGCCTCGGCAATGACTGGCATGGGCGCGGCGGCCCGCTCTGGGTGAGCGACCTGAGGACGGACAATCCGTTCCAGGCGCGTTGGCTGGAGGCCGGACGGCAGTGCGGCCTGCCCATCACGGACGACTTCAACGGTGCGGAGCAGGAAGGCGTCGGCATCTATCAGGTGACCCAGAAGAATGGCGAACGCTGGAGTGCCGCGCGTGCCTATCTGTTTCCGCACATGAACGCGCGCGGCAATCTGACGGTGGAAACCAATGCGCAGGTCCGGCGCATCGTGTTCGACGGCAACAGGGCCGTGGGCGTCGAAGTCACCCGCGCGGGGAATGTCGAGACGGTCTGGGCGAAAAAGGAGGTGATCCTTTCGGCGGGTGCATTTCAGTCGCCGCAGTTGCTGATGCTGTCCGGTATCGGTCCGAAGGACGAACTTCAGCGTCACGGGATCGACGTCGTGGCCGATCTCCCGGGTGTGGGGCAGAACCTGCAGGACCACCCGGACTTCGTCGTCAGCTACAAGACGAACAGCCTGGATGCGCTCGGCATATCGGTACGCGGTGGGCTCAAGACACTGGCCGACATCAGGCAATACCGGAAATCGCGCAGCGGTACGCTCACCACCAATTTTGCCGAAGGCGGCGCGTTCCTGAAGACGCGTCCCGATCTCGAGCGGCCGGACGTGCAGATGCACTTCGTCGTCGGCCCCGTCAGCGATCACGGACGCAAAATGCATCTGGGACACGGCATCTCCTGTCACGTATGCGTGCTGAGGCCGAAGAGCCGCGGATCGGTGAAGCTGCGCAGCGCGGATCCGCTGGATGCGCCGCTGATCGATCCGGCATTCCTCGATCACAGGGACGATCTCGACGTTCTCGTCGAGGGATACAAGCTGACGCGGCGCTTGATGGCGGCGCCGGCCATGTCGGCGTTCGTGACGGAAGATCTGTATGCGTCCCGGTCGCGCTCGGACGAAGACATACGCGCGCTGCTGCGCGAGCGGACCGACACCGTTTACCACCCGGTGGGAACGTGTCGCATGGGGAACGACGCGCTCGCCGTCGTCGACGCTCAATTGCGCGTGCGGGGCACGGAGGGCCTGCGTGTCGTCGATGCGTCGATCATGCCGACGCTGGTTGGGGCAAACACGAACGCGCCGACGATCATGATCGGAGAGAAGGCGTCGGACCTGATTCGGGGGATCTCGCGATTTTCCGGCGGCCATGCCGCAGTGAAAGCCGGAATTGGCGTTTGACGATCCTTTCTCGCGCCGGCATGCGTCGGCACGAAAGCCTCGATCGTGCACGGACGTTGCGGCAGCGTCGCATGCGCTGCAACGTCCGCTGTCGGAAGGCCCATCAACTCATCGCTCAGCCGATCAACCCCGATCGGCGTGCCCCGGCCCGGCTGACGACATGGGTTCGTCATCGGCTTCCATGCCCGAATGGCTTCAGCGCATCGTGCCGAGCGCCATCTTCAATTCGTCGTGTCATGTACTGGCGCCTGGAACGCTATCCGGCGCTTGAGCGCGGTCCGCAACACGGTCACGCGCCCGTAACGATGTGATATAGAGCACGGCTGACAGGAGGATGGGTCGTCGTTGGGCAATCAGCGGCAAGCTTCGCGGCACGCAGACAGCACTTCGTCCACATGCCGCTTCCGCATCGGGTTCTTCTCGTATCCGCGACACGCGCGCCCCGTCGCGCGATGACTACACCATCTGTCTCGGGCGGGACGACGTCGACGCAGCGAGCCGCGCTTTTCCATCGCGGCCCGCTGCGCCGATCGGACATCGAGTCGTTACCGCGAGATCGCCCCGTCGCGAGAGAAAACCAGCCATTTGTCGCCAGGCGACGGGAGTGCGGCCGTGTAGGTCGTCCCGGTGTCGGTATGCACGCGCTTGAATGTCTTTCCGTCATCGGCGCTTTGTGCCTGCACCCCGTCGACACCCACGGCCAGCACGGTCGAGCCGCTGGACGTGAGTGCGGTGATCGAGTTCCTGGTATCGAGCGCTGCGCGTGACCAGGTGTGGCCGTTGTCGTCGCTTCGCATCAACGTGCCGCGCAGTCCGCCGACTAGCAGCACACCGTCGGGCAGCGCGACGCCGCACCAGAACGAGCCCTTGTAACCGGTCTCGATCGTCTCCCACGTATTGCCCTTGTCCTTCGACACGAGGAGATGCCCTTTCTCGGCGGTCGCGAAAATATCGCCGTTGCCGTTCGAAAAAATACCGAACAGGTTCAGGTCGGACTTCTTGCCGTTCGGAAGAACGGGTTCCTTTTTCGTCCAGGTCTTGCCGCCGTCGTCGGTGACGAGGATCAGCGACCAGAGCCCGACGGCCACGCCGTGGTTCGCATCGACAAAGTGAACGCCGAAGAGGGGGCGATCCTCGGTCGCCGCGAGCCGCTGTAGCTGCCAGGTCTCGCCGCCGTCGGTGGTCTTCAGGATCGCGCCCCAGTGGCCGACGGCCCAGCCCGTGTTGGCGTCGATGAAGCTGACCGACGTCAGCGTCGAGCTCACGGGTACGGCCTTGGCCTGGCGGTACGTCGCGCCGCGGTTGTCGGACAGCAGGATGATGCCGTTCGCACCGACGCTCACGACCCGCGGCCCCGCCCACGTTGCATCCAGCACGGCCGACTGCGTCGCAATGCTCGACTGGACGGCCGGCACGGCTTTGAGTTCCGGTGCGGATACCGCGCATTGCATGCCGCCCAGCAGTGTTGCGCCGACGACGATAGCAGCCGAAATGGCGCGCATCTTGTGATTCATGATCGTGGAATCCTCTTCTTCAATGAGCGAGCAGGCCGGGGGCGCGCGCGGGCCGGCGCCTCGGGAAGAGGCGCTCGAGCCACACGGCGAAGGCGGGCAGCACGGTCATGGCCATGACCATATTGACGATGAACATGAATGCCAGCAGCTTGCCCATGTCCGCCTGAAACTTGAGCTCGGAGAACGACCAGGTGGCCACGCCGATCGCGAGCGTGATGGCCGTGAAGATGGTCGCCGTGCCGATCTCGAGGATCGATTGTTCGAGCGCCTTGACGATTCCCACGCCGTTGGCCAGATGCAGTTGCAGCCGGTTGTAGATATAGAACGCGTAATCGACACCGATGCCGACCGCGAGCACCATCACCGGCAACGTGGCGACGGTCAGGCCGATCTGCAGCTCCTTCATGAACCAGTACCCGATGAACGTGCCGATCGTCAGCGGCAGGCAGCAGGCGAGCACGGCGCGCAGGTCGCGGTACGTGACGAGCACGAGCAACACGATGGTCGCGTACACGTAAAGCATCATCGGCAGCTCGCTGCGCTCGATTTCGTCGTTGACCGCGGCGAGAACGCCGGCGTTTCCGGACGCGAGCCGGATCTTCACGCCAGGCAGCTTGTTCGTGTCGCGAAAATGCTTGGCGGCGGTGATCACCTGATTGATCGTCGTTGCCTTGTGGTCGGCCAGATAGATGTTCACCGCGGTCATGCTGCAGTCCTTGCGCATGACGCCCGGCGTGCGGGCCACCTCGCCGGCCAGCGACGAATAGTTGTCCGGATCGATCGGGATCGCCGACATCTTCGGGTTGCCTTCGTTGTACCCCTCGTTGTATTGACGCAGCAGCGAAGAAAACGACACGACCGACAATACGCCGGGAACGGCGCGCATCGACCACACGAAGCGATCCTGATACGCACCGATCTCCACGTTGTTGCACGACTGCGGCGGCGCCTCGAAGACGATGGACATCCAGTCGAGGCCGACGTCGTAGCTCGATGCGATCGACACCGAGTCCTGGTTGAAGCGGGCATCCGCGCGCAGCTCCGGCGCGCCTGCCTGCAGCGTGCCGACTACGCGGTCGCGGCTTTCCCACGCGGCCACGCAGAAGACCACGACGGCGGCCAGCAGGATGATCGCCGCGTTGCGGGGAACCGCGACTTTCGCGAGCACGCGCAGCACGCGGCCGCGGCGGGCGGCATGCAGCTCGGCGTTCTTCGCATAGCCGGGGTCGACCTTGAGCAGGGACGCGGCCAACGGAAGCATCACCAGATTCGTGACGATCTTGTACGCGACGCCGAGCGAAGCGGTGATCGCGAGCTCGCGGACCATCGGAATCGGGATCAGGATCAGCGTGACGAAGGACACGAACGCGGTCACCAGCGCGAGCGTTCCGGGAATCAGCAGCCCGCTGAAGCTGGATCGGGCGGCCTGCTCGACGGACTTCCCGTGCGAGATCTCGCGAACGATGAAGTTGATCTGCTGGACGCCGTGTGACACGCCGATCGCGAACACGAGGAACGGCACCAGCACGCCCAGCGGGTCGAGTCCGTAGCCGAGCAGATGCAGCGTGCCGAACTGCCAGACGAGCGAGACGAGCGAGCAGGTCAGCGGCAGAATCGTCAGGCGCACGGAGCGGCAGTACCAGTAGACAGCCAATGCGGTCAGCAGCAGCGCGATCGCGCAGAACTTCAGGACGGACGATGCGCCGTTCGCGATATCGCCGATCTGTTTCGCGAAACCGATGATCTGGATCTCGTAGTTCGCGTCTTCGAACTTCGATCGCAATTGCGATTCGAGCGCGCGGTCGAATGCGACGTAGTCGACCCGCTCGCCTTTCGCGTCCAGCTCGTTGAGGTCCGCGGTGACCATCGCGCTGGTCTGGTCGCGCGACACGAGATTGCCGACGAAACCGCCCTGCGCAGTCGAGCGCGAAATGGCGCTGACCGTGTTGCCGTCGAGTTGATCCGGCGTCACGGTGCCGGGAATGAGTGGGTCGGCCCGGAAGCCGTCTTCGGTGATCTCGTTGACGAATGAATTGGGCGTCCAGAGCGATTGAACGCTGCTGCGCGAGACGTTCGGCAAAAACGTGACCGCCTGCGTGACGTCGTAGAGCCGCTTCAACGCGGCGGGCGTCCAGATGCTGCCATGGCGCGCCTTGACGACGACGATCAGGCGATTGGCACCGAGCAGGTCGCCGCGATACTGGTTGAAGGTTTCCGTGTATTCGTGGCCGAGGGGAAGCTGCTTCTCGAATCCCGCATCCATGCGAAGCTTCACGGCGAAGCAGGCCATGACGACCGTGAACAGAACCAGAAGTGCCAGAACGAGCCGCCTGTGACCGAACAGCGCATTTTCCAGCGTATGAAGCATTCTCAGCAGCTTGCCGGGTCGGGCTGCGTCGGAAACAGGCGTTTGATTCATATTGACCTCAGAAATTGCGAGATGCGACGACAGCCACGAAGTCCCTGTCACGTAGCGGGTTGGCCAGCGGGTTGGTCGGGCCCATGAAGCGCGTGTAGTTCAACGCGACCTGCCAGTTCGCCGGGTTCTGTATGAAATTCACATACAGGTTCATCGCCGTCACGCCGCGCATGAACTGGGCGTTCACGTTCGGCGTATTGCCGAACAGGCCGTACCGGACGTATATCCCCGGATTGACCTGCCACCCGGGAATGACGGTGCCGTCGTAGACCCAGTTGAAATCGACGTCGATCCCGCCGGAGTATTTCGTGCCCTGTGCACTACCCGGCGAGTTGAGTGCGCCGGTCGCGAACAGATCGTTGAATTCGTTCCCCCACAGCAGCGCACCGGGAGAAATCGGCGAGCCGCCATAGTTCTTGTGAAGCCCCGGATAGGCAATGATCACCGTCTCGGTCGTCAGCGTGGCGGTCTGCGCGCCGAGCAGCTTGAGGAATGCGCCGGAATTGCCCGGTTGGAGCGAGTAGAGGGTAGTCAGGTGCCACTGGAAACGCTTCTCGTCGACCCAGCAGTTGCCGCCTTGCGCGACGCATCCACTGGCCGGATTCAGCGGAACGGCGTCGCGCGGACGGTACGAGAGCTCGGTGCCGATCGCCCAGTCGCCAACCGGGAAGTTCGCGCTGACACCGATCATGTGGCGGTCTTCAGGAAACCTGAAGACGGTCCCACCCGTCGAGCTCAGCGACACCTGCGGAAACTTGTCGTGGTACGCGATCGTATAGAAGCCGAGATTCAGATCCGTTCCCGCGGGCTGATAGCGGACGGAGAAACCGTACTGCCCGCCGTTCTTCGGATGCACGGTGGCCACGCCATATGCGTTGTTGCCGGGCCCGACGATCTGGTTGGACCAATAGCTGCCGACCGGGGGCAGATAGTTCTGGTTCCAGTTGCTCTGGACGTACCCTTCGACGTTCACGCCGTGGCCCAGGCCGGACGCGACGCTCAGTATCGGGGCCGGCAGGATGATTTCCTTGACCTGTGCGCCGGGCTGCGACGCGCGATTCACGTCGATCGCGTTCGTCGCGTTGATCCCGCCGACTTCCCAGATGCTTTCGCCCCAGCTGACGACCTGGTTACCGACGCGGATACGCGTGATCTGGTCGCCGACGTTGAACTGCTTGCTGACCCACAGGTCGAGCAGGCGCGGCTTGAAGCGGATGTTCTTCTCGGCATTGGACGGGAGTCCGCCGCTCAGGCTCGGCGCAGGATTGTAGAAGAGATCCTGCCCGCTGGTCGCGCCGGACGTGCGGGTGCCGGAGTAGTCGTATTGCCAGGTGCCGCGCGCCATGAACGTCAGCCCCTGCGACGGCATCTTCAGCAGCAGCTCGTGGTTGCCCTTGAGATAGCTGGTGAACGGATCGCCCTTCTTGTAGTTGATGTCGCCTTGATCGGAGAGCCCGCTCAGTTGACCGAGCCGGCCGCCACCGGTCGGTGCACCGGTGGCCGCGTCATAGGTCGGCGAGACGAGATTGCTGCTCGGCGACGCGGTTCGAATTCCGACGCCGGCCGACACCGTCGAATCGAAACTGCCTTCGACATTGCCGATCGTGAACGTGAAGGCGTGCGCGCTGCCGCACCCGAGGGCGACGAGCGCCGAGACCGCCGCGCGTACGAACGCCACACTGGAGCGGGGCTGAAATGAGGAGGGGGTAGCCATTTTGTGTCGGCACCTGTCAACGCTCGCTCAACGCGCGAAGATTGTCGGCGTTGTAGAAGCTCGGCTTGTAGTGTTGGTCCGCCGACGAATCGACCGACCATTTTGCGTCCCGCCCGGCCGCGAGCATCGAACCGTCCACGAGGTACCGGCCGTCGACGAGGTTGTATTGAGCGAACGCGAGCGTGTCGCAGCTTCCCGTCTCGTACACCGGAATGATGTAACCCTCGCGGACTTTCGAGATGTTGCCCTGCGCGTCGTAGTCCACCGCGCCGAGGTAGCTCCAGCTGTCTTCGTCGACGTAGAACAGGCGCTTCGGCGCGGTATGGCGCATGCCCTGCTTGACCGTGGCTTCCACGACCCACACGCGGTGGAGTTCGTAGCGGCGCTTCGACGGATTCACGAAGTCCGGGCCATACGCGTCTTCGAATTTGTCGGAGAAGTCGTACATGCCCAGGTCGTTGTAGGTCACGATCATTTCCTTCTTGCCGAGCAGCTTCCACGAGAAGCGGTCGGTCTGCCCGGAGAAGACCATCGCTTCGTCTATGTTGTACTGGTTGTCGAAGCCGATCTGCGGTGCGTCGTAGGCGTACGACGGCATGCGGCGGGTACGGCGCTGGCCGGGGAAGTAGTAGAAGACTTCGGTCGGCTTGCCGGCGTAGGTCGTGAAGATCGCGGCCTGGCCGGCAATGGCGGCCGGCGACTTGTACGCGTAGTACGCGTTGCCTTCGACCTGGTTGACCTTCGCGAACGTCGTGCCGGATTTGTCGCCCCACGGCTGGTAGATCCACGCGTCCGACACGTTCTTGATCCAGTCGGACGCACCCCTGCGCGGCGAGACGACGGTGATGATGTCGCGCATCTCGACGCCGCCGCCGCGGTAATGCAGCTTCGCGTTCCACATCACTTCCGCGCCGGTCTTGGGCGCGGGGAACGGGTAGCCGGGCAGGCGGGCATCGGCAAGTTCAGAGCCGTCCGCTGACATCTTCGCGAAGCCCACGTTGTTCTTCGTGTTCTCAGCGACGAAATCCGGGACGCCGCAGGTGCGCCGCGACGCATAGACCGGCATCGTGAAGCCCTTCAGGTTCTTCAACAATGCGATCTGGCCGGGATTGAGCTTGTCCGCGTATTTGTCGACATTGCTGGCGTCGATCGTGTACAGCGGCTTGTCGGACTTGTATTTGAAGAAATCCGCGCGGCGCTTGCCGAACGTCCAGCCAGACCCGACGTTGCCGACCGGCGCCCATGCGGGAATGCCGCTGGCGGTGCCGGTGATCTCGGCGCCGGACGGCGTATGAGACGAGTCCAACCCTTCCGCAAACGCGCTGGTCAAAGTCATCGCGACCGCGGAAGCGAGAAGCGACGATTTCGCTGCCGATCGAACGAGCGAAGCGGATTGTTTGAAAGAATGCGTCTTGACCACATCAATCTCCTTGACCTTGACCGGGTAACGTGCGCCCGTCAAAAGGGTTGGGCATACGCGAACGCATGCGAACGTAGCGATTTCCGTCGCAATTGATTCGTAA
The DNA here is from genome assembly GCF_046534915.1 of Burkholderia sp. SIMBA_051. Lineage (NCBI taxonomy): Bacteria > Pseudomonadati > Pseudomonadota > Betaproteobacteria > Burkholderiales > Burkholderiaceae > Burkholderia > Burkholderia sp. SIMBA_051. Next base: position 313,242 of record NZ_JAWRXS010000001.1, on the reverse strand, counting down.
CGTGTGTTTTACCGTCTTTTGCATGAATCAACCGGCCCGTTCATACGTGTTGCATCGGTGCCGGGTTGTCCGGCACACCTGATGGCGTGCCGGACGGTGTGTGCTGCATGCAGCTGGCTTTCGTTTACCGAAGCCGGGTACGGTCTGCTCGACCGGCGCGGCTCCGTACGCGTGCCACCGTCGGGTGGCGTCGGCTTATGCCGCGACCGACGACAAGTATTCGGCCGGCTGCGCGTGCCAGCCTGCCCAGCGCTTCTCCCAATACAGGTTGTGAATCTTCTCGGAGATCGGGCCGGGGCCGCTGCGATTGCCGAGCGGCTGATCGTCGATCGCGCTGACGGGCATGATCCCGCCCGCGGACGACGACGTGAACGCTTCATCGGCTTCGCGCAACTGGGTCGCGGTGTATGTGCCGATGTTCACCTTCAGGCCGAGCTCGGCGGCGATGTCGAACACGCTCTGGCGCGTGATACCCAGCAGGCAGCCTTCGGCAGGCGTATAGAGCTCGCCGTTCTTGATGAAGAAGATGTTCGCGCCGGCCGCTTCGGTGAGGTTGTCGTGTTCGTCGACGAGCACGGCCCAGTCTTTTTCCTGCGTCATCGCTTCGAACAGCGCGAGCTTCATGTCCATCCAGTGGAAGTTCTTGGCCGTCGGGTCGACCGCTTTCGCGGAGATTCGGTTGTATCGCTTGCTGACCAGCAGGTTCGAGCCGCGCGTGCGGATCTCGTCGTCCGCCTGGAAGAAGAACGGCACCGCGAACGCAAACATCGCGTTCTTCATCGCGCTGCGGTCGCGGCGATCGACACTCAGCGGGCCGCGGGTGACGCACCACCACACGTATGCGTCTTTCAGGCCGGCGTTGCGCACGAGGTTGTGCAGGATTTCCCTGACCTGGTCGCGATTGAACGGATTCTCGAGGAAGAACTTCGCGGCCGACTCTTCCATGCGGGTGAGGTGATCGTCGAGCCGGAAGAAGTTGCCTCGCGACACGGTGACCACATCGTAGGCGGCGTCGGCATGCAGGAAGCCGGCGTCGACGAGCGGGACGGTCGCTTCGGTGATGGGGACATAGTTGCCGTCGCAGAAGGCGCTGCCGTCCGCGTAGCGGGGTTCATGCGGTGCACGAGCATGCAACGGGTGCTCATGCATGATCTGCTGGACTTGGATGATTGCCATGGTAATTACCTTTCGCTCCCGTGGGAGAGTTGCCGTTCGGCGTTGATGTCAGAAAGCGACCGGGTCGCGGTGCGCTACTTTGCGGATGGCTTGCTGCCTGGCTATCCGGCTGAAAGTCTGCCACATGACTTGATCAAATGACCGTGTAGTAGAAAAGTATTGCTCGAAAAATGCGTTGTCGATGAAGGTTAACCCTCTGTGATGGGCGACCGACGCGCGAGCGGGGCAGCCTTCAGCCCGACGTTCGGCAAACGTGCAGCGAGCGTCTTACTCCGCGTCGCTTTTGGCAATGCTGATTATTACGTAGTCTAGTGACTTGGACAAATGATCAAAAAAGGCGATAGTATCGGTCGTCCCGGGCGATTCCGAAGACTGACGACATGCCCGAGATCAACTGACATGGAGCGAGCTGATGGCGATTTTTGAAGCAGATCATCTCCGCCGGGCGTTCATCGGCGGGCGATGGGTGGAGCCGGTGAACGGGGGGATCGAACAGGAAATCATCGATCCGGCGACGGGCGAAGTCTCGGGCGTTTTGCTGTTCTCCGACGAAGCGGACGTGGACCGGGCCGCGAAGGCGGCGAGCGACGCCTTCGCCACGTTCTCGAACACGCCGCTGGTCGAGCGGCTCGAGCTGCTCGAGGCCGTGATCGGTGTATACACCGAGCGGATGCAGGATATGGCGGATGCAATCACGCTCGAGATGGGTGCGCCGATGGATGCGATTTCCCGTCCGCTTCAGGCGGCGCTGGGGCTCTGGCATCTTCATACGACGCTGGAAGTCGCCCGGCAATACCCGTTCGATCGAATCCAGCGCACATCGCGTATCGTGAAGGAGCCGGTAGGGGTGTGCGGATTGATCACGCCGTGGAACTGGCCGATGAACCAGGTCATGTGCAAGGTCGCACCGGCGCTGGTGGCGGGTTGCACGATCGTGCTGAAGCCGAGCCAGAATGCACCGTATTCGGCCATCGTGCTCGCCGAGATCCTCGAGCAGGCAGGGGTGCCGGCCGGGGTCTTCAATCTCGTGCAAGGCTCGGGGCAGCGCCTCGGGCGGGCCATCGCTTCCAGTCCGCTCTTCGACATGGTGTCGCTGACGGGGTCGACGAGCGCGGGCGTGGAGGTGGCCCAGGCCGCGGCGACGACGATCAAGCGGGTGACGCTGGAGCTCGGCGGAAAATCGGCGAACATCATTCTGGACAGCGAAAACTTCGCGCACGGCGTCACGCATGGCGTGCTGCAAATGATGGCCAATTCCGGCCAGACCTGTACCGCGCCGTCGCGCATGCTGGTGCCGGCGCATCGCCTCGACGAGGCGGAAAGGATCGCAGCGGCCGCGTGTGCGCAGGTCGTGGTCGGCGATCCGCGCGACCCGCGCACGACGATGGGCCCCGTGGCGAACCGGCGTCAGCATCGCAAGGTGCAGGAGATGATCCAGGCGGGCATCGACGAGGGCGCACGGCTCCTGTCGGGCGGGCTAGGCAGTCCTGCGGGACTCGAAAGAGGCTACTACGTGAAGCCGACCATCTTCAGCCGCGTGAACAATCGCATGAGGATTGCGACGGAGGAGATTTTCGGTCCCGTCCTCGTCATCATTCCCTATCGGGACGAATCGGACGCCGTCGCCATCGCCAACGACTCGCCGTACGGTTTGTCCGGCTACGTCTATGGTGACTCGATCGAGCAGGCGGAGCGGGTCGCCAGACAATTGCGGACGGGGATGGTGCATTTGAACGGTGCGGCCGTCGACATCGCGGCGCCGTTCGGCGGTTACAAGCAGTCCGGCAACGGGCGCGAATGGGGCTACGCCGGCATCGAGGAGTTTCTCGAGACGAAGTCGATGTTCGGCGCGGCGCCGGATGCGGTCAACTGACGGGAATCGAAGACGGGCGCCCATGTCGGGTGGGTGCCCCGTGTCAAGCCGCCGCCCATCTACGAAGCCGCGACGATGTCGCGGGCTGCCTTCCGGCGCGGTGTTGTGCGGGCGGGCATCGTAGCGGCCTTGCCACGCTGTTGGCCTTCGGTGCACCGGCGCACCGTGCCGATTTTCAGGCGCGTTCCGTCGAGTTCACGAGGGAAGCGGCCAACGCTTCCAGGGCTGAACTCGCGCTATCCAGATTCGCGCGCAGCCTGCCGATATTCGGTTCGGCCTGCCAGCTATTCAGCAATCCGTCGACCAGGATGATGCTCATTCGGGCGACGGGTTCGATCACGTCAGGGCTGACGTGCGGGGCTTGCTTGCCGATATAGGCGACCATGCGTTCGACAGTCTGGATATAGGTCTTCAACGCGAAATCCGGACGATGGCGTTCTGCCCACTGGATCAGTTCAGATTGCGCTCGCGCGTACGATGGATGCTGAACGAGCCATTCGACGGTCTTGCGCAACTGCCATCCTGCGAGTTCGCCGAAAGACCGGAATTCACCATGAGCGGGCGTGTTCGTCGCGAGAAGATCGAACAGCGATTCGTACACCGCGTTGAACAGATCGTCCTTGGTATGAAAGACATAATGGAGGGAGGCGAGCGGGCAGCCTGCGGCTTCGGCAATGCGCCGCGTGGTGGCGCCAGCGACACCGTGCGCGGCGATGACCTCCACAGCAGCGTCAACAAAATCTTGTCGCCGCAACGCAGCGCGAATTCTTGCCATTGGTAAGCTCCGGTACCCGAAAATCCTCGTCAGTGATGTCTTGTGGGCGTGTAGCGCTCATTCGCGATACGTGGTCAAGTGACCATGACGCGGGTGAATTATGTCGGCTTCTTGAAAGTTTGTCCATGGGGCGGCCAGCTTCAGGTTCTGGTTCCGCGAATATCCCGCTCGCGTTGAATCACGGGCGAGAAGCGTATTCCGTTGACTTGATCATTTGACTAATAAAACGTTAGGCAGGCGGCCATTTGCTGTCGATGGAGGTAAACCCGTGCGCGAGGCTCGACGCTCGCCTGTGATGTCACGTTTCCGTGAGGATCGAAGCGAGAGAGGGGGAGCGATTTGTCTGGAATGCCTGCGGCGCCGATAACGCGCGTCGCGCTCACCACGCCGGGGGCGCGAGCGATGGTTCTTCAAGGCGCCCTTGAGCAGGGCTCGCGTGCGTGCGCGGCGGCGGCATGGGATGAAACTGTCGGCATCATGCGCCGCGCGTCGGGTGGAGGCGCCGAACAGATGATGCGAACGTCGCGGCAGCGAGGTTGTCGGGAAGCGAACGCGTTGGCGACGCGGCAGAAGCTTACTGCTTGCGCGCCGTCTTGCGAGCGGCCTTCGCAGCGGGCCGAGCTTCCGAAAGCGTTGCCGCATAGGCGGCCAGCATCTTGCTCGCGTGATCGACATCGGTCGCCAGGCGTTTCGAGTCTTCCTGAGCGAACCAGGAAAAAAGCAGCCCGTCGGCCAGGGCAATGGTCAGTCGCGCGACGGCATCCAGCGCTTTGGCATCGGGGCGCGGCTCGGCGGAGGACAGGTAGGCGCGCGCGCCTTCCAGCGAGATACGCAGGGCGCCGACGGCCACGTCGGGCTGATGCCGCAGCGCCCATGTATACAGTTCCGACTGGGTCTTCGCGTAGGCCGGGTTGGCTTCGAACCAGGCCATCACCGAGCGCAGATTGAATTCCGCGAGGTCGGCCAGGCTGCCATGCTCGGGCGCGTCCGGGCTGTCCGAGCGGATCAGATCGATCAGGGACTCGTAGACGGCGAGTAACAGCTCGTCCTTCGAGTGGAAGACGTAGTGCAACGAAGCAAGCGGGCACCCCGCCGCTTCGGCAATGCGACGGGTCGTGGCGCCCTTCACACCGTGCTCTGCAATCACCGCGACAGTCGCCGCCACGAGGTCCTGGCGGCGGACTTCAGCCCGTACTCGCTGCATAGGCCAGCGCTCCGTTTTATGTCTTCGTTCAAGGATGCTACCCGCGCCGGGTAGTCGAATCGCCCGATATTAGCATGACGATGGGCGGGCTTTGGAAAGCCACGGAACGCATCGTCCAGCACGGATGTTGCATCGGACGCGGCGTGGAAAACATGGTGCGCCGGTTCGTGACGGGCATGACTGTGGCGCTCCACGCAGGGAAGCGGCGCACGGCGCGACGATGCTGGCGCGGCGCTGCGCAGCGCCGCTGCGGGGGCCCGCTCGACGCGTTCATCGGGCAGCTAATGGAAACCCCGTATTCCCAATGTCATTTCGAAGCATAAGACTCGTGCCTGCTGATATGGTCATTTGATCAAGTCTAATGACCTTGTGGGTCGGGCTGAGTGAGGGCTGCCTCCCGGCAACGTGATAAACGACATCGAAAAGGTATGCGAATGAGCAATTTGATTGCCGTCCTCGGCCTGGGCGCGATGGGATCCGCGATCGCTGTCTCGCTGATTGGACAGGGCGAGGACGTCGTCGTCTGGAACAGGAAATCCGGAAAGGCTCAACTCATGGCCGAGCTGGGCGCACGGGTGGCCGACAGTGCGACGGCAGCCTGTGCGCAGGCGGACGTGATCGTCATCGTGACTGCAACGCCGGTCGACCTCGCGGCGGATTTCGACGAACTCGGCGAACGCCTGCAGGGAAAAACGATCGTCAATCTGGCAACGGGGCGTCCGTCCGAGGTCCTGACGCTGGATCGAATCGTAAGCCGCGCCGGCGCGAAATTCATCAGCGGAACCATCCAGTGCTTCCCGCCCGATATCGGCGGCGAGCGCGCATCCATCCTCCTGGGTGGCGACGAGGCTGTCTGGAACGAAGCCGAGTCCGTCGTTCGAAAGATCGCGCCGCAATCCGTCTACGTCGGCACACGGCCCGATGTACCGAATGTGCTCGACGCCGGGTTGACGGGCACGTTCGTTTTTGGCGCCGGCTCAGCCTTCCTGGAAGGTCTCCGGTTCGTCGTGGATTCAGGCATGTCGATCGACGAGATTCGCGGCCTGATTCCCACCTACATCGCCGGTCAGGTGCACTTCATCGAAGGCCTGTTCGAATCCGTGGCGGCTTCCGACTATCAGCCAAGGGGCGCGAGCCTGGACGTCTACGCGCGGGCGGTCGACCTGTTCCGGCAGGCACAGGAAGATGCAGGGTCGCCGCCACGCATCCTGACAGCATTACGCGAGCGCGTCCGGTCATCCATCGCGCAAGGCGATGGTGAACGCGGATACGCGGCACTTTTCAATCATTGATACTTGTTGGAGGAAATCATCATGTCGTTGCAACGCCTTTCGAGAGATAGCACTCCTGACGATCTGGCGAACGCGGTTCGCCAGGACGGCGGTGCGATCGTCAAGAATTTCACCGGTTCCGACTTGCTCGCGCGTATCCAGCGTACGCTCTTCGATACGCTCGAGTCGGCTCCGAACGGCGTAGACGAATACTTTGCCGGTACGCAGACGCGCCGCGTGTCGCGTCTGTTCGCGCGTACCGACTGGATGGCCGAGGTCGCGTTGCATCCGCTTTACCTGGGCGCCGCGCGCAGCATTCTGCAAACGCCGATCAAGATCTGGAGCGGCGAAAACCAGGTCGATATCGCACCCGATATCCAGGTGGGCGTGACGCAGGCCATTCAGATCCTGTCGGGCCAAGGCCAGCAGCCGTTGCACCGCGACGATTCCGTATGGCTGTGGCGACACCCGAACTATGGGCGTGAAGCACGCTTCCAGGTGATGGTCGCGGTATCCGACTTTACGGAGGAAAACGGCGCGACCCTGGTCATTCCGGGCAGCCACAAGTGGGATGACGAGCGCATGCCCAGGCAGGAGGAAGCGATTCCCGCAGTGATGTCCGCCGGCGATGCGCTTTTCTTCATCGGCTCGACTTATCACGGTGGCGGAAAGAACGTCAGCAATGCGCCGAGAACCGGCCTGACGATGTCGTATGACCTGGCGATCCTCCGGCAGGAAGAAAACCAGTATCTCACGCTGCCGATTGAACGCGTGAAGCGCTACCCGGAAGAACTGCAGCGGTTGCTCGGCTGGACGTACGGCACGACGTTTGCCGGCTTTGTCGAGCGTAACGGACAGATGTCGGACCCGAATGACCTGCTGAAAATGAAGGATTTCCTCGAGGTCGGGCATTTCGACTAACGAGGACGTGGCGGGGTGGGGTTCCCCCGGTAACCGGATGGCAACCGGGCGATTCCATCATGCGAGCGTCATGCGATTGTTTGGTGATGCGAATCAGTCCTCTGAACAATGCATTCATGAAGGCGAGCTGGAGAGCGATTCGACGCGTCGACGCGATTCCGCACTCGTGCAAGCGATAGGGAGTAGATCGTGAATTACGAAATCAACGGAATCCGGAAAATCGCGCTGCTCTATACCGGAGCCGTGGTCTGGACGCCAAGCTACCTGCTTCCGTTCAACATCGAAGAGTCGATGGCCCGGTTCGGGCTGTCCGAAAGCAGCGCCGGGTGGCTCGCGTCCGCGGTACTGCTCTGCCTTTCACTGTCCATCGTGATCTTCGGACGACAGATGGCGACGTTGAACAAGCGAACGGGCGCGCTCGTTGCGGCGACGCTCGCCGTGCTGTCGACCTGCGCGATGTTTTCGAATGATTTCCACCTATTCGTCGCGGCAAAGCTGGTGCTCGGCGTCGCGCTGGGCGTCAGTTGCGTTTGTGCATACGGCGTCATTTCACACGTCAGGCACCCGGAGAGGATCGCCGCGCAAGTGGCCGTGGCGATGGCCGTCATATTTTCCGCAGCGATGTACGTGGTACCGATCGCGATCGCGAAGATCGGCAATATCGGTGTCGATGCCGTCCAGTTCGCCATCGTCATCGCGGCGCTGTTTTTTGGCGCGTTCATGCATCCTGCGGTGAACGCAGCCGAGGAAAACGTCGCGAAGGATGCGATCAAATCCAACGACGTCCGCGCGATGCTGATCAGCGCATTTTTCATTTACGTGTCGCAGACGGCGCTGATGGGATTCGCCGCGGAAGTGGCCGCAACCCGGGGCGTTGCAGCGGAGCAGCTCGGCATCCTGTTCATGGTCAATGCCGCTGCGCAATTGCCGGTTGGGGTAGCGGTCAACTGGTTGGGCGACCGCTTCGGCTTGTTCAAGCCGATCGCCTTCGGACTCGCGCTGTTGATCGCATGCAGCCTGGGCATGTATTGCGTGGGCGGCCGATGGGCGTTTCTCGTGTCGACGGCGCTCATCAGCGCCGGTGCGACGCTGGTCGCCCCTTATATGGTGGCCGCGCTCTCGAAAATGGATGCCAGCGGAAGAAGCACCGCGACCTGCGCGTCGGCAATCAATCTTGGCTTGGCGGTCGGCCCCGCGATTGCCGGCACGGTGTTCGGCGTGGCAGGTTTGCGCGCGGTCGGCTGGCTTTCCGTCGGGCTGCTGCTCGTGCCGATTTTCCTGACCAGTGTTGCGATCCGGCAGCTCAAGTCGCGACATGCCCGGCCCGCGATCGCTTGACGCGACAGGCCAGGCAACCGCGTTGCCCGCCGAGCTCGCGCCGGCCGCTGCGCGCGTTGGTGCGGTACCGGCCGCCCGGCATAGTACTACGCGTATGGTGCGCTGGGGCGTGCGCAGGAACAGCAAATGAACCTCGATCGACGCCATAGCCTTGGCAGCCTGCGACGAAATCCGCTGTAGTCGGGGAGACCCCGCCGAAGTGCCGCTCGTCCTGCGTACGAGGCGAAGGGGCGACTACCGACGGTAGGGGTGGGCGGTCGATCGAGAGAGGCCGTGCGCGCCGGGCGAATCCGCCCGACAGTGCGGCCTTCAACCGTCGGTCGAAGGCCTGCGAAACATCAAGGTCAACGCTGCACGGTGTCCAGAATATCGAGACGATTCAATGCGACCGACTTCTGTTTGAGTGCGCCGAACGCCGCTTCGGTCGCCTCGAGCGTACGCGCGATGTCTTCGTCAGTGTGGCTCGCCGTGAAGAACATGTTGTGCCACGGGTGAAGATAAGCGCCGTTCTTGACGACTTCCGAAGCCCATGCCCGGCCGCGGGACACGAGCTCGTCGTCACCTGCGAAAAGCATCTGGGGCATCACGCTCGGGCCGGTCTGCTTGAGCTCGAAGCCATGCCGCTCCGCTTGTTCGGCGATGCCGGCGCGTAACGTGTCCGCCAGGCGCTTCGTGTGTTCGAGGTAGTCGGTCTCTCTGACCAGGCGCAGCGTTTCGATGGCAGCGGCCATCGGGACGGCGGACAGCCAGTAGGAGCCCGTGACGAAAATGTTCGTCGCGGCCTCCCGTGCCTTGTCGCAACCCAGGACCGCGGCGATCGCATAGCCGCCGCCAATGGCTTTGCCCCAGCAGCTGAGGTCCGGGTGCACGCCCCAGTCCGACCATGAACAATCGCGCGAGAGGCGCAGCCCAGTACGGACCTCGTCCACGACCAGAAGCGCTTCCTGTTCATCAGCGAGGCGGCGGCATGCGTGGGCATACTCGACCGACGGAAAGAACTGGTCGAAAAGCACTTCGTGACGGAACGGCGTTGCGTAGATGGCCGCCACGTCACCGTCCACGCTCTTGACGGCGGCGTCGAGACTCTCGATATCGTTGTACTCGAAGTAGGCGACGTGTGCGCGATCTTCCTTGGTAATGCCCGTCGTATACGGCACGTTCCACGGCGACGCGCCATGGTACGTGCCGCGCGCGACGAGAATCTTCCGCTTGCCGCGATAGGCTCGCGAGATCACCATGGCCATCGAAGTGGCATCCGAGCCGTTCTTGCAGAACATCGCCCAGTCGGCGTGGCTGACCTGTCGAGTGAGCGCCTCGGCGAGCTCGACCATCACCGCGCTCGGGCCCGTAGCCGTGTCGATGTTCTGCAACTGAAGGGCCGCCGCGCGCTCGATCTGCTCGTTGCCGTAGCCGAACAGATTCGTGCCGTAACCACACACGTAATCGATGTACTGGTTGCCGTCGACGTCCCAGAGATAGGTTCCCTTCGCTTTTGCAAAGTACAACGGGAAGTCTTCCGTCAAATACTTGACGCTCTGGTGACCATACATCCCGCCCGGGATGACTTTTTCGGCTCTTGCAAACCACTCGTCCTTCCTCGCCAGCCTGTCCATGCTCGACTCCTTGTGAAAGATTCGTTTCAGGCAATACCAGATTGACATTCGATCAATTGAATTGGTCGATTGACTTTCATAACGCGAACTACCGGGGCGAGTCGTAATGCTCGATGTGGTAAAGAACCATGAGTCCCGGGCTGAATACGAACAGTATCCCGGCGACAAGCGAGAGTAAGATGAGTAAGCGCTTCGCCATGATCAGCCTCCGCGGTTGATGAGCTGAGTTGGAAAATCGATTGTTCGCGAACATGCCGGGAGCGTGAGGCGATGCCCGTATTCGCGGGAAACGAGCATTGCGTCAGACCACTTCGAACAGGCCGGCGGCACCCATTCCGCCTCCCACGCACATCGATACGACGACGTAGCGTGCGCCGCGCCGTTTGCCTTCGATCAGTGCATGACCGACCATGCGCGCGCCGGTCATCCCGTACGGATGGCCGATGGAAATGCTGCCGCCGTTGACGTTGTATCGCTCGGGATCGATGCCGAGCTTCTCGCGGCAGTACAGCGCCTGGCACGCAAACGCCTCGTTGAGCTCCCACAAGCCGATGTCGTCGGTCTTCAGCCCATGAAGCTTCAGCAGCTTGGGAATCGCGTAGATCGGGCCGATGCCCATCTCCTCCGGCGCATTGCCGACGACGGTCATCCCGCGATAGATGCCGAGCGGCGCCGCGCCGATCTGCTGGGCGGTTTTCCCGTTCATCAGGACGCACGCGCTTGCACCGTCCGAAAGCTGGCTCGCGTTGCCTGCCGTCACGACGCCGCCGTCGACTACCGGTGCGAGAGACGCAAGCGATTCGAGCGTCGTGCCGGGACGATTGCCTTCGTCCTGCGTGAGCGTGACCTCATGCTGCGACGTCTTGCCGGTCGCTTTGTCGACGACCAGCTTTCGTGTCGTGATCGGGACGATTTCGCTTGAGAAGCGACCCGCGGCTTGTGCGGCGGCAGTGCGCAGCTGGGAGTCGACGGCGTACTGATCCTGGACGTCCCGGGAGATCCCGTACTTGCGGGAAACGAACTCGGCGGTCTCGAGCATCGGCATGTAGGCCGCCGGTTGCAGGGCCAGCACGTTGGGATCCTGGTCGGCGCGCGTCCACTCGAAGTAGCGCGTTTGCACCGCCGAGATATTTTCCTGGCCGCCCGCAACGACGACCTCCATCCCGTCGTACATGATCTGCTTGGCAGCCGTCGCGATCGCCATCAGGCCCGATGCACATTGCCGGTCGAGCGTTTGCGCAGCGACGCTGGGTGGCAATCCGGCTGCCAGCACACCATGTCGTGCGATATTGCCGCCGGCGGTGCCGGCGTTGAGGACCGAACCGATCACGGCGTCCTCGATGCGATCGGGCTCGATGCCGGCACGCAGCACCGCATGCCTGATCGCGTGCCCGAGCAGCGTGGGCGAGTGCGTGAGGTTGAACGCACCGCGATAGGCCTTGCCGATCGGCGTGCGCGCGGTGGAAACGATGACTGCATCACTCATTATGCATTCCTTATAAATCAGGCGGAGAAATGAAATGGAGACATTGCGTACGGGTCAGAACCAATGTTCCGGGATAGTGAGCGGGGTCGTTTCGACCGGATCGAGAACGGCGAGCCACGCGGCGACCTTGGGCATTTCCCATCCGAAGAAGTAGTCGCATGCGGCGAGTTTGCCGCGGTGGAAGTCGGTTCCCGTCGGGCCGCTTTCGAGCGCGCTGGCCACGATTGCCTGATCGAGCCAGAGCCAGCCGACCACGACATGCCCGAATGCTTCGAGATAGGCAGCGGCGTTCGCCAACTGGACATCGGGATCGTCGAGCCGGTGCAACGCATCGGTGACGGTACGGATGCGCTCCCAAGCGGCTTTGAGCGTACCGGCATGTCGCTGGAACGAACCGGCCGACTGCGCGCGCGATACCGTCGCGGCGATTTTTCTGTCGAGCGCCGCCATGGCGACACCGCCGTTTGCGCGTGTTTTGCGGCCCAGCAGGTCGAGCGCCTGAATGCCGAACGTGCCTTCGTGGATCGGATTGAGGCGGTTGTCGCGATAGAACTGCTCGACGTTGTACTCGCGCGTGTATCCATACCCGCCGTGAACCTGAATGGCGAGATCGTTGGCGACGAGGCCCCATTGCGATGGCCAGCTCTTGACGACGGGGGTGAGCAGGTCGAGCAGGCAATGGGCTTCTTCGCGGCCGTCGGCGTCTTCCACCGACTGGATATCGTCGCTCAGACGCGCCGCGTAAAGGCACAACGCAAGCGCGCCCGACACATACGCTTTCTGGGCCAGCAGCATGCGCCGGACGTCGGCATGACGGATGATCGGGATCTGCGCGGAGGCAGGCGATCGGTCGCCGCGCGGCCGCCCCTGCACGCGCGTCTTCGCATAATCGAGCGCGTGCAGATAGCCCGTATAACCGATCGCGGCGGCGCTGAGGCCGACGGAGATACGCGCCTCGTTCATCATGTGGAACATATACGCCAGCCCCTTGCCGGGCTCGCCGACGATCTCGCCGATCGCGCCTGCCTCGCCTTCCGGCAGGTAGCGACCCTCGCCGAAATTGAGCAGGCAGTTCACGGTGCCGCGATATCCCATCTTGTGATTGATGCCTGCCAGCGCGACATCGTTTCGCGGGCCCGGCAGGTCGTCCGGGCCGATCAACTTGCGCGGAACCGTGAAGAGCGAGATGCCCTGGGTGCCCGGCGGAAGCTGGCCGCGCTCATCAGGAATTTTTGCCAGCACCAGGTGAACGATATTCTCGGCAAGCTCGTGATCGCCGCCTGAAATCCACATCTTGTTGCCGAACAGGCGGTAGCGGCCGTCCTTGCTCGGGACCGCACGCGTGCGGATGTCGGCAAGGCTCGACCCGGCTTGCGGTTCCGACAGGCACATCGTGCCGAAGCACCGACCTTCCGACATGGCCTTCACGTAGTGCTCCACCCGCTCCCGTTCGCCGTGGGCCATGAGCAGATTGGCATTGGCGATCGTCAGAAACGCGTAGCCCGCGGTACCCGGATTGGCTGCGAGCAAATACGCCATACCGGCCCGCTCCACGGTGCTCGGCAGGCTCATGCCGTTCCACTCGCCGGGGAACGACGCGCTGATCAGGCCGGCGTCCGAAAATGCGCGCAAGGCGATGCCGACTTCCGGATTGATGGTGACGCGCTCCCCGTCGAATGCGGGTTCGTTGCTGTCGTTCTTCTTGTTATGCGGCTTGAAGAGATCCGTGGCGAGCGATTCGTAGACATCAAGCACGGATGTATAGTCAAAGCGGTCTTGCCCCGCATATCGTGGCCTGCCGGCAAGAGAATCGACCTGCAGCCAGTCGAAAAGAATGAACTCCACGTCGCGACGGGAGAGGGTGAGTTCGCTAGTCATGAAATAGAGCGGGTGGGTTTCGGTTGGCTTCGCAATCTGCAGGACAAAAACTTCGGGTTCCGAATAACTGTCACCGGAAATCGGCCCCCCGGCATGGCTGTGCGTGATGGTGTTCATTGCCACGACCGCGCTGCCGGACGGTACAGCACAACACGATTGGTCAGGTCAACGGTCATGGGTTGTCTCGTCGATGGTGACGGTGTAGTACGTCGCGCATCCGCGTGAAGAAAGTCGGAGCCGAACGGTCCGAACCCGTCCGTATGCACGTTGTGTGTGCGGCTCAAAGGCCGAGGTGCGTTGCAATATCGTCGTAGTTGACTTGCCACAGGCCCGGCGTGCCAGCCGGATATTGGGAGCGGAAGCCGATGATTCGCTGCACGCGTTTGGACAGGCTTCTCACGATGTCCATGTCGACGATGAACGGATACGCTTCCTCCGGCGTCAGGTAGGACGGTTGCATCGGCAGCGTGAGCCCGCGTCGGCGCTCGTTCTTCGTCACGTTGGCGCCGCCGCCGTGGATCACTTTTCCGCTGAACAGCAACGCGTCGCCGGCATCCATCTCGGCGGCAATGGTCATGTCGGGCGTGCCCCTGCTGTCGAAGTAGTCCTCGTCCCAGTTCTGGCTTCCGGGAATGATTCGGGTGGCGCCGTTTTCCTCGGTGAAGCGCGTGAGGGCAATCATCAGGTTCGTAAACACCGTCGGCCCGTTGACGCCGAGCGCGCATAGCGGCGGGAAGTTGCCGACATCGCGATGCAGCATTTGCGCGGTGTTGCCCGGGCCGATGTCGATCACCTGTGCAGTCGACAGCCACCAGTCGCCGGACTCTTCACGGTATAGCACCTCGCCGAGTTCATGGAAAAGGTCGTCGTCGAGCACGCCGCCGAAGGTCTTGCTGTGCGTGATCATGTTCGTCAGGCGCTTCGTATGCGCGCCGTGGAATGCCTTGATCAATTCATGGTCGTGCGACGACCCTTCGCGAAGCCCTTCGAGCGGGCCGTCGACTTCGCGATTGATGTTCGCGACTTGTTCTTCGGACAGGTAGCCCTTGATCCGGACGCCGCCGTATCGATTCATCAGCGACACGATTTCCTGCGCGCTGGTCGTCTTGGGGACGATGGGGAGCGTGTCTTTAATGTTGCGGCTATTTGCGCTCATTGTTTCCTCGACGTGGTGGGACGGGTCAGTCAAAGCAGCGTCGCTTTCCGAACCCGGCATTCGGGACTAAAGTTGAATGTTTGACTTGATCATTTGACATTGTATGTTTCGGCTTTGTGCGGCTGATTCCGTTCCCGATGGTCAACCGAGCGCACGCTCGTAACACCTCTGTCTCCACAGCCCCACGGTTCGACAGCCAGCACATCGTGCCGGATACGATGGGGCCGCCGGGTTATCCGATGCGTTGGGGTATTCGCATCAAACATGGTCGTATGATCAAGTCAAATGACGATGAAAAGTTATCATCATGTCCCACCAGGGTCGATCATGGTTAACCCGTTCGCTTTCCGAATGATTCGGCCGGTGTACGACACGAGCCGATGGATGTGTCGGAAAGAGGGACAAGGCCATCCGCTGAACGCGGTGCGAAGGATCGGTCGCGGCGGCCGGCGTGCATGTGCGACGGCGGCGCCGTGTCGAATGGAAAGGAAGGATTGCCCATCCGGTTCGGTCAGTGATCGACCGGAGCCGGATGGGAGGAGGCGAAGGCGAGGGGGGCCAGCCGGGGGGAATCGGGAGGCTAGTCGAGAGAACGGGGGAAAACCGGGGCGGAGTCGTTCAAGTGCGCGTCGGCTTCCGCCAGACAACCGCGATCCGCAGGGCCGTCGTGCGCATCAGGCGAACACATCGGCAACATACCGGCCATGCTCGCGCTCCATCGTGTCGATCCATGCGCCCGCGTTCTCGTCGTTCTCGCCGGTTGCATCCTGGTAGATCCGACCGAGCGTGGCCCGCACGGCCGGAGCCATGTTCTTGCCGTCCCCGCAGACATAGACGGTCGCGCCTTGAGCGAACAGCGCGGCGACTTTCTCGCGCTCGAGCCATACCTTGTCTTGAACGAAGCGAGCGCCTTGCTCCGGGCGGTTCGAATAGGCCGGCATCACGTCGACCACACCGCGGTTCGCCCACTCGTCGAGCTCGTCGCGATAGAGAAAGTCGACGTCCGGGTCGTCGATCCCGAAGAACAGCAACGACGGGCCGACGTTCTCTCCCCGCTCTTTCTGTAGCGCACGCTCTTGCAGAAAGCCGCGGAACGGGGCGATACCGGAACCCGCGCAAATCATGATCATCGGAAGACCCGGTTCGGCCGGTGGCCGAAAGCGCGCATTCGACGGCCGGACCGCAACGGACACACCGTCCCCCGCGTCGAGTCGCGCGAGATACGACGACGCGACCCCCTCGTGGCGGCCGTTGCCCGAGAGCGCGGGGGCATCGACCACGGCGACCGTCAGTGTCACGTGATCCGCTTTCCAGAGCGGCGACGACGAGATCGAATACTGGCGTGCTTTCAGCGCGGGCAGCATGTCGAGGAACTTGTCGAACGGCAAATCGACGGACCCGAAGCGTTCGAGCAGATCGATGACGGTGGTTCGCTTTTCCAGAATCTCGCATTCGAACGCGCCGGCCCCCAGGCGCTCGAGCTCGACTTTCTCTGGTGGGCAGCGCGTGGCGGCGGCCAGCGTCGATACCTGCGAGCGGGTGGCCGGCACGCCAAGTTCGACGTAGCTCGACAACAGCTCGCCGCAACCGATGGCCTGGCCGAGCGGCAGGCGGGGATTGCTCGATGCCCCTTCGATGACCACCTGCGTGTCCCAGCTCAACCGGAATCGGCGCAATACCCGATCGACGTTGCGTTTCGCGTTGCGGGGCAGAACGGCCAGGTAATCGCCGGCGCGATAGGTCATCGTTTCCGGCAGCTTCAGTTCGATGTGCTTCTTCGAGCGGCTTCCCGGCGCGCTAATATTTACCAGCTCTCGATTGTCGGTCACGATTGCGAGCGTCATGGCGTCAACGCTGAGCAATTTCTCGCGAACGTTATCGAGGAAGTTGACGCTGAGTGCGGGATGGCCATTTTGCGCAACCGGCGCTTCCTTCCCGAAGCTGATCGCAAAGCGGTTCCAGAGCTCGGCATACCATCGGTCGAACTCGCCAAAGAAGTCCCCGCCCGAATCGAGCTCGCCGCGGGCGTGAACGCGCGTGGCGCCCGCTTTCTCGAAGGCTTCGTCGACCCGCTTCGGAATCGCCTGATACGTTCTTGCCCACTGCTTGTTGCCGCATCCAAGCACGGCGAACTTGACGCCGTCCAGCGCGCCTGGGCCCATCGCCTCGATATATGGCAGAAACGCTCTCGCGTTGTCCGGCGGCTGGCCTTCGTAGGAAGCCGTGACGACAACGATGGCGGGGAACCCGTCGATTTTTCCCGCGAACGCATCGAGCGGGGCGCAGGTGGCATGAAAGCCGTGGCGGCCTGCGTCGCCTGCGATGCGCCGAGCAAACGACTCCGACGAACCCGTGTTCCCGCCAAACAGCACAAGCATCTTCGACGCGTCGTTGTCGGCGATCGACGTAGCGTGGTCGACGCTCGGGCGTTGGGCGCTCGCGTGGACGCGAAGCGTGTCGCTCGACACCTTGCGCGCACTTCGCGCGCGCGGCCGCACGTTGATACGCAGACCGGTGGGCTTGAGCGTGAGGGTTTCGGCGACTTTCAGCTCATAGTCCGGATCGGCAAAGGAGAAGTCGAATCGCTGAAGCAGCATGATCAGAACGAGGTGGGCTTCCTGCATCGCAAACGGCCGGCCGATGCAGGCGCGCGCACCATTGCCGAACGGTTTCCACGCGTTCGGCGGCAGCTTTTCCGCATGCTCCGGTGCAAATCGCTCCGGACGAAACGCCTCGACGTCGTCGCCCCAGACGCTGGTATCGCGATGCAGCATCGGCGTCAGGATCATGATGATGTCGTCAGGAGAAACGGCATATTTCCCGCCGAACGTGGTGTCGGCGAGCGGCGTGACGGCGAAGGCCGGGGCCGTCGGCCAGATCCGCAACGTTTCCATCAGGATCTGCTCGATGTAGCGCAGTCGCGCCAGATGCTCGATCCGCGGGGTGTCGTTGCCGACGACCTCGTCGACCATGCTCCGTGCTCGTTGCAGTACGTCCGGGTTCTTGAGGAGGAAATAGGTGGCAAAGGACAGGAGCCCGCTCGTCGTCTCGTGCCCCGCGATCAGGAACGTGATCATCTGGAAGACGATATTCTCGTCATCGAGCTTTTCTCCCGTCACGGGATCGACGCCGTTCAGCATCCGGTCCAGCAGGTCCATCGCTTCTTCGTTGTCGTGCGGATGCTTGCGCCGGTCTTCGATCATCCGGGTCGCGAGCGATCGCATGACCTCGATATCCGCGTCGAACTTCCGGCTCCGGTTAACCATCAGTTTCGACACCAGCTTCGGCCGCAACTCGCGCTTGCCGGCCTCGCTGAGCGTGTTGACCATGGCGTCCACGAACGGATGCTGGTCTTCGCGGTAGAAGCTGTTGAAACGGCAGTCGAACGCACACAGCGCGATCGTATCGAGTGTCAGGCGCGTCATGTGATCGGACACATCGACAGCCGTCTCGGGGCCGAATCGTTCCCAGTAGAGAAACATTTGATCGGCGATGTCGACCATCTTGTCGAACATCGACCAGATGCTGAGAGGCCCGAATGACTGCATCAGCACACGATGCGCCTTTGCCCAGTTCGGTTCATCGCCGAATGCCGTGAACAGCCCATCGCCGATCGCCGGTCTCAGTTCGAGCAGGGACTGGTGCACGGACTTCTGAAACCTGCTTTCGTCGCACACCTCATCGACGAGTGCTTGCCCGCTGACGACGTAGTAACCTTGTCCGAACACCTCGAACCAGTAGACCGGCCCGTACGTTCGCGCGAGGTCCATCATCTTGGCGAGCGGCGATGGCCCGATGACTTCCATCAGGTGACCGATGATGGGCTTCAGCGGCGGTTGCGGGACGAGGGCAGAGGATTTCATTTCAATAACCTTTCACGAGGACATGTCGAAGCGTCGCATCTCAATCTATTGAACGAATGTAAAATAGACAAAAGGACGTGTCCAGATTTTTTTATGCCACCTGACGTAAGCCCTAATCCCGCCGATCCTCGCTTTCAGCGCAGTTACGATGCCCTCGTCCGGGCCGTGACGGAACTGCTCGACGAGGCGCCGTTGAGCAAGCTCAGCATCGCTCAACTGGTGCAGCGTGCAGGCGTCGCTCGCCCCACTTTCTATCAGCACTTCCCGGACCTTCAGGCTGCCGCTCAGCGGGCGGCGCTGGTGAGGCTCGAGAACGCATTCGCGTTCGTCGAGGAGCAGGGCAAGCTGCTGAATCCGTCGAACGTCGCGTTCATCAAGTCGATGGAAGTGGAAACGGCGCTGATCCTCCAGCATTTGCAGGCCCATCAGTCTTTCTATCTGACCGTATTCAACGACGCGGCGACATCGGCTTTTTTCGATGATCTCGTGACGTTCGTCGCGGGCCGCATCCTTCCACCCTATGAAGGAATCCGAACGGAAGCGGAAGGGGATTGCCTGACCGTATTGGGCGGTGGCCTGGTCTGGACGGCGGTTCATTGGCTTCGCCAGGGCCCGACGCGCGAGCATCCGGAAGCAATGGCCAAGCGCATGGCCAGGACAGCGGCGACGATCCTCGACGCTTTCGATCTGACTCAAGGGTTCGCGCAGGCGGATTCAAATTAGCTGCGGCGGCGCGGGAAATCGACTCCACCGTTGGTTGAGCGCCGATTCGCCATGTGCGCGACGTGCAGCATCGTAGCTATCTGCAATTGGGGGGCTCACCTGGCGGGTGTCTGCGAGCGATGGTTGGCATCGGCTGCCTTCGGCCATTTGGTCTGCCAGTGGCCGACTTTCCAGCGATATCCCGCCATTTCCGATTCCGAACGACGGCCAGATCATGTCTGTCTGCCGTCTCGTTTCACGACCCGCATCGATGACCGCTTGATCGTCCCCATTGGGGATTAAAATGGCGCTTATCGATCGTAATGGTGACTTCATGGATTCATCGGTACCACGCCTGCTGGAAGTCGTCGATGCCGACAAGGCAACGCTGGACGCGGTTCGTCCGCTTCCGCCGCATACGCTTGCATCGCTACGCGAGAAGCTGATGCTGGAGTGGACGTATCATTCGAACGCGATCGAAGGCAACACGCTCACGCTGCGTGAAACGAAGGTCGTGCTCGAAGGCATCACCGTCGGCGGGAAGTCGCTGCGCGAGCATTTCGAGGTCACGAATCATCGCGACGCGATTTTCTATGTCGAGGAAATCGTCGCCAGGCAGGAGACGCTCTCCGAATGGCAGATCCGGAATATTCACGGGCTGGTGCTCAAAGGAATCGACGATGGCGAGGCCGGGCGTTATCGCCGCGAGAACGTCGTGATCGCCGGTGCAAGCACGACACCGCCGGATTTCCTGCATCTGCCGGCCGAGATGGCTGCACTCATCGAGTGGGATGCGCAGGCTGCGGCGATGCATCCTGTCGCGCGTGCCGCCGAATTGCACACGCGGTTCGTGAAGATCCATCCGTTCGTCGATGGAAACGGGCGAACGGGGCGGCTGTTGCTCAATTTCGAGTTGATGAAGTCCGGCTATCCGCCCGCGATCCTTCGGAAGGAAGATCGACTGGCTTACTACGACGCACTGGACGAAGCCTGTATGACCGGCGACTACAGCGGCATTACGCGCCTCGTGGCCGAGTCCGTCCTGCGTGCGCTCGATGTCTACCTCGCAGTACTCGGGCTGCGCACGCAAGGTTAGTTCGACTCCGGCTGCCTTCCGCCAACACGGAATCCAGTCAACCGCCGCATGCGCCATCCCGCTTCCCGCGCCAACGCACGCACCATGAAAAAGGCCCGCTTTCCGCGGGCCTCATGCAATCAGCAATTGCCTTTCTTCGCCTGTCCGGGCGGGCAGAACCCGTTGCCCGGGCCGCCCTGCGGCGCGACGACGACCGGCGGACCCGGAACGTATGCGACGCATCCACCGAGTGCGCCCACCACGCTCGCCGCGGCGAGCAGTGCGATCACCCCTTTCTTCACTTCGTTCTCCCGTTATTGAGGAAAGGGCCGCGAGGCCCTTTCGTTGAATGCTGCCGACGTGTCCGTCAGAAGCTGAAGTTGACGTTCGACTGGCTCGTCGTGGCGTTGACGTTCGTCGATTGCGTTGCGCCCGATGCCGCATCCGCCTCGATCGTATATTGTGCCGCGGCAGCCGGCGATGCAGCCAGCGCGACCGGCAGCGAGCCGGAGTACGTACCGACGATCGGTGCGGCCGTGGGCACGTTCAGCGCATAGGCGCCGGTGTCCATGTTCGCGTTGATCGACGTGATCTCGTACGCGCGGGCATCGACCGTCTGCAATGCCCGAACCAACGCGTCGGCGCTTGCCGTCACCGTGCCGCTGACCGAGCTCATCGTCGAGGCCGGCAGCGTGATCGGCGCGTTCGACGCCGACACGGCGGTGGTCGTGTTCACCACGACCGGCACCGTGCGCACGATGCCCGACGCGAAGTTGTTCTGCACGATCACGACGTCGTAGTTACCTTGCGTCGAACTCTGGATCAACGGCGACAGCACGAACTTCCCGGTGCTGTCGGCGACGGTGCCCCTCACCACCTTGCCACCCTGTTCCGCATACACGGTCGCGCCGGCTTCGGCTGGTGCGACATAGCCGGAGATCGCGCCGCTCACGACGGTCGGGATCGCGGTGACGACCGGCTTCAGCGCATACGTGCCGTTGCCGCGCTGAACGATCGACTTGCACGCGTTGAAGTCGAGCACGAGGTCGACGAGCGTGTTCGCTTGCACCGTGAATGGCTGGATGATCTTGTAGCCGCTTTGCGTCGCGCTCGGCGTTGCAAGCGCCTGCTCGGTGCCGCCGGTCGGAACGACCGAGTTCGCGAGGCTGTTGCCCTGGTTCGGCGCGAGAACGAGGCGGATCTGCTGATACTGGCCGGCCGGCAGCGCGGTCTGGCCGATATCGGCGAGGACGCCGTTGGTCAGCGACAGCAGGTCGATCTTGCGCGGTGTCGCCAGCGTGATCGTCGACCAGCCGGCATCGTTATCGGAAGCATTCGTATTCGCATTGACGCGAACCTGCGAGACGGTCACGTAGATATGGTCGAATCCGCATGACGGCGCATCGGTCATCGCGACATGCAGCGTGCCGGTCTGCGCGCCGCCATCGTCGCCGCCGCCGCAACCTGCCAGCGCAAACGGCACCATGGCCGCGCACAGTGCGGCCTTCCAGAAATGGTTGTTCATGATTTTGCCCCCTCCAATCTGATTGTGGATGCAACCAAGCATAGCGGCCGGGAATGCCCAAAGTGTGGACAGGTTTGAAACGAACCGTAAATTGTGCGTCGGAGCGTAAGGAGTGCTGCCGGCCGGTTGCGAATGGCGATGCAACAGGGGAAAGCTGCTTGGAGAGCAGCCGAATTTTCGCCATTCATCTGACGAAACGGAGCGAGCCGCGACGCCGCGCGACGCCGTCCGATTGCGTTCGCGAAAAACTTGATGGGGAAAAGCACCGAACCCGTTTGAATTTTTTCCTCGCTATAGTCTAGGCACGGACGGTAGGTGCACGTGCGATGCGCCGATACCGCTCAGGCAATAACCGTAGACGGGTGCTGTATGAAAAACACAATCGAAAAGACCACCGGACCGGTGTGGGGTGTGGCGGCAGGGGTATTCCTGGCTGCCGCAGGACTGAGTCTCGGCATCTTCCCGAAATCGCTGAACAGCGCGGGAACCGCAAACGACTTCATTGCATCCGGCGTCGCGATGATGGGTATCTTCCTCGTCGTCTATTCCACGCACGAACTGCGAAGAAAGCGCCTGCACTGAGTGCCGGCACGCCGGCCGATCCGTCCGGCACGTTCAAGGCCGACCACCGGCTCAGGAACGCGCGCGCCCGTCGGCGGAGCCGCGATCGACCAACAGATCGTCGACGATGATTTCGCCGGCCGCCCGGCCTGCGCGCAACGCATTGAGCGTGCTGCCGAACAGGCGGCCGCCATCGTCCGCGAGGCGGACCGGCGCGAGCAGACGCGGCGCGCTGCCGGCCGTGCGCACCTGCACGACCGCGACGAACCCGAACCGTAGCGTGTCGGGCGGTGGCGCGTGGTCGCGCGGTTTGTCGAGCCGGAATTCGCAGCGGACGTCGATGGTGTATCCGCGGTAGGTGTACGCACTGTTCATCTGCAGCTCGCTCGGAAGGGAACGCGACGACGGACCGTGGGCGCATCATATCGGCTCGTGCGAGCCGCTGGGGGTGGGGTGTCTACCTACTTGAGGAGTTCGTGCCGGTAGACGAGCTCGACGATGCGCTTCGTCGGAATGCTCGCGCGCACGCCATCGACGCTGTCGATGCGAAACCACTTGCACTTCTGGATCTCGTTGCTCGCTTGCGGCGTCTGGTCCGGGCCGACTTCGGCGAAGAACACGTGATGGACCTTCGCGAGCCCGGTGAACTGCATCGAGTAGACGAGATCCTGGCCGGTGATGCCCGTCTCTTCCTGCAATTCCCGATGCGCGGCTTCGAGCGGCGTTTCTCCGCGCTTGATCGTGCCGCCCGGCAGCGCCCAGCGCGATGTCGCGCGCGCCACGAGCAGGACCTGTTCATCGCGGTAGCAGACGATCGTCGCCCGTTCCTTGATCGGGACGGCACTGGCTTCCGGCGGCTTCGTGGAGAGGGGAGCTTGGGGCATGGACCGATTCTAGCGAGTGTCTAGCGCCCGGCCAAGCCGGAGCATCGAGCGCGACGCGGCCCGCCCGCCGGGTCGCGTCGTCATGGAGCCGCCAGCGTTACTTCTGTTCCGGCAAGAACCAGTTCATCACGAGCGCACAGATGCCGCCCGTGGCGACCCCCGATTCCAGCACGTTCTTCAGTGCATGCGGCAGGCTGTTCAGAATGTCCGGCACCTGCGACACGCCGAGGCCGAGCGCGAGCGACACCGCGATGATCAGCAGCGCGCGGCGATCGAGCTGGATGCCGGACAGGATGTTGATGCCCGACGCGGCCACCGCGCCGAACATCACCATCGCCGCACCGCCGAGCACGGGCTCCGGCACGGCCTGCAGCGCGCCCGCGACGACCGGGAACAGGCCGAGCACCACGAGCATGCCGGCGATCCAGATGCCGACGTGGCGGCTCGCGACGCCGGTGATCTGGATCACGCCGTTGTTCTGCGCGAAGACCGAGCTCGGGAACGTGTTGAACACGCCGGCCAGCAGCGAGTTCGCGCCGTTCACGAGCACGCCGCCCTTGATTCGCCGCATCCACACCGGCCCTTCGACCGGCTCCTTCGAGATCTTGCTGGTGGCGGTGACGTCACCGATCGCTTCGAGCGACGTGACGAGGTAGATGATCAGCATCGGCACGAACAGCGACCATGAGAAGCCAATGCCGAAGTGCAGCGGCGTCGGGACCTGGAACAGCGCGGCCTGATGCACGCCGGTGAAGTCGAGGCGGCCGAGCACGGCGGCCGCCGCATAGCCGATCACGAGGGCGATCACGAGCGCGGTGCTGCGCACCCACACGATCGGCACGCGGTTCAGCAGGATGATCGTGCCGAGCACGACACCCGACAGCGTCAGGTTCTGCGCGCTCGCGAACGTGCCGTTGGCCATCGCGCCGTAGCCGCCGCCCATGCTGATGAGGCCGACCTTGATCAGCGTGAGGCCGATCAGCAGCACGACGATGCCGGTGACGAGCGGCGTGATCAGGCGCTTCACGAACGGCAGGATGCGCGACACGGCCATCTCGACGAACGAACCGGCGATCACGACGCCGAAGATCGCGGCCATCACGGTCTCGACCGGCGTGCCCTGCTTGACCATCACGCTGCCGCCGGCGATCAGCGGGCCGACGAAGTTGAAGCTGGTGCCCTGCACGATCAGCAGGCCGGCGCCGAGCGGGCCGAAGCGCTTGCACTGCACGAAGGTGGCGATGCCGGAAATCACGAGCGACATCGACACGATGAGCGTGGTGTCCCGGCTCGATACGCCGAGCGCCTGGCAGATCAGCAGGCCGGGTGTGACGATCGGCACGATGATCGCCAGCAGGTGCTGCAGCGCGGCGACGAAGGCGACCATCGGCGCGGGCCGGTCATTGGGGCCATAGACGAGGTCGTGCGACGGATCGGCGTCGGCGGCGCCGGGGGAGGCGGATCGGGCGGGGGAAGCGGGTTGCATGGCGAGCGGGCCGGACAAGGTGGAAAGTGCGGCATTTTAGCCGATGGCCCCTGCTGCGCGGCCCGGGCGCGATGCAGGGGTCGGGAGGCGGGAAGGCGGCACCGGATGCGTGCCGCCAAGCACGCGGCGGCGAGCTTGTGGATCGTCGGCTGGCCGCTGCCTGCGTCGAGAGCGTTTCGCGCGGCTCGCGGCGCTTCAGCCGACGCCGCGCGGTTTCGTGCCGCGCGCCGGCGCGCGTGGGGCGCGGGCCGCCGGATACGCGCGCCGGCACACGTCGATGACGGCATCGCGCAGACGGCGATGGACGGGGTCGCCGTGCATGCGCGGATGCCATAGCGCGGAGATCAGAATTTCGGGCAGCCGGACCGGTATCGCGAAGCTGCGCAGCCCGAGTGCGTCCACGAGCCCCGGCGTGAACGCGTTGCCGAGGCTCGAGCGCGGCACGAGCGCAATCAGGTCGGTGCCGGCCGCGACGCGCATCGCATCGGGATAGCCGGGCACCACGACCTGCACGGTAGGGGCGACGGCGGGCGTGTCGGCCGCATCGTTCGTCGGGCCGCCGAAGTCGCCGAGTTGCGCGGAGATCACATGACGGCAGGCCGCGTAGCGCGCGGGCGTGATTCTGGCCGCCGCGAACAGCGGATGTCCGGCGCGTGCCACCGCGACGTGCGAGTCGTGAAAGAGCTCGCGCGTGTGCAGCTCGGGGGCGTCGTCGCCGCGCTTGCCGATTTCCAGGTCGACCGTGCCGTCGCGCAGCGGCCCCGGATCGCGGTCGGGCTTGGGGACGAAACGCACGCGCACGCCGGGGGCGATGTCGCCGATCGCGGCGACCACCGGGCCGGCGAGCATGTCCATGAACGATGCGGCCGCGCGGATGGTGAACGTGGACGACAGCGTCGTCATGTCGATGTCGGCCGTGGCCGGCCGAAGCACGGCACGCGCATCGACCGCGACGGCATGCACGCGATCGCGCAGTGCCGCCGCGTGCGGCGTCGGCACGAGCTTGCGTCCGGCGCGCACGAGCAGGGGATCGCCGGTCGCGGTGCGCAGCCGCGTGAGCGTGCGGCTCATCGCGGAGGTGCTCAGTCCGAGCCGGCGCGCGGCCCCGGTCACGCTCCCTTCGGTGAGCAGCACGTCGAGCGCGGTGACGAGATTCAGGTCGATGTCTTCCATCCGGACAGCATACGACATCGCGCGAAGTGACATGGCGTTTGATGCAACCATGGATTGAATTCGGTGCGTCTGGTGCATCCGATGGTGCGCGCCTATAGTGGCCGGATCACGGACTTCGGCAAAGGGGGAACCCATGCAATCGACTGAATCGAACTCCAGCGCACCCTCGATCCTGCTCGTCGCGGCCTCGCGCGGCCTCGGGCTCGCGATGGCGGAGCAATTCCTGAACAAGGGCTGGCATGTCACCGGCACCGTCCGCGCCGGATCGGGGCGCACGAAGCTGCATGCGCTCGCCGAGCGCTTCGGCGAACGGCTCGAGATCGACACGCTCGACATCTGCGAGCCGGACCAACTGGCTGCGTTGCGCGCGCGCCTGTCGGGCCGGCGCTTCGACATGCTGTTCGTGAATGCCGGCACGACCAACGATCCGAACGAAACGATCGGCGAAGTCACGACGGACGAGTTCGTGCGCGTGATGATCACGAACGCGCTCGCGCCGATGCGCGTGATCGAGGCGTTGCAGGATCTCGTGCCCGAAGGCGGCCTGATAGGCGCGATGTCGTCGGGGCAGGGCAGTGTCGCGAACAACGTGAGCGGCATGCGCGAGGTCTACCGCGGCAGCAAGGCCGCGCTGAACCAGTTCATGCGCAGCTTCGCGGCGCGCCAGGCCGCGACGCCGCGCGCGATGGTGCTGATGGCGCCGGGCTGGGTTCGGACGGAACTCGGCGGCCCCGATGCGCGACTGACGATCGACGAAAGCGTGCCGAGCCTCGTCAACGTGCTGATCGGCAAGCAGCGGCGCGCGGGGCTCGAGTACCTCGATTACCAGGGGCGCACGGTGCCGTGGTAGTGGCCGACGCGCTGCGCATGCCGCGCCGATTCAATACAATGCGACGTCGAGGTGCTGGCGCCGTGTCGGGCAGCCGGGCGCCCCGTTCGATGAGCGGTATCGACCGGCGACCGCGCATCGTGGAATGACGTCCCGCCCTGACGGGCCGCTGGCGAATACGGAGCGCAGCATGAACGAACCCTACCTGCAGGTCATCGCCCATTTCTTCGCGAAACCCGGCAACGGCGACCGCGTGATCGAACTGCTCGCGGAACTCGCGCCGCTCACGCGCGCCGAGCCGCAAAACCTCGACTACGCGTACTTCCGCTCGCCGGTCGAACCTGACCACATCGTGATCCTCGAGCGTTACCGCGAAGCCGACGGCCTCGACGTGCATCGGGAAACGCCGCATTTCCAGCGGATCGGTGTCGGCGCGATCATTCCGTTGCTCGATCGCCGCGACGTGACGTGCTACATGGTGCAGCCGGACACCGGCACGGCGACGCCACCGGGAGGCACCCGATGAACCCGTTTCAATTCCGTACCGTTCCGACGCAGATCGTCGAATTCGGCGCCGCGCGCCGGCTCGGCGCGGTGTTGCGCGAACGCTTTCCGACGCTCGCGCGACTGTGCGTCGTCACCGACGCGTTCCTGCATCGCAGCGGCGTGCTCGCGCCCGCACTGGCGAGCCTCGCCGCGCACGGCTGGCAGGTGACCGTGATCGACGACGTGATCGCCGATCCGCCCGAACACGTGGTGCTGGACGCGACCGCGCGGGCGGTGGCGGCCGACGCGGAGATCGTGCTCGGCCTCGGCGGCGGTTCGTCGATGGACGTCGCGAAACTGATCGCCGCGCTCGCACCGGGGCGGCAGGCGCTGGCCGACATGTACGGCGTCGACAAGGTCGCAACGTCGCGGCTGCCGCTCGTGCAGATGCCGACCACGGCCGGCACCGGCTCCGAAGTGACGGCGGTGTCGATCGTCACGGTCGGCGAGGCGCGCAAGATGGGCGTCGTGTCGCCGCACCTGTTCGCGGATGTCGCGATCCTCGACGCCGAGCTGACACTCGGGCTGCCGCGCGCCGCAACGGCCGCGACCGGCATCGACGCGATGGTGCATGCGATCGAGGCCTATACGTCGTCGCGGCTGAAGAATCCGGTGTCCGACATGCTGGCCGTGCAGGCGTTGACGCTGCTGTCGCGCAACCTGCTGAAGGCGTGCGACGACGGCGGCGATCGCCACGCGCGCGAAGCGATGCTGGTTGGCGCGATGTTTGCCGGCCAGGCCTTCGCGAATGCACCAGTCGCGGCCGTGCATGCGCTGGCCTATCCGGTCGGCGGCATTTTTCATGTGCCGCACGGGTTGTCGAACGCGCTCGTGCTGCCGCATGTGCTGCGCTTCAACGCATCGGCCGCCGCGTCGCTGTATGCGGAGCTCGCGGCGATCGTCGCGCCGTCGGCGACGGGCAGCGACGAAGCGAGGACGCACGCGCTGATCGACGAGATCGATCGGCTGATCGTCGCGACGGGCATCCCGCGCACGCTGCGCGAGGTCGGCATCGGCGAGAGCGACCTGCCGCGCATGGCGTCGGATGCGATGTTGCAGACGCGCCTGCTTGTGAACAATCCGCGCGAGGTGACGGAAGCCGACGCGCTGGCGATCTATCGGCACGCGTGGTGATCTGTGCGCGTGATTGCGCGACGGTCGGCGGCGTAACGCCACCGGCCGCTGCTGTTTCTGATCGCGATCCTTGCAGGTCGATTCGGGTTCGCCGTCGGGCTTGCGAGGTGGCACATGCGAGCATCGGCGTCGTGAATGGAAATCGCCTTCGCTCGATCGACAGGAGACGACATGACGCAACGGGACGAAACGGCGCGCACGCGATGCGTCGCGTGGCAGATCGCGCAGACTTGGCAAGCGGGCGAATGGTGCCGGCTCGTCGAGACGCGTGACGGCGTCGATCTGTCGGGAGCGGTCGCGGGCGCGATCGACGGCACGCCGTTTCGCGTCGACTATGCGATCGCGTGCGGCGCCGACTGGCTGACGCGTTCCGTGCGCGTGACGCACTGGCTCGGCGCGGCGCCGTCAACGCAACTCGAGATCGAATGCGACGCGGGGCGCTGGACGATCGACGGCGCCGACGCGCCGGCACTCGCGGGCGCGACCGACATCGATCTCGGCTTCAGTCCATCGACCAATACGCTGCCGATCCGGCGTCTCGGGCTGGCGGTCGGCGCATCGGCCGTCATCCACACCGCGTGGCTGCGTTTTCCGGCGTTCGAGATCGTGCGTGGCGAGCAGCGCTATTCACGCACGGCGGAACGCGTGTACCGCTACGAGAGCGGCACGTATGCGGCCGACATCGCGGTGGACGATGCGGGCCTCGTCACCGATTACGACGAATGGCGGCGGATCGGCGCGACGCATTCGCCGTAACGCGTCGCAGCGACGGGGCGTCAGCGCGCGTTGGCGACCGTTACCTTGCCGGGAATCAGCTTCAGCGTGCTGAACGCGTCGGCGATCTTCTGCTGATACGCGAGCGTCGCATCGGTGATGGGCTGCACACCGTAGCCGGCCCGCTTGAGCGCGATTTCGAGCGTCGGCGCGTCGAGGCCGACGAGCGGCGACAGTTGCGCGGCGACTTCCGGAACATTGTCGCGTCCCCAGCGGTCGACCGCGTCGACTTCGTCGAGCAGCGTGCGCAGCACCTGCGGTTGCGCGGCTGCATATTTGCGCGCGGCGAGGTAGTACTGCGTGTTGCGCACGAGCCCGTCGCCGTTCGCGACCACGCGCGCGCCGAGCTGCCGTTCGGCGGCCGCCAGATACGGATCCCAGATCACCCACGCGTCGACGCTGCGCTGCACGAATGCGGCGCGCGCATCGGCGGGCGTCAGGTAGACCGGCTGGATGTCGGCATACGTGAGGCCCGCGTGTTCGAGCGCCTTCACGAGCAGGTAGTGGACGTTCGAACCCTTGTTGAACGCGACCTTCTTGCCGCGCAGCTGCGCGACGGTGCGAATCGGTGAATCGGGCAGCACGACGATCGCCTCGCCGTGCGGCGCGGGCGGTTCGTTGCCGATATAGACGAAATCGACCCCGGCGGCCTGCGCGAAGATCGGCGGCGTCTCGCCGACCGTGCCGACGTCGATCGCGCCGGCGTTCAGCCCCTCGAGCAATTGCGGGCCGGCCGGGAACTCGAGCCACTGCACCGCCACGCCCTGGCTCGCGAGCCGTTTCTCGAGCGTGCCGCGCGCCTTGAGCACGACGAAGTTGCCGTATTTCTGGAAGCCGATGCGCAGCCGCTTGTCGCTGCCCTGGGCCCGTGCGGGCAGGCCCGCGAGCGGGCCGAGCGCGAGCCCGGCCAGGCCGGCGGCCGCGCCGTGCAGCCAGTGGCGGCGGCGCGGGTTGGCCGGGTTCGTTTCAAGGTCGGCGTGCGGTGTGTCGTTCATCGAGGCGTCCTGCTGGCGGGTTCACGGGGCGCGCGGGCGGGCGGCGCGATCGGCACGGGAGCACGGGACGCAGCCGTTGCGGGCGATGCGCATGGCCGGCCCGCGCCGGATTCAGGACGATACGGCCGCGCGGGCCGGCCGCCAACCAACGAATCCGCATATGCAAATCAGCGGCCGGACGATACGTAAACGACGGGGCGGCAGCACGCCGCCGCGCTCAATCGGTGCCGAGCGGGCTTTCCTCGATCGCGTCGACGCGGTCCGGATAGAACGCGAGATGCGAGCGAATCGATTCGACGGCCGGATTCGGATGCTCGTACGTCCACACCGCGTTGGTCGCGCGTTCGCCGCCGGCGGGGATCGAGTAGTACGCGCAATCGCCCTTGTACGGGCAGTACGTCGCATGGTCGGTACGTTGCAGCAGCGACATGTCGGCATCCTCGCGCGGAATGTAGAGCACCACCGGATAGCTGGCCTCGCGCAGTGCCAGCGCGCGGCGCGTGTCGGCGACGGTCTTGCCGGCCACCTTGACCACGACGCGCGACGGATGCGGCTCGATCGTGATCGGATGATCGGGGCCCGGCGACTTCACGGGACGAGAGGGCGTATCGGGGCTGATCGACATCGTGGGTCCTCCAGGAAGGGGCGGCGCGCCGGCAGCGCGCCGTGCCGGAACGTGCGCGCCGGGCGGATCCCCGCGCGCCGGTGCCGGCGTCGGCCAACCGATACGATGCGCCAATTCCGGAGAACCTGCAGAGGGCCGGAAGGCGGCGCGCGGCGGTGCACGAACTGCGGTGACGCACGGCGTGGCGCGCGAGGTCGGCTGAAATGTCCGCGGCGCTCGCATGGACAATCTGATGCGGCGGCAGCGGGATGCATCCGCCGCGATAAGCAACGCGGAATTAATTGGTAAGCGATCGGCGGGCGGCGCGCGAAGATCGGCGGTCGTCATTCGCATGACCGTCCTGTCCGAGCCACCATGAAGATTCCATTCGTCTCATCCGCCGCGCGTCGTGCGCGGCATCCATCCGTTGCCATCGTGACGTTGCGCGCCATGGCCGCGTCGCTGCTGCTCGCCGGCGGGTTCACGCACGCGTTCGCGGCGCCGGCCGGCAAGACGCTCGTGTACTGCAGCGAAGGCAGCCCGGCCGGCTTTGATCCGGGCCAGCACACGACCAGCACCGATTTCGACGCGAGCACGTACACGATCTACAACGGGCTCGTGCAGTTCAAGCGCGGCACGCTCGATCTCGTCCCGTCGCTCGCGACGAGTTGGGACGTGTCGTCCGACCAGCGCGTCTACACGTTCCACCTGCGGCGCGGCGTGAAGTTCCAGACGACCGCGTGGTTCAAGCCGACGCGTCCGTTCCAGGCCGACGACGTCGTGTTCACGTTCGGCCGGATGCTCGACGCCGACAGTCCGTTTCGCAAGGCGTACCCGGTCAGCTTCCCGTACTTCAGCGATCTCGGTTTCGACCGCAACATCGAGCGCATCGAAAAGGTCGACGACGACACGGTGCGCTTCGTGCTGAAGTCGCCCGACGTCGTGTTCGTGCGCAATCTCGCGATGGCGTTCGCGTCGATCCTGTCAGCCGAATATGCGTCGCAGCTGGCCGCGCGCCACCGCGAGGCCGACATCAACCAACTCCCGGTCGGCACCGGGCCGTTCCAGCTGCGTGCGTACCAGAAGGACGCGGTGATCCGTTACGACGCGAACCCCGACTACTGGAAGCCGGACGACGTGAAGCTCGCGCATCTCGTGTTCGCGATCACGCCCGATCCGGCCGCACGCCTGCAGAAGCTCACGGCCGGCGAGTGCCAGGTGTCGGTGTTCCCGCGGCCCGCCGATCTCGAGACGGTGCGGCGCGATCCGAAATTGACGCTGTTTTCGGGGACCGGGTTCAACGTCGGCTTCGTCGCGTACAACACGCAGCATCCGCCGCTCGATCGCGTCGACGTGCGGCGCGCGCTCGACATCGCGATCGACAAGACGGCGATCATCAAGACTGTGTTCAACGGCGACGCGTCGATCGCGACGAACCCGATGCCGCCCGCGCAATGGTCGTACAACCCGCGGCTGAAGGACGCGCCGCGCGATCCGGCGGCCGCGAAGGCGCTCCTCGCGCAGGCGGGATTTCCGAACGGCTTCGACCTGACGCTGTGGGCGATGCCGGTGCAGCGCCCGTACAACCCGAACGCGCAGCTGATGGCGCAACTGATCCAGCAGGACTGGGCGAAGATCGGCGTGCGCGCGAAGATCGTCAGCTACGAATGGGGCGAATACAACCGCCGCGCGAAACGCGACGGGCAGCACGACGCGATCCTGTACGGCTGGTCGGGCGACAACGGCGACCCCGACAACTGGCTCGGCACGCTGCTCGGTTGCGATGCGGTGCACGGGAGCAATCTCGCGAAGTGGTGCAACGCGGATTTCGAGCGGCTCGTTAGCGCTGCGCGCACGAACGCGGACGTCGCGAAACGCACGTCGCTTTACGAGCAGGCGCAGGTGGTGTTCAAGGATCAGGTGCCGTTCACGCCGATCGCGACGTCGATCGTGTCGCTGCCGATTTCGAAGCGCGTGCACGGGGTGACGTTCTCGCCGCTCGGCGGGCATCGGTTCGATGGGGTGTGGCTGGAGTGAAGCGGGGGAGCCGGCGCGCGTGGGGCGCGCCGGCCCGTGGCGGGAGGCGCGTAGCCGGATTGTCCTGTCAGAAATGCAGGAATGCCGAAAGCCGCGCCAGACACCGCACGCCGCGCACGGCGCGCAGCGCCTGTCACTGCAATGTCACTCCCGGCCCCTTCAGCAAGACGCTACGGCGGCCGTCGATCCCCACCGGCACGTCGCCATGAACAGTCGCGCGCCGCACGACGCGGCGCGCATCGCCGTAATCGTTGATCGCATAGTGCTGCGTCGCGCGGTTGTCCCAGATCGCGACGTCGCCTTGCTGCCAGCGCCAGCGCACGGTGTTCTCGAGGCGCGTCACATGTTCGTGCAGCACCTGCAGCAGATGCGCGGAGTCCTGCGACGACAGCCCCTTGATCTTCTGCACGAAATGCCCGAGCACGAGCGTGCGCTCGCCGGTCTCCGGATGCACACGCACGACCGGATGCTCGGTTTCGTAGACGGTCGACGTGAACACTTCGCGGTAGCGTTTCAGTTGCGTGTCGTCGGCGTGCACGTGCGTCGACGCATAGTCGTAGGCGTTCGTGTGCAGCGCCCACAGCGTGTCGGCGAGTGCGCGCAGCGGCTCCGGCAGGTGCGCATACGCGGTCGCCGTATTGGCCCACACCGTGTCGCCGCCGAACGGCGGAATCACGACCGCGCGCAGGATCGACACCTTCGGATACGCGTCGACGAACGTCACGTCGGTGTGCCAAGAGTTGGCGCGCGCGCCGTGCGCGGAATCGAGTTCGAGCAGTTGCGCGCTGCCGTCCGCCGGCGGCACGGTCGGATGCGCGACGGTGTCGCCGAAGCGACGCGCGAATGCTTCCTGCGCGGCGTCGTCGAGATGGTCCTGGTTGCGGAAGAACAGCACCTTGTGGCGGAGCAGCGCGGCCTGGATCGCGTCGAACGTCGCGTCGTCGAGCGTGCTCGACAGCCGGACGCCGGCGATCTCGGCGCCGATCCGGCCGGCGACCTGGCGCAGCTGAAGCGGGGCGGCGGCCGTGTGCGGCGCGGCGGCGTGCGAAGCATGCGATGACGGGTGAGCGGCATGCTGGACGTCGGACATCGGGAGTCTCCTGGGTCGGGTCGGTCGGGTCTCCATTCAAGCAGGGGCCGCGCGAAACCGGAACCGATGAATCGTCACAACCTTAGTGCGCGTCGTGACGATCGATATGTGTCGTCGTGCTGAGCGATGCGCGCGCGGTATCCGGGAATCCGATCGGCATGCGAAATGCGGAATATTTTCCCTGTCAAATCGGCGGGCACGAAAAGATTGCCGAAAAGCGAGCGCGAATGGCCGGTTTCAAATTTGCCGGGGCGACTCCGATGAATTTGGAAAAAACGGCAAAAAATATCGAATCATCGGCCAACGCAATGATGCGTACCATCGTTGACATTCTTACATCGCGCCCCGACAGGCCTTGCGTTGCGGGCGGGAAAGCGGTAAGCGGTGTGCCCGTATTTCATTGTTGAAGGGCGCCGTCCATAAATACACTCCGACGCTAAATAATTTGAAATCCCCCAAAAAATTATCTATACACTAGACGAAACGGCGTGATTCGCATCGTCTCAAATGCGGCCACGCAACAAAACGCGCGAAGTGCGGCAAATCAGTTGCCATACCCGCGCGTTGCAGCGATCGAAAGGATTCCGGGGGATGCGAACGGCACGATGCACGGGCCGCCGCATGAATCGTGAATGGGCGAACGCCATGCGCCGCCACCGAAGCAACGCAGCGTCTTTACATTCAAGGTCGATCACCGGCCCCGTCACACGGAGGGAGTCATGCTGCAATACGTCAAGTCCTTGTTGCGCGATGAACGGGGCGTCAGTTCGCTCGAATACGCAGTGCTGGCCGGCATCATCGTCGTCGCACTCGCGGCGGTCGGCACGTACCTGAGCGGTACATCAGGCCTGCAGGCCATATTCACATCGCTGATCAACAAGGTCAGCTCACTGATCTGATCTCCTGAACCCGCGCGCCGCCGACGAATACACGGATCCGCAGCGGTACGACGTATCCAGCCGGGGCGCACCGACGGACGGCTCTCCGATGCTCTATCTCGTACAGCTGACGGCCACGCTCGTGCTGGTGTCGATCGCGATGCAGGACCTGCGCGAGCGGCGCGTGTCCAATCGCGCGGTGCTGGCGTTCGCGATGCTGTACGTGATCGCGGCGGCGCTCGTGCGCGAAGGGCTTGCGCCATTCGCCGGCCACGTCGCGACCGCCGCGGCGATGCTGGTGATGTTCGGCGCGCTGCGTCACGCGGGCTGGCTCGGCGGCGGCGACGTGAAGCTGGCCGCGGCGGTATTCCTGTGGGCCGGCCCGCCGCTCGCGTTGCCGGTGCTGACGATCGTCGGCGCGAGCGGCGCCGCGTGCGGCCTCGCGATGCTCGCTGGCGTCGCACGGCAGCGTCGCGTCGCGCCTGCGCACCCGATGGTGACGCGCGGCGTGCCGTACGGCGTCGCGCTTGCGTTCGGCGGCGCGCTGGCCGTCTGGGCGCCGTTTCCTCACGCACTTTCGCTTACCTAGCCAGGGGACGCGCGCCGCCATGCCCAAACCCCTGAGAATGGCCGTGCTGATCATCGCCGCCGGCATCGGTGCGTTCATCCTGCGCCAACTGTATGTTTCCGCGTCGACACCTCCGCCGCCCGGTAACACGGCCGACGTACGCGTGCGGGTCGCCGCGGCGGACCTTCCCGAAGGACTGCTGCTGCGCGACAACGATCTCGCATGGAAACCCATGGCGCGCGCGCAGGTGCCGGCCGGCGCGTTCGTCGAATCGCAACCGGGCGCGGACCTGAAGGGCGCGCTGCTGCGCAGCCGCGTCGAAGCGGGCGCGCCGATCCGCGCGGACAACGTGATTTCGGCGGGCGCGCCGGATTTTCTCGCCGCCGCGCTGCAGCCCGGCATGCGCGCGATCTCGGTGCCGGTCGACGACGTGTCGGGCAACGCGGGGCTGATCCAGCCGGGCGACTTCGTCGACGTGGTGCTCACGCAGCAGATCGGCGGCTCCGCGACGACGCCCGGCACGTTCGAAGCGGAGACGGTCGTGCGGCGCGCGCGCGTGCTCGCGGTCGGCTCGGAATTCCAGCGCGCGAAGGGGGGGCCCGCGAGCGCGCCGGACGCGCCGGTCCGCGCGCGCACGGTCACGCTCGAGGTTGCGCCGCGCACCGCGCAGGTCGTGCTGGTCGCGACGCGCCTCGGTTCGCTGTCGCTCGCACTGCGCAGCTTCGCGACGAGCGACCGCCGCCAGGCGGCGGGCGGCGACGAACAGGAGCCCGATACGCCGCCGGTATGGGCCGGTGACGTATCGCGCGCGGCCCGCGAAGCGGCGCGTGCGCCGGCTGCGCGGACGGATACTGGCACGCGCCCGGCGCAAGGCAACACGGTCGTGATCTATCGCGGCTCGTCGGTCGACGATGGATCGCGCGCCGGCGGCACCGGCACGCCGGGCGTGCCGCCGCTGCCGGCCGGTTGGCCGGGCACGCCTGTTGCACCGGTTGCGCCGGCCGCACCCGTGGGCGGCAATGCGACGGCGGACGCGGCGACGCAAGCGCCGCGGACCACGACGGTGCAGTGATGCAGTGAAGAATCGGGCCGGCCGCCCGGCGGCCGGCCACTGACGGGAAAACGCATGGTGCGCATGGTTCGTTGGATCGCTTTCTGGTGTCTGGCCTGCATCGTCGCGCCGGGCGTCGCGCTCGCGCAGCGCGCGCACGCGGCGGACGCCGGCGCGCCGTTGTCGATCGCGACCGGCAAGGGCGAGATGCTGTCGCTGTCCGAACCCGCGACCGCGATGTTCGTCGCGGATCCGAGCATCGCCGACATCCAGGTGCCGTCGCCGCGCACCGTGTTCGTGTTCGGCAAGAAGGCCGGCACCACCACGCTGATCGCGCTTGGCGCGAACCATCGTCCGATCCTGCGCCGCACGGTGATCGTGCAGGTCGACACCGCGTCGCTGCAGACGGTGCTCGACAGCCGCTTTCCGCAATTGAAGCTGGCGGTGTCCGGCGCGCCGGGCTCGCTGATGGTGTCGGGCAAGGTGCCGAGCGCGGCCGACGCGGACGCCGTGATGCAGTCGCTCGCGCCCTACCTGAACGACAAGGAAAGGATCGTCAATCGGCTCACCCTGTCGCGCCCGATCCAGGTGAACCTGCGCGTGCGCGTGACCGAGGTGAGCCGCAACGTCACGCAGCAGCTCGGCATCAACTGGAGCTCGCTCGGCGCGGCCGGCAATTTCATCGGCGGGCTGTTCAACGGGCGCACGCTGATGGATCCGACGAACAGGCTGTTCAACCTGTCGCCGACCGGCGCGTACTCGGTGCTCGGCGGCTTCCACACGGGGCGCTGGTCGATCGACGTCGTGCTCGACGCGCTCGACCAGGAAGGCCTGATCACGATGCTCGCGGAGCCGAACCTGACCGCGATGTCCGGCCAGACCGCGAGCTTCCTCGCGGGTGGCGAGATTCCGATTCCGGTCGCGCAGGCCGGCAACACGACCGGCGCGATCACGGTCGAGTTCAAGCCGTTCGGCGTGTCGCTCGATTTCACGCCGACCGTGCTCGCCGACAACCGGATCAGCCTGAAGGTGCGTCCGGAAGTGAGCGAGGTCGACGCGAACAACAGCGTGACGACCGGCGGCGTGACGGTGCCGGGGCTCACCGTGCGGCGCGTCGAGACGACGGTCGAGCTGTCGAGCGGGCAGAGCTTCGCGATCGGCGGGCTGCTGCAGAGCCAGACGGCCAATACCGTGTCGCAGATTCCTGGGCTCGGCCGGCTGCCGATCATCGGCCGGCTGTTTTCGTCGAAGAACTTCCAGGACAACAAGACCGAGGTCGTCGTGATCGTGACGCCGTACATCGTGCAGCCGACCGGCCCCGGCCAGCTCGAACAGGCGCTCGACACCGTCGCCCGGCCGAGCAGCGATCTCGAGTTCGCGGTGCAGCGCAATCTTGGGCTCGATCTGATGTCGGGCGAAACGCCGCGCCCCGTCGGCGCCGCGGGCTTCGTGTATTGACCGGAGGAGCGCGCATGCGGGTTCGAACCATTGTTTTCGCTTTGCTGGCGCCCGCGCTTGCAGGCTGCCTGTCGGCGCCGCCGCCGATCAACCTGCCGGATGCACGCGCGATCGGCTTCGACGGCGTGCGCGCGGTGCCGCCCGACTGCGCGGCGCTGATGCAGCCGTCGCATCTCGTCGACGCGGGCTTCGGGCGGCCCGGCGTGCCGTTCGGCTGCGCGACCTACACGAATCTCGCGACGATGCTCGCGCGGCCGGAAGACCTCGTCGCGCCCATCCCATACGGCGGCGCGGACGCGCAAGTCGCGGCCGACGCGGTGCGCCGCTACGTCGAGGATCGCGTGAAGCAGCCGACCCCCGGCAAGACGCTGACGACGACCGGCTCGCCCGGCCATTGACCCGCTCCGGATGACATCGCGATGCCGACCATGAACGTCCTCGATCGCCAGAACGCCAAGCGTGCCGCCTCCGCCGGGGCGGCCGATCTCATCGCGGTCGTGTCGGACGCGGGCAGCGAAGACGTGATCCGCCGCGTCGTGCAGGATCTGTCGATCACGCGCGCCCACGTGCAGGCGGGCAATTGCGACGACGCGATCCGCCTGCTGCAGCAGCACGAGCGTTCGCCGCGCCAGCTGATCGTCGACGTGTCCGATTCGGTGCTGCCGGTGTCCGACCTGATGCGGCTCGCCGAGATGTGCGATCCGTCCGTGCGGGTCGTCGCGATCGGCACGCAGAACGACGTCGGGCTGTTCCGCAACCTGCTCGGCATCGGCGTGCAGGACTACATCGTGAAGCCGCTGACCGTCGAGCTGATGCGGCGCGCGCTGACCGCGACGGAATCGATCGTGCACGCGCGTACCGGCAAGATCGTCAGTTTCGTCGGCGCGCGCGGCGGCGTCGGCGCGACGACGGTCGCGGTGAGTCTCGCGCGCTGCCTCGCCGGCGAGAAGCGCCGCCGTGTCGCGTATGCCGACCTGAACCTTCATGGCGGCGGCGCGAACTCGATGCTCGGGCTGTCGAGCAACAACGGGCTGATCGAATTGCTGAACATGGAGCAGCGCCCCGACGACGCGTTGTTCGACCGCATGTTCGTCACGAAGGGCGACCGCCTGCACGTGCTGTCGGCCGAGCTGGCGTACGGCGAGGACGCGCCGCTGCGCGACGATGCGGTCGCGCAGCTCGTCGACATGCTGAAGGACCGCTTCCATTACGTGCTGTTCGACGTGGGCAACCGCGCCGGCAAGCTGTTCGAGGACGCATTGGCGGCGTCGGATCTCGTCTATATCGTCGCCGACCG
This sequence comes from Burkholderia sp. SIMBA_051, assembly GCF_046534915.1. Taxonomy (NCBI): domain Bacteria; kingdom Pseudomonadati; phylum Pseudomonadota; class Betaproteobacteria; order Burkholderiales; family Burkholderiaceae; genus Burkholderia; species Burkholderia sp. SIMBA_051. The sequence continues at coordinate 274,021 of NZ_JAWRXS010000001.1, read as the reverse complement.
CTCGGTGCACGCCGCATACGAAGCCGCGCGGCTCGCGCGCTTCGTGAAGGAGCTGCCCGGCGAGCGGCTGCTGTCGATGGTGCTCAACAATCCGCTCGAGCCGGTCAAGGGGCGCGTCGCGCAGACCGATTTCGAGGACGCGTTCGGCGGCGTGAAGCTGCGCGAGCTGCCGCACGAGCCGCAGCCGCTCGCGGTCGCCGAGAACCTCGGCGAGCCGATCGAAGGCGGGAAGCGTCATGGCTTCCTGGACGAGATCCGGCGGCTCGCGAACGGCATCACCGGCGAATCGATGGCCGTCGCCGAGCCGTGGTACGCGCGCTTCGTCAAGTGGAGGAAAGGATCGTGACGTTCGGTACCCGCAAACGGTCGACGCCGGAGCCTGCGCCGGCCGTGTCCCCGGCCGCGCCGCGCGACGACCCGCCCGCGCCGGCGCCGACGTTGGCGCCGATCGCGAGCCACGCGCCGCCGCCGCTGCGCGGGGCCGCGGCGGCCGACACGCAGGAGTCGCTGATCCGCTCCGGCAAGTTCGATGCGATTCGCACCGCGGTGTTCTCATCGATGAACATGTCGGCGGCATTGATGAAGACGCGCGACGAAGTGCGCGCGGGCATCGAGCAGGTGGCCGCGCACACCGTCGAGCGCGAGCGCCTGAAGATCACGGCGGGCGAGCAGGTGCTGATCGTCGACGCGATCCTGAACGACATGTTCGGCGTCGGGCCGATCGAGCCGCTGCTCGCCGACGACACCGTGTCCGACATCCTCGTGAACGGCCCCGACCAGGTGTACGTCGAGCGCGCGGGGCGGCTCGAACTCACGTCGCTGAAGTTTCGCGACAACGCGCACGTGACGAGCGTCGCGCAGCGGATCGCGGCGGCAGTGGGCCGCCGTGTCGACGAGAGCAGCCCGATGGTCGACGCGCGCCTTGCCGACGGCAGCCGCGTGAACGTGGTGCTTCCGCCGATCGCGATGCGCGGCGCGTCGATCTCGATCCGCAAGTTCGCGAAGCGCGACATCACGCTCGCGCGGATGGCGCATCAGGGCAACATCTCGCACGGGATGCTGCAGGTGCTGAAGATCGCGTGCGCGTGCCGGCTGAACATCGTGATCTCGGGCGGCACCGGCTCGGGCAAGACCACGCTGCTGAACGCGCTGTCGCAGCACATCGAGGAGCACGAGCGGATCGTGACGATCGAGGATGCGGCAGAGCTGCAACTGCTGCAGCCGCATGTCGTGAGTCTCGAGACGCGGCCGGAGAATACCGAGGGGCTCGGCGGAATCTCGCAGCGCGACCTCGTGCGCAATGCGCTGCGGATGCGGCCCGATCGCATCATCCTCGGCGAAATCCGCGGCGCGGAGGCATTCGACGTGCTGCAGGCGATGAATACGGGCCACGACGGCTCGATGACGACGATCCATGCGAACACGCCGCGCGACGCGATCAGCCGGCTCGAAAGCATGGTGATGATGGCGAACGCGAACCTGCAGCTGCTGTCGATCCGGCGCCAGATCGCGAGCGCCGTGCACCTGTTCGTGCAGATCGAGCGGATGCGCGACGGCGTGCGCCGCGTGACGCGGATCACCGAGATCGTCGGGATGGAAGGCGAGGTCGTGATCACGCAGGACCTGTTCACGTTCCGGCAGGAAAGCGACACGACGCGCGATGTCGTGAAGGGGGTGTTCGAGGCGTCGTCGCTGCGCCCCGCGTTCGCCCCGCGTGCCGCGTACTACGGCATGGAGGACGCGCTCTCCGAGGTATTCCGGCAATGAGGCCCGCCGATCTGTTCGCGCTCGGCGCATTCGTCGTGATCCTCGTGATCGGCCTCATGCTGTCCGCGCTGCTCGATCGCGCGCGGCAGGCGCCGGAGCAGCGCATTCGCGAGCGGATGCGGCGCCTCGCGCCGTCGCTGGCGGGCCGCGAGGCCGGTGCCAACACCACGCCCGGCGTCGCGCTGTTCAACCTGCCGCGCCGGCAGGGCCGCGTGCGTGCGTGGCTGCAGCGCTACGTGACGCGCGTGCGCGCGGTCGGCGGCGAGCGCGGGATGCGGATCGTCATCGCCAGCGCGATCGTCGGCGAGATCGCGGCGATCGTCGCGATGAAGCTCGTCGCGCTGCCGAGCATCCTGCATCCGCTGATCTACGTCGGCTTGCCGCTGCTGGCGATGCGTACCAGCTATCGCGCGCTGGTCGAGCGCTTCCGGCTGCGCTTTCTCGAAGCGTTTCCCGACGCGATCGACCTGATCGTGCGCGCGGTGCGCGCGGGCATTCCGGTCACGCAGGCGATCAGCACGGTCGGCGACAGCGCGGCGGAGCCGGTGCGCTCGACGTTCCGCACGATGGGCGACAGCCTGCGCGTGGGCGTGGATCTGAAGGACGTGCTGACGCAGGCGTCGGACCGGCTGATGATCGCGGACTTCTCGTTCTTCACCGTCTACCTGCTGCTGCAGCGCGAGACCGGCGGCAGCCTCGGCGAAACGCTCGACGAGTTGTCGAGCATCATCCGCACGCGCCGCGACATCCGCCTGAAGACGCGCGCGTTGACCGCCGAAGGGCGGATCACGACCAAGATCATTTCGGCCGTGCCGTTCGTGATGATCGGCGCGCTGTTCCTCGTGAACCGCTCGTACGTGATGCTGCTGTTCGACACGCACGCCGGACACGTGATGCTGACGATCGCCGCCGTGCTGCTGACGATCGGACTGCTGACGATCAACAAGATCTCGAAACTGGATACCGCGCGATGACGATGTCGATGCTGGCCGCCCGCGGCCTTGAACTGCTGCTGCTGATCGCGTGCGTTGCCGCGGCGCTCGCGACGCCCGGCGGCGGCACGCGCCGGCGCATCGCCGCGCGCGTGCAGCAGGCGGCCGGACAGCGCTCGCTGTCGCTGGCGGCGGGGCGGCTGCAGCCGGGCGAGGTGCGCCAGGACCTGACGCGGCGGCTCGCGCAGCTCGGCGAGCGGCTGCCGGTGCTCGACCCGATGCAGCGCGTGAAGCTCGGGCTGCAGCTCACGCGCGCCGGCTTTCGCGAGCGCCGCGCGGTGTCGGCGATGATCGGCATCAAGTTGAGCTGCGGCGTGCTGTTCGCGGGCTTCGCGATCGTGTTCAGCCCGTACATTCCGCGGCTCGGCGAATTCTTCGTGATCCGTGCGGTGGCGATGGTCGGCGCGTTCGTGATCGGCGTGATCGTGCCCGAGTACGTGCTCGGCGCGATGATCCGGCGGCGCCGGCGCATCATCGCCGCGTGCTTTCCCGATGCGCTCGATCTGCTCGTGATCTGCACGATGGCCGGCAACAGTCTCGCATCGGGCGTGCGGCGCGTCGCCCGCGAACTCCAGCGCATCTGCCCGCCGCTCGCCGACGAGCTGACCGTGTGCGCGGACGAGCTGACGCTGAGCGGCAATGTCTCGGAGGCGCTCGCGCATTTCGCGCTGCGCGTCAATTTTTCGTCGGCGCGCTCGCTCGCCACGACGCTCACGCAATCGCAGCGATTCGGCACGCCGATCACGCAGGCGCTGCGCACGCTGTCGCGCAGCGAGCGCACCGAGCAGGTCGTCGCGCTCGAGGAAAAGGCCGCGAAGCTCGCGCCGAAGATCACGGTGCCGATGATGCTGTTCATCCTGCCGACGGTCGGCCTGATCGCGGCGGGCCCGGCGGCAATCCGCCTGATCGAGGTATTCAAATGACACGATCCGTCATCCGCGCGCTGGCGTTCGCGGCCGTGCTGCCCGTGCTGGCCGGCGGCTGCGCGCCGGGCGTCCAGACGAGACCGGCGCTGTCGCAAAAGAGCGACGACCCGCAAGCCGAATTGCGCATTGCCGACAGCGCGCTCTCCGGCGGCAACGTCGAGCTTGCGTCGACGCTGTACGGAAAGGTGCTCGCGCGGCATCCCGATTCGCTTGCGGCGCAGCTGGGGCTCGGCGACGTCAACTACCGGGCCGGCGATCTGGAGCGCGCGCGAATTCTCTATGAGCAGGCACGGCAACAGGCGCCGGCGGATCTCGGGCCGCAGCTCGGGCTTGCGCGCGTCGCGTTGCGGCAGCGCCGGCTCGACGAGGCCGCGCAGCGCTACCGCGACCTGCTGGCCGCGCAGCCGAACCTGCCGCTCGCCGCGCAAGGGCTCGGCACGGTGCTCGACCTGCAGGGCCGCCATGCCGACGCGCAAGCCGTGTATCGCGACGCGCTCAACGCGCATCCGGACGCGCAGGGGCTGCGCATCGACCTCGGGCTGTCGCTCGTGCTGAGCAACCGGCCGCGCGAAGGCGTGAACGTGCTGCTCGACGTGGCCGGCTTGCCCGACGCGCCGTGGCAGGCGCGCCAGAACCTCGCGTTCGCGTACGGCGTGCTCGGCAACACGGATTCGGCGAAGAAGCTGCTGTCCGCCGACCTGCCTGCGTCGGCGGTGGCCGACAACCTGCGCTTCTACCAGGCGGTGCGCGCGCAGCTCGCGGCGCGCCCGGCTGCCGCCGCCGCGCGGCCGTTGACGGGCGCCGCGCTCGAGCGGAGCGTCGTGCCTCCCGCTGCGGGGACCACAAAATGACACGCGGGGCGAGGGGCGCGCGCCACGCGCGCGGCGTCGTATCCCTCGAATTCGCGCTGATGCTGCCGTTCCTGTTGATGGTGCTGATCGGCATCATCGACGTGAGCCTGCTGCTGTGCGACAAGGCCGTCATCACGAACGCGAGCCGCGAAGCCGCGCGGGCCGGCGTCGTGCTGCGCGTGCCGATGCTGACCCCGACGCAGATCGCCAACGTCGCGTTGAGCTACACGCAGAACAGCCTGGTCAGCGGCGGCACCGGGACGGTGCCGACCGTGGCCGTGACGCAGGCGAACGGCACGACGGCGGGCACCGCGCTGACGGTGACGGTGACCTACACGTATTCCGGGCTGGTGCTGGGTACGGCATTGAGCGTGCTGACCGGCCCGATTACGATCTCGGCCAGCTCGGTGATGCTCTATGAATGACGCAGCCGACACGCGCTGCACCGGCCGCGCATCCGAGCGAGGCTCCGTCGCGCTGTTCTTCCTGATGTTCCTGATTCCGCTGCTGTCGTTCGGCGCGCTGGCGATCGACATCGCGTGGGTCGCCACCGTGCGCAACCAGCTTCAGAATGCCGCCGACGCGGCCGCACTCGCGGCGGCCGATGCGATGATGTCGCCGACCGGCGGCCCGCTGAACTGGTCGCAGGCCACGCCGGCGGCGAACGGCGTGATCGCGCAGAATTCGGCGGCGGGCGCGGCGCTGGCGACGGGCACGGTGACGACCGGCTACTGGAACGTGACGCGCAACCCGGCCTCGATGCAGCCGACCACGATCACGCCCGGCGCGTACGACGTGCCGGCGGTGCAGGTCACGGTGTCGCGCGCGCCGGGCATCAACGGCGGCTCGATCCCGTTGCTGCTCGGCGGACTGCTCGGCGTGCCCGGCACATCCGGCAGTGCGACCGCGATCGCGGTGCTCGCCGCGCCCGGCGGGGTGGCGGCGGGCGGCCTCTTTCCGATCGCGATCGATCAGTGCGTGTACAACCAGTACTGGAATGCGGCGACCAACCAGCCGCTGATCAATCCGCTGACGGGCCAGCCGTACGAGTTCTCGATCACCAACGGCCAGACCTATGGCGCGCTGTGCATGGGCGGTCAGTGGACGTCGTTCCAGTCGAGCGCGACCGACACGACGACGATGGGCGGCCTGATGGTGACCGGCAACCCGACGACGCTGAATATCGGCGACACCATCAATCTCGCCACCGGCGTGAAGGCGACGCTCTACACGTCGGTGCCGGTCGGCGCGACGGTCGTGCTGCCGGTCGTCACGCAGACCTCGAGCAGCACCTCCGTGCCGATCGTCGCGTTCGCCGCGTTCCACATCGACGTGTCGCTCGGTGGCACGTACAAGTACATCCAGGGCCACTTCGTTGCCGGCGTGAAGCTCACGGGTGTCGCGACCGGCGTCGGGCCGTACTACGGCGTGTACGTGCCGCCGCGGCTCGCGTTGTGAGCGTGGTGAGCGTCGTGCTGCGCGCGCCGCAGCAGCACGAGCAGCGCGAAGAGGGTCACGGCCGGGCCGATCTGCGGCCACTCCAGCCACGGGTTCAGGTATTCGAAGATCGGCAGCGCCCACAGCAGCGCGATTGCCGTCTGTTCGCCACGCAGCCAGCCGTCGCGCCAGCCGATCGCCAGCATGCACGCGATCGCGACGGCGAGCCACGCGAGTTCGTAGTGCCATACGTACGGGTTGGCAGCCAGCGTCGCGACCGTCAGCACGGCCGCGCGCACGCGGGTATCGCGTGACCGCGCCCACGCGACGCATGCGGCTGCGATCGCGATCACGGCGATACACGCGTGTGCGGCATAGGCGGCGGCGGGCGGCACGCCCGCGAGGCGGAAAGTCGCGAACGGCGTCGGCGACACGAGCCAGAACACGACACCGTGTTCAAGGACGATCGAGCGCGCGAGCCCCGTGCTGGCGACGAACAGGCGCAGCGACTCGACCCCGCAGACCAGGATGCTCAGCACGACGAACGTGCCTGTCGCGAGTGCGGCCCATGCGATCGTGCGCCACGCGCGCGCCGCGATCAGCACGAACGGGAACAGCAACGCCATCTGCGGCTTGACCGACAGCAGGCCGATGCAGAGGCCGGCCCACATCGGCCGACGAGCGGCCCAATGGACGGCCAGCGCCGCGCATGAGGCGGTCAGGAACGCGTTCTGCCCAAGCGTCGCGGTGACGAACACGCACGGTGCGGCGGCCAGTGCGAGCGTCGCGGCGCGCCCTGCGCGGGCCATCGTGCCGAGGCCGGATACGCGCGACGCCGCGAGGCCGAGCACGACGACGCCGAACGCGACGAACAGCGGATAGCCGAGCGCAAAGGGCAGCAGCGCCAGCGGCGTCACGAGCAGCAGATAAGTGGGCGGGTACAGCCACGGTGCGAAGCTGTCGCGACGAAAGTGGGTGAACAGCTCGGCCGTCAGCCGCGAGAACGACGAGAAATCGTACGCCTGCGCCGGCGTACCGTGCAGCATCACGTACGACGCGGACCAGAACACCGAGAAGTCGGCGCCGGGGCGCCCCACGGCGCCGCCGTGGCGAACGACGGTCGTCCAGACCGCGATGAACAGCGCGTAGAACACCAGCATCATTGCGCTGTACAGGACGAGGCGCCGCGGCGTGAGCCATTCGCCGACTGGGCGCGGCGCCGAGCGTATCGATTGGCTGGAAATGTCCAATTGCCGCGGCCCGGCTTACTTGAACGACGCCTTGCGGGCGGCGAGGCCGGCGGTGGCCGGTATCGTCGTCCGGCGGCGCGCCGCGTGCGTGCGCTTGAGCGGGAACTGCAGCAGCTTCGATGCAGGCTGCGCGGCGGCATCCCGCTCGGCCCGGTAGCGCCGCCTGACGAGATAGACTGGGCGCTGCTTCGACTCGTGATAGATCCGGCCGAGGTATTCGCCGATCACGCCGATGCCGATCAGCTGGATGCCGCCGACGAACAGCACGACGGAAATCAGCGACGGGTAGCCGTGCACCGGATTGCCGAACAACAGCGTGCGTACGACGATGAATGCGCCGTACACGAGCGACAGCATCGCGAACGTGATGCCGACGTAGGTCCACACGCGCAGCGGCACCGTGCTGAAGCTCGTGATGCCCTCGAGCGCGAAATTCCAGCGCCGCCACCCGGAGAACTTCGAGCGGCCGCCGCTGCGCGGCGCACGCGTGTATTCGATGATCGCGGTGCGAAAGCCGACCCACGCGAACAGCCCCTTCATGAACCGTCGCCGCTCCGGCAGCGCGCGCAGCGCATCGACGACCTCGCGATCCATCAGGCGGAAATCGCCGACGTTCTCCGGCATCTCGACCTCGGACAGCGCGTTGTGCACGCGATAGTAGAGCGCCGCCGCCGCGCGCTGCAGGTAGGGATCGCACAGCCGGTCGGTCCGTTTCGCGGCGACGACCTCGGCGCCGCCGCGCCAGCGTTCGATCATCGCGGGAATGAGCGCGGGCGGGTCCTGCAGGTCGGCGTCGATCAGGATCACCGCGGCGCCGGCCGCCTCGTCGAGGCCCGCTGTGAGCGCCGCTTCCTTCCCGAAGCGGCGCGTGAGATCCACGACGTGCACGCGCGCATCGCCGGCGGCGATCGCGAGCAGCCGGTCGAGCGTGCGATCGCGGCTGCCGTCGTTGATGCAGACGATCTCGAAGCGGATCGCGGCGACCGACTCCAGAATGGGCAGCGTTTCGGCAAAGAACGCGTCGATCGTTTCCTCTTCGTCATGAAACGGCACGACGAGCGAGATCAGCGGCTTCCTGGCTTGCGTGGACATGCTGCGGGCTCCCGAGAGATCCGGCCTGCGCTGCACCGTGTGATTCCGGTTGTTTTCTGCCGAACGGGCGTGGCCCGGTTCGGCGCGACGTCGGTTCCGGCCTGCTTGTCCACCGCGGACCGGACTTAGGTGTTGTGTCCATTGTATGCAGGGAATCGCCGATTCGTAACACGTATCGGCGGATTTGCACGGCGTGGCGAAGGGCTTGCCGGGGAAACACCGGGTGGCCCCCGGCGGCGGACCGTGCGCGACGGCGCTAGGATGGCGTTTTCAATGCCGAAGGAGCGCGCGGTGCAAGTTCACGATCTGACAGGTGCGCCGCTCGATTTCTGGGTGGCGATGGCGGAAGACCTCGGCGCGCCGCGCGTCGACGCCGGTGGCTGCACGATCATTCGCGAGCCGGACGGCACGCCGGTGCCGTACGCGCCGTCGTCGTCATGGGTGGACGGCGGCCCGCTCGTCGAGCGTTTGCCGTTCGGCGCGTTCGAACGCGACGGCGGGCACGGCGCATGGCGCGCGGTGCTGCATCGGGCGGTGCCGGCGGCGGGCGAGCGCTGCACGTTCAATCAGTCGGGGCCGACGCTGCTGATCGCCGCGATGCGCACGCTGGTCGCGTCGACGTTCGGCGACGACGTGCCCGATCTCGACATGTCGACGCCGCGCTGAGTGTGCGCGCAACCGGTTACGCGGCCGACAGGCTGCGCACCGCGATCGATGCGACGTCGACGCGCTTCGGCAGGATCGCGTCCGCGGCCGCGCGATCGGCGACGCGTTGCAGCACGTCGATGTCCGCGCCAGTGACGCCGCGTTGCGCGAGCGCCGCCCGGCGGACGATATCGGCGGCCGCATCGCGCGGCAGGCGCGTGAGCGATGCGTAGACGCTCGCGTAGTCGGCCGGATGCGCGAGCGCCCACTGGCCGGCGCGGGTGAGACGCGCGAGCACGTCCGACAGCGCCGCGCGCTTCGATCGATCGTCGAGCGTGTCGACCGGCGACGTGAGGAACGCGAGCCCCGAATTGATCCCGCTGCCGTCGCGCACGATACGCGCGCCGCGCCGCACCACGTTGCCGTAGTAAGGATCGAAGGTCGCCCAGATGCCGATCTGCTTCGCCTCGAACGCGGCGAATGCGTCGACCGGCAGCACGAAGCGCACGTCGACGTCGCCCGGTGCGAGGCCGTGTTCGCGCAGCGCGCCGTACAACTGGTATTGCGAGATGCTGCCGCGCGCCGACGACACGACGACGGTGCGCCCCTTCAGGTCGGCGACCGTGCGCACCGGCGAATCGGGCTGCACGACGATGCCGAGCGACGTGGGCGAGCCCACGCGCGTCGCGACGATCCGCAGCGCCGGATCGCCGAGCGCGGCCGTCAGCACGGGCAGGTCTCCGGCCGGCGCGAGATCGATCGCGCCCGCGCGCTGCGCTTCGAACAGCGGCGCGGCACCCTGGAAATTCGCCCAGCGAAACCGGTACGGCACGCCGTCGAGCACGCGCGCGGCCTCGGCCAGCGCGCGCAGGCCGCCGGCCTGATCGCCGAGCACCAGCGTGACGTTCGACAGGTCGGGGCCGGCCGCGCGGGCGGGCAGGGCGGCGGCGCCCGCAAGCGGTGCGGCGGCGAGGGCGGCCACACGCAGCAACGCGCGGCGGCGGGCAGGGGCGGGGGGCGAAGTCATCGGCGGCGGTCCTCGGTGATCCGCGCGCGAGCCGCGCGGCTGCCGGGCAGATTACGGAATCGGTTTCGCGCCGGCAAACATCGAATCGCGCAATGCTTATTCGTGCGAGAAGGGAATGGCGGCGGGGGAAGATACGGCGCTAGGCTGCCGCGGGGACGGTGCGCAGGAACGCGCGCACCGCAGGCGCCTTATCGAAGCGCCGGTGCGCGAGCGCGAGTTCGGACGTGATCGGCTTGCCGGCGATCGGCCGGTACACGACGCCCGGCAACGACACGCAGCCGGCGAGCGCGTCCGGAATCACGGCGACCCAGCCGTTGACCGACACGCACGCGAGCACCGCGAGCAAGCCGCCCGGCCGCGCGGCGATCACGGGCGCGAAGCGGCCGCGGCGTGCGACTTCGAGCGTGCCGCGCTCCTGCTCGGGCACCGCGAAGCGTGCGTCGGCGAGATCGGCGGCGCGCACGGTAGTCATCGACGCGTAGCGCGAATCGGCCGGCACGGCCGCGACGAACACGTCGCGCTGCAGCGTGACGATCCGCAGCCCGCCCGGCAGCGGCAACGGCGGGCGCACGTATGCGAGATCGAGGCGGCCCGTGTCGAGCTGCTTCGCGACGTCGTCCATCGGCACTTCCCGCAGGTTCAGGTCGATGCGCGGATGCGCGGCGCGAAACGCGCCGACCGTGCGCTGCAGCGCGCCCGAATAGACGGCCGACGACACATAGCCGATTTCGATGCGGCCGAGTTCGCCGCGCTCGGCCAGCATCGCGAGTTCGCGGCCGCGCTGAAGATGCTCGAACGCGGCGCTCGCCTCGGCGAGAAACGCAACGCCTGCCGCCGTCAGCGTGACCGCGCGGCGCGAGCGCTGGAACAGCCGCACGCCGAGCAGCCGCTCGGCCTCCTGGATCTGCCGCGTGAGCGCGGGCGGCGCCATGTCGAGCGCGTCGGCCGCGCGGGCGAAATGCAGATGCTGCGCGACGCTCAGGAACGCGCGCACATGACGGAATTCGAGCGGATTCATGATTGCAATTTTCGTCAATAAAACTGCATGGACGTATCAATGACAGGCAATACGCGCCCAGCCTAGCATACGGCTCGTTCCTCCTGTTCCGGAGCTGTCGATGTCCCAGCCTTCCTCCGCCTCGCGCGCCGCCGCGCCCGCGAACCCGCGCCTGCCGGCCGCCGCGACGCTCGCGGTCGCGTCGGCAACCTGCTCGCTGATCGTGCTCGATACCAACGTTGTCGCCGTGTCGCTGCCGAGCATTGCGCGCGGCTTCCATGCGAGCTTCGCCGACATCGAATGGGTCGTGAGCGCCTACATGACCGCGTTCGCCGCGTGCCTGCTGCCGGCCGGCGGGCTCGCCGACCGCTTCGGGCGCAAGCGCATGCTCGGCGCGGGGCTCGCGCTCTTTTCGCTCGCGTCGCTCGGTTGCGGACTCGCGCCGTCGGCCGGCTGGCTGATCGCCGCGCGCGCGGTGAAGGGCGGCGGGGCCGCGCTGCTGCTGACGGCCGCGCTCGCGGTCATCGCGAACCGCTTTCCGGACGGGCGCGAACGGGCCCGCGCGTGGGCGATCTGGGGGATGTGCATGGGGATCGCGACGGCCGTCGCGCCGCTCGTCGGCGGCGCGATCACGCAGTGGATCGGCTGGCGCTGGGTATTTCTGCTGAACCTGCCGGTGTGTGCGCTGCTCGCGGCCGGTGCGCGCGTCGCGATCGACGAGTCGCGCGATCCGCACGCGAAACGAGTGGACGCCGCCGGCAGCGTGCTGTTCGGCGCGGCGCTCGCGTGCGCGATCGCGGCGCTGATCGGTGCGCCGTCGCACGGCTGGCTGTCGGGCGCGACGCTCGGCCGGTTCGCGCTCGCCGCCGCGCTGCTGGCCGCGTTCGTCGGCGCGGAGCGCTGGCAGGCGCGGCCGATGATCGATCTCGCGCTGTTTCGCCAGCCGCGCTTCGTCGGCGCGGTGCTGGCGATGTTCGGCTATGCGGCGTGCGCGCAGGTGATGATGACGTTTCTGCCGCTGTACCTGCAGAACGCGTTCGGGATGTCGGCGATCGACGCAGGGCTCGGGATGCTGCCGTTCGCGGTCGCGATGATCGGCGGGCCGTCGCTGGGCGGCATGCTCGCCGCGCGCGTGTCGCCCGGCGGTGTGCTGGCGAGCGGGCTCGCGCTGATCGGCGCGGGTAATCTCGCGACGGCGGCGCTGACGGCCGGCGGCGACTACCGGCTCGTCGCGCTCGGCATGTTCGTGACGGGGTGCGGCGCCGGCATCATGAACGGCGACACGCAGAAGGCGATCATGGCGTGCGTGCCGCCGAACCGCACCGGGATGGCGTCGGGCATCAGCACGACGACCCGCTTCTCGGCGATCGTGACGGCCGTCGGCGTGCTCGGCGCGGTGCTGGCCGCCAGTACGCACGCGCAGCTCGACCGGCTGCTGTCCGCCGCGCCGGGCGTGCGGGCATTCGTTGACGCGCCGTTCATGTCGAGCCTGCTGGCTGGCGATCTCGCGCAGGCGCTCGCGCACGTGCCGCCGTCGGCCGCGCGCACGCTCGCGGAAGCGGCGCCCGCGGCGTTCGCGAGTGGATTCGCCGACGCGTTGACGGTGAGCGGTATGCTCGCGCTCATGGTTGCCGTCGTTGCGTACAAGTTGCTTGCACAACCGATGCGTGACGCGTGAGGTGGGTGGTGGTGCTGGCGACACCGCGCCCGGCGCAGCGCGCGCGATTTCAGCGGGACTCAGTGCGACTTCGTCGCGATGCGATGGATGCGCGCCGCGCGCGCGGGGTGCGGCCGCTGCGAGCTGCCGCAATGCGTCGCCTGCCGCCGGCGGGTGCGTCGCGCGGGTTCGGGCGGCTCGTCAGCCACCGGCGCAGCCGTTCGCGCGTCCGCATCCACGCTCGCGGCAACCGCCGTGACGTCCGGCAGCGCAGCTTCCACATCGAGCCAGCTGCGCGTCGCCTCGACGATCAACGTGCGCAGCCACCGCACGCCGTCGACGCACGGCCCCGACTCGTTCCACGTCATCCGGTACACGATGTCGGGCGGCTCGGCCGGCAGCGCGACCGCGCCGAGCGGCAGCAGCTTCGCGTAGTGGCGCGCGAGCCGATACGTGGTCGTCAGGATCAGGTCGGAGCGCACGAGCGCATGCGCGGCGAGTTCGAAATGAGGGAGCGTGACGACGATCCGCCGCCGCAGGCCGACGCGTTCGAGCTGCAGGTCGATCGCGCCGGACGCTTCGAGCCACGACGGCGTCGGGCATAGCTGCGCCGCCTGCGCGAATTCGGCGGCGGTCATCGCGCCGCGCCGCGCGAGCGGATGCGTCGCGCGCATCAGGCACACGACGCGATCGTCGAACAGGTCGTCCTGCCGGAACCGCGACGAACGGGCGGGGCGATTGTCGATCACGATGTCGAGCTCGCCATCGGCGAGCGCACGTTCGTCGTCGTAGCCGTCGCCGAGCGGATGGAACACGAGCTGCGCGTGCGGCGCGCGTTCGCGGAACAGCGCAACGAGCTTCGGCACGAACAGCACGTTCAGGTAATCGGGGCAGCCGATCCGGTAGGTGCGCACGGAGGTGCGCGCGTCGAAGGTCGGCTGCTGGATGCGGATGAAGTCGATCACGCGCAGCGCATTGCGCAGCGGCTCGATCAGCCGCGCGCCGAACTCGGTCGGCACCATGCCGTAGCGGCTGCGCACCAGCAGTGGATCGCCGAGCAGCGTGCGCAGCCGCTTGAGCGCGGCGCTCGTCGCCGGCTGCGACATGTTCAGCCGCACGGCCGCGCGCGACACGGTGCGCTCGGTGAGCAGCACGAGCAGGATGCGCATCAGCCGCGCGTCCAGTACGTCGAGCGCGCCCGTGGCGTCGGACGCGTCGCGGGGCAGGCCGTGCGGCTCCGGTGCATCCCGCATGTCGCTACGCGCGCCCGCGGCCCGTCATTCGACGAAGGTGCCCGGCCAGCCGACGGTCCGCTTCGGACGCGGCGGCGTCCGCGCCGATCCCGATCCCGGGCCGGTGGATGGCTTCCAGTCGCACGCGTTGTCTCCTTCCATGTTCGGCGGCGCGAACCGGCAGCGTGTGCACGCAGCGCGGGCCCGGCCACCGTGGACGTTATGTGTCGAATTTGCTTGCGAGTATGGGTGGCCGCCGCGGCGATGGGAAATTAAATATTCGGCTGGGCGTCAGTTGGAAAATGAATGGGGCGGGACGAGTATCGGCGCGCCGGCGTCCGGCACGCGGATTGCGCGCCCCCCGCTTCCATTCAATCGACATCAGCGGAGGTGTCATGCAGCGATATTCCATTCGTTACGTATCGCGAGCCGTCTTCGCCGGCATCCTGATCGCCGGCCTGGCGGCGGGTGCGGGCTGTCAGAAGAAGAGCGAGACCGACACCGGCACCGGTGCGAGTTCGAGCGCCACGGGCGGCATGGCGCCGGCGCCGTCCACCGCGCCGTCGGGCATGCCGAGCAGCGGCACGGCCGGCAGCGGCGTCGACGCGGCGAGCATGCCGGGCGCGGCATCCGCGCCGGCGGGTGCGAGCGGCGGCTGACACGCGACAGCGGGCGTCGTCCGGCCCTGCCGCGGCGACGTGCCGGCTCGGCACGTGCGTCGCACGGCGCACGCGTGCGACGCCCTGCGCGTGAAAGATTTGCAAGGACCGTTGTAGTGATTCCCGGACCGGCGCCGCCCGTATCACGCCGGCGCATGCCGTCCGGAACAGGAGGTGCGATGCAGAACGCGGAATCGAATTCAACCCCCGAAAAACAGCGCGAACAGATCGCGAAGAGCCCCGTGAAGACGCCGGCGGCCGGCGACATGCCCGATGCGTCGACCCAGGCCGCGGAAGTGGCGAAGCGGCCGCTGACGCCCGAGACGGTCGCCGCGAAAATGCCGACCGGCCTGCCGCCGATCGACGTCGACGCGCATGCGGTCGACAGCGGCGACCCCGTGCGGCGCGCCGCCGGCCGGATCGTCACGCTCGACAACGCGAACATGGCGAGGACGGACAACACGGTCGACGTGGACGGCAAGGGCCTGGAGGCGGCCGCCGGCGCGACCGAGTGGCACGACAACGTGATTTACTCGAATGCGTCGCTCGACGATGCTGTCATCACGCCCGATGAAGGGCTCGGCGGCATCGAAAGCCGGCCGGGCGGGAATGTGCCGCTGATCGGGACGCGGCCGGGCTGGCGCGTCCGGTATGTCGGTGACGTGGAAGTGGAGGTCCAGCATGGCGTCGGCGCGCGGGCCGAACATGTGATCTGTTTCGAGCGGATCGGCTGACGTCGCGATCGTTGCTTCGGCGGACCGCCAGGAGGCGGTCCGCCGTGAGCTTACCGAGCGCCCTTACTGCGGGCCGAGTTCCTGCGCGGACGTGTCCGCATCGTTGCCTTGCGCAACGAGCACGTGAACGTCGTTGGGTATCACGTCGTTAATGCCGCCGGCTGGAATCGTCAACAGCAGCCAGTCGGCGTTGTTGTTGAGCGCGACCGGCGGAGTCTTCAGGATCGGCGTCTTGCTGCCGGCCGTCGTGACGATCACCTGGTAGGTGCCGCCGTTCAGATAGACGGAATCCTGTCCGGATGCCGGCACCGCATTCTGGTAGGCCGCACCGGCCAGCGTCGGGCTTTGTGCCGTGATGTCGGTGCCCGGAGGGACCACGTAGACGTCGACGTTCTGGGCATTCGGCGACGCATTGAAACTACGCACGCGCGCCTTGTCGGACAGCAGCTTCTTGTCGAAGGGGTCGTCGATCAGCGAGATCGCCGACGACTTGCTCGGCAACGCAATGGTCGTGTAGTGGTGACCGTTCGCCGCGCTGAACGACTGCGACGCGACGGTCGTGGTCGTTCCCGATACGTCGTAGCTGGCGGTCTGCGTGCCGGAGTCGATGTCGTGATAGCGGGTCACGCCCTTGTAGGCGATGCCTGACGCGTCGACTTTCGCGTTCAGGTAGTAGTCGAGATTCGGGCCGGCCGGCACTGCGTTGATGAAACGTGCCTGCGGTTTGGAGATGCCGAGTTCGGTGCCGACGTCGTCGCCGCCGCCGCATGCCGCGAGTACGGAAATGACCGAGCACAGGGCCACTATCGTTCGAATGGATTTCATTATCGTCCTCTCGTTCAGGGAATCTGCTTGCGATGCGACGCCGCCGCACGAAGAGAGTCGTGCGGGGCGCAGCGCCGATTGAGCAAGGATTGCCGTCCGCCGGGGCGGCGGGCGCCTTGATGTCGCAAGGGATGTGCCTGCACGGTTTTGGAGCGCGGTGGCGTCGGTGCGGCGGTTGTTGTGCGGCGGTTGTGCGGCGTGCGGATGCGGTTGCATGCCGGGCGTGATTGCGCGAGCGGGCGGCGCCGTGCTTGTAAAAAACGGCAACTCTGTGGCGCAATGTGGCGAAGCTGGCGCACGGCGTTTGCCGGTAACACGCTCTGCGAGCGGCACGGCCCGAAACCGCGCGGCGACGCCCGGAAAAAGCGACACACACGCCAACCCCACGCCCACCGCAGGCCGTAAAATTTGCCGCCAGCGGCACATAGTTTAACCATTCGAAACAATGTGTTCACTCAAAAGGGCATGATCTCCGGCGATCGGGCAGGCATACTGTCGCCTATGTTGCTCAATGCCGTCGAACCGACGTGCGCTTGCTCCCCATGCCCATTCCCGTACCTTTTCGATCCCTCCGATGGTTGACCATCGCGGCTGCTTCATGCTTGCTCGCCGCCTGTTCGACCGCTTCCGACGTGACCACGACGTCGAACCCCAATGTTTTCACCGTGACGACCCGCACGCTCGGCGTGTCGACGACGTGGGCCGACGCCCATGAAAAAGCGGTCAGCGAAGCGACCAACTACTGCACGCAGCGCGGCATGCGCGCGAGCCTGCGGCAAGAGCAGGTGACCGCCGGCCGCCGCGTCGACGCGCGCTCCGAACTCGCGTTCGAGTGCCACCCGACCTTCGAGACGGCGTCGAACCCGCGCGGGTAAGCGCCGCGCCGCCCGTGCTGCTCCCGATGTGAAACGACCCGCGATGCCGTTGACGGGCATCGCGGGCCGGCGCACGTCCGTCGGTCGCGTTACGCGGGTTGTGCCTCGTACAGCTTCACGCACGCGGAGAAGTCGAGCGCGCCGAGCCCCTGCTGGCTCATCGACTGATAGAGCTGCTGCGCGAGCGCGCCCATCCATACCGGCTGCCGTGCGCTGCGCGCGGCTTCGGTCGCGAGCCCGAGATCCTTCAGCATCAGGTTCGCGGCGAAACCGCCGGCATAGCCGCGCGCGGCAGGCGCCGCGTCGTTCACGCCCGGGTACGGGTTGTACGTATCCGAGCTCCAGCAGCGGCCGGTCGACGTGTTGATGATGCCGGCCAGCACGGCTGGATCGATGCCGAGCGCGGCGCCGAGCGCCATCGCTTCCGACACGCCCATCATCGAGATCCCGAGCAGCAGGTTGTTGCAGATCTTCGCGATCTGCCCGGTGCCCGTGCCGCCGCAATGCACGACGTTCTTCCCCATGTCGAGCAGCACCGGACGGATGCGCTCGAACAGCGCGCCCGGCGCGCCGACCATGAACGTCAGCGTGCCGGCCTGCGCGCCGCCGGTGCCGCCGGACACCGGTGCGTCGGCGAGCGGGAAGTCGCGCTGCGCGGCGGCGTCGGCCACCGCGCGCACGGTGTCCGGGTCGATCGTGCTGCAGTCGACGAAGGTTGCGCCGGCGCGCGCGCCGGCCAGCACGCCGTCGTCGCCGAGATAGACCGCGCGCACGTGCTGCGCGGCCGGCAGCATCGTGATGACCAGCGACGCGCGTGCGGCCGCGTCACGCGGCGACGCGGCGGCCGTCGCGCCCGCACGCACCGCGGCGTCGACCGCGTTTGCGTCGAGGTCGAACACCGTCAGTGCGTGGCCGGCCTTGAGCAGGTTGGCGGCCATCGGGCCGCCCATGTTGCCGAGTCCGATGAATGCGATTTCCATGTGCGGACTCCTGCTCAGCGCAGTGCGATGGTCGTGTTCACGCCGCCGGCCGTCGCGTCGTCGTCGAACCAGCGCGCGGTGACCGTCTTCGTCTGCGTGTAGAACTGCACGACCTGCTTGCCGTACGGGCCGAGATCGCCGAGCTTCGAGCCGCGCGAGCCGGTGAAGCTGAAGTAGGGCACCGGCACCGGGATCGGAATGTTGATGCCGACCTGGCCGACGTCGATCTCGCTCTGGAACTTGCGCGCGGCCGCGCCGCTCTGCGTGAACAGGCCGACGCCGTTGCCCATCGGGTTCGCGTTGACGAGCGCGATCGCGTCGTCGAGCGTGTCGGCTTCGAGCACGACCACCACCGGCCCGAAGATTTCCTCCTGATAGATCGACATGTCGGTCGTCACGCCCGAGAAGATCGTCGGGCCGACGAAGTTGCCCTGCTCGTAGCCCGGCACCTTCACGTCGCGGCCGTCGAGCAACAGCGTTGCGCCTTCCTTCACGCCGGCGTCGATCAGCGACAGGACGCGCGCCTTCGCCGCCTTCGACACCACCGGCCCGACATCCGTGCCGGCTTCGGCGCCCGCGTTGACCTTCAGCGCCTTCGCCTTTTCGACCAGATCGGGCAGCCAGTCGCGCGCGCGGCCGACCAGCACGACGACCGAAGTCGCCATGCAACGCTGGCCGGCCGCGCCGAAGCCCGCGCCGACCAGCGCGTTGATCGCCTGCTCGCGGTGCGCATCGGGCAGCACCACCGCATGGTTCTTCGCGCCCATCATCGACTGCACACGCTTGCCGTGCTGGCTGCCGAGGTTGTACACGTGCGTGCCGACGCGCGTCGAGCCGACGAACGAGATCGCCTTGATGTCCGGGTGCGTGCAGAGACGGTCGACCACCGTCTTGCCGCCGTGCACGACGTTCAGCACGCCCTGCGGCACGCCGGCCTCGATCGCGAGTTCGACGAGCTGCATCGTCGACAGCGGGTCCTGTTCGGACGGCTTCAGCACGAACGTGTTGCCGCACACGATCGCCATCGGGAACATCCACAGCGGGATCATCGCGGGGAAGTTGAACGGCGTGATGCCCGCGCACACGCCGATCGGCTGGCGCAGCGTGTAGGTGTCGACGCCGCCCGCGACGTTCTCCGCGAACTCGCCTTGCTGCAGCGTGCCGATCGAGCATGCGTGCTCGACCACTTCGAGGCCGCGGAAGATGTCGCCCTGCGCGTCGGGCAGCGTCTTGCCTTGCTCGGCCGTCAGCGTGTGCGCGATCCGTTCGAGATTGCGGCGCACCAGGTCCTGGAATTTCAGCATGATGCGCAGCCGCGCGCCGATCGGCGTGGTCTTCCACGTCTGGAACGCGCGCTGCGCGGACGCGATCGCGGCATCGACCTCGTCGAGCGTCGCGTACGGCACGCGGCCGATCACTTCCTGCGTCGCGGGGTTGACGATGTCGCCCCATTCGGCGCTTTGCGAATCGACGAACGCGCCGTCGATCAGCAGCTTGGCGGTGGGCAGGGCGAGGGTGGTCTGGGGAACTGCGGCGTTCATGGAATTCTCCGGGAAACGATGATGCGAGGGAAAAGGGTGGCTCGCGTCCGTCGCGCGTGCAGCCGCGGCGGACGACACGTCGAACAGGAATCGGGTCAATGCGGGCGGTGCTTCGGTGCGCTCATGCGCGCGCCGGACGCATCAGCGCGGTACACGCGAGCGCGAACACGCCGAAGCCCACGAGGTACGCGATCACGTAGTGCGGCTGGCCGCCGCCGGCCTTGAGCAGCGACGTCGCGATCATGGGCGCGAAGCCGCCGCCGATCACGCCGGCGAGCTGCACCGACAGCGAGATGCCGCTGTAGCGGATTTCCGCCGGGAACTGCTGCGCGAACAGCAGCGCCTCCGGCGCATAAAGAATCGGGAACACGACGCCAAGGCCGAGCACGATCGCCCACCAGGCGGTCGACGTCTGCTGCGTGCCGAGCATCATGAAGAACGGTGCCGCGAACGCGCACATCAGCACGAGGCCGATCGCGAACATCCGGCGCTGGCCGATGCGGTCGCTGAGATGCCCGCACAGCGGCATCGTGACGAGCGACAACGCCGCGCCGGCCGTGATCGCGTGCAGCATCTCGGCCTTCGGCAGATGCAGCTGCTGCGTCGCATACGCGAGGGCGAACGTGACGACCATGTAGAACCAGGTGTTCTCGGCGGCGCGCGCGCCGACGATCGTCAGCACTTCGCGCGGATGGCGGCGCAGCGCGGCCGTCACCGGCGACTTCTCGGCCTTGCCCTGGCGCTGGATCTTCTCGAAGTCCGGCGACTCCGGCACCTTCGCGCGGATGAACCAGCCGAGGCCGACCAGCGCGATGCTCGCGAGGAACGGCACGCGCCAGCCCCACGACAGCATGTCGGCGTCCGGCAGCGCGGCCACCGCGGCCATCGCGACCGACGACAGGATCAGCCCGAGCCCCACGCCCGTCTGCGGCAGGCTGCCGAACAGCCCCTTGCGGCCCTTCGGCGCATGCTCGACGGCCATCAGCACCGCGCCGCCCCATTCGCCGCCGACCGCCATCCCCTGCAGGAAGCGCATCGCGATCAGCAGCGCGGCGGCCCAGTAGCCGATGCTGTCGTACGACGGGATCAGCCCGATGATCATGCTCGGCACGCCCATCAGCAGCAGCGTGATCATCAGCATCGACTTGCGCCCGATGCGGTCGCCGAAGTGGCCGAACACGATGCCGCCCATTGGTCGGCCGATGAAGCCGACCGCGAACGTGCCGAACGCGGCGAGCGTGCCGACGACCGGGTCCAGCGACGGAAAGAAGATGCGGTTGAATACCAGCGCGGCGGCGGTGCCGTAGAGGAAGAAGTCGTACCACTCGATGGTCGTGCCGGCCATGCTGGCCCAGCCGGCCAGCAGGTAGTGCCGCGCGGTGCGGGCGGGCGCCGGCGTCGCGACGGCTGCATGCTCATCGAGGGTGGATCGGGTCTGCATGGTGTCTCCGTATTGGATGCCCGCGGCTCATGGTCCGCAGGTCACGGTCGAGTATAGTTATGCGCTGATCCATGATGTACCGACAAGAAAACCGGTTGGATATGCATTTCTGCATATCGACGGCCGGCCTGGAGACGCCTGCCGATGCGACACACCCCCGAGCCGGTTTCCGGCAACCTGAACTGGGACGACCTGCGCTTCTTCCTCGAAGTCGCGCGCACGCAGCGCGCGAGTGGCGCGGCGAAGCGGCTCGGCGTCGACTACACGACCGTCGCGCGGCGCATACGCGCGCTCGAGGCCGCGATGGGCACGCTGCTGTTCGACAAGTCGCGCTCCGGCGGCTTCACGCTGACGGCCGAGGGGCAGCGGCTCGTTGCGTATGCGGATGCGATGGAGACGACCGTGCAATCCGCGTGCGACCTGGTCGCGAACACCGGCGGCGCGCTGTCGGGCCACGTGCGGATCGGATCGACCGAAGGGTTCGGCTGCTTCTTTCTTGCGCCGCAGCTCGCGCGGTTTCGCGTCGCGCATCCGCATGTGACGGTCGACCTGCTGCCCGTCCCGCATTTCGTCAACCTGCCGAAGCGCGAGGCCGATCTGGCGATCACGCTCGAGCGGCCCGAACGCGGGCCTTACGTGGTCACGAAGCTGTGCGACTACCAGTTGCGGCTCTACGCGACGCGCGACTATCTGGAGAACCATGCGCCGATCACCTGCACCGACGATCTCGCGCGGCATGCGTTCGTCAGCTACGTCGACGATCTCGCGTTCAGCAGCGAGCTGCTGTATCTGGAGCGGGCGGTGCCCGGCGCGACGGCCGGGTTGCGCACGACGAGCGTGATCGCGCAGGTATTCGCCGCGCTGCAGGGCGGCGCGCTCGCGATCGTGCCATGCTTCATGGCGGCCACGCAGCCGGCGCTGGTGGCGGTGCTGCCGGACGACGTGGTGGTCACGCGGTGCTTCTGGCTGACCTGTCGCGAGGATCTGCGCAAGCTGCGGCGGGTGACGGCGCTGTGGGATTACCTGCGCGCGGCGGCGGATGCGAATCGGGGGTTGCTGATGGGGGAGTCGGGGGTGTTGCGGTTTGTCGGGGAGCTGCAATAGCGGCCGACGGGCATGTCGCATCGGCGACGCGACGAGCGATCGGGATGACAACACGGCCGGCGGCACGCGCCGGTCTGGCGGCGCGGGTGCAGACCGGCGCGACGGAGCCGGTGTGTCAGGTCTTGAGCGCGGGCGCGTAGTAGATTTGTCCGATATCCGTGTCGCGCGCCTGGCCATTACGTTCCGCCTCGGTGCGCGTATCCACGAAATCGACCGTGCACAGATCCGGACGCCCAAGCGCCTTCAGGATGCTCGACGTGCGCCACGCCGGCAGCCAGTCGGACCATGACAGCCGCACGCCCACCACCAGCGCGAGAAGGATGCCGATCGTGAGCGGCACACCCAGCAGCATGGCCAGATCGACATCCAGGTGGGAAAACCCGCGGTCGCTGGTCCAAAGCACGAGGGCCATGATCGGTATGAGAAAGCAGTTCATGCCGATGAACATCCATTTCCACGCGAACCAGAGGCTGCGCGTCAGGCCGGCCAGCCCCGTGTCACTGCACGCGTGATCCATGACCATGCGGCGCCGGTCGGGGGATGACAGCGCGAACAGGCGACCGCGACGATCGATCACGGCAACCACGTCGTCGCCAACGTCGAAGCACTGGCCGCCAAGGAATCCGCGGTACGTTTCGCCGCCTGTTTCGATTTCCACCGGAAGTTTCGCGAACAGGATCTTGTCGTTCTTCCCGACAGTCACGAACGCGTTTGCCGACACGAAGGTCCTGGTCTCGCGCATGTTCGCGTACGACCAGGTCGCCGGATGTTCGACCTTGTCGGCCGCGGCGTTCAACCGGGCCAGGATGAGGTCTTCGTTGGTTTGCTGAAACACCAGCGCATTGGCCGCGGCCCCGTTGCCAGTGAGCGCCGCAAGGATCGGCACCACGGTGTGCGTGAACCAGTAGCCGAGCGATTTTTTGCGGGCTTCGGGGTCGACGGGCGACATCTGACGGTTCCCGGCAGTGTCTTGGTCGGGGCGCTCGAGAAAGCGCAACGCGGTCAGTTTGCCTTCGACAAGGCGCAACGGAGATGACATGGGGGCAGGTGGTCGCAACGGGACAAAGTTTGCGGAGTCTACCAGTCGTTCCGCTGGCGCTGCCGCGCGGTCGGCAGCGCGCTGCGATCACGCACCAAAGCCGGCATTCAACCCGGACACCCGAGCCGGTCCGCGAGTTCGTTCAGGTCGCTGACGTCGAAGTCCCACGCGTCGTCCGCTTGCAGGTCCGTCGTCTGGTTCGGCCCGTGTTCGGTCGGCCGCAGCACGAACGCGGTCGCCAGCCCGAGTTGCCGCGCGGCGGCGAGGTCGCCGTTGTGCGCGGCGACCAGGCACACCTCGGCCGGCGCGACGCCGAGGATCTCGACCGCATCGGTATAGACCTTCGGCGACGGCTTGTACGCGTGCGCGACTTCCGCGCCGAGAATCGCGTCCCACGGCAGGCCGCCGTGCTTCGCGACGTCGATCATCAGCCGGATGTTGCCGTTCGACAGCGGCGCGATCACATAGCGCTGCTTCAGCCGCTGCAGCGCCGCGACCGAATCGGGCCACGGATCGAGCCGGTGCCACGCGAGGTTGAGCGCGTCGATCTCGTCATCGGGCGCGCCGTCGATGCCGTAGCGGTCGAGCGTGCGCACGAGGTTCTCGCGATGCAGCACGTCGAGCCGCACGTACCGCCTGCGCCCGCTGCGGATTTCTTCCATCGACGGCGAATATTCGGCGCGCCACGCGTCGGCGAATTCGAACGGGTCGAGATCCGCCGCATGGCGCGCCAGGAACGCGGCGGCTTCGCGTGCGACGCCGTTTCTCCAGTCGACGATCGTTCCGAACACGTCGAAAACGAGCGCCTTGATGTCGGCAGGGTTCGTCATGGTGATCCAGTGAAGGTCGATCGAGAGGGTACGCATCGCCGTGCCGCGCGGATGGCGCGGCGCCGGTTCGATCGACATTGAATCACGGATACGGAAAGGCGGTCTGGCAGGTCATCACGCGGAACCGCCCCGCAACGTGGCGCGCGATTTGCTTTCCGCCGTCAATGCCACTTTCTGATCTGCACCTGCACCTTCCCGTCGCGAATCGGCATCACGTCCGGGCTGTCGTCGTCGACTTCGCTTGCAATCAGGTCGTTCCGGCGGCCGTTCATCGCGACCAGCAGTTCGCAGTCTGACGGTTCGTTGTCGAAGCAACCGAGCGTAACCCCTGATGAAAGGGGTACGCCGATTGTCACGGATTGGTGTTAAATGTACTTTGGTGCGCGTTCTGGCGCGCGCCCATGGGGACGCATCGGGTTCACGTAAACCCGGAGCGATAAACGGCACGCAGGACCGCTAACGAATCGGGCGCATCAGAACCCGATCGAACTGACGGCAGGATTCACTTGAATACCGAACCGCAAAGTTCTCGATACAGTCTCGGCCTCGCGGCGGAAGTCCTCGCGTCCGAGCAAAGCGTGCTGAGGCTGATCACGCGCAACACACCGCTGCCGGAACTGCTCGTCGAGGTCTGCCGGCGCGCCGAGGCGCTGCTGGGCGAAGGCGCGTCGTGCACGATCCTGCTGCTCGACGCGGACGGCGTGCATGTGCACGTCGGCGCCGCGCCGTCGCTGCCGGCCCAGTACAGCGCCGCGATCGAAGGCGCAACCATCGGGCCCGCCGCGGGCTCGTGCGGCACCGCGATGTACGAGCGCCGGATGATCGCCGTCGAAGACATCGAAACCGATCCGTTGTGGGCCGACTATCGGGCCTTCGCGCTGCCGCTCGGCCTGCGCGCGTGCTGGTCGGTGCCGTTCCTGGACGAGACGGGCACCGTGCTCGGCGCGTTCGCCGTCTATCACCGCGCGCCGCGGCGGCCCAGCGACACGGAAACCGACCTGCTGCGCGATATCGGCAACAGCGTCGGTCTCGCGGTGCACCAGGACTCGATCGCTCGTCAGCTCGTGCACAGCGAGGAGCAACACCGTCTGGTCGTCAACAGCCTGAACGAAGGGATTCTCATGTTGTCGCCCGACGGCGTGGTGATCGCGAGCAATCCGAGCGCGAACCGGATGATGCGCGTGAAGGGCGAGCTCGTCGGGCGCTGGCTGTCGAGCGTGATCCTGTACAAGCTGCGCGAGGACGGCACGCCGATCGCGCCCGACGATTGGCCGAGCCGGCTCGCGTTCACCACGGCCACGCCGCTGCTCGACTACTCGGTCGGCTTCGGGCTCGCGGACGGCGACATCATCTGGGTGCGCGGCAACGCGGTGCCGATCGTGAAGCCGGGCGAGACGCGGCCCGAGTCGGTGCTCGTGTCGTTTCACGACATCGGCCCCGTGCGCGAAGCGCAGCAGCAACTGCGCTACCTGGCGACGCGCGACGCGCTCACGGGCCTCTACAACCGGCGCTGGCTCTCCGAGCGGATGCGCGAGCTGTTCGGCACGCACGATGCGGCGGCCGGGCCCGCGCGCGTCGCGATCCTGTTCATCGATCTCGTCGGGTTCAAGAAGGTCAACGACACGGCCGGCCACGACGCCGGCGACGCGCTGCTGCGCAGCGTCGCGGCGCGCCTCGCGGCCTGCGCGGACGGGCGCCATGCGCTCACGCGCGTCGGCGGCGACGAGTTCGTGATCCTCGTCGACCAATGCGACGATCCCGACGAACTGTCCGCGCTCGCGCGCGAGGTGATCGACACGATCGCGAAACCGTTCGCGATCGCGAACAACGAGTACTGGCTCGGCGTGTCGATCGGGATCAGCGTCGCGCCGCGCGACGGCGACGATGCGGTCACGCTGATGCGCAACGCCGACTCAGCGATGTACGACGCGAAGCAGCGCGGCCGCAACCACTTCACGTTCTTCACCGCGCAACTGAATCTGCGCCTGCAGCGCCGCTTCGCGATCGAGCAGTCGCTGCGCCGCGCGATTTCGTCGGACGCGCTGCGGCTCGCCTACCAGCCGGTCGTCGACGCGCGCAGCGGCCGCACCGTCGGCGCCGAAGCGCTGCTGCGCTGGACGAGCCCCGAGCTCGGGCCGATGTCGCCGACGGAATTCATTCCGGTCGCGGAAGACACGGGGCTGATCGTGGCGATCGGCCAGTGGGTGCTCGAAACGGCCTGCCGGCAGGCCGCCGAATGGCGCCGCACGATCGCGCCCGACCTGATGCTGGCGGTCAACCTGTCGCCGCGGCAGTTCCACGAGGGCCTCGTCGAGTCGGTCGGCCGCTGCCTCGCGCAGACGCAGCTCGACCCGGGCGCGCTCGAGCTGGAGATTACCGAAGGACTGCTGATGAACGACACGGACACCGTGCTGCCGATGCTCGAGGCGCTCACGGACATGAACGTGCGGATCTCGGTCGACGATTTCGGCACCGGCTATTCGTCGCTCGCGTACCTGAAGCGGTTTCCGCTGCATAACCTGAAGGTCGACCGTTCGTTCGTGTCGGGCGTGCCCGATCATCGCGACTCGGTCGCGATCACGCAGGCCGTCGTCGCGATGGCGCATTCGCTCGGGATGAAGGTCACCGCGGAAGGCGTCGAGACCGAGGCGCAGTCGTGGTTCCTGCAGCAGATCGGCTGCGACATGCAGCAGGGCTACCTGTTCGGCCGGCCGCTCGATCCGGCCGACTACGCGCGCCGGCTCGTCACCGTGTAGGCGCTCAAGCGAAACCGCCGCCGGGCGGACGCGCGGGCGGCGCATCGATCTCCACGCGATTCTTGCCGTCGTGCTTCGCGCGATACAGCGCGCGATCGGCCGCCTCGATCAGCGACGTCGTCGGCACGCCGGCGGCCGGCACGATGCTCGCGCCGCCGATGCTGATCGTCACGTAGCGGCCCGTCGACGAGTGCGCGTGCTCGAGCCGCAGCCCTTCGATCGCGAGGCGGATCTTCTCGCCGAGCAGCCGCGCGGCGCCCGGCGACGTGGCCGGCATCACGACCGCGAACTCCTCGCCGCCGAACCGCGCGGCGAGATCGCCGGACTGCCCGAGACAGCGCTCGATGGTCGACGCGACCTGCTTGAGCACGCTGTCGCCCGATACGTGGCCGTACGTGTCGTTGTACAGCTTGAAGTTGTCGACGTCGATCATCAGCAGCGACAGCTCGCTGCGCTCGCGCGCGCCGCGCCGCCATTCGGCCGCCAGGTATTCGTCGAGATAGCGCCGGTTCGACAGCCCGGTCAGGCCGTCCGAATGCGTGAGGCGCCGCAGTTCGAGATTGGCCTCGAGCAGTTGCTGCTGCGATTGCCGCAGCGCGCGATAAGCCTCGTCGCGTTGCAGCAGGCTCATGTACGAACGCGAGTGATAGCGGATCCGCGCGACCAGCTCGATGCGGTCGGGCAGTTTCACGAGGTAGTCGTTCGCGCCGGCCGCGAACGCGGCGCTCTTCACCACCGGCTCTTCCTGCGTCGACAGCACGATGATCGGCACGTCGCGCATCGCCGGATTCGCGCGGTACGCCTTCACGAGGGTCAGCCCGTCGGTGCCGGGCATCACGAGATCCTGCAGGATCACCGTCGGCCGCGTCTCGATCGCGGTCGCTAGCGCGTCGTCCGAGCGCGGGCAGTAGTGGAAGTCGATGCCGTCCTCGTCGACGAGCGCGCGCCGGATGGCTTCCGCGACGATCGTCTGGTCGTCGACCAGCAGGACCATCGCGGGGGCGTCGGCGTGCGGCGTGGGGCTGGCGTCAAACGCCGCGTGCAGGCCGCCGGGCGGGCGGGAGAGGTCGCTGGTCATGATGGATGCCGGGTTGCGCCCTGGCCGCGTGGGGTGTGACGGGAGTTCATCGGGCTCAGATCCGCGCGAGTGCCGCCAGTTCGCCCGCGATGCGCTCGAGCGGCAGGATCGCGCGTGCCGCGCCGAGCGTCGCGGCCGCTTTCGGCATCCCATAGACGGCGCTGGTCGCTTCGTCCTGCGCGATCGTGTGGTAGCCCTTCATGCGCAGTGCCTTCAGGCCGATCGCGCCGTCGCGTCCCATGCCGGTCAGCAGCACGCCGATCACGCGGCCCGGCCAGTGCTCGGTCAGGCTGTTGAAGAATACGTCGACCGACGGCCGGTACGGCGTGGCGGCCGGTTCGCGCGTGTATTCCAGCGTGCCGGCGCGCGTGATGCGCAGGTGATCGTCGGTCGCCGCGAGCAGCGCGACGCCCGGCTGCGGGCGGTCGCCTTCGCGCGCGACGCGCACGGTCAGCGGCGTCTGGCCGTCGAGCCATTGCGCCATCCCTTCGGCGAACGCGCGATCGACGTGCTGGACGATCACGATCGGCGCGCTGAAGTTGGCCGGCAAGCCCCCGAGAATCGACGCGAGCGCGCCGGGGCCGCCGGCGGACGCGCCGATCGCGATCAGCGGGCCGCCGCTCGCGCGCGTGGTCGTGCCGGCCGTGCGGACGCCGCCGGGCGCGTCGAGCAGCCGGCCGATCTGGTCGATTTTCGCGAGCAGGAGTCGGGCGGTGTCGCCGGCCGCGCCTTCGCCGAGGCGGGGCGTGTCGACCGCGTCGAGCGCGCCGGCGCCCATCGCTTCGAACACGCGCCACGCGTTCGCGCCGATGCAGCTCGTCACGATCAGGATCGCGCATGGGCGGTCGGAGCGCATGATCCGCCGCGTCGCCTCGATCCCGTCGCACTTCGGCATGATCAGGTCCATCAGCACGACGTCGGGCGGTTGCGCGGCGCACATGTCGACGGCCTGCGCGCCGTCGGTCGCGACCCACAGCACGCGATGCTCGGGCCGGCGCGCGATCGCACGGCGCATCGCCTCGACGGCAAGCGGGAGGTCGTTGACGATGCCGATGTTCACAAGCGGGATACTCCGGTCGGTTCGTAGTGTTGGAGGTGGGCCGGGTTCATGGAAGGCGGTGTCGGGTCGGCGCGGCCGAACGGTATCGGCGGGCGAACGGCACGGAATTCTTTTCGATTGGCAACGCCCCGCATGCT
This sequence comes from Burkholderia sp. SIMBA_051, assembly GCF_046534915.1. Lineage (NCBI taxonomy): Bacteria > Pseudomonadati > Pseudomonadota > Betaproteobacteria > Burkholderiales > Burkholderiaceae > Burkholderia > Burkholderia sp. SIMBA_051. The sequence goes on along the minus strand of NZ_JAWRXS010000001.1, from coordinate 245,089 downwards.
GTCATGCGGCGCGAGCGGCGGCAATCGAAAAAATTGCGCATTGCGTCGTTCTGACCCTTTCCTCTAGGGCGGGGCGGGCATTTTTGGCGTCCGGGCCACGGAAAGACGGTGGGCCCGAGGGCCGGGAGGGGTACCAGATCGGCATCTCAAGAGCGGGCACGCGTTGTCTACCGCAAGTTTGCAACCGGTGCCGATGCCGATGCAGTGCGCCTGCGGCGCGACGCCGCCGCGCGCCGAAGACGCGCGGCTGCCCCGTCAATGGCTGCGCGCGTACCCCTGGATCAGCGCGCGCATCATCCCTTCGACGGTCGCGTCGAGCAGGTCGGCTTCCTGCTCGGATTCTTCCACGAGCGCGGCATAGGCGGTCGCGAGCGTCACACGGTCGACTTCATGGCGTTGTTCCATCAGCGTCACCATCCCGTCCTTCGCCAGATGAGCGGAGAACTCACGGCTGCCGATGGTCTGGAATACGTCAATCATGGCGGCTCTCCCCAACGTTGCCAATGCCTTCCAGTGTAGTCGGCGTACCGGCGCTCCGCCATGCGCGGCGGGAGCAGGGCGCGCGGCGCGGGCCGTTCCGAGTCGACACCGCCGTAACCCCGCCGATACGTGGCCGCCCCACCGTCATACCGGTTTCAACGTTTACCCGAAGCACCAAATTGTCGACTTTTTATCGATAAAGTCTCGTGCTAGATTTTGCGACCTGAAACCGGTCGAAACCGGGCGGGGCGGCGCATATCCACAGCGTCGCGCATTCATCACAAGGAGGAGCAATGCTGGTGCTGATTGGGGTGCCGATCGTCGTGATCGGTTTCGCGCTGCGCTTCAACGCGCTGCTGGTGGTCACGATCGCGGGCCTCGCGACGGGCCTGGCGGGCGGGATGAATCTTGTCGACATCGTCAGCGCGTTCGGCAAGGCGTTCACGGACAACCGCTACATGGGGCTGATCTGGCTGACGCTGCCGGTGATCGCGCTGCTCGAGCGCAATGGCTTGAAGGAGCAGGCGAAGCGGATGATCTCGCGCGTGCAGGCGGCGACCACCGGCCGCGTGCTGATGCTGTATTTCGTGCTGCGTCAGGTGACCGCGGCGCTCGGCCTCACGTCGCTCGGCGGGCACGCGCAGATGGTGCGGCCGCTGATCGCGCCGATGGCCGAGGCCGCCGCCGTCAGCCAGCACGGCGAGCTGCCCGAGTCGGTGCGCCAGCAGATCCGCGCGCACGCATCGGCCGCCGACAACGTCGCCGTGTTCTTCGGCGAGGACATCTTCATCGCGATCCAGTCGATCCTGCTGATCAAGGGCTTTCTCGAACAGAACGGCATCGCGATCGAGCCGCTGCACCTGTCGGTCTGGGCGATCCCGACCGCGATCGCCGCGCTGCTGATCCACTGCACGCGGCTCGCGCTGCTCGACCGCCGGCTGTCGCGCGGCTTCGGCGCGTTCGGCCGGGAGGGCGCGCGATGATCGGCCTCGAACCGCTCTATACGCTCGCCGGGCTGATGTTCGCGGCGTTCGCGTGCTTCAATCTGATGGACCGCACGAACCCGCGTCGCGTATTCAATTTCGCGTTCTGGGCGATCTACGCGCTCACGTTCCTGTTCGGCGCGCTGCTGCCGCACTTCGTGATGGGCTGCCTCGCGATCGCGCTCGCGTTGATCGCGGGCTCGGGCAAGCTCGGACGCGGCAAGTCGGACGAAGCCGGCGACGCGGCGGCCGCGCGGCGCGACGCGAAGGCGCTGCGCTTCGGCAACAAGCTGTTCCTGCCGGCGTTGCTGATTCCCGTCGTCACGCTGATCGGCACGTTCGCGCTGAAGCTCGTGCCGTTCGTCGACCCGAAGAGCGTGACGCTGATCTCGCTCGTGCTCGGCACGCTCGTCGCGTTCGCCGTCGCGCTCGCGATGCTGCGCGATTCGCCGGTGCACGCGCTGAAGGAGGCGCGCCACACGATGGACGCGGTCGGCTGGGCCGCGATCCTGCCGCAGATGCTCGCGGCGCTCGGCGCGCTGTTCGCGGTCGCGGGCGTCGGCGGCGTGGTGTCCGGGCTCGTGAAGGACTGGGTGCCGATCGACTCGCCGTTCGCCGTCGTCGCCGCCTACACGGTCGGCATGGCGCTGTTCACGATGATCATGGGCAACGGGTTCGCCGCGTTCCCCGTGATGACGGCCGGCATCGGCCTGCCGCTGATCGTCCATCAATTTCACGGCAACCCGGCGATCCTCGGCGCGATCGGGATGCTGAGCGGCTTCTGCGGTACGCTGATGACGCCGATGGCCGCGAACTTCAACATCGTGCCCGCGGCGCTGCTCGAACTGAAGGACAAGAACGGCGTGATCAAGGCGCAGTGGCCGACCGCCGTGCTGCTGCTGGCCGTGAACACGCTGCTGATGTACGCGTTCGTATTCCGCTTCTGACGAGGTGCCCATGACCGACCGACTGACTCCCGAACTCGCATCGAAATTCGCGTCGCTCGCGCTCGCGCACCTGACCCGCGAATATCCGAACAAGCTCACGCATTCGCTCGAGGGCCCGCACGACGTGCAGGGGCCGCGCGCGCTGCACCCGATCTTCTACGGCAGCTACGACTGGCATTCGTGCGTGCACGGCTACTGGCTCCTGCTGCGCGTGCTCGAACGCTATCCGGCGCTGCCGGAAGCCGAGCGGATCATCGCCGTCGTCGACGCGCATTTCACCGACGCGAACGTCGCCGGCGAACGCGCGTACCTCGCGCTGCCGCACAACAGCGGCTTCGAGCGGCCTTACGGATGGGCGTGGCTGCTCGCGCTGTCCGCGCAACTGGAGCGGCTCGCGCTGAAGGGCGTGGTGCCGCAGGCCGCCCGCTGGGCGAAGACGATGGCGCCGCTCACCGACCTGTTCGTCGCGCGCTTCGAGACCTTCCTGCCGAAGGCGACCTATCCGCTGCGCGTCGGCACGCACTTCAACACCGCGTTCGCGCTCGCGCTCACGCTCGACTTCGCACGCGCGACGCAGCGCGACGGGCTCGCGGCGCTGATCGTCGATACGGCGAAACGCTGGCACCTGGAGGATGTCGCGTGCCAGGCGTGGGAGCCGTCGGGCGACGAGTTCCTGTCGCCCGCGCTGATGGAGGCGGAGCTGATGCGGCGCGTGCTGCCGGCCGGCGAATTCGACGGCTGGTTCGCGCGTTTCCTGCCCGATCTCGCGCGCGGCGAGCCGGCGACGCTGTTCGTGCCGGCGACGGTCAGCGACCGCAGCGACGGCAAGATCGCGCATCTGGACGGGTTGAACCTGAGCCGTGCGTGGTGTCAGCGCTCGCTTGCCGGCGCGCTGCCGGAAGGCGATGCGCGGCGCGCGAAGCTGTTCGATGCGGCCGACCGGCATCTCGCGAGCGCGCTCGCGCACGTGGCCGGCGACTATATGGGCGAGCACTGGCTCGCGACGTTCGCGCTGCTGGCGCTCGACGCGTAATCGCTTCGACGGGGATTGCTGCGCCGGCTTTGCATCCGGCGCAACACCACTTTCCATCGGCCGAGCGGCGCAACCCGGCGGCGAATCGATACACTTCCGCACCGGTTGCACGGGCCCCGGCAATCAGGCCCGACGAAGGAGACAGCACAAGATGGACACCCAACGCGCAGCGGTCGTCACGTACCGCGGCAATGCGATCGAGAACACGCACCTCGCCGATGTGGCGGTGGTGGATGCCGGCGGCAAGCTGCTGTTCAGGCTCGGCGATCCGTTCCGGACGACGCTCGCGCGCTCGGCGGCGAAGCCGGCGCAGGCGCTGTCCGTGATCGAGACGGGCGCGCCGGAGCGGTTCGGTTTCGACGACGCGGACATCGCGCTGATGTGCGCGTCGCACAGCAGCGAGGAGCGGCACATCGCGCGTACGCGGGCGATGCTGGCGAAGGTCGACGCGCACGAGTCGGATTTGCGCTGCGGCGGCCATGCGCCGCTGTCGGACGCGGTGTACCGGTCGTGGATCAAGCGCGACTACACGCCGACCGGCGTGTGCAGCAACTGCTCGGGCAAGCACGTCGGGATGCTGGGCGGCGCGCGGGCGATCGGCGCCGCGATCGCCGACTACCATCTGCCGGAGCATCCGATGCAGGTGCGCGTGAAGCACGTGGTCGCTAACGCGTGCGGGCTGCGCGACGACGAGGTCGACTGGGCGATCGACGGCTGCAACCTGCCGACGCCCGCATTCCCGCTCGACCGCCTCGCGCGCCTTTACGCGTCGCTGGCCGACGGCGCGGATACGCTGGAAGCCCGCGGCGCGGCGACGACCGATCGCGTGCGCGCGCTGGCGCGCATTCATCACGCGATGACGGCCCATCCGGAGCTGGTCGCCGGCGAAGGGCGCTACTGCACGGTGCTGATGGACGCGTTCGAAGGGCAGGTCGTCGGCAAGCTCGGCGCGGATGCGTGCTACGGGATCGGCGTACGCGCATCGGCGCGCACGCGGGAACTCGGCGCCGACGGCGCGCTCGGCATCTCGGTGAAGATCGAGGACGGCAACATCGACGTGCTGTACATGATGGTCAGCGAACTGCTCGAACGGTTGCGCATCGGCACGGACGCGCAGCGCGCGCGGCTCGCCGCGTTCCATCGGCCGCGGATGCTGAACACGCAAGGCGTCGAGATCGGGCACGCGACGTTCCCGTTCGAATTGCAGGCTGCGTGAAGGTAGGTAACGCTTCGATACGTCGAGGTCGCATGCGGGCGTTGCATACGATGCGTGCGGCCTCAGTGCCTGCCTGCTGACCGGCGCGGCCGCTACGCACTCGCGTCGCGAATCTTCATCAGTTCGACTTCCGACAGCTCGCCGATATGCGCGAGCTGGTCCGCGAGAAAGTCCTTCAGCACGCGCAGCTTCGCCGAGCTGCGCCGGTTCGCCAGATACGCGATGTAGATGTGCTCGCCTGTCAGCTTGTTATGCAGCCGATAGCGCGGCAGCACGGCTTCGAGCCGACCGCTCGCGAGCAGGTCGCGCACCAGCCAGATCTCGAACTCGGCGATGCCGAGCCCCGCGCAGGTCGCCTCCAGCAGCAGCTCCGAATGATCGGTGACGAGGTTGCCGGCCGGCAGCACGCTGTGCCGCGCGTCACCGCGCACGAGTTCCCAGCGCGGATCGCCTTCGGGATGCACGTAGCGTAGGCAGTTGTGATGCAGCAGGTCGTCGGGCGTCGCGGGCCGCCCGCAGCGGTCGAGATAGCCGGGCGTCGCGCACAGGATGCTGTCGTTGCGCGACAGACGGTGGACGACCAGGTTGTCCAGATAGTTCTCGCCTTCGTGGATGTCGAGATCGTAACCGCCGGCGACGAGGTCGTTGTGGTTGTCGGTGAGCCGCACGTCGAGCTGGATCGTCGGGTAACGCGCGAGAAACGGCGCGATCAGCGGCGCGAGATGGCGGCGGCCGAACGCGACCGGCGCGGTGAGCTTCAGCGGGCCGCTTGGCTGCGCATTGAGCTCGGCGACGACGCGCAGCGTGTCGTCGAGATCGGCGATCAGCGTGACCGCGCGCTCCAGATAGATATGGCCGGCTTCGGTCAGCGTCACGCTGTGCGTCGAGCGATGCAGCAGCGCGACGCCCAACGCCTCTTCGATCGCCGTGATCTTGCGCGCGACGGTGGACGTCGACACGTGCATCTCCTTCGCGACCGCGGAAAAACTCCCCATTTCGACCACACGCACGAACGCGCGCATCGCGCCCAGATGATCGAGGCCGGTGTCTCTCGCCATGGCTTTCATTCGTCTCTCATTGTTGCGTCCCACGCAAAACCGCTTTCGATAATACATAAGCGAGCTTCTTTATGCAAAGGCATAGAATGCGATCCCGTCGTCCCGGGAAGCGGCGAGCGCAGCCGGTTTCCGTGGCGGCACGGGACAATTCTGGAGGGGACACCATGACGGCAAACGGCTTTCGCGTCGAAGCAGATCTTTTAGGGAAACGAAGCATTCCGAACGAGGTGTACTACGGCGTCCATACGCTGCGCGCCAAGGAGAACTTCGACATTTCGGGGCGCACGATCGCGTCGCTGCCGTACTTCGTCATGGCGCTCGCGGCCGTGAAGGAAGCTGCCGCCGATGCGAATTGCGAGCTCGGCCTCCTGCCGGCCGCGTATCGCGACGCGATCGCCGCGGCGTGCGTCGAGATCCGCGAAGGCCGGCTGCACGACCAGTTCGTGGTCGACATCATCCAGGGCGGCGCCGGCACGTCGACCAACATGAACGCGAACGAGGTGATCTGCAACCGCGCGCTCGAAATCATGGGGCATGCGCGCGGCCAGTACGAATACCTGCATCCGAACGAGCACGTCAATCTCGCGCAGAGCACCAACGACGTCTATCCGACCGCGATCCGGGTCGCGACCTGCTTCGCGGTCGAGCATTTGCTCGAGGCGATGGCGCGCCTGCGCGATGCGTTCGCGGAGAAGGCCGACGCGTTCTCGGATTTCCTGAAGCTCGGCCGCACGCAGTTGCAGGACGCCGTGCCGATGACGCTCGGCCAGGAGTTCTCGACCTACGCGGTGATGGTGACGGAAGACATCGCGCGCCTGCAGGAAGCCGGCTGGCTGATGCGCGAAATCAATCTCGGCGCGACCGCGATCGGCACCGGCATCACCGCGCATCCGCAGTACGCGGAGAAGGCGCTGGCCGCGCTGCGCCGCATCACCGGCCTGGACCTGAGCACCGCGCCGAACCTGATCGAGGCGACGCAGGACTGCGGCGCGTTCGTGCAGATTTCCGGCGTGCTCAAGCGCATCGCCGTCAAGCTGTCGAAAATCTGCAACGACCTGCGGCTGCTGTCGAGCGGCCCGCGCGCCGGGTTCGGCGAGATCAACCTGCCGCCGGTGCAGGCCGGCTCGTCGATCATGCCGGGCAAGGTGAACCCGGTGATTCCGGAGGTCGTGAACCAGGTCGCGTTCGAAGTGTTCGGCAACGACCTGACGGTGACCTTCGCCGCCGAGGCCGGCCAGCTTCAGCTCAACGCGTTCGAGCCGGTGATCGCGAGCGCGTTGTTCCGCAGCTTCAGCCACCTGACGGCCGCCTGCACGACGCTCGCGGGCCGCTGCGTGAGCGGGATCACGGCGAACCCCGAGCGGCTGCGCGACACGATGGAGCGATCGGTCGCGCTCGCGACCGCGCTGAACCCGTACATCGGCTACAAGCGCGCGACCGCCGTGGCCGCCGAGGCGCACGCGAGCGGCAAGTCGATCCGCGAAGTCGTGCTCGAGCGCGCGCTGATGACCGCCGCGCAACTGGACGAAGCGCTGCAGCCCGAAGCGCTGATCCGTCCGCGCGCGTACTGATTCCGGCCGCACGGCGCCGGCGCATGCCGCCGGCGGCCCGCGCGCGCCCGTTACCGCAGCGCCCCGTCGACGGGCGCAACACATCAAGAAACGGAGACACACCATGAAGCACGTCAGCGAGCGCCCGGCCGACACGGCCGGCGGCGCGGATCCCCGTCATGCCGATCGCGATGCGATGTTCGCGTCGCACGAAGCCGGCTATGCGAAACAGTTGAAGCCGCGCCACGTGCAGATGATCGCGATGGGCGGTGCGATCGGCACCGGCCTCTTTCTCGGCGCGGGCGGCCGCCTGCAGAGCGCGGGGCCCGCGCTGGCGGTCGTGTATCTCGTGTGCGGCATATTCGCATTCCTGATCATGCGGGCGCTCGGCGAGCTGGTGATGCACCGGCCGACCAGTGGCGCGTTCGTGTCGTACGCACGAGAGTTCATGGGCGAGCGCGCGTCGTTCGTCGCGGGCTGGATGTACTACCTGAACTGGGCGACCACCGGCATCGTCGACATCACCGCGGTCGCGATCTACATGAAGTACTGGGCCGCGTTCTCGGACGTGCCGCAGTGGGTGTTCGCGCTCGGCGCGCTCGGCATCGTGTCGGTGATGAACATGATCGGCGTGAAGGTGTTCGGCGAGATGGAGTTCTGGTTCTCGATCGTGAAGGTCGGCACGCTCGCGCTGTTCCTCGGGGTCGGCGCCGTGTTTCTCGCGAGCGGCCATCCGGTCGCCGGCCAGATGCCGGGGCTGCACCTGATCGCGGATCACGGCGGGATCTTTCCGCACGGCATCCTGCCGGCGGTGTTGATCGTGCAGGGCGTCGTGTTCGCGTATGCGAGCATCGAGCTCGTCGGCGTCGCGGCGGGCGAAACCGCCGATGCGCGCAAGGTGTTGCCGAAGGCGATCAACAGCGTGATGTGGCGTATCGCGCTGTTCTACGTGGGTTCGGTCGTGCTGCTGACGATGCTGCTGCCGTGGACCGCGTACAGCGCGCACGAAAGCCCGTTCGTGACGTTCTTCGGCAAGCTCGGCGTGCCGTACGTCGGCACGGTGATGAACGTCGTGGTGCTGACCGCCGCGCTGTCGAGCCTGAACTCCGGTCTCTATTCGACCGGGCGCGTGCTGCGTTCGCTCGCGATGGGCGGCTCGGCGCCGCGCTTCGTGTCGCGGATGAACGCGCGCGGCGTGCCGTACGGCGGGATCCTCGTCACGGTCGCGGTCAACGCGATCGGCGTGCCGCTGAACTACATCGTGCCGGCGCAGGCGTTCGAGATCGTGCTGAACATGGCGTCGCTCGGGATCATCACGACCTGGGGCTTCATCGTGATGTGCCAGATCCTGTTCCGCCGCGCGGTCAATCGCGGCGAGCTGAGCCCCGTGTCGTTCCGGATGCCCGGCGCACCGTTCACGTCATGGCTCACGCTCGGGTTTCTCGTCAGCGTGCTGGTGTTGATGGCGTTCGATTACCCGGGCGGCACGTGGACCGTCGGGATGATTCCGCTGGTCGTGCTCGCGCTCGTGATCGGCTGGAAGCTCGCGAAGCGTGGTACCGCGCGACAGCAGGCAAGCGCCGCACCAGCCATCGCCGATCCGGCGAGCAACGTCTGACGATGTCTGATGATGCGCACGGGCGGGTCGACCGCCCGCTGCGCTCAGTTCAATCCGACACGCGCGCCGACCCAGTGGCTGAAGTCGCTGGCCATCGGCGCCGTGAGTTCGTGGCCGGTGTCGTAGAGCCGCGTGTCGTGCGCGATGCCGAGCGCCGTCAGCTTCGCGTCGGCCGTATTGGCCCACGCGAGCGGCAGCTTGTCGTCGAAGCGGCCGTGCATCACCAGCGCGTGCAGCCGGCTCAATGCATCGCGCGACGCGATCAGCGGATCGATCTCGGGCAGGATGCGCCCGCACAGTACCGCGAACGCGGTGACGTCGGCCGGCGACGTGAGCGCGACGCTCGCGCTCATGATGCCGCCCTGGCTGAAACCGGCGATCACGGCGGGCAAGTCGGAAGCGCCGGTGTCGGCGTCCGGCGCGCGCAACGCACGCAGCAGCGCGATCAGCTGCACGCGGCTCGCCTCCGCGCGGGCCGCATCGATTTCCGGGCCGTTCGGGCCGAAGCGCACTGGAAACCACGCGTGCTGGTTGGGGCCGAACGTCAGCGGACCGCGCACGAAGGCGATTTCGATGCGCGGATCGATCGTGTCGGCCAGGTTCAGCAGGTTGGTTTCATTGCCGCCGACGCCGTGCAGCAGCAACAGGCGGCCCGCAGGGCGGCCGGCGGCCGGGCGCAGCCGGTAGTGGAGGCCGGATTCGGCGTCGGTGGTCAGCGGCAGGACGTCGGTCATTGCGTGGATCCGGTTGGGAAATGAGCCGACAGTCTAGAACGCGCGGACGGCGACGTGAATCGCCGGATGGCGATTGATTGTTTCCTATTTGGAATGAATGCGGGGCCGCGGTGTCGGATATTGGGGGCAGCTACTTGTGTCATGGACGAGGAAATTTGCCGGTAGGCGACTGGTTATGGTCAATATGCCGGCCGGGTGGCTCGTCATCGCAACCCATAGTTGATAAAATAGATACGTTTTGTAGATACATGGGGTTGGGAGATGGAGACTGCCAAGATTTTCAAGCATGGTGGATCGCAGGCCGTCCGCTTGCCGAAGGATTTCCGCTTCGATACAACGGAGGTCCGGATTCGTCGGCACGGCGCGTCTGTCATTCTCGAGCCGGTGCCGCAAGACTGGGCATGGCTGACACCGTTGATCGGCCCGGTTGACGCCGATTTTGAGGCCGCCGCGGCAACCGAGCCTGCCGCTCAAGAGCGTCCGGGGCTGGACGTGTTTGAATGAAGTTTCTGCTGGATACCAACGCGGTAATCGCGATTCTGAAAGGCGAACAGGCCATGCTGGCCCGATTGCGTAGCCATCAACCTGCGGATTTCGGAATTCCCGCGATCGTCGCGCATGAACTCTATTACGGGGCGTACAAGAGTCAGAGAGCGGCAGCGAATCTGGCACGCGTCGAGGGGCTTCAGTTCGAGGTCGTGTCGTTCGATGCGGAAGATGCGCAGCATGCCGGTGAAATCCGTGCGCAACTGGCCGCGGTGGGAACACCGATCCGGCCATACGATGCATTGATCGCAGGACAGGCGCGAGCGCGACGCCTGGTGCTTGTCACGCACAACACGCGCGAGTTTGAGCGGGTCTCGGAGCTACAGGTCGAGGATTGGCTCGCGGCGGCGCGCGAAAAGTGACCGCAGTGCAAGTCATGTGGCAATCGCCACGGATGGCAATCGCGAGCGGCTGGGCTCGCAGGGGCGGTATCGCGCTCGATCCGTGAGCGGCGATGACCGGGCCGTGAGACGCCGCGCGTCATTGAATTCGCTATCGTGCGTAAAAGGCTGCATGAGGGCTGCATGACCGATCCGCTTCGCAAGATAATGCGCAAACGTTTTGCCGGTATTCGACCGGATTGAATCGCCGGATCAAAAATAAAAGAATAAATATCCGGATTCATTTGCGGCAGGCCGCCCGGCCGCCCAGGCGGCGCATGCAGGCCAGAGGTTAACGGCCGCTTCGAGAATAACTTTAGGATTTCCTCGCCGCAATTGACCATTGCGATTTCCTCAATGACCGATTGATTTTCAGTCATCGGACAGTCATACACCATCCCCGATAATTCGGCGCTCATATTCTTTCAATAGACCAAAGGGCGGTCGAAGCCGGATCGCTGCGGGGAGCTGTACTCATGACCATCCGTCATCGCATTACGCTGCTAGTCGTCCTGACGTTTTTCGCGCTGTCCGCGATCGGCGTGTACGCCGTGTACCAGACGCGCAAGAGCGCGTCCGAGGTGCGTCAGGTTACCCAGGGAATCGTGCCGAGCGCGCTCGCGTCGGCGGATCTCGTCGCCGATGTGAAGAACATCCAGATCGCGACAATGACGCTGGTGTACGCGCCCGACGCGAACACCGCCGCGCAGGCGCGCGACGAGCTGAAGGCAAAACAGGCCGCACTGCGCGCGGCGCTCGACGCGCAGGCCAGGTCGGCGGTCGGGCAGGCGCAGCAAGGCCTCGTCGCGCAGGCGAAGGACAGCGCCACGAACTACTTCGCGGCGATCGACGATACCGTGAAGATGAAGGCCGACGGCAAGCCGGAGATGGCGCAAGCGTACCTGTTCGCGAACGTCGCGCAGTATCGCGACGAGCTCGAAAGCATCGTCGACACGCTGCGCGTCGAGAAGAACCGCCAGAAGGACGATGCGATTCGCGCGCTGAACGGCATGCTGTCGACCACGGCGACCGCGATCGCAGCGGTCGCGGGCACGGTCGTCGTGCTGCTGACCGCGCTCGGCTTCGTGCTGTACCGCCAGATCGCGCGCCCGCTGATCGGGATGCAGACGGCGATGAGCGAGATCGCGACGAGCCAGGACTTCACGCGCCGCGTGCCGGTGGGCCGGATGGACGAGATCGGCCATTCGATCGTCGCGTTCAACGGGATGATCGAGAAGATCCAGGAGAACGCCGCGCAACTGAAGCAGAAGACGGCCGACATCCAGGCGATGCTGCAGAACATGCAGCAGGGGATCCTGACCGTCGTCGAAGGCGGCGTCGTGCATGCGGAGTATTCGGCGTACCTCGAGACCATCTTCGAGACGAGCGACATCGCCGGACGCGACCTGATGGCGCTCGTGTTCGACGCTTCGAGCATCGGCGCCGACGCGCGCTCGCAGGTGGAGGCGGCCGTGCATGCGTGCCTGGGCGAGGACAGCATGAACTTCGCGTTCAACGAGCACCTGCTCGTCAATGAAGTCGCGAAGCGGATGCCGGACGGCCGCGAGAAGTGGCTCGACCTGAGCTGGTCGGCGATCACCGACGAGACCGACACGGTCGTGCGGCTGATGCTGTGCGTGCGCGACGTGACCGAGATCCGCGAGCTGACCGCGCAGGCCGGCGAGCAGCAGCGCCGCCTCGAGATGATCGGCGAGATCCTGTCGATCAGCCAGGACAAGTTCCATGACTTCGTGCACAGCGCGAAGGGTTTCCTCAGCGAGAACGAGCGGATGATCCGCCAGCACGAACGCGCGGATCACTCGATCGTCGCGGCGCTGTTCCGCAACATGCATACGATCAAGGGCAACGCGCGCACCTACAGCCTTCAGCACCTGACCAACATCGTGCACGAAGCGGAGCAGGCATACGAATCGCTGCGCCGCGCGGACAGCGGCCCCGAGTGGAACCGCGATGCGCTGATGGACGACCTGGCCCGCGTGCGCGAGGCGGTCGATCACTACGCGACGATCAACGCGGTCACGCTCGGCCGCCACGGCGAGCCGGCGGGGCCGGGCGGCGGCGACTACCTGATGGTCGAGCGCGCGCATATCCGCGAGAGCCTGCGCATGCTCGATGGCGCCGATCCGGCGAACGCGGGCGACTGGCTCGCGGCGCGCGATTCGGTGCGCCGCCTGCTGAGCCAGTTCGGCACGCAGGGCATCGGCGACGCGCTGGGCGGCGTGATCGAATCGCTGCCGTCGCTCGCGGCCGAACTCGGCAAGCCGGCGCCCGTCGTGCATATCGACAGCAACGGCCATCGCGTGCGCAGCGAGATCGGCGCGACGCTGAAGAACGTGTTCATGCACCTGCTGCGCAACGCGATCGACCACGGGATCGAAACGTCCGACGAGCGTCGCGCGGCTGGCAAGCCGCCGGCCGGGAAGATCGACATCGCGGTCGACGTCGAGGACGGTGCGCTGCGTTTCGTGCTCGGCGACGACGGCCGCGGTCTCGCGCTCGACCGGATTCGCGGGATCGCGCGCGAGCGCGGGTGGATCGACGCCGGCAACGAAGCCGCGCTGACCGACGAAGCGGTGGCCGAACTGATCTTCCGACCGGGCTTCTCGACCGCGCGTGCCGTGACCGAAGTGTCCGGGCGCGGCGTCGGGATGGACGCGGTGCGCAACTTCCTGAAGCGCGACGGCGGCGACATCGCGCTGCGCTTCACCGACGATCGCGTCGGCTCGCCGTATCGCGCGTTCGAGACGATCGTGTCGCTGCCGGCGCGCTTCGCGGCGGACGGCGCCGCACACCACGCCGAGCCGCATGCGCGCGCCGGCATCGCGAACGTCGACGTGGCGGAGTGATCGTGCAAGCGTGGATGATCCCGATCGGCGCCGCACTGGCGGGCGGCCTGGTGGTCGCGGCAATCGCCGCGATCGTGTGTCGCGTGATGCGAGCGCGGCTCGTTGCCGCGTTCACGCGTGACGCGGATGCGTTGCGCGATGCGCTCGGCGCGGCCGATGCGCGTGCCGCCGAAGCCGTCGCCGCGCAGACGGAAGCGGCGCAGGCATGGGCGCGCCGCGAGGCGGAGCTCGAGGAAACGCTGGCCCGCGACGCGGCCGGCGCCGGCGAGCAGCGCGACGCGCTGCAGGCGCTCGCGGCCGAGCGCGCGGCACTGGCGCAGCAGGCGACGAAGCTCGCCGACGAAGCGGCGCGGCTGCGCGGGCTGGCCGGCACGTTCGAGCGCTGGCACGAGCAGATGATCTCGCTCACCACGCAGAACCAGGACATGCGCGCGAAGAACCAGGAACTGTCGGCGATCGTCGCGCACGTGTCGATCGTGTCGCTGAACGCGTCGATCGAGGCTGCGCGCGCGGGCGCGGCCGGACGCGGCTTCTCGATCGTCGCGAGCGAGGTGCGTGGGCTCGCCGCGCGCTCGCAGCAACTGTCGAACAGCTATCGCGACAGCCTGAACCGCAACGATCTCGTGACGGCCGCGACGTTCCAGGACATCCAGGCCGGCGGCAAGATGATCACGGCCGCGCTGGCGACGGTCGAGACACTCGCCGGGCAGCTGCACGCGCGGCTCGAAGGAGCGGCGGCGTGATCAGCGCGCAGGCCCGGGCCGGTTTCGAGCGGATCTTCTTCGATGCGGCGCGCACGCGGCTCGCGTCCGGCGGCGCCTGCGAGATCCGGCCGGCCTCGGGCGATGCGCACGACGCGTCGCACGATCTGTCGCGCGTGAAGTCGCGCACGACGCCGACGGTGTCCGAGCACGTCGTTGTCCTGACGATCTCGGCGCTGCATTTCCGGCTGCTGCTTGCGCTGCGCTTTCGCGACGATGCGCCGACGCGCCGTCATTTCACAGCGGCTGCGTCGGGCGCGAGCGCGCAGCGGCCGCTGCCCGAAGCGTTCATGGAAGTCGCGAACCTGTGCTGCGGCGCGATCAACCAGGCGCTGACCGCGCCGTTCCCCGATCTCGGGATGTCGACGCCTTACCTGCTGAGCGGCGCGAGCATCGACTACCTGCCGGCGCTGAATCCCGATCACGTGGCCGCGTACGACGTGACGCTCGACGGCGACGTGCGGATCGGCGCGACGCTGTGCGTGTGCGCGAACGCGCCGGTCGATTTCCACGTGCCGGAAGGGACGAGCGTGGACACGGGCGGCGAGCTCGAACTGTTTTGACCGATTCAGAGGGCTTCACGCGATGACCGTAGACCAACCCGTCAGCAAGGTGCTCGTGCTCGACGACAGCCCCGCGCATGCGGCGACGATCAAGCGTTTCTGCGACGAGCACAACCTCGTCGGCCTGACCGTGCGGCGCAACCGGCTGCTGAAGGTGCTGCGCTCGAACATCGATCTCGGCGCGATCCTGCTCGCCGAGGACTACGGCGGCTCGCCGGCCGAGAGTGCGATCGTCGCGACGCAGATCGACGCGTTGCGTCCCGAGCTGCCGATCATCCTGCGCCGTGCGTCGGACGCGTCGCGCGACGGGCTGCCCGACGCGCTCGCGCGCGTCGCGTGCGCGGCCTACGTCGCGGACGACATGACGCCGCTCGCACGCGCGATCGGCGAATACCTGTTCGGCCGCGACTATCCGAACGCGCTCGTGCGCGGCATCTCGGAGATCACCGAGGCGCGGCTCGACAGTCTGTTCCCGGGCATGACGATCGAGCGCGATACGCCGTGCATCGTGCGCGACCAGATCATCTTCGGCGAAGTGTTCAGCCTGATCGCGCTCGAAAGCGCGTGGTGCCGCGGCTACATGCTGCTGCAGACGAGCGAGCAGCCGCTGCTCGACATGATCGGCGGCACGCGCGACGACGGCCGTGCGCCCGATTTCCGCGACGTGAACAGCCTGCTCGGCGAGCTGACCAACCTGGTGTGGGGAGCGTTCAAGAACCGCTATCTCGGCGACGCGGAGGCGCTCGCGCGCCATCCGGTGCAGGTGCCGCTCGTCGTCAATCACAAGCAGAAGTTCATTTCGTTCGGCGGCGACTGTCCGCAGCTCTGTTTCAAGTACCGGATGACCGACCGCGCATCGGGGCGGTCGGTGCAGCTCGATCAGCGTTTCGTGTTCAGCCTGAGCTGGTCGCCGGAGGATTTCCGCGAATCGGTGCAGGACGTGGGGCCGATGGTCGAATCGGGCGAACTCGAACTGTTTTGAATGTTGAAGTAGTCACAACGAAAGAGGAACACGGCATGGCAAAGATTCTGGTGGTCGACGATTCGGGCACGGTGCGCGATGAAGTCGCGGGTTTCCTGCGCAATCACGGGCTCGACGTCGCGACGGCGGTGGACGGCAAGGACGGGCTCGCGAAGCTCAAGGCGACGCCCGGCGTGCGCCTCGTGATCAGCGACGTGAACATGCCGAACATGGACGGCCTGACGATGGTCGAGAAGATTCGCGGCGAACTGGCGAACGCGTCGGTCAACATCGTGATGCTGACGACCGAAAGCAGCCCGGCGATGAAGGAGCGCGGCAAGGCCGCTGGCGTGAAGGGCTGGATCGTGAAGCCGTTCAAGGGCGATGCGGTGCTCGACGCGCTGAAGAAGCTCGCGGGCTGAAGCGCGCAAGCCCGCTACCGGGCGGATGACGCGGCGGTTGCGAATTCGTCGACGACGGCTTCGATCACGGCCTGCACACGTGCGGTCTTGTAGAGATCGGCATGGGCGACGAGCCACACGTCGAAATGATTGCATCGCCGGGCCATGAGGCGCACCAGTTCCGGCTCGGCTTCGGCGCGGAAGCACGGCAGCTCGGCAATGCCGAGCCCTGCAAGCGCGGCCTCGACCAGCATCATCGTCGACGATGTCTGGAACATCACACGGCCGCGCGAAGTCGGTTCGCCGCATAGCGCGTCCCACATCGTCGGCATCACCGGCTGCTGGTACATCACCAGATCGTGTCCGTCGAACGCGCTGCCCGCGACCGGTTCGCCGCGCTCGGCCAGGTAGTGGCGCGATGCATAGATGCCCGTTTCGAGATGTCCGAGCCGCCTGACGATCAGGTCCGGCGATTCCGGCCGCAACGTGCGAATCGCGAGATCCGCCTCGCGGCGCGTGAGATTGGCGATTTCGGTCGACGTCACGCACACGACGTCGATGCCGGCATGCCTGTGCCGCAAGCGGGCGATGGCGGGAATCACGAAACGCTTGCCGAGCGAGTCGGTCGTGGCAATGCGCACGGTTCCCGCCAGCTGCTCGTCGAGCCCCATCACGCGCCGTTCGATCGTGAGCGACGCCCGTTCCATCGTTTCGGCCGGTTCGAGCAAGGCTTCGCCCGCGGTCGTCAGCACGTAGAGGGCCGGCGTTCGGAGAAACAGGCGGGCCGAAAGCTCGTCTTCGAGCGCGGCGATCCGGCGCCCCACCGTCGCCTGATCGACGTTCAGTTGCGCCGCGGCGCCGCGCAGCGTGCCGGTGCGCGCCAGGGCCAGGAAGAAGCGGGCATTGTCCCAGTTCATGCGGGTCGACAGTGTCATCGGGCAAGGCGGCGGCGGGGAAGTGAGGATGCATATCTGCATCAGGGAAATGCAAAATTATCACTTTTCTGCATCGCATGCGGTTTCTAGACTCCCGGCATCTGCCTGGAGATCTCATGACCGATTGCAATGCTGTTTCCGTTCCCGTATCCATGACGGCAGCGAGCCGCCCGACGGCGCGTGAGCAGCGCTTCACGCTGGCGCTTGTCGCGATCGGAATGTTCATGGCGGTACTCGATACGACGATCGTCAACGTCGCGCTGCCCGCGATGCGCACGAATCTCGGCGCGACGGTCGCGGAACTCGCGTGGATCGTCGACGCGTATACGCTCAGCTTCGCGGCGCTGATCCTCGCGGGCGGCGCGCTGTCCGACCGGTTCGGCGCGAAGCACGTGTATCTCGCGGGGCTGGCGCTGTTCGTCGGCGCATCGGCGGCGTGCGGCGTCGCGTCGTCCGTGGCCATCCTCGTGGCCGCGCGTTTCGTGCAGGGCATCGGCGCCGCACTCTTTTTGCCCGCGTCGCTCGCGGTCGTGCGCAGCACTTTCGATGTACCTGCCGAGCGGGCGCGCGCGATTGCGGTCTGGGCGGGCATCGCGTCGGTCGCGGTGGCCGTGGGGCCGGTGCTGGGCGGCATCCTGGTGGATGATTTCGGCTGGCGCAGCGCTTTCCTGATCAATGTGCCGACCGGCGCGCTCGCCTTCGCCGGGGCGGCAGTGCTCGTTCGGGCGTCGGTCGCGCGGCATGCGCGCCACTTCGATTGGGCCGGCCAGTGCATCGGTGCGACGGCACTCGGCGCGCTGTGTTTTGCCGTGATCGAATTGCCGACGCGCGGCCCTGGCGCCGCGGAAGTCCGGTGTGCACTTCTTGTTGCCGGGCTCGCTGCGGCCGTGCTGATCGTCGTCGAGCGGCGCGCCCGCAATCCGATGGTTCCGCTGGCCTGGTTTCGCAATCGTATATTCGTCGCGATGAACCTGATGGGCAGTCTCGTCTATGTCGGCTACTTCGGTCTGCTGTTCGTCCTGAGCCTGTACCTGCATGGGCGCTTCGGCATGAGTGCGCGGCAGACGGGGCTGACGCTGTTGCCGTTTGCGCTGAGTTTGTCGCTTGGAAATCTGTTGTCGGGGAAATGGCAGGGCCGCGTCCACCCGGTCCGGCTGATGGCAAACGGCCTCGGGATGGCGGCGCTGGCCATTCCGGCGCTCGCGGTCGCGCTCACGCTGCGCGCGCCGTGGCCGGTGGTCTGGGCGGCGATGGCCGCCTTCGGCACCGGGACCGCGTTGTCCGTGGCGCCGATGATCGCGACCGTGCTCGAACAGGTGCCTGCGGATGCGGCGGGCGTGGCGTCGGGCTTCCTCAATGCGGCGAGACAGGCAGGGAGCCTGCTCGGCGTGGCCATCGCAGGCGCCGCGACGATACTGTTGCCGAATCTGACCGACGCGCTGTGGGCGATCGCGGCGGTCGGCTGTGTCGCCTATGCGACCGCGGCCTTTGCCGCGCGGACGGCGGGCACGGCGAAAGGCACGTGACTGGACGCCGCGCCGAATGTGGAGGACCATTTCGTCGATACGCCGCGAACGCGCGTGCACGATCGCTGCGCTGTTCGCGCCGCACCGAATCCTGCCGAACCCTGTCGAGCGGAACATCATGGAACCCGATCAAGAGACTGCCGAGCCGATCCTGTTGCGCGACGCGCACGACGGCGTCGTCACGCTGCGGCTGAACCGGCCGCAGCAGTTCAACGCGTTGTCGGAGGCGATGCTCGCGAGCCTGCACGACGCGTTCGAATCGCTGGCCGCCGATCCGCACGTGCGCTGCGTCGTGCTCGCCGCGCAGGGCAAGGCGTTCTGCGCGGGCCACGACCTGCGGCAGATGCGCGGCAAGCCCGAACTCGATTACTACCGCACGCTGTTCGCGCAATGCAGCCGCGTGATGCTCGCGATGCGCGCATTGCCGGTGCCGGTGATCGCGCGCGTGCAGGGTATCGCGACGGCGGCCGGCTGCCAGCTCGTCGCCGCGTGCGACCTTGCGATTGCGGCCGATACCGCGCGTTTCGCGGTGTCGGGCATCAACGTCGGGTTGTTCTGTTCGACGCCGGCCGTCGCATTGAGCCGCAACGTCACCGCGAAGCGCGCGTTCGACATGCTCGTGACCGGGCGCTTCGTCGACGCGGCGACGGCCGCCGCGTGGGGGCTCGTCAACGAGTCCGTCCCCGCGGATGCGCTCGATGCGGCTGTCTCGCGCAAGGTCGCGGAGATCGTCGCGAAGAGCCCGGCGGCGGTGCGCTACGGCAAGCAAATGTTCTACCGGCAGCGTGAGTTGCCGCTCGACGAAGCCTATGCGTATGCGGGCGACGTGATGGCGCGCAACATGATGGAAGAGGATGCAGGCGAAGGGATCGATGCGTTCCTGGAGAAGCGTAAGCCGACGTGGCGCTCGTGAGCAGCGTGGCGGTAGCGCGTGCTCGTTCGCCTGCGTTCCGAGCCCGCCGTAAAAGCAAACGGGCCGCTTGCAACGCGGCCCGCAAATGGGTCTGGATGCGCCACGACACGACAGCGTGCCGCCGCATCCGTGACTTCCATCAACGCCCGTGGCTGCCCGTACGCAGCACCGCCTCCACCGTCGACCCCCCCGGCGGCACGATCACGACCGGCACGCGGCGTGCGAGCGCGCACATCAGCTCGTAGCCGATCGTGCCACTGGCTTCCGCGACATCGTCCACCTTCACCTGATCGCCCCACAGCTCGACGCTCGACCCAATGCCTGCGTTCGGGCACGGCGTCAGGTCGACGGTCAGCATGTCCATCGACACGCGGCCGACGACGCGCGTCATCACGCCGTCCACCGCGATCGGCGTGCCGGTCGGCGCGTGGCGCGGATAGCCGTCCGCGTAGCCGCACGCGACTACACCGATCCGCATCGGCCGGTCCGCGGTGAAGCGGCGACCGTAACCGACCGTCTCTTCCGGCGCGAGCGTCTGCACGCCGATGATCTTGCTGGTCAGTGTCATCGCGGGCATCAGCGGCGTGTCGGCGATGTGCCGTGCCGCGCCGGTCGGCGACGCGCCGTACAGGATCGTGCCAGGCCGCACCCAGTCGCGGTGCGCGCGCGGATGCCACAGCACGGCCGCCGAATTCGATGCCGAGCGCTCGCCCGGAATCCCGGCCGTGGCCGCATCGAACTGCTCGAGCTGCCAGTCGACTTCGCCTTCGTCGGCGTTCGCGAAATGCATCATCAGCGTGATCTTGCCGATCGACGGCGCGGCCGCCGCGCGTTCCCACGCGGCGCGGAACGCGTGCGGCCGGTAGCCGAGCCGGTTCATCCCCGAGTTCATCTTCAGCTGGATGTCGAGCGGCTGCCGCGGCTTCGCGGCGATCAGCAGGTCGAGCTGTTCGTCGCAGTGCACGGCCACCGTCAGCCGGTGGCGATCGGCCAGTTCGACGTCCGCCGGCTCGAAGATCCCTTCGAGCAGTAGCACGGGCTTGTCCCAGCCGAGCTCGCGCACGCGCACGGCTTCGTCGAGATCGAGCAGCGCGATGCCGTCGGCGGCCGCGAGGCCCGGATAGATCCGTTCGATCCCGTGACCGTATGCGTTGGCCTTGATCACGGCCCACACGCGCGATTGCGCGGCGGTGCGGCGGATGAAGTCGAGGTTGTGGCGGACGGCGTCCGGACGGACATGGGCGACGATGGGACGGGGCATGGGCAGGCTCGGGTCGAAAAGTCGTTCGGCGCGCGGCGGGGCGGCGCGGGTCGGGCAGAGTGGCGTGGCGATGCGCCGAGCCAGTGTTGAACGCTATCTTATTGGTGTTCGACCAGTTTTAATTAACGTATTTATCGGTGATTTGGTGGAATTTTTTGCGCCGGATGTGTGCTGCCACGGGCCTCAGCACCGCGCACGGCCGAGTCTCCCGTCTAGAAAACCGGTGCCTGAACAGCACCGCCCGATGCTAAGCTCTGCGCGACCCTGTCATTGATCAATGTAACCATAAAGGAGGAGACCTGGATGACCACGTCCCAGCTGTGCCTGTTCATCGTCGCGCTGTTGCCGTTCCCGCTGACGTTCCTCGCCAAGGCCCGCAAGGGCTACGACAATCACACGCCGCGCGAGTACCTGGCGAAGCTCGAAGGATGGCGCGCACGGGCGCAGGCCGCCCACCAGAATGCGTGGGAAGCGCTTGCACTGTTCACCGCCGCGCTGGTGGTCGCCTGGCACAACGGCGCGAATGCGCACCACGTCGACCAGATCGCGATGGGGTTCGTCGCGATCCGCGTCGCCTACACGCTGATGTACCTGCTGAACTGGGCGGCGCTGCGCTCGCTCGTGTGGTTCGGCGGAATGGTGTGCGTCGTCGCGCTGTTCTTCGCGGCGCCGTGACCGGCCGGTGAGCAGGCGGGGCCGGCTTTGCGTGCCGGCTTGCTACGCGCCGCCCGCGCCCCTTGCGTGACTGTCGTTGGATGCGGGCGCAACGATCTTTGCGACGAACGGCGGCGCGTCCGCTTCGCGGCGCAGGAACGCGATCAGCGGATCGAGCAGCCGGTGCCGCGTCGACGGGTGGCGGCGCAGCACGAAACGCCATGACGCATCGCGTGCAAGGCCCGGCACCAGCGGCACCAGCCGGGCGCTACGCAGTTCGGGCTCGATGAGCGGCATGCGGCCGAGGGCGATGCCTGCGCCGCCGAGCGCCGCGCCGATCACCTGGCTGAAGCTGCTGTAACGGACGATCTTCGTCTCGAAGTCGTCCGGCAAGCCGAATTCCGAGGCCCAGTTGCGCCAGTCGATCTCGGGGCTGTTCTCGTGCATCTCCTGCAGCAGCCGCGAGCGGCACACATACCCCGATGCGTACGGATACAGCTCGGGGCTGCATACCGGAAACACGGTCTCCCGCATCAGCACGTCGTCGTCGGCTCGCAGCCGGTGCGCGGGCACGTGCACGATCGCCAGATCGACGCTGCTGCGCGTGAAATCCGGTTCGTCGTCGAGCACGACGGCATGCAGCGGCGTTTCGGGATGAAGTGACGAGAATTCCGCGAGACGGCGCGCGAGCCACATCGACGAAAACGGCGCGTTGGCGGAAACGGTGAGGCGCTGCTCGGTGCCGCGAATTTCGGCACAGGCGTCGGTCAGGCGCGCCAGCGCGTCGCTGACTGCCGGCAGCAGGCGCGCACCGGCCGGCGTGAGACTGATGCCGCCGAGTCCCGTGCTGCGTTCGAGCAGGCGCGCGCCGAGCGATTCCTCGAGAGAACGGATCTGGTGGCTGACCGCGCTCGTCGACACGTTCAGCTCGACCGCCGCGCGCGCGAACCCGCCGAGGCGGACGGCCGCTTCGAAAGCCCGCAGTGCGCTGAGGGGAGGAAGGTGCGACATGCGGGGTATTGTAGTTGACTCAACACCCGTTGAAAAATCATCTTTTGCCGCGCGCGGGCGGCGCGGGTAGCCTCGATCCGGTCAAGAAAAAACGCAACGCAACACCGACCGGAGGACTGCATGTATTTCGACCGACGACTATGGGCCATGATGGCGGGACTGCGCTGGCGGGTGGCCGCGGCCGTTGCGCTCGGGCTGCTCGCGATGGGTATCGGCATCCTCCGTTTCGTGTTTCTCGGCCGCGTGCTGGCGCTGGTCTTTTCCGGCGCACCGGCGCGCAGCATCGGCGAAGCCGTCGTTGCAACGGCGGCCTGCGTGCTGCTGCGTGCGTGGCTCGATCATCGCCGCACGGTGCTCGCGCAGCACACGGCCGGGCGCGTGCAGGCCACGCTGCGCGCGCGCCTGTTCGACCGGATCGCCGCGCTCGGCCCCGCATGGTTCAGCGGCGAACGCACGGGCGGCGTGATGCTGGCCGTCGTCGATGGCGTCGAGCAACTGCAGACCTTCTTCGGCGTCTACCTGCCTCAGCTCGTGATCGCCGCGTGCGCGCCGGTGATGATCTTCGCGGTGCTCGCGTGGTGGGACGTGCCGACGGCCGCGATCCTGCTGGTCGCGGCGCTCGTCACGCTCGCGCTGCCTCAGCTCGTGCATCGCGCCGACCGGCGCGCGGCGCTCGCACGCTCGGCCGCCTTCAAGGCGTTCGGCGAGGAGTTTCTCGACGCGGTGCAGGGCTTGCCGACGCTGAAGGCGTTCGGGCAGGGCACCGCGTTCGGCGCGAAGCTGGCCGCGAAGGCGCGCGCGCTGTCCGACAGCACGTTCTGGGTGCTCGCGCTCGGCCTGCTGACGCGGCTCTTCACCGATCTCGGCACCGGCCTCGGCGCGGCCGCGGCGATCGCGGTCGGTGCATGGCGCGTGCGGCACGGCGACATGAGCCTCGAGGCGCTGTTGATCGTGCTGATGGCCGGCAGCGAAATCTTCCGGCCGCTGCGCGACCTGCGTGCCGTACTGCACCAGGGGATGATCGGTCAGTCGGCGGCGAATGCGATCCACGCGCTGCTCGACGCGGGCAGCCGCGCGCCGGCCGCCGACGCGCCGCGCATGACGGACCTGCGCGCGGAGATCGCGTTCGACGGCGTCAGCTTCGCGTATCCGGGTCGCGCGGACGCGCATGCGGCGCTGAGCTTCTCGGTTCGCGAAGGCGAGACGGTGGCAATCGTCGGGCCGAGCGGCGCGGGCAAGTCGACCATCGTGCGCCTGCTGCTGCGCCAGCACGACGTGCAGGGCGGTGCCGTCCGCATCGGGGGCCACGACGTGCGTATGCTCGACGCCGACCAGGTGCGCGAGATGATCGCGGTGGTCGCGCAGGATGCGACGCTGTTCGACGGCAGCGTCGCCGACAACCTGCGGCTCGGCCGCCCGGACGCGAGCGACGCGGACATGATCGCGGCCGCGCGCGCCGCCAACGCGCATGATTTCATCTCGGCGCTGCCCGACGGTTACGCGACGCGCATCGGCGAACGCGGGCTCATGTTGTCGGGCGGCCAGCGCCAGCGCCTCGCGATTGCCCGCGCGCTGCTGCGCGATGCGCCGATCCTGCTGCTCGACGAGGCACTGTCGTCGGTCGATGCGGAAAACGAAGCGCTGATTCAGCAGGCGCTCGACCGGCTCACGCGCGGGCGGACGACGCTCGTGCTTGCGCACCGCCTGTCCAGCGTGATCGGCGCCGACCGCATCCTGGTGCTCGATCAGGGGCAGGTGGTCGACGAGGGCACGCACGCGGCGCTGATCGCGCGCGACGGCCCGTATCGCCGGCTGATGGGGCCGCAACTGGAAGCGGTTGCCGAATCCGTCGGCGCGGCGACGACGGCCGGCGCGACCGCGCGCGCGTCGTCGGGCCCGCAGGTGCGGCCGCTGAACGACGATGCGGCGACGATCGGCTGGCCGGAAACCTTGCAGACGCTGCTGCGGTTCGTGCGTCCGTGGCAGGGCAAGGTCGTGCTGACCGTGCTGTTCGGCATCGGTCGCGTGCTCGCGTTCATCGGCGTCGGCGTGATCGGCGCGATGGTGGTCGGCGCGGTGTCGGCCGGCCACGCGAGCCCCGTGCTCGTCGTCGCGCTGCTCGTGATCGCGCCGGTGGCGGCCGTGCTGCACTGGCTCGAATCGTGGCTCGCGCACGACATGGCGTACCGGCTGCTCGCGGAAATGCGCATCGCGCTGTTCGCGACGCTCGAACGCCTCGCACCGGCCGGGCTGCTGCGCCGCCGTTCGGGCGATCTCGTCTCGCTCGCGACGCAGGATGTCGAGACCGTCGAATACTTCTACGCGCACACGCTGGCGCCCGCGTTCGTCGCGGTACTCGTGCCGGCAGCCGTGCTGGTGCTGCTGGCATCGGTCGCGTGGCCGCTCGCGCTCGTGCTGCTGCCGTTCCTGTTGTGGGCCGGGCTGGCGCCCGTGCTGGCGCGGCGCGACGTCGACCGGCTCGGCACCGGCGCGCGCGACGCGCTCGGCCAGCTCGGCGCGCACCTGACCGAAACGATCCAGGGGCTGGCGGAGCTCACCGCGTTCCAGGCGATCGCGCGCCGGCGCGTGGCGTTCGTGGCCGAGGTCGATGCGTACCGCAAGCAGCGCGCGAAGCTGCTCGACGACCTGTCGACGCAAAGCGCCGCGCTGGAAATCGCGAGCGGGCTCGGCGGCCTGGCCGTCGCGGCGCTTGGCGCGCTGCTGTGTGCGCGTGGCTGGTTTCCGCGCGAGTCGTTGCCGCTGCTGGTGCTGGTTGCCGTGGCCGCGTTCATGCCGGTTGCCGAAATCGGCCAGGTTGCGCGCCAGCTAGCCGACACGATCGCGTCGACGCGCCGGTTGCGCGCGCTGGAGAAGGAGCCCATGACCGTGACGGACGGCACGCACGCGATGCCCGGCAATCCGGCGGTGCGTTTCGAGGCAGTGTCGTTCACGTATCCGGGCCGCGGCGTGCCAGCCATCGACCGCGTGAGCTTCGAGGTGCCGCCCGGCAGCACGGTTGCGCTGGTCGGCGCGTCGGGCGCCGGCAAGTCGACGGTCGCGAGCCTGCTGCTGCGCTTCTGGGATCCGCAGCAGGGCCGCGTGACGCTTGGCGGCGTCGACTTGCGCGATCTGCGGCTCGACGACCTGCGCCAGCACATCGCGCTGGTTGCGCAGGATACCTACCTGTTCAACGACACGCTCGAAGCGAACATCCGGCTCGCCGCGAATGATGCGTCCGACGCGGACGTGCAGCGTGCGATCGATCATGCGGCGCTCGGCGAATTCGTCGCACGGCTGCCGGACGGGCTCGCGACGCGTGTCGGCGAGCGCGGCGTGCAGCTGTCGGGCGGCCAGCGCCAGCGTGTCGCGATCGCGCGCGCGTTCCTGAAGGATGCGCCCGTGCTGATCCTCGACGAGGCAACGTCCCATCTGGACACGATCAGCGAGCAGCAGATTCGTGCGGCGCTGGAAGACCTGATGACGCAGCGCACGTCGATCATCATCGCGCACCGGCTGTCGACCGTGCGCAATGCCGACCTGATCCTCGTGATCGAGCAGGGCAGCGTGATCGAGGCCGGACGGCATGCGGAACTGATGGCGCGGCAGGGTGCGTATGCGCGGCTCGTGTCGCATCAGGCGAGCGGGGTGGCGGCGTGAGCGACGCCGCATCGGAGCGTCGCCGTCCGGCGTTTTCGCGAGAATTCCGCACCGTTCGTTGAGCCGCGCCGGCGGTTGCCGGCATCGCGGGCACGGCCGTCCCGGCACGGCGCCGAGCCGAATCGCCGACGCTCCACACGAGCGAACCCACGCACGGGCGGTGGCGATTTCCCGCGCGGTTGCGCTGTCGTCCGCCCGTCGCCCTGGCGGCGCGGGACGGCCGACCCGCCCGCCCGTACTCAGCGCCGCCAGCCGCGCTTCACGCACCGCCATCCGCTCACGCACCGCCATCCGCCCGCGCGGCGCGATCCGGCCCGGGTGCTTCGCCCCGGGCCTCTCCCTTTCCTCTGACCTGTCCGTCCCGCGCGGCTCGGGCTTACCCCGATGCATTTACCTGTTGCGCGTTTTTTTGTTGTCGTAGTATCGCGGTTGACAACACATGTTGCACTAATGTCTAATTTGGCATCGCATGTTGCGGTGCGGCTTGATGTCGTCGTTCCCGTCGGCCCGCTGGCCGGCCACATCGCTCAATCATGTGGAGAGAAACCATGAGTCGCCGTTCCTTCCTGAAAGCCGTCGCGGTGGTCGCCGCGCTCGGCGCCAGCATCGCGCACGCGGATACCAAGACGCTCGTCGTCGGGACCGATACGTCGTTCATGCCGTTCGAGTTCAAGCAGGGCGACAAGTACGTCGGCTTCGATCTCGATCTGTGGGCGGAGATCGCAAAAGACCAGGGCTGGAAATACACGATCCAGCCGATGGATTTCGCGGGCCTGATCCCGGCATTGCAGACCCAGAACATCGACGTCGCGCTGTCGGGGATGACCATCAAGGAAGAACGGAAGAAGGCGATCGACTTCTCCGCGCCGTACTACGACAGCGGTCTCGCGGCGATGGTGCAGTCCGGCAACACGACGATCAAGTCGATCGACGACCTGAACGGCAAGGTGATCGCCGCGAAGACGGGCACCGCGACGATCGACTGGATCAAGGCGCATCTGAAGCCGAAGGAGATCCGCCAGTTCCCGAACATCGACCAGGCCTATCTCGCGCTCGAAGCGGGCCGCGTCGACGCGGCGATGCACGACACGCCGAACGTGCTGTTCTTCGTGAACAACGAAGGCAAGGGCAAGGTGAAGGTCGCGGGCCAGCCGGTCAGCGGCGACAAGTACGGGATCGGCTTCCCGAAGGGCAGCCCGCTGGTGCCGAAGGTCAACGCGTCGCTCGTGAAGATCAAGTCCGACGGCCGCTACGCGCAGATCTACAAGAAGTGGTTCGGCGCCGAGCCGCCGAAGATGTGAGCGTGACGGCGCGCCATGGCGCGGCCGAGCGGCCGCGCCGGTCTTGAATCGAACGGGGAGCGACAAGTGAATTTCGATTGGTCGGCGATCTGGGCGGCGTTGCCGGACCTGATGGACGGGGTCCGGTTGACGGTGTTCATCGCATTACTGGGGCTGGTGGGCGGTTTCATCGTCGGGATGATCGCGGGCATGTTCCGCGCATACGGACCGAAGGCGATGAACGTGCTCGCACAGGTCTATATTGAGTTGATTCGCGGCACGCCGATCGTCGTGCAGGTGATGTTCCTGTATTTCGCACTGCCGCTGCTCGCGCATATCCGCATCGACGGTCTGACGGCCGCGATCATCGCGATCACGGTGAATTCCGGCGCATATCTCGCGGAAGTGGTGCGCGGCGCGCTGCTGTCGATCCCGAAGGGGCTGACGGAAGCGGGCCTCGCGATGGGGCTGTCGATGCCGCGCGTGCTGCTGAAGATCGTCGGGCCGCTGGCGTTCCGGCGGCTGATTCCGCCGCTCGGCAACCAGTGCATCGTGAGCCTGAAGGACACGTCGCTGTTCATCGTGATCGGCGTCGGCGAACTGACGCGCAAGGGGCAGGAAATCATCGCGGGCAATTTCCAGGCGGTCGAGATCTGGAGTGCGGTGGCCGTCATCTATCTGATACTGACCGGCGTGATGACGCTGACGCTGCGGCTCGTCGAAAAGCGGATGAAAATCTTATGAGCATGATCGAATTCCAGAACGTGTCGAAGAGCTTCGGCCATGTGCCGGTGCTGAAGAACATCGACCTGAAGATCGACGCGGGCGAGGTGGTCGTCGTGGTCGGCCCGTCGGGCTCGGGCAAATCGACGATGCTGCGCTGTATCAACGCGCTCGAGAAAATCACCGGCGGCGAGCTGCTCGTCGACGGCCAGAGCGTGCGCGGCAACGCGACGACGATCCGCAACATCCGGCTCGAAGCCGGCATGGTGTTCCAGCAGTTCAACCTGTTCCCGCAAATGACCGCGCTCGAGAACGTGATGTTCGGGCCGATGCAGGTGCGCGGCGCGTCGCGCGCCGATGCGCGCGACCAGGCGATGGCGCTACTCGACAAGGTCGGCCTCGAATCGCGCGCGAATCATTACCCGTCGGAACTGTCGGGTGGCCAGCAGCAGCGCGTCGCGATCGCGCGGGCGCTCGCGATCCGGCCGCGGCTGATGCTGTTCGACGAGCCCACCTCGGCGCTCGATCCGGAGTTGCGCCACGAAGTGCTGAAAGTGATGCAGGATCTCGCTACCGAAGGGATGACGATGATCGTCGTCACGCACGAGATCGGCTTCGCGAAGCGGGTCGGCACGCGCCTGCTGTTCATGGATCAGGGCGGCATCGCCGAGGACGGCCACCCGGTCGACCTGATCGACCGGCCGCCCACGCCGCGCCTGCAGGAATTCCTCAAACACGTATCCTGAACGAAACCGAACCACGCGACATGCCGCTTTCCCTTTCCCCCGTCATCGCCGGCACGCCGTTCGAGATCGGCGTGCGTCTCGGCGAGCTTGCCCGCCCCGTGTTCGATACGTACATGCAGCAGAGCAGCGCATGGCAGGCCGTGCGCCGCTGGCGCGGCCATCCGTTCGTCGCCGCGCTGCGGCAGGGGGCGCTCGCCGCATACCCCGATCTCGTCGCGGAACTGGACGGGATCGCGGCGGGCGTCGGCTGGCCGGCCGAGGACATCTTCCTGTGGAACTGCCGCGGCGAGTTGATCCATAACGCGCCCGACGGCTGCACGACGCTCGCCGCGCGCGATGCGCACGGCACGCGCTGGATCGCGCACAACGAGGACGGCGATCCGTACCTGCGCGAGCGCTGCCTGCTCGTCGACGTGCAGCCGCAAGGCAAGCCGGGCTTCATCAGCTTCTATTACCCGGGCTCGCTGCCCGGGCATACGTTCGCCGCGAACCGCGCGGGTATCGCGCAGGCGATCAACAACCTGCGGATCCTGACGCCGGCGGCCGGCGTGCCGCGGATGATCCTCGCGCGCGCGGTGCTCGACGCGACGTCGCTCGATGCGGCCGCCGACGTGCTGCGCACGCATGCACGCGCGAGCGGCTTTCACCATACGCTCGGCGCGACCGGCGATGCGCGGCTGCTGAGCATCGAGGCGAGCGTCGCGCGGTGCTCGGTGGTCGACGTCGCGCGGCTTGCCGGCCATGCCAACCATCTCGTACATCCCGGCTGCGAAGCTGAAGCGCAGATCGTCACGCAATCGTCCGGCGATCGCCAGCGCCGCGTCGATGCGCTGACACAGGGCATCGACGCGATCGACGAAGCCGCGCTGCTGCGCGTGCTCGGCGATCGCGCACCGGAAGGGCTGCCAATCTATCGCGACGATCCGGCCGATCCCGACGACGAGAACACGCTGGCGACCGCGGTGTTCGCCATTCGCGATGCAGCGATCGACGTCACCATCCATCAACACGGCACGCAGCGCTTCGCGACGCGCATCGTGCCGTCCGCGCACGCGCGCAACGCGTCCTGATCCATGAGGCAACGCATGACGACCGTTTTTCATCGCGCTCCCCGCGCCACCTTGCCCGTCGCCGTTGCAGGCGACGGCATCGAGATCATCGATTCGACCGGCAAACGCTACATCGACGCGTGCGGCGGCGCGGCCGTTTCGTGTCTCGGCCATAGCAACCAGCGCGTGATCGATGCGATCAAGCGGCAGGTGCAGCAACTGCCGTACGCGCATACGTCGTTCTTCACGACCGACGTGGCCGAGGAACTGGCCGACCGGCTCGTCGAGGCAGCGCCGGCCGGTCTCGAACACGTGTATTTCGTGTCGGGCGGCTCCGAGGCGATCGAAGCCGCGTTGAAGCTCGCGCGCCAGTATTTCGTCGAGAAGGGCGAGCTGCAGCGCCGCCATTTCATCGCACGCCGCCAGAGCTATCACGGCAACACGCTCGGCGCGCTCGCGATCGGCGGCAACGCATGGCGGCGCGAGCCGTTCCTGCCGCTGCTGATCGAAGCGCACCACGTGAGCCCATGCTATGCGTATCGCGACCAGCACGCGG
Organism: Burkholderia sp. SIMBA_051; assembly: GCF_046534915.1. Taxonomy (NCBI): domain Bacteria; kingdom Pseudomonadati; phylum Pseudomonadota; class Betaproteobacteria; order Burkholderiales; family Burkholderiaceae; genus Burkholderia; species Burkholderia sp. SIMBA_051. Next base: position 214,680 of record NZ_JAWRXS010000001.1, on the reverse strand, counting down.
GAGAAACCGACGAAGCGTATGCGCAGCGCCTGGCCGACGAGCTCGAGCAGAAGATCGTCGAACTCGGCGCGGAAAACGTCGCGGCGTTCGTCGCGGAAACGGTGGTCGGCGCGACGGCCGGCGCGGTGCCGCCGGTGCGCACCTACCTGAAGAAGATTCGCGCGGTGTGCGACAAGTACGGCGTGCTGCTGATCCTCGATGAAATCATGTCGGGGATGGGGCGCACCGGTTATTTGTTCGCATGCGACGAGGATGAAGTCGCGCCCGATCTGCTGACGATCGCGAAAGGGCTCGGCGCGGGTTACCAGCCGATCGGCGCGACGCTGGTGAGCGACCGCATCTATCGGACGATCGTCGACGGGTCGGGGTTCTTCCAGCACGGGCACACGTATCTCGGCCACGCGACGGCCTGCGCGGCCGCGCTCGAGGTGCAGCGCGTGATCGCCGAAGAGAAGCTGCTCGACAACGTGAAGGCGCGCGGCGAGCAACTGCGTGCGTCGCTGCGCGCGCATTACGGTGCGCATCCGCATGTCGGCGACGTGCGCGGCCGCGGGCTGTTCGTCGGCGTCGAGCTCGTCCGTGATCGCGACAGCAAGGCGACGTTCGCTCCCGCGTTGAAGCTGCATGCGGCGGTCAAGCGCGAGGCGATGCAGCGCGGCCTGATGGTGTATCCGATGGGCGGCACGATCGACGGCGTGAACGGCGATCACATCCTGATCGCGCCGCCGTTCGTCTGCACCGCGCAGCAGATCGATACCATTGTCGAACGGCTGTCCGGCGCGATCGATGCGGCGCTGGCATCGGCCGGCGCGTGAACCACGACCTCACCGAGTCCCGACCGTGACAGACAGACTGCCTCCCTTCGATCCCGCATCGGCCACCGACGAACAGAAGGCCGTGCTGGCCGACATCCTCAGCGGCCCGCGCGGCAACCTGAACGGGCCGTTCCTCGGCTGGATCGCGAGCCCCGAGCTCGCCCAGCACGCGCAGCGGCTCGGCGCGTTCTGCCGCTATCGCACGGGCCTGCCGCTGCGCCTGTCGGAGCTCGCGATTCTCGTGACCGCCGCGCGCTGGCGCTCGCAGGCCGAGTGGCACATCCACCATCCGATCGCGCTCGACGCCGGCGTGCCGGCCGCGACGGCCGACGCGATCCGGCGCGGCGTCACGCCGGCGTTCGAATCGGACGACGATGCGCTGATCCATGCATTCGCGACCGAGCTGTACGACACGCAACGCGTGAGCGATGCGACATTCGCGCGCGCGCAGGCGCGTTTCGGCCACGAGACCGTCGTCAACCTCGTCGCGCTGCTCGGCTATTACGCGCTCGTCGCGATGACGCTCAACACGTTCGGTATGCGCGCAGACGGACAAACTGATTTGCCGTTTCCGGAATAATCGACGCATGCGCGTGCGTCGGCAGATGCCGCGCGCGCAGTCCGATTGCGCCGAAAAGCCCGTCAGCACGGGCTTTTCGGCGTTTTGGCTGGGCCCGATCGACATCCTCGCCGCGTCTTGTTGATGCACATCGCAGCGCCTGCGCGTCAGCGCAGAAAATTTTCCCCGTACCTAGAATTTCTGCAAAACGCTTACGGGGGATGTATCGATGCGGTGGGTCCTGTTGATCGTGTTCATTGCGTGTGTCGTTCATACGCACCGGCGCGGCAAGGTTCGGCACAGGTTGTTCAGGCAACTATCCGATCACTCGACCTTCACCGCGCCGTTGAACTGCTTTTCATACGCGTTCTCTTCGGTGCCGACCACACCGTTTCTCGACCCGCGGCACTTTCCGGAACTCGCGGTGCTGCAGCGCGAATGGCGGACCTTCCGCGAGGAAGCCCTCGCGTTGCGCGATGCGAGCCGGATCAAGGCGTCGGGCGAGTACAACGACATCGGCTTCAATTCGTTCTTTCGCAACGGCTGGAAGCGCTTCTACCTGAAGTGGTACGACGCGCCGCATCCGTCCGCACAGGCGTTGTGTCCGCGCACGGTCGAGATCCTGTCGCGGATTCCGTCGATCAAGGCCGCGATGTTCGCGCAGCTGCCGCCGGGCGGCAAGCTCGGGCTGCATCGCGATCCGTATGCGGGCTCGTTGCGCTACCACCTCGGGCTCGACACGCCGAATGACGACGCGTGCCGGATCGTCGTCGACGGCGAGTCGTACGCATGGCGCGACGGCGAGGCCGTGATGTTCGACGAAACCTATCTGCACTGGGCCGAGAATCGCACCGCGCACGATCGCGTGATCCTGTTCTGCGACATCGACCGGCCGATGAAATATCGCTGGGCGCAGCGCGTCAACGATGCGTTCGGGCAACTGCTGATGCGCGCGGCCGCGTCGCCGAACGAAACGGGCGACCGCACCGGCGGCCTCAATCATGCATTCAAGTACCTGTATGCGATTCGCCGCGCCGGCAAGCTGCTGAAGGCGTGGAATCGCACCGTGTATTACGTCGTCAAGTGGGCGCTGTTCGGCGGCATCGCGGTCGCGATCTTCTGCCTCTGATGGGGCGCGAGCAGGCGGGTGTCGAACCGTCTGACGATAGGGCGGCGCGGCATGGGTCCGGCCCCGCCGGCGCTGCCCCGGCGCTGCGCCCGCGCTGCGCCCGCATCAATGCAACCAAATGTATTCATTCGGGATCTGCCGCGAACCCACGCGTATGATGGCTCGTTCACGTCGATAAGATCGGTGAGCAAGCATGAGAAGGATCCGAAAGACTTTGATGATCGTCGGCGGACTGCTGCTGGCTGCGGCAGGCAGTGGCTACGTGATGCTGCTGCGCGACGACCACCGCGCGATCGCGGAGGCCGGCATCGGCGATGCCGCAGCGCCTGCCGCCGCGGTGCCCGCGGCGAACGGCGACCATACCGCACAAGGCACGATCGCACCGCCGGCGGCGGTGGCGGTGCCGTCCCCGCACGTCGACGACGCCGTGCCGCAACGCGCGGCCGTGCCGCCGCCGGCCGCCGCTCCCGCGCGCACCAACGCGGCGGCGCCATCCACCGCCGTCGTGCCGGTGATCGCCGGGCAGGCGCCCCCCGCGAAACCGACCGCGCCGCCGCCGACCGTTCACGTCGTGACGGTCGAGCCGGAGGATTCGACCCCGGCGAAAGCCAAGCCTACGCCCGCGACGCCGCAGGCCCCGGTACAAGCCGCGCAACCGCAACCAGCGGCACGAACGGCGCAGCCGGCGCAACCCGTGCAATCCGCACCGCCGGTCCAGTCGGCGCAGGCGAGCCGCCCGAGTCAGCAAGCACAGCCGGCTCAACGCGCGGAGCGCAAGCGCGACGGGCTCGAACGGCACGCGGCAACACCGTCCGGCACGAAATCCGAAACGCCTGAAACCGCCGCGCTCGTGCATGAATCGGCGAAGCTCGATCCGTCGTTGCCGCCGCCGCAATACGTGGCGACGCCGAGCGTCGATCGCGCGCGTCCGTCGGCCGGCGGGAATGCGGTTGCCGCCGCGATGACCGAGCAGCTGGTCAGGCAGTCGAGCAGCTTCAAGGCGCCCGCATCGGCGAGTGCCGCGCCCGCCGCGGCCCAGTGAGAACGGTGCCGGTGCGCTCGCACCGCGCCGCACGACGCCGGATGAAAAAAGACCCCGCACGCCGACCAGGGCATGCGGGGCCAAGAGAGACGAATCCGGGCGGTGCGTCGCGCGTTACGCGGCGATCGCTTCTTCGGCCTGGGGCGTGTCGGCCGTGGCCGGCGTCGCATCCTGCCGGATCAGGTGGTCGAACGCGCCGAGCGACGCCTTCGCGCCTTCGCCGACCGCGATCACGATCTGCTTGAACGGCACCGTCGTCACGTCGCCGGCCGCGAACACGCCGGGCACCGACGTCGCGCCGCGTGCATCGACGACGATCTCGCCGTGCTTCGACAGTTCGATCGTGCCCTTCAGCCATTCGGTGTTCGGCACGAGGCCGATCTGCACGAACACGCCTTCGAGATCGACGCGCTTCGCTTCACCCGAACGCAAATCCTTGTAGACGAGCCCGTTCAGCTTGCTGCCGTCGCCGGTCAGCTCGGTCGTCTGCGCCTGCGTGACGATCGTCACGTTCGGCAGGCTGCGCAGCTTGCGCTGCAGCACCTCGTCCGCGCGCAGTTGCGCGCCGTATTCGATCAGCGTGACTTCCTTCACGATGCCGGCCAGGTCGATCGCGGCCTCGACGCCCGAGTTGCCGCCGCCGACCACCGCGACGCGCTTGCCCTTGAACAGCGGGCCGTCGCAGTGCGGGCAGTACGCGACACCGCGGTTGCGGTATTCGCGCTCGCCCGGCACGTTGATTTCGCGCCAGCGCGCGCCGGTTGCCAGGATGATCGTCTTCGCCTTCAGCACCGCGCCGTTCGCGAGGCGGATCTGGTGCACGTCGCCCGGAATCAGCGCGTCGGCGCGCTGCACGTCCATGATGTCGACGTCGTACTGCTTCACGTGCTGCTCGAGCGCGGTGGCGAATTTCGGCCCTTCGGTTTCCTGCACCGACACGAAGTTCTCGATCGCCATGGTGTCGAGCACCTGGCCGCCGAAACGCTCGGCGACGACGCCCGTCGCGATGCCCTTGCGCGCCGAGTAGATCGCGGCGGCCGCACCGGCCGGGCCGCCGCCGACAATCAGCGTGTCGAACACCGGCTTGTTCTCGAGCGACTTCGCGGCGCGGGCGCTGGCGCCCGTGTCGAGCTTCGCGAGGATTTCCTTCACGCTGCTGCGGCCCTGGCCGAACGATTCGCCGTTCAGGAACATCGTCGGCACGGCCATGATCTGGCGCGCTTCGACTTCGTTCTGGAACAGCGCGCCGTCGATCGCGACGTGGCGGATGCGCGGGTTGATCAGCGACATCACGTTCAGCGCCTGCACGACTTCCGGGCAGTTCTGGCACGACAGCGAGAAATACGTTTCGAACGCGTAGTCGCCGTCGAGCGCGCGGATCTGTTCGATCACGTCGTCGTCGAGCTTGATCGGATGGCCGCCCGTCTGCAGCAGCGCGAGCACGAGCGACGTGAATTCATGGCCCATCGGGATGCCGGCGAAGCGGATGCCCGCCGGCTTGCCGGGTTCGCCGATCGAGAACGACGGCTTGCGCTCGGCGTCGTCGCGGCGTTCGGTCACGGTGACGCGCGACGTCAGCGACCCAATCTCGTTGAGCAGCGCAAGCAGTTCCTGCGACTTCGCGCTGTCGTCGAGCGACGCGACGAGTTCGATCGGGCGCGTGATCTTTTCGAGGTACGCTTTCAGTTGATTCTTGAGATTGGCGTCGAGCATGGCGTTTCGGATTCCGTATTGATAATTCTGGTCGGGCACGTCGTGCCGGAGGAGGGTGCGGGCCGCACGGGGCGGCCCGCGGCGCGTCGCTCGCGCGCCTCGGGCGAGGCGCGCGCAGCGAGCGTCAGATCTTGCCGATCAGGTCGAGCGACGGGGTCAACGTTTCCGCACCCGGCGTCCACTTGGCCGGGCACACTTCACCCGGGTGCGCCGCGATGTATTGCGCGGCCTGCACCTTGCGCAGCAGTTCGCCTGCGTCGCGGCCGATGCCGTTGTCGTGGATTTCGCACAGCTTGATCTCGCCTTCCGGGTTGATCACGAACGTGCCACGCAGCGCCATCCCTTCTTCCTCGATCAGCACGTCGAAGTTGCGCGACAGCGTGAGCGTCGGGTCGCCGATCATCGGGTACTTGATCTTGCCGATCGTGTCCGACGTGTCGTGCCATGCCTTGTGCGTGAAGTGCGTATCGGTCGACACGCCGTAGATTTCGACACCCAGCTTCTGGAATTCCGCGTAGCGGTCGGCGAGGTCGCCCAGCTCGGTCGGGCAGACGAACGTGAAGTCGGCCGGGTAGAACACGACGACGGACCACTTGCCCTTGAAGTTCTCTTCGGTCACGGGCACGAATTCGCCGTTGTGGTATGCGGTTGCCTTGAACGGCTTGATTTGGGTGTTGATGATCGGCATCTTGCGAGTTCCTTTGGGGTGGTGTTGATGAAGTGTTCCCAGTATCCGGGTTGACCCCGAGTTTGTGAAATTGCTTGTTTCAATCCACGGCATCGGGAATTCCTATCTGCTTCCGGCCCCCGTTGCGGCGGGCCGTCCGGACGGCCCGTGACATCCGGGCCGGGCCTTCCGGCGGATTTCGGCCGGGCGGCGCTTCTGACACATTGGGCGGGCGGGAGCGTGCGGCGCCGAACCACGGCCATGCGCTTCGCGCCAGGGCCCGGCACCCGTTCGGCACGAACGGCTGCGCGGTCGTTCGACACTCGCCGTCAATCACCGCCATGAACCTCTTTTCCGGACGCGCCGCGCGCGTGCTGCTTGCGTGGTGCCGCGACATCTTCCTCGAGCGCCGATGCGTGCTTCGGCACGTGCGCGGCGCGGCGTGCGCATTCATCGCCGTGTCGTGCGGTGCGCCGGCGCTGGCCCTCGATGCAACCGCGCCGTTGGCGACGGCGACGGCCCCGACGGCCGCGACGGCCCCCACGGCCGCGCCCGCCACCACCGCCACCGCCACCGCCACCGTCACCGCCACCGGCCTCGTGCCGCTACCCGACGGCCGGCTGCTCGCGCCAGAGTTCGCGCGCATCGTCACGCGCGGCACGCTCGTCGTCGCGGTGCTCGGTGTCGACCAGCCGCCGTTCTTCCAGTCGCGCAACGGCGCGTTGGCGGGCGTCGACATCGACCTCGCCGACGAACTCGCGAAAAAGCTCGGCGTGGCCGTGCAGTTCGACCGCGACGCGCGCACCTTCGACGACGTCGTTCACCTGCTCGCGACCGGGCAGGCCGACGTCGCGATCAGCAAGCTGTCGCGCACGTTGCCGCGGGCGCAGGTGGTCAGCTTCAGCACGCCGTACATCAGCCTGCGGCGCGCGCTGCTAATCAACCGCGTCAGCTTCGCGGAACTCGCGAAAGGGCGGCCGCTGCCGGAAGTCGTGCGCGACTACCGCGGCACGATCGGCGTCGTCGCGCGCTCGGCGTACGCCGAATACGTGCGCAACGACTTCCCGGCCGCGCAGGTGCGCACCTATCCGAGCTGGCCGGCGACGCTCGACGCGCTGAACGCCGGGGCGGTCACGGCCGTGTATCGCGACGAGCTCGCGATCAAGCTCGTGATGCAGGACGACCCGAGCGCACCGATCCGGCTGCGCGTCGCGACCTTCGACGACCTGACCGACGCGCTCGCCGTCGGCGTGCCGGTGTCCGCGCCGACGCTGCTCGCGTTCGTCAACCAGTTCCTGGCCGAGCGCAACAAGCGGCTCGACGTGAAATCCCTGCTCGATGCGATGGGCCACTGAAATGAACATGAACGACACCCGCAGAATCAAGCCCCGCATCGAGCGGCTGCATGCGTTCGCGATCCATCCGTTGACGGTGTTCGGCAGCCTCGCGCTCGGGATCGTGGCGGGCATGCTGTGGCCGGCCGCCGCGCCGCAGTTCGACTACGTGGGCGAGGTGTACGTCGGCCTGCTCAAGATGACGGCGCTGCCGTTCATGACGGCCGCCGTGATCTTCAGCCTGCAGCGGTTGCTGCGCGAGGGCAGCGCATCGGATCTCGTGATGCGCGTGATCGCGATCTTCGGCTGCGTGTCGGTGTTCGTCGTGGTGGTCGGCGCGGTCGTGCTGGTCGCGATGCGCCCGGGCGAGCATCTGTCGAACGCGACGCTGAAGGCGTTCGGCGCGCTGGTCGGCAGCGACGGCGCGGCGAGCGACACCGTGATGACGCTGTACGGCACCGATCCCGCGGAGAAGTCGTCGGGCCTCGCCGACATGCTGATCGCGCTGGTGCCGGGCAACTTCTTCGCGGCGCTCGCGAGCGGCGACACGCTGAAGGCGCTGGTGTTCTCGCTGTTCTTCGGCTTCGCGTCGGGGCGCGTGCCGGCGACCATCTCGGCGGCGCTGAGCCAGACGCTGGAGACCGTCTATTTCACGTGCCAGAAGATCATGCACTGGCTCGCGTATCCGACGCCGATCGTGCTGTTCTGCGGCGGCGCCGCGCAGATCGGCACGTCCGGGTTCGGGCCGCTCGAGGCGATGTTCCGCTTCGTCATGGCGTTCGTGGTCGTCACCGTCGTGCTGATCGCGGCGGCGATCGCCGTGATCTGGAAGCGCTCGGGCGCGACGCTGGCCGACACGCTGGGCGGCTTGCGCACGCCGTTCGCGATGGCGCTCGCCACGCGCAGCAGCGTGGCCTGCATGCCGAGCATGATCGAGTGCCTGGCCGACGGCTTCGGCTTTGCGCGCGCGCGCGTCGAGCTGGTCGTGCCGCTCGCCGTGTCGTTGCTGCGCGTCGGGCCGATGGTCTATTACGCGAGCGCGACGCTGTTCGTCGCGCAACTCTACGAACGCTCGCTCGGCCCCGGCGAGCTGTGCGTCGTGCTGGTCGCGTCGGTGCTGGCCGGATTCGCGTCGACGGGCACGTCGGGGGTCGTGACGGTGTCGCTCGCCGGCATGGTCTGCGCGGCGCTGCACCTGCCGTTCGAGGCCGCGTTCGTGCTGTTCGCGGCGGTCGATCCGTTCTGCGAGATATTGCGCACGCTGTTGCTGGTGATCGGCAACTCGGCCGTCGTATCCGCGATCTGCGCGCGGCCGCCGCGCGCGTGAAGGAGACATCATGGCGCTTGTCGGGGTATTGGGCGGAATGGGGCCGCTGGCCACGGTCGACTTCATGCATCGTGTGATTCGCCTGACGCGCGCGCGCTGCGACCAGGAGCACCTGCCGATGATCGTCGCGAACCTGACGCGGACGCCCGATCGCTCGCGCGCGATCCTCGACGGCGGGGCCGATCCGCTGCCGGCGCTGCTCGACGGCGTCGCGCTGCTGAACCGCTGCAGTGTCGACGTGATCGCGATCCCGTGCAATTCGGCGCATCACTGGTATGCGCCGCTGCGCGAGTGCAGCGCGGCGCCGGTGCTGCATATCGTCGATGCGTCGGTGGCCGCGGTGCCGGCCGGCGTGCGGCGCGTCGCGGTGCTCGCCACGGGCGGCACGCTGGTGTCGGGCTTCTACCAGGCGGCGCTGCGTGCGCGCGGCTTCGAGCCGGTGATGCCGGCCGTGGCCGCGCAGCGCGATATCGCCGCATGCATCGCGGCCGTCAAGGCGGGGAAGATCGATGCGTCGGTGCGGCGCCTGTCGCGCGCGCTCGCGACCCTCGCGCGACGGGACGTGGGCGTCGCGGTGATGGGCTGCACGGAAATTCCGATCGCCGCGCGTGCATTGCGCGATGCGCCGTTCGCGTTGATCGACAGCACGCAGGAGCTGGCGCGGGCGACGGTCGCTTATGCGGCCGAGCGCGGCTGGGGGCGGGCAGTGTGACGCGCGGCTCTCCGGCATGCATGACGGACGCCGCTCGCGCAGGCCACGCGTGCGCCGCCGCTCGGCCGGCAGGCGGTGGACCGGCCGCTCAGGCGGCGATCTTCCTCAGCCAGTCGGCAAGCCGTCTCGCGCCGTCCGGCATGTCCGCATCCTCGCGCGTGCACAGGTAGTAGTCGCGCCCGTCGTCGAGCGCGTGGTCGAACAGTTGCACGAGTTCGCCGCTCGCCAGTTCGCGCTCGACCAGCGGCGCGCGCAGCAGCGCCGCGCCGAGATCCGCGCGCGCCGCGCTCAGCGTCAGTTGCCCGTCCTCGAACATCGGCCCCACCGCATGCGACACGTGCCGCACGCCGGCGCCCTGCAGCCAGTTGACCCAGGTGCTGCGATCCTCGTCGTGCACGAGCGGCGCCCGCGCGAGATCGGCCGGCGTGCGGAACGGCCCGTGGCGCTTCAGGAACGACGGGCTGCACATCGGCACCATCGCGCCCGGCAGCAGCCGCTCGCAGCGGTAGCCGGGCCAGTCGCCGGTGCCGAAGCGGATCGACAGGTCCGACGCGTCGCTTCGGTAGTTGCGGTGATGGGCGTACAGCACGGTCACGTCGACGTCGGTGTTGTCGGCGAGGAACGCGTGCAGCCGCGGAATGAACCAGCCGATGCCGAGCAGCGGAATCAGGCTGATCGTGATCTGCCGCAGCGACGAGCGGTCGCGCACGAAGCGCGTCGCGCTGCGCAGCACCGAGAACGCGGCGCTGATCGAGCGGTAATAGTCGCGCCCTTCGTCGGTGAGCGCGAGCAGCCGGCCTTCGCGCACGGTCAGCGGCGTCTGGATGAACGCTTCGAGCAGTTGCAGCTGATGGCTGACCGCGGACGGCGTGATGTCGAGCTCGTGCGCGGCAGCGGTGACCGAGCCGAGACGCGCGAATGCCTCGAACGCGCGGACGGCGCGCAGCGGCGGATCATGCGGCAATTGTTCGATATTTTTCATGTGTAGAATTTTATCGAAAAATCAGGGTAAGCGACAATCTTAAAATACGCTGTATTTACAGGTGTTTACGCTATTGTGTCGGGAATGGCATAAGCATCCAACAATTGAGTATTTGGGGTGTGGATGTCAAATCTTTAATATTTTTCATGTTTTGATTCGAATCACTGGTCCCCGCACATGAAAATCGCCTTTCTTCCCGCCCGTCTCGCCTTCTCCGCGGCCGCGCTGATCGCGGCCGTTCCCGCCTTCGCGCAACCCGCGCCGCAGACGATCCTGATCGGCCTCGCCGCGCCGCTCACCGGCCCGTCCGCGCGCATCGGCAAGGACTTGCAGAACGGCGCGCAACTCGCGATCGACGACGCGAACGCGAAACATCCGAGCATCGGCGGCAAGCCGGTCGTCTACAAGCTCGTTGCGGCCGACGATCAATCCGACCCGCGCACGGCCGTCGCGGTCGCGCAGCAGCTGGTCGACCAGCACGTGATCGGCGTCGTCGGTCACTGGAACACGGGCTGCAGCGTGCCGGCGTCGCGCGTCTATCGCGATGCGGGCATTGCGCAGATCGCGCCGGCCTCCACCGGGCACCAGTACACGCAGCAAGGCTATGCGACGGCGTTCCGCATCATGGGTCACGACGATGCGGGCGGCAATTTCACCGGCGCCTATGCGGTGAAGACCCTGAAGGCGAAGCGCATCGCGGTGATCGACGATCGCACGTCGTTCGGCGCGGGGCTGGCCGACCAGTTCATCAAGGGCGTGCAGGCGAACGGCGGCACGATCGTCGATCGCCAGTACGTGAACGACAAGACGACCGACTTCAGCGGCGTGCTGACCGCGATCAAGGGCAAGCGCGCGGATCTCGTGTTCTTCGGCGGCCTCGACGCGCAGGCCGCGCCGATCGCGCGCCGGATGCGCCAGCTCGGCGTGAACGCGCCGCTGCTCGGCGCCGGCGGTTTCGTGAGCCAGACCTTCCTGTCGCTCGCGGGCAAGGACGGCGAAGGCGTGACGGCGCTGGAGCCGGGCCTGCCGCTCGACCGGATGCCGGGCGGCAAGGCGTTTGACGCGCAATATCGCGCACGCTGGCACGCGCCGATCGAGCTGCACGCGCCGTTCGCGTACGACGCGGCCGCCACGCTGATCGCGGCCACCCAGAAGGCCGGCACGACGCAACCCGCGAAGGTGGTCGCGGCCGTGCGCGCGATCGACCGGCCCGGCGTGACTGGCCGGGTCGCGTTCGATCAGCAAGGCAACCTGAAGGACCCGGCGTTCACGATCTACCAGGTACGCGGCGGCAAGTGGACCGTCGTCGACGTGCTCGGCGGCGCGCGCCCCGCAACGAAATAACGACGGAGACGTTTCCCATGACCGACACGACCCAAGCAGCCGCGGCGGCACCCGAGGACACGCGCCTCGGCATCCTCGCGCGGCGCCGCATCGAAGCGGAAATCATCAAGCCGATCTACGAGATCATGAAGCGCGAATTCGGTACCGAGCGCGCGCAGGCCGTGATCGCGGAAGCCGTGCGCGGCGCGGCCGTCGACGCGGGCCGCACGTTCGCCGCGCAGGAGCCCGACGGCACGAGCGTGCAGTCGTTCATCGCGCTGCAGGTGCTGTGGGAGAAGGACGATGCGCTCGACGTCGAGGTGCGCCGCGCGGACGACGCGCACTACGACTACGACGTGCATCGCTGCAGCTACGCGGAGATGTATCACGCGATGGGCCTCGGCGAGATCGGCCACTTGCTGAGCTGCGCGCGCGACAGCTACTTCATCGAGGGTTACGACCCGCGCATCGCGCTCACGCGCACGAGCACGATCATGCAGGGCGGCAAGCGCTGCGATTTCCGCTATGCGCTGCAGGCCGCGCCGCGCGACGACGCAACGGAGGCCGGCAATGCGTGACGAACTCGCACGCGCACCGCGGGTCGACGGCGCGCGGCTGTGGGCATCGCTCGAACGGATGGCGCAGATCGGCGCGACGCCGAAGGGCGGCGTCTGCCGCCTCGCGCTGACCGATCTCGACCGCGAGTCGCGCGACCTGTTCGTGGAGTGGGCGCGCGACGCCGGCTGCACGGTGCGGGTGGACCGGATGGGCAACGTGTTCGCGCGACGCGCGGGCCGCAATCCCGACGCCGCGCCGGTGATGACGGGCTCGCACGCCGATTCGCAGCCGACCGGCGGCCGCTACGACGGCATCTACGGCGTGCTCGGCGGCCTCGAGGTCGTGCGCGCGCTGAACGATGCGGGCATCGAGACCGAGCGCCCGATCGACGTCGTGATCTGGACCAACGAGGAAGGCTCGCGCTTCGCGCCGGCGATGATCTCGGCCGGCGTGTTCTCGGGCGTCTATCCGCTCGAATACGGGCTGTCGCGCACCGACGGCGCCGGCAAGACGATCGGCGAGGAACTCGCGCGGATCGGCTATGCGGGCACCGAGCCCGTCGGCGGCTATCCGGTGCATGCCGCGTACGAACTGCATATCGAACAGGGCGCGATTCTCGAGCGCGCGGGCAAGACGATCGGCGTCGTGACGGCCGGGCAGGGACAGCGCTGGTACGAGGTGACGCTGACGGGCGTCGACGCGCACGCGGGCACGACGCCGATGGAATTCCGGCGCGACACGCTGGTGGGCGCCGCGCGGATGATCGCATTCGTCGATGCGCTCGGCCGTCGCCATGCGCCGCACGCGCGCGCGACGGTCGGGATGATCGAAGCGCGGCCGAATTCGCGCAACACGGTGCCGGGCAACTGCTTCTTCACGGTCGAGTTTCGTCATCCCGACGATGCGGTGCTCGACGAGCTCGATGCGGCGCTGCGTGCGGAACTGGCACGCGTGGCAGCCGACGCCGGCCTCGGCGCGCGGATCGAGCAGATCTTCACGTATCCGCCGGTGCCGTTCGCGCCGCGCTGCATCGATGCGGTGCGCGACGCGGCGCAGGCGCTCGGGCTGTCGCACATGGACATCGTGTCCGGCGCGGGCCACGACGCGTGCTATGTCGCGCGCGTCGCGCCGACCGGCATGATCTTCGTGCCGTGCGTCGACGGGCTGAGCCACAACGAGGCCGAGGCGATCACGCCGGAATGGTCGACGGCGGGGGCCGACGTGCTGCTGCGCGCGGTGCTGCACAGCGCGCAGGAAGCGGGCGCTTGACCGGCGCGGCTTACTTGCCGGCCTTGCGCCGCGCGATGTACGCGAGGTAGGCGACGATCTGGTCGAGTTCCCGGTCGCTCAGTTGCTCGGGCGGGAACGCCGGCATCACGCGGCCCGGCCAGTCGCGCACCGATGCCGGGTTGCGGATGTAGCGGCGCAGCGCGGCCGGCTGGAAGTAGTCGACCGGATTCATCGGCGCGTTCAGGTCGGGGCCGGCATGGCTGCTGCCCGCGCCGTCGAGGCGGTGGCACGCGAGGCATTGCGTGACGAACAGCCGCTGGCCCGCGCGGGCCGGATCGTTTGCCGGCAGCGCCGAATCGACGGCGAGCGACGGCCAGCGCGCGAGCGGCGACGATTCGACCGTGATACGCACGATCTGATACGGCCACTGCTCGCCGCGCACCGACGACGCGTCCGGCCCGAGCCACACGAGATAGAATGGCCCCGCGCTGACCTGCTTGCCCGGCAGCTTCGGCCACGGGTGCGCGGGATCCTCGATCGCGAGCCACGCGACGGCGCCGGCCGGCGCACGGCGGCGCGCAAGATCCAGCGGCAATTGCGCGGCGAAACCATCGGCCGCGCGCGTTTCGAGCACGCCGTCGGCGGCTGGCGGCGTGTCGCCGAGCAGCGCGGCGAACGGCACCGCGCGGAACGTCATCGGCCGGCCGTACGCAATGTCGCGCGGCACGTGGATGTCCGTCGCGTCGGCGCGCGCGAGCAGCGCCTCGCGCGTCAGGACGCGCGGCGTGCCGTCGGTGTCGAGTTCGAGCGCGCCCTGCGCGGACGCGCGCGTGGCGATCAGGCACACCATCAGCAGCAACAGCGAAAACCACCGGCGCTTCAGCATTCGTACTCCGTGGAAGGGGCGTTGCGGCGGCGGCGGAAGAGGCGAGCGCCGCGGCCGATGGAAGGAATCGGGCGACAGTCTATCCGGTAAGGGCGGCGCTGGCGACTGCGGCGCGACAGCCGAGGGGCGGGAATCGGACCTGTCGACGGCAGCGTGTCCGGCTACCCGATCGCCGGATGCATGCGCAGGGATCGCGCCGCGCGATTCGCGCAGCGGTGCATCGGGCCGACGTGCCGCAGCACGCGCATCATTACGCGACCAACGGTGTGCCGACGACGCACAAGGAAGCGGCCGACTCAAAAGGCATCGGTGGTTCGCGTCGATCCGGACGATCGACGCACATCGTTGTCAATGCGTCGGACACTGCACGTCGGCCTTCGGCAACGGCGTGTCCCGCGCCGAGTCGAAATCGGCTTCGCGCGCACCGGATGGTGTCAGCGACACGAAATGCATCGCCCCGCCGCGTGCGGGGAACCCGGCGATGCCGGTCGAGCCCCACGGAATCGGCGAACGCTGTACGCCGCTCACCGACATGCCCGTTGCCGAAAGCGCCAGCGTCAGTAGCCGCCCGTCGCGGGTCGGCACGTACGCATGCGTGCCGTCGACGCCGATCCCGGATTCCCGCACCGACGCCGGCAGGCAGTCGAGCGTGGCGACGCGACGGCCGTCCGGGTCGATCAGCATCGCGACGCCGCGATTGTCCGCAGTGGTCGTGACGACGACGAAGCGGTCGACCGCCGGCACGTAGGCCGACGAATACACGTAGTACTGAATCGCGTCGTTCAGCGCCCCGAGCTTGTCGAGCTTGGCCGTGACGGGGTCGAACATCGCGTATTCGAGCGTCGCGTCCGTGCTGCCTTCGATGTATTTCTGCCAGAGCAGCAGCGCGCGGCGCGGCGAACCCGCGACCATGGGCCACCACTCGCGACGGCGCGGCGCGACCGGCACATGGTTCAGCACGTGGCCTTCGGCATCGTAGGTTTTCACGTAGACGCCGTTGCCGGTGCCGAGATTGTCGACGCCGCCGCCGTCGATCCAGTCGGCGGAATAGAACACGACGAAGCGTTCGCCCACCGCGGCGACGTGCCCCGAATGGCCGCCCGCTTCGACGTCGTTCGGGTAGGGCTTGACCGGCTTCAGGTCGCGCCGGTAGATGCCGTATCGCTGGCTGACCGTGTCCGGCGTGTCCCAGCCGTCCTCGAACGTGACGAAGATGTCGCCGCGCGGGTTCTGCGCGATCGACACCGGTTCCTGCGCCTCCGGGCGGCTGATGAACGTATGGACGCGCAGCAGGCCCGGCTTGCCCGGCAGCCATTCGCCGACATACACGTCATGCGGCCAGTTGCCGTTGCGCAGCGCGCCGCGCGGCGCGATGCCCGAGCTGCTGAAGAACACCCAGCGTCGGCCGTCGCCGGCGTCGGCCACGCCGATCCCGTGCATGAAGCGCCGCGCGTCGCCGCGTTCCTGCGGCGACGTGGGTTCCTGCACGGTGACTGTATGCACGACCGGTGCGCCCGCGCACGTGTACGACGGCGCGGCGGCGGCAACGCACGCGCCGCACAGAATGGCCGCGACGCGCCACGCGGCGGCACGTCGGGCCGCGCGTGCGCGTAGCGCGAACGCGTGCGCCAGGTCGTGCCGCTCCGTCATTCGACGGTGACCGATTTCGCGAGGTTGCGCGGCTTGTCGACGTCGGCGCCGCGCGCGCAGCCGACGTGATACGCGAGCAGCTGCAACGGAATCACGTTGACGATCGGCGACAGCGCATCGCCCGATTCGCGCACGCGGATCAGGTGCGTATCACGATCGGCCTCGATCTCGAGCTGATGCCCCGCGAGCACGTACAGCCGTCCGCCGCGGGCGCGCACTTCGGCCATGTTGGACTTCAGCTTCTGGAACAGGCGGTCGTCCGGCGCGATCGTGACGACCGGCATCGCGCTCGTGACGAGCGCGAGCGGGCCATGCTTCAGTTCGCCGGCCGGATAGCCTTCCGCATGGATGTACGACACTTCCTTGAGCTTCAGCGCGCCTTCCAGCGCGATCGGATAGTGAATGCCGCGCCCGAGGAACAGCGCGTTCTCGGTGCGCGCGAACTTCGCGGCCCAGCCCATGATCTGCGTTTCCAGCGCGAGTGCGTGGGCGATGCGCTCCGGCAGTTCGTGCAGCTTCTTCAGGTGCATCGCGACCTGCGCGGCGTCGAGCCGGCCGCGCTGCTGCGCGAGCGTCAGCGTCAGCAGGAACAGCGCGACGAGCTGCGTCGTGAACGCCTTGGTCGACGCGACGCCGAGTTCGATGCCGGCACGCGTCAGGAAGCAGAGCGGCGCGCTGCGCGCGATCGAGCTGGTCGCCACGTTGCAGATCGCCATCGACATGTCCTGGCCCATCTCTCTCGCGCGCTCGAGCGCGCCGATCGTGTCGGCGGTCTCGCCGGACTGCGAGATGCCGACGACCAGCGTCCGTGGATCGGGCACGGTATCGCGATAGCGGTATTCGCTCGCGATCTCGACCTGGGCCGGGATGCCCGCGATGCCCTCGAGCCAGTATTTCGCGGTCAGGCCCGCGTAGTAGCTGGTACCGCAGCCGAGCAGCAGCACGCTGCGGGTCTTCGACAACAACGCGCGCGCGCTTGCTTCGCCGCCGAACAGCGCGGGCGAGATCGTGTCGATGCCGTCGATCGTGCTGGCGATCGCCTTCGGCTGCTCGAAGATCTCCTTCTGCATGAAGTGCTGATAGGGCCCAAGCGCGGCGTCGTCGTCGCGCGCCTTGACCTCGCACAGCGGACGCCTGGCTTCGCACCCGACCGAATCGACGACGTCGATGCGATCCGGCGTGATCAGCGCGACGTCGCCGTCTTCGAGGTAGACGAAGCGGTCGGTCAGGTCGCCGAGCGCCGCGCAGTCGGACGCCAGATAGTTCTGGTCCGCGCCGATGCCGATCACGAGCGGCGAGCCGGCGCGCGCGGCGACGAGCCGCTGCGGTTCGCGCGCGCTCAGCACGGCGATCGCATACGCGCCGTGCAGCCGCTTGACCGCGCGGATCACGGCATCGAACAGGTTGTCGCGATAGACGCTGTGGATCAGGTGCGCGATCACCTCCGTGTCGGTTTCGCCGCGAAACGTATAGCCGCGCTGCCGCAGTTCGGCGCGCAGCGCGTCATGGTTTTCGATGATCCCGTTGTGCACGACCGCGATCGTGTCGCCCGACATGATCGGATGCGCGTTGACTTCCGACGGCGCGCCGTGTGTCGCCCAGCGCGTGTGCGCGATGCAGGTCTGCGCTTCGAGACCGAGCGTCAGCACGCGGTGCTGCAGGTCGGCCACGCGCCGCAGCGTGCGTTCGCTGCGCAGGTGGCCGTCGCGCAGCACGGCGATGCCGCACGAATCGTAGCCGCGATATTCGAGCCGGCTCAGCGCATTGACCAGTTGCGGCACCTGATTCTTCAGGCCGCTTGCTCCGACGATTCCGCACATGATTCACCTCGTCTAACAGGGAAGTTGCTGGCTGGCGCGCGCGACGCGCGGCAGCACGCTATCAGGAGCGGTGTCGCGCCCCGCGGCATGCGTCGCGCGCGGCGCGGCACGTCTGCCCGGACCTATTCGCGCGGTTGGGCCCCTGCATGCGCGACCCATTCGATGCCCGAGATCGACCCGTTCGCGTCGTGCGACGCGACGAGAATGCGCGTCGTGCGTCGTGCGCCGCGCCGGCGGGCGCCCGCGAACGCGGTCGGCGCGACCGAGCGCACCTTCACGCTGGCCGAGCGCCGCAGCATCTTCGACACGCGCCACCGGTACGCGAGCGGATGCACGACGCGCCCCGCGATCAGCCACATGACGATCGTGCCGGCGATCAGCGCGATGCTCGTCACGTAGAACACGATCTGTTCGATCGGCATCTCGGCCTCGTTGAACGGCAACAGGTAGCGGTAGGTATAGATGCAGATCGATGCCCAGACCCCACCGACCAGCGCGGGCCGCATCAGGCGGAACCACGCGACGAGCACGGGTCCGACGATGCCGCCGCGCTCGGCGATCAGTTCGCGCGGGGCGCGCAGGGAAAGGTCAATAATCGGCGCGTTCTTCATGTTGAATGCCTCGGTCGGGACTGACCCAAACGGCGCGCTTGCCGCGGCCCCGCAAGACGACGGCGGGCAGGGCGACGACGGTGGTGATCATGCTGATCAACCAGAACGCGACGGGGTACCAGATGGTGTCAAGGAAGTACATCAGGAGTTTTTCGTCGTAACGACGATCGATCATGCTGCCGATGATCAGCTGCAGGATGCAGGTCGCCACCAGCAGCATCCCGTGCCAGTGCGGCACCACGGATACATGCCAGCTCGGCGGAAGCGGATAGACGACGTTGATCAGCGCGAGCAGCAGGATGAACGACATCGAGTACGCCCACGCGATGCCGATCAGGTACTCGATGAACAGCGGCCACATCATCATTTGCGTCGGCCGCGCGAGCGTGCCCGCGTACTTCATCAGCACCTGGATGCCGCCCTTCGCCCAGCGCAGCCGCTGACGGTAGAGCCCCCTGACCGTCTCGGGCATCAGGATCCAGCTGAGCGCGTGCGGCTCGTACACGACGCGCCAGTCGCGGCATTGCAGCTTCCAGCTGATGTCGATGTCCTCGGTCAGCATGTCCGAGCTCCAGTAGCCGACATCGGCGAGCGCGGTCTTGCGGAACATCGTGATCACGCCCGACACCGTGAAGATGCGGCCGTACACCTGCTGCGTGCGCTTGATCAGCCCGACGATCGACGAGAATTCGCCGACCTGCATGCGCCCGAGCAGCGACGTGCGCGTGCGGATGCGCGGGTTGCCGGTGACCGCGCCGACGCCCGGATCGGTCAGGAAATGCTCGAGCATCCAGCCGATCGCGTCGTGCGCGAGCAGCGCGTCGCCGTCGATGCAGAGCAGGTATTCGGCGTTCGATACCGCGGCCGCGGTCGTGAGCCCGACCGCCTTGCCTTCATTGCGCGCGTGATGGATCACGAGCAGCCGCGGGATCTCGACGGCCAGCTCGTTGAGGATCTCGCCCGTGCGGTCCTGGCTGCCGTCGTTGACCGCGATGATGTCGTAGTTCGGGTAGTCCATCGCGTTCAGATGCCGGATCACGCTGCGCGCGTTCGCCGCTTCGTTGAAGCACGGCACGACGATCGAGATCTTCGGGATGCCGCTCGACGCGATCGTGCGCATCGACAGCTCGCGGCCCTCCTCGAGCAGGAAGTAGTGAACGACGCCGCCGATCATCCACAGATACGACATGAAGAACGGATAGTAGAAGACGAAGTCCTGCAGGCGCTGGATGATGCTGTGGGAGTTCATGGCGTCTTGGTTCCGGGCGTGTGCTGCATCTGCATCAGCGCGTTGATCGAGTTCTGGTCGAGGCGGGACTTCAACGACATCACGTCGCGCATCGCTTCGAGCTGCGGCTGGCCGTTCAGGAAGTTGTCGGGGTAGTAGCCGAAATTCACCGCGCCCTTGCTGCGCAGCCGCCGCATCTGCGCGAGCAGCGTGCCGGCCGGCACGGCCTTGTGCGCGCGCCAGTCGTACGACTGCAGTTCGAACACGGTGCGCTCCAGGCCGCGCTGCTTTGCACGAACGGCCTGCACGAGCTGGTCCAGCCAGCCTTCCGGATCCTTCGCCTGTTCCATGTACGGCATCGCCATCAGCGCGACGTAGTCGTAGGTCGCGAGGAAATCGTCGTAGTTCTGCGCGTACCACGCTTCCGATTCGGGCTTGAGCACCGGCATCGCGAAGATGTTGCGCGCGGTCAGCACGTCGCCCGCATTCTGGTGGGCGAGCACGATCTGCGAGAGCTGGCGGGTCAGGTCGACCAGGTAGCGCGACTTCTGGCGCGTCCAGCGCTTCATCAGGTCGGGGTTCTCGCGGATCTTGCCGATATCGGCCGGCAGCCCCCACTGCGAATAGGTGCGCAGCGCATGCTTGCCCGCATCCTCGTAGTCGTCGAGCACGGCATCGTCGCTGAACAGGATGCCGCTGAACGACGCGTGCTTGGTGAGATCCTCGTAGATCTGCTGGATCATCAGCCGCGCGTCAGGATCGAACGGGCTCAGCCGGAACACGCGCGTGCCGTTCTCGCGGGCCGGCGCGCCGCCGTAGGCGCTCACGGCCTCGATCCCGCGCTGCTTGTCGGCCGGCGGCCGGAACGCGAGCACCGGCATCCATGCGTACACCTGCACGTTGGCGCGCGTGTTGAGCTGCCACGCGGCGCGCGAGAACAGGTCGGCGCGCATCGGCAGGTGCCGGTTCGGGAAATACACCGCTTCGGCCACGCCCGTGCCTTTCGGATCCGCATACGCCTGCAGGTACACCGATTTCGGCTGCATCCGGTAGATGCGTTCGATCAGCTTGCCGAGATTCGCTTCCTGCCGCGCGGGATCCGGATCGTAGACCTGGTCGAGATCGACCTGCACGATGCGCTCGGGCACGTCGACGTCACCGCGGTTGGACGCCGGTTCGCGCATCGAGCGCTCGAACCCGCCGATGTCGACGTCATACATCATCAGGATCCGTCTCAACCGGTCCAGCGGCACGTCCGGCGTATTCGGACCGGCGTCGAGGCTGAACTGGATGTCCATGCCGAGCGACGTCGATATCTTGCGCACGGGCTGGTTTTCCGCGCCGTATGGCCACACCATCGAGCGTGCGACGATGCCGGTGTGTTCGCGGATCTGCCGCACGCAGGTCTGCAGGTCGTTGTGCACGCGCGCTTCGAATTCGGCGTCGGTTTCATAGCGCTTCTCGTTCTGCAGGTAGAGGTGCGAGGTGGTCGCCGGCAATTCGTTGCCTTGCGGATTCGCGATCGCGCCGTGATGGAGGTTGTGGGTGTGGCAGCCGAGCTCGACGAGGTGCGACTGGCCGAGCTTCTTCACCTCGTCCCACGACAGGAAGTAGTCGCGCGGCAACTGGACCTTGTCGCTGATGCGGATCGGCGTATCCGGCGGTGTATCGATCCACGCGGTGACGATGCCCATCACGGCCGGATACTTGAAGCGCTCGAGCAGCGGCAGCACCTTCGTGTAGTGGCTGCGAAAGCCGTCGTCGAACGTGAGCAGCACCGAGCGCGGCGGCAGCGGCTTGCCGCCGTGCCGCGACTCCTCGATCTGCTTGACCGTGATGGTGTGGTAGTTGTTGGTCTGCAGCCACGAGAAGATCGCGGTCAGCGTGCCGGTATCGACGGCGAACGGGTCGACCATCGCCGACGGGGAGGTGAACGACGCCATCAGGTTGTCACGCACGTCATGCAGGCAGATCACGCGAAACGTCTTGCCGTCGGCCGGATCGGACGGCGGCAGCAGGTCGATCATCTTGGCATTGGTCACGCCCGGGAACAGCGAACAGGCGGTAAAGGCGCCCATGCATCCGCACATGAAGGTCCGTCTGGATTGCATCGTACGATCTCCTTGCTAGAACGGCAGGTTGAGCGACAGGAAGCCGGTTTCGGAGCGTTCGCGCTCGCCGTCGTACGCGTGGCTGCTGACCTCGACGCCGTAGCTCAGCGTGATGTCGTGCTTGAACGTCCACGCGTGCTCGAGCCGCGCGCTCCACAGCGCACTGGTGCCGAATCCGCGCTCGTTGTAAGCGCCGCCCGATACCGAGATGCGCTGCTGCAGCCCCATGTCGCCCTGCTTCCACAACGTCAGCTGGTGCATCACGGTCGCCGCGGCCGCATAGTCGCGGCTCGGGCTGAAGTACGGTGCGTCCCGGCGCGTATTGCTGCCGGTGCCGAGATCCAGCGATACGTTGACGAGCTGGTTGGCGGCCGTGTACACGCGCTGCGTGGCGGTCGCCGTGATTTCCTGATGCAGGTTCGAATCGCTGTAGCGGCTCACGCCATAGCTCAGCTTGACTTCGCGCCGGTCGTTCTGGCGATACACCACCGACACGTTCGCCGAGCGGCCCCAGATGTGCGCGGCATACGCTTTCCACGGCAGCGAGTTGTCGTTGCTGTCGAGCCCGCCGGAGACAGTCCAGTAGTCGTTCAGCGCATAGGCGATCGACCCGCGGCCGCCGGTTCGGCCGTCCCCGCCGAACGAGCGCGTGACTTCGCCGAGCACCGTCAGCGGCCCGTGCCGGTAGTCGCCGCCGATGCCCGTGCGGGTGCGGCTGAGGCTGCCGTTGTCGGTTTGCGCGTGGCCGAAGAACGTGTGCGAGAACACCCGCCAGTTGTCGCCGAACGGTTGCGAATAGATGTAGCTGTCGGACGTGAAGCTGTTGTCGGCCAGCGCGCTGTTGCCGTGCTCGAAGCTCAGGTCGGTCGTGAATATCGGGCTGCGGTAGGCCTTGTAGTCGCGCTTGAAGCTGCGCACGGCGCCGCTGTCGGGGAACGTGTTGTCCAGGGTCTGGTCGACGGTCTTCGCGCTTGCGTAGTCGTCCGCCGTGAGCGACGCGCGGCCCAGGCCCGCCAGCATCTCGACGCTGTCCGGGTGGTCGGCCAGCGACGCGCGATACATCGAGATCGCCTGGCGCGGATGCGCCTGGCCCGACACCGCGTCGGCGTGGGCGGCGCGAACCTCCGCGTTGAACGGCACCTCCTTCTCGAGTTGTTCGAGCGCGGCGATCCCTTCGTCGGCGTGACCCGTGAAGATCAGGTATTGCGCGCGCAGCCGGTAGTAGCGCAGATAGTCGCTTTCTCCCGGGCCGTAGTTGCGCACCTCCGTGGCCGGCGGCAGCGACTTGCCCATGTCGTCGAGCACCTGCTTCGCGTCCGCCGCGCGGGCCCGGTCGACGTACGACCAGAACAGCCCTTCGCGCAGTTCGATCGCGCGCGTGCGCGCACCGTACTGGAAGCCGCGCGTCGCGCGGTCCGTCGGCGACGCGGTCGCCTGATTCAGCGCACGCTGGTAGACGGCATTCGCCTTGCCCGGTTCGCTCAGGTACAGGTACGCGTCGCCGACGGCCGCCAGCGCGTCGATCGAGATCTCCGCGTCGGGCGGGATCGTCTCGAACGTCTTGACGGCCTTCGTCATGTCGCCGCGTGCCGCGAGGGCGATCGTGCGGTCGCCCGCGAGCGCCGTCCTGACGGGCGTGTACTCGGGTGTGGCCGGCATCCGCTGGTCGAGGTCGTCGGCCGCGCGCAGCGCGTTGTCGAGCCCGTCGAAGCGGTCCGAACTCGTCATCGCGCGCGACTTGTCGCGTCCGCCGCGCACCTGCTGGCGAATCGACAGTTCTTCCAGTTGCGCGATGTCGACGGCGGAGAACGCATCGGGCCGCATTTTCGCCTCGTCGATCGCCTTGACCGCGCCGCCGCTCGTCGCGAGGCCGAACACGTCCTTGCGCACGGTCTCGACGTCGGCGGTACGGAGATCCGGCGCCTCGGCGTTCGGCGTTTCGACGTCAGGGCCTTGCGAGCGTTGCATGGATTCGCCGGGTAGCTGGGCGCCGGGTGTCTGTGAACTCGGCCCTTGGGACGACGGCGATTGCGCACCCGGCATCTGCGTCACGGGCGCGGGCGAGTTCGGCATCGGCGTGCCGGATGCCTGAGCGGTTTGCGTCGGTGAATTCGGCGGCGTGGTGGTGGCGGTTTGCGTGGGCTCCGGCGGGGGGGCCGAGGGTTGCGCGCTCGTGGCAGGCGCCGACGCGGTGGATGCGGAGGGTTCGGATGTCGTCGCGGCGGTAGGCGCCGGTGTATCGGGCGGTTGGGTGCTGGTGGCCTGTGCAGGCGGCATCGGTGTGTCCTGCGTCTGTGCGATCGGTGCAGGTGTATTCGGCGGTGCGGTGTCGGATGCCTGCGTCGGTTGCATCGGCGCGTCCTGCATCTGTGCGGCCGGTGCCGGCGTGTTCACGGGTGTGGTGTCGGACGCCTGCGCGGGCGGCATCGGCGCGTCCGGCGTCTGTGCGATCGGTGCAGGTGTATTCAGCGGTGCGGTGTCGGACGCCTGCGCCGGTTGCATCGGCGCGTCCTGCATCTGGGCGATCGATGCAGGCGTATTCGGCGGTGCGGTGTCGGATGCCTGCGTCAGTTGCATCGGCGTGTCCTGCGTCTGTGCGATCGATGCAGGCGTATTCGGCGGTGAGGTGTCGGATGCCTGCGCCGGTTGCATAGGCGCGTCTGGCATCCGCGCGACCGGTGTCGCCGCGTTCGCAGGCGCGCTGTCGGACGCCTGCGCCAGTTGCCTCGGCCCGTCGGGCGTCGGCGCGACAGGTGTCGGCGGATCGGGGGGCTGCGCGCCCGGCGCCGGCTCGCCCGATTGCGGCGCTTCCGGCTCCACCACCACCGAGATCGGCATAGGCGATGCCTGAGCGATCTGCATCGACGCGTCGGACGCCAGCGCGATCGGCGTGGGCGCATGAGGAGGCAGCGTGCCCGAACCCTGGGCGGCCTGCATCGGCGCGCCCGTCGGCTGCAAGTCGGGCGGCAGCGCATCCCGCGCGCCGTGGGTCTTGGCGATTTCGCGCGCGCTGCCCGGTTCCGCGTCGCCTTCGGCGGCAAAGCAGGGCCCGGACGCGACGAGCAGCAACAGCAATGGCGCATGCAGGAGGATCCGCCGGTTGGACGGAGCGACGGTGGTGCATTGTTCTTTACGATTGTTAGCCACGGTATGTCCTCACTTCTTATTGATCACATCGGTTGCATGCCCGACGACGCTCGTCGCCCGCCATCACGCTGCCGGGTGGCGAGACCCGGCAGCGTGATGGCCGGCTCACAGGCGGTTACGGATCGCTTGTCCAAGCAGCGCGCGCGATTCGCTGTTCTTCGGGTCGATCGCGAGTGCCCGGCTCGCGTTTTGCTCCACGCAGTTCCATTGATCCATTTGTGCGCACGAGCGCGCCTTGGCCAGCGCGCGAGCGCCTTCCACCTCCGCGCGCGTGACGCTGGCGGCCTGCATGTGCGCCGAGTCCGCTGTATACGAATGCGGCTGAACGCTCGGCTCGGCGTCGGTGGATTTTTTCGTGCGCGCCAGCGCCTGCGAACGTGACGTCCGGTGCGCGTCGGTCGAGCGAGTGGAGCGCGCGCCGGCGGATGCGGCAGACGCGTTGGCCGCGAGCGTCGTGGATGACCCATGCGCGCGGCGCGTGTGTTTCGCGTTGGAACGGGCCGCCATTGGCGGCGGCACGGTGGGTCCGGCCGCCGCCGACACCACGGGCGCGGCCTCCGCCGCCGACGATTTACCCGGCGCGGCCTGTGCGACGGTCGATGCGGCCCCGGCGGACGCGGAGGGGCCGGACGCGTTGTCCGTTACGGCCACGATGGCGTCGCGAGACTTCTGGATGGCGGTGCCGACCACGCCGGCGATGTCGCGCGTCACGGTCGTGTGGGCTGCGTTGCCCATCCCCACGTCGCGCTCGACATACGCGAACGCACCGAAGATCGCGGCAAACGCGACGATGCTGAGGGCCGCACTCTTGCCCGGGCCCCAGGAGGGTTTCGGCTGACGGACCGGCGCGTCGTCCGGTCGCTCTGCGCGAGTCATTCCATGCTCCTCGTTTCGGTGGATAGCGGTGGATCGCGGTGAATGGCGCGATCGTGCGGTGTCGGCACGCGGATTCGGCAGGCGCTCACCATTTCAACTGCGTGGTGAGCGCGCCCGTTTCGACGATCGCGAACTGCGTCGCTCCCTGATAGGTGCCTTCGACCCGGTAACTGGCCTCGGGCACGCTGAACAGACAGCGCGGCCCCGTGGCCTTGAATTCCAGCAGCACGCGGCCGTGTCGCCGCAGCCGGACCTGCACGTTGGATAGCGGCTGACCGGTGCTGCCCGCGACAAACGACACACCGAGGTTGTACGGACGGCCGTCGGGGGGAAGCGGCGCCGTACCGTCGATTCGTGCATCACCGCAGATGTACGAAATCACGTATCGCTCCGGGCCTGAGCCGGACGCGGGCATCTCGGTTTGGGTTTGGGTTTGGCCCTGGGCCACGGCGTCGACGCAGAGCGCGAATACGACGACGAGGCCGAGCAACGGCCGAGCATGCTGTTTAAACGACGAGGAAGACATTGCCACCTCCATCCGGAATCAATGACAACGCATTTATTCCGAGTCGAAATTATATGCGTGCTTTTACGACATGCTATTGATACACGATGGGTTTTCAACAAACAATTGTGTGTAGCCCGCACGACACGCCGTTTAAAATGTCTTATTTAAATAGGATTGGCATTTATTCGACGAATCCTTAAAATCATAATAAAGTCGATGTTGCCGGACATGAAATTTGCTCGACGGTAGCGATGAGCCATGCGGAAACTTACGACGTAAGAGGTACCGGAATTTGTACCGAAAAATAACGACTGATAAAAGAACGTTTTGCCTCTGTATTCGAGGCATTTCCATGACATCGGTACAAATGGCGTGAAAATAGAAAAAGAGGGTGCGACGGTATTGGCATGAATCGTCGTTCCATGCAAATCGAAACTTTTATTGTGATCTGTAACAGGGTATTTCCGCTGTTGAAACCGGAAAGTTATTCGGGATCAGGTATTTCTGATAGAAAGAAATGCAGTCCGGACTCGCAAACGTTTGGCTATTTAACTCGCTTGAGCAAGCGTGCGATATTCGCATCGACACTCCGTGCAGGAGCGGAAAATGCGGGCGGCCGACGCCGTTGGGATGACGGCGCGACGCGCGGTTATCCGCGCATCGTGCGCCGACGAGTCAGGCGATGAGTGACGGGGAAGGACGTTATCGGCTGCCGCCGACGCTGCGGCGAGCGATGCGCACGGCCGGTGCGACCGGCTCCGCCGCGAGCGGGCCGTCGGCCGCGGTGCGCGGCCGGTTCATGATGTAGGTCCACAGCTGTTCGGCCGCGAGCCCGCGCTTGCGCGCGGAACGGTACAGGCGGATCTCGAGCTCGGTGATCCAGTCCGCCGAGCCTGCCCGCACGAGCGAACCTTCCGCGAGTTCCTTCGCCACGCAGCTTTCGGGCAGCCAGCCGATCCCGTGCCCGGCCACGACCATCCCCTTGAGCGCCTCGGACATGTGCGTCTCGAAGCAGCGGTGCAGCGCATACGATTCTGACGCGTTCAGCAGCAGCATCTCGACCACGTTCCCGAGGAACGCGCCCGACGAATACGCGAGCAGCGGCAGCGGCGCGTCCGCCGTGCCCGGCAGTTCGAATACCGGCCGGCCGTGCGCGTCGGGCGTCGACACCGGCAGGATCCGCTCGACGCCGAGCGTGACGAACGGGAAGTGGTTCGGATCGAGCACGATCGGCAGTTGCGGATGGTGATAGCCGAGCAGCAGGTCGCACTCACCTTCGACCAGTTGCTGCACGCCTTCCGGTACGTTCACCGCATTCACGCGCGCGGTCACATGGCCGACTTCGCCGTTTAACTGCTTGAGCCATTCGGGGAACAGCGTGAACACGAGCGTATGCGCGACCGCGAAGCGCACGACCTGGTCGCTGGCCGCGAACTGGTCGTAGCCGTTCACGAGGTTGCGCGCCGCATACATGCTGCGCAGGATGTCCGCGGCCAGCCCGCGGAACATCTGCCCGGCCGGCGTCAGCGTGATGGGGTTGATGCTGCGGTCGACCAGCTTCGCGTCCATCCACGTTTCGAGCGCGGCGATTCGTCTGCTGAACGCCGACTGCGTGAGGTGCCGATGACGCGCGGCCCGGGAAAAGCTCTTGGTATCCGCAAGGCTCAGGAAATCTTCCAGCCACTTCGCTTCCATTTCGATCTTCGCTTGTTATGGTCGGGCGCCCACAGGGGCGGCGGCGCCGTTTCGCTGCACGAACCTTCTAGCCTACCGCGCCTCGCGCGCCGGCAGCCGATGTTTTTTTTCGATCGGTGTCAGTCGAAATATGCATGAGCATTGTCGGCGGCATTACGGCTGCATAAGTTTGAGGCGCCGGACCCGGCTAACCAGTTAGTTCACCGCGTCGAACGCTGGTGCGGCCGCAGACGGTACTTCCCCAGGGCCGGCCTGCGCAGGTTGCGTGGCCGGCCCGCTTTCCCGCGAGCGGTTGCGCCGCGCCATCCTGCTCGGCGAACAGGGGCGGGAAATCGAGGCGCCCAAGGCCATGGCGAGCGGTGCGGGGCACAATTCACCACGACGGGCACAACCGGCACCGGCGCCCATTTGGTGCAGTGCAGATTGCGCATTCATGACACGCGGGGGAACTATGTTCGACTGGCGCGCGCGATCGCGGCGCGTCGATGCGGCGGAGAGAGCCGTCGCTGCACCGTCGTGGTGCGTCATGGCGCACGAGCGTGCGCGCGGCGGCGCCAAAAGGGGGGAATCGAGCGGATAGCGCAAGGCACGTTCCTTGCAAAGAAGTGAGTACGCCGGTCCGGCATGCGCAATGCCGGGGAGAACGATGGAGAACAATTCGATGAAACCGTTCGATGAAATGCTGCAATCCGGCGACATGGTGAGACCGCCTTACGCGCGCCTCAAGCAGTGGCTCGACACGCAGAACCCAGCAAGCCTCGCCCAGAAGGCCCACGACGCCGAAGGGGTGTTCCGCAGGACGGGCATCACGTTCGCCGTGTACGGCGACGCGCAGGCCGCCGAGCGGCTGATTCCGTTCGACATCGTGCCGCGCATCATCTCGGGCGCGGAATGGAGCCGCCTGTCGCTCGGCATCGAGCAGCGCGTGATGGCGCTCAATGCGTTCCTCGACGATATCTACCACCGCCAGGAAATCGTCCGCGCGGGCATCGTGCCGAAGCACCTGATCGCACACAACGAGGCGTTCATCCCGGAAATGATCGATTTCCGGCCGCCCGGGAACGTTTACACGCACATCATCGGCGTCGACATCGTGCGCACCAGCGAGAACGAATTCTATGTGCTGGAGGACAACGCGCGCACGCCGTCGGGCGTGTCGTACATGCTGGAAAACCGCGAAACGATGATGCAGCTCTTCCCGGAGCTGTTCCAGCAGGTCAAGGTGCGCCCGGTCGAGACCTATCCGCAGATGCTGCGGCAATCGCTCGCGGCCGTGTGCCCGCCGGGCGGCAACGCCGACAACCCGACCATCGCCGTGCTCACGCCCGGCATCCACAATTCCGCGTACTACGAACATTCGTTCCTCGCCGACCAGATGGGCGTGCACCTCGTCGAGGGCAGCGACCTGCAGGTGGTCGACGGCCGCGTCGCGATGCGCACGACCGAAGGCTTCCGGCAGATCGACGTGCTGTACCGCCGCGTCGACGACGCGTTCCTCGATCCGCTCACGTTCCGCCCCGACTCGGTGCTCGGCGTGGCCGGGATCATGGATGTCTACCGCGCCGGCAACATCACGATCGCGAACGCGCCGGGCACCGGCATCGCCGACGACAAGGCGATCTACTCGTACATGCCGGAGATCGTCGAGTTCTACACCGGCCGCAAGGCGTTGCTGGAGAACGTGCCGACCTGGCGCTGCGGCGAAGCCGACAGCCTGAAATACGTGCTCGACCATCTCGACGAACTGGTCGTGAAGGAAGTGCACGGCTCGGGCGGCTACGGGATGCTGGTCGGGCCGTGCGCGTCGAAGGCCGAACTCGAGGCGTTCGCCGCGAAGCTGCGCGCGCGACCCGCGAACTACATCGCGCAACCCACGCTGGCGTTGTCCACGACGCCGATCCTGACCGAAGCCGGCCTCGCGCCGCGCCACGTCGACCTGCGGCCGTTCGTGCTGGTGTCGGACCGGATCCGCATCACGCCGGGCGGGCTCACGCGCGTCGCGCTGCAGGAAGGATCGCTCGTCGTCAACTCGAGCCAGGGCGGCGGCACCAAGGACACCTGGGTGCTCGCCGACTGAGCCGGGCACGACCGCGCGCGCCGCAGCCGGCGCGCGAACCGAACGAAGACGGAGTGGACACGAGATGCTTCTGGGACGAACTGCGAGCGGGCTCTACTGGATGTACCGCTATATCGAACGCGCGGAGAACATCGCGCGCATCGTCGATGCCGGGCTGCGGATGGCGCTCACGCGCACGGCCGACGCGCCGGCCGAATGGTCGTCGGTGCTGGTCAGCTCGGGCGCGGACGACGGCTATCGTCAGAAGTACGACGCATATGCCGCCGATACCGTGACCGACTACCTGCTGCGCGATCGCGACAACCCGTCGAGCGTGCTGTCGTGCATCGAGGCCGCGCGCTCGAACGCGCGGATGGTGCGCACGGCGCTCACCCGCGAGGCGTGGGAGAGCGTGAACGGCGCGTGGCTCGCGCTGCGCCGCGCGCTTGCGGAGCCGGTGCCGGAGAGCGGGCTGCCGGCGGTGCTCGACGAAGTGAAGCGCGAAACCGCGCTGATCCTCGGCAGCTTTTACAGCACGATGCTGCGCAACGAGATCTTCGATTTCGCGCAGATCGGCGCGTTCGTCGAGCGCGCGGACAACACCGCGCGGATCATCGACGTGAAATATCACCTGCTGCTGCCGTCGGTGTCGCACGTCGGCACGATCCTCGACAACTACCAGTGGGAGACGATCCTGCGCTGCGTGGCCGCGCATCGTTCGTACCGCTGGGTGTACGACGTGCAGTACAAGCCGATGAACATCGCCGACTACCTGATCCTGAACGGCCGCATGCCGCGTTCGCTGCGCTATTGCTACGGGCGCGTCGTGTCGAGCCTGAACCTGCTCGCGAAGGATTACGGCGTGACACACCCGTGTCACGACACGGCCGCGAAGATCCTGCAGATGCTGTCCGACACCTCGGTCGAGCGGATCTTCAAGAGCGGCCTGCACGAGTTCCTGACCGACTTCATCGGCCGCAACAACAGCCTCGGCGCCGATATCGCCCAGGCCTACAACTTCGACTGAGACTTGCCATGCGACTCGCCATCCGACACATCTCGCGTTATCAGTTCGACGATCAAGCCACCCACGCGCTGCAACGGCTGCGGCTGCGCCCGCAATCGGGGCCCGGGCAGACGGTGCGCGCGTGGCAGGTCACGATCGACGGCGTCGAGCCGACCTTGTCCTATGCGGACGGCTTCGGCAACCGGATCGATCTCGTGCGCCACGACCCCGGCGCGAAGAACGAGATCGTCGTGGTCGCGGCCGGCGTCGTCGAGACGCAGGACCGTGCGGGCATTCTCGGCAACTCCGAGGGCTATGCGCCGCCGTGGATCTTCGAGCGCGAGACCGCGCTCACGAAGGCCGGCGACACCGTGCGCGAGCTCGCGCAGGCGCTGCCGATCGAGCCGCACAGCCTCGATGCGCTGCACTGGCTGATGACGGAAGTGCACGATCGCATCGCGTACGCGCCGACCCTGGCCGACGCGCCGGTCGACGCGGAAACCGCGCTGCAAAACGGCGAGGGCACGAGCCGCGACCATGCGCATGCGTTCATCGCGGCCGCGCGCGTGCTGAAGATTCCCGCGCGCTATATCTCGGGCTACGTGCTCGCCGACAGCGCGATGCAGCGCATCGCCGACGCGAAGCAGAGCGTGAGCGACGAGAACCAGGAGGAAGCGCTCGCGCTGCAGAGCGGCGAGGGGATGGAGCAGGCGCTTGGCGCGTCGCATGCCGCGCAGTCGCAATCCCAGTCGCAGTCGCAGGGGCAGTCACAGTCGCAGGGGCTGCAGCAGCCGGCGCTCGGCGCGCAGCCGCAAGCGGCCGCGCTGATGCAGCAGCCGGCAGGCCACGCGTGGGCCGAGGCCTATGTCGAAGGGCTCGGCTGGGTCGGCTTCGATCCGTTCATGAACCGCTGCCCGGACGAGCGCTACGTGCGCATCGCGGTCGGCCTCGACCATCGCGACGCGCAGCCGGTGACAGGAGTCGGCGCGCGCGCCGTCGGCGTCGAAATCAGCGTCGTGCAGTCGCCGGAACTGGTCTGACGCGCCCCTTCGCCGAATTCGCCGTGCCGTGCCGCCGCAGCGACGGCGACGCGGCGTGCGCGGCCGGCCCAACCCGAACCGAGCGGCTCCCCCATGCCCATCCACGTCGCGCTGCATCACACCACCCGCTACCGTTACGACCGGCCCGTCAATCTCGGGCCGCAGATCGTGCGGCTGCGGCCCGCGCCGCACTGCCGGACGCCGATCATCGCGTATTCGATGACGGTCGAGCCCGCCGAGCACTTCATCAACTGGCAGCAGGACCCGTTTTCGAACTATCTCGCGCGGCTCGTGTTTCCGGAGCGCACCGAACACTTCGAGATCACGATCGATCTCGTCGCCGAAATGTCGGTGTACAACCCGTTCGACTTCTTTCTCGAAGCGAGCGCGGAGCAATACCCGTTCAGCTATGACGATGCGCTGAAGACCGAACTCGCGCCGTACCTCGCGTGCGATCCGGCCACGAGCGACGCACCGCGGTTCCGCGCGTATCTCGACAGCGTCGACCGCACGCCGGCCGGCACCACGAACTTCCTCGTTGCGCTGAACCAGCAGCTGCAGCGCGACATCGGCTATCTCGTGCGCATGGAGCCGGGCGTGCAGACGCCCGAGCAGACGCTCGAGCTTGCGTCCGGGTCGTGCCGCGACAGTGCATGGCTGCTCGTGCAGCTGTGCCGGCATCTCGGCATCGCCGCGCGCTTCGCGTCCGGCTACCTGATCCAGCTCACGCCCGACGTGAAGGCGCTCGACGGCCCGAGCGGCACGTCGGTCGACTTCACCGACCTGCACGCCTGGTGCGAGGTCTATCTGCCGGGCGCCGGCTGGATCGGCTTCGATCCGACGTCGGGCCTGCTCGCCGGCG
Organism: Burkholderia sp. SIMBA_051; assembly: GCF_046534915.1. Lineage (NCBI taxonomy): Bacteria > Pseudomonadati > Pseudomonadota > Betaproteobacteria > Burkholderiales > Burkholderiaceae > Burkholderia > Burkholderia sp. SIMBA_051. The sequence continues at coordinate 181,793 of NZ_JAWRXS010000001.1, read as the reverse complement.
AAGGACATATTCCGCTCGCATGCACGCCGCAGCCGACCAGCGCCGCACCGGTCGAAGGGCTGATCGACGAATGCGAGGTGTCGTTCGAGCACGAGATGGCGGTGACGCGCGTGTACGAATCGCCGCGCGTGACGAAGCCGTATACCGAGTCGCAATGGGATGCCGTGCGCACGCTCGGCACGCAGGTCGACGGCGCGCTGACGGCCGGCGACGTGCGGCTGACGCAAGGCGGCGAGCCGACCTTCGTGTCGATCGACGATCGCGACGGCGCCGAGTGGAACACCGATGCGCTCGGCCCGACCAAGCGCGGCTACGCAACCGAACTCGTGCAGCGGCTGCGCGCCGAATACGGCGAAGGCGGCTTCCTGCATTTCGGGCAGGGCAAGTGGTATCCGGGCGAGCAGTTGCCGCGCTGGGCGCTGTCGATCTTCTGGCGGGCCGACGGCCAGCCCGTGTGGCAGGATCCGTCGCTGTTCGCCGACGAGCGCGAGCCGTCCGCGCTGACGACCGACGACGCGAAGCGCTTCATCGACGCGCTGGCCGCGCGCCTCGGCCTGACCCACGAATTCGTGCAGCCCGGCTACGAGGACGTCTGGTACTACCTGTGGCGCGAGCGCCGGCTGCCCGTCAACGTCGATCCGTTCGATTCGCGCCTCGACGACGAACTCGAACGCGCGCGGCTGCGCAAGGTGTTCGATCAGAAGCTCGACAGCGTGGTCGGCTACGTGCTGCCGCTCAAGTGCGCGGACGACGAGTCGGGGAGCGAGCGGTCTGGCCTCGATGGTCCGCGCTGGCAGACGGGCCCGTGGTTCTTCCGCGACGAGCGGATGTATCTCGTGCCCGGCGATTCGCCGATGGGCTACCGGCTGCCGCTCGATTCGCTGCCGTGGGTCACCGGCGCCGACTATCCGTACCTGGTCGAACGCGATCCGTTCGCGCCGCGCGCCGCGCTGCCGGACGCGACCGCGTTCCGTGCGCGTCACGTGGGCACGGCCGACGCGCCGCGCTATCTCGCCGGCGCGCATCGCGAAGCGCCCACGCAAACGGTCATGCAGTGGCGCGGCGACGGCACCGACGCAGCCGGACGGCACGCGCCCGGCCTGCAGGACCCGCAGCGCCGCCCCGAGCGCTTCGAATCGGCCGGATGGATCACGCGCAGCGCGCTGTGCGCCGAAGTGCGCAAAGGCATCTTGTACGTGTTCATGCCGCCGCTCGCCGCGCTCGAGGATTATCTCGACCTGCTCGCGGCGATCGAGCTGACCGCGCACGCGATCGGCGTGAAGCTCGTGCTCGAAGGCTATCCGCCGCCGCGCGATGCGCGGCTCAAGCTGCTGCAGGTCACGCCCGATCCCGGCGTGATCGAGGTGAACATCCATCCGGCCAGGAGCTTCGACGAACTCGTCGAGCAGACCGAATTCCTGTACGACGCCGCGTGGCAGTCGCGCCTGTCCAGCGAGAAATTCATGGTCGATGGCCGGCACGTCGGCACGGGCGGCGGCAACCACTTCGTGCTCGGCGGCGCGACGCCGGCCGACAGCCCGTTCCTGCGCCGCCCGGATCTGCTCGCGAGCCTGATCGCTTACTGGCACAACCATCCGTCGCTGTCGTACCTGTTCTCCGGGTTGTTCATCGGCCCGACGAGCCAGGCGCCGCGCGTCGACGAGGCGCGCAACGACCAGCTCTACGAGCTCGACATCGCGTTCGCGGAAATCCAGCGCAACAAGCTGCTGTACGGGCAGGACATGCCGCCGTGGCTCGTCGACCGCGTGCTGCGCAACCTGCTGATCGACGTGACCGGCAACACGCACCGCAGCGAGTTCTGCATCGACAAGCTGTATTCGCCCGATTCGTCGACCGGCCGGCTCGGCCTGCTCGAACTGCGCGCGTTCGAGATGCCGCCGCATGCGCGGATGAGCATCGTGCAGCAACTGCTGCTGCGCGCGCTGGTCGCGCGTTTCTGGGCCGCGCCGTACACGACGCCGCTCACGCGCTGGGGCACCGCGCTGCACGACCGCTTCATGCTGCCCGCGTTCCTGAAAATGGATTTCGACGACGTGCTGGCCGAGCTGCGCGACGCCGGCTTCGGGTTCGATCCGGCGTGGTTCGCGCCGCACTTCGAGTTCCGCTTCCCGCTGTTCGGCCAGATCGCGGTGAACGGGATGGAACTGTCGCTGCGCGGTGCGCTGGAGCCGTGGCACGTGATGGGCGAGGAGGGCGCGCCCGGCGGCACGGTGCGCTACGTCGATTCGTCGGTCGAACGGCTCGAAGTGCGCGTGACGGGGCTGAACGACAACCGGCACGTCGTGACCGTCAACGGCCGCCCGCTGCCGCTGCAGCCGACCGGCACCGTCGGCGAATATGTCGCGGGCGTGCGCTACAAGGCGTGGGCGCCGCCGTCGGCGCTGCATCCGACCATCGGCGTGCACGCGCCGCTCACGTTCGACATCGTCGACACGTGGCTGCAGCGCTCGCTCGGCGGCTGCCGGTATCACGTCACGCATCCGGGCGGCCGCAACTATGCGACGTTCCCGGTCAATGCGTACGAGGCCGAAAGCCGCCGGCTCACGCGTTTCGTCGAGATGGGACACACGCCGGGACGGATGATGGCATCGGCCGCCGCGCCGAGCCGCGAATTCCCGTTCACGCTCGACCTGCGGCGGCCCTGAGCGCCGGATGAACGGACCGACGACGATGCGCGGTTCGCGACCTCCCGGCGCGCCGGCCGGAGTGCTAGGATGCGGGCAGGCCGCGGCTGCCCGCCGCGTCCGCCGTGCCCGGCCGCCGCTGCGGCGGCGCGCGGGCACGGCCGCACCCTGACGACGGAACGATACCGACCGTGCCGCTCATTCACCCCGACAATCTCGCCGACGCCGACGCGATGCCCACGCTTTTCGATACCGGCGCGCAGCCGGACGCCGCGGAACTGGCCGCCGCGCTTGCGGCGCCGGCCGCGGCCGGCCGCTACGACGAACTGCGCGGCAGTGCCGCCGGCCTCACCGCGCCGCTGCTCGCGCCCGCATGGCGCAGCTTCTTCACGTCGATCGGCCCCGACGGCGTGGCCGACCTCGACCGCCGCGCCGACGCGTTGCAACGACGCATGCGCGAGAACGGCCTGTTCTACCAGCTCCACGAGCAACGCGCGGGCGACGGCGCGGCCGGCCCCTGGTCGCTCGACCTGCTGCCGCTGATCGTCACGCCCGAGGACTGGGTCGCGATCGAGCGCGGCGTGCTGCAGCGCGTGCGGCTGCTGAACGCGACCATGGCCGACCTGTACGGCCCGCAGACGATCCTGGAACGCGGGCTGCTGCCGCCCGCGCTCGTCACCGGCCACCCGGGCTACCTGCGCGCGATGCGCGGCGCGCGCGTGCCGGGCGACACATGGCTGCACATCGTTGCGTTCGATCTCGCGCGCGGCCCCGACGGGCAATGGCGGATCGTCGCGCAGCACACGCAGGGCCCGTCCGGGCTCGGTTATCTGCTCGAAAACCGCCTGATCGTGTCACGGCTCTTTCCGCGCGGCTTTCGCGGGCTGCGCGTGCAGCGGCTCGCGTCCGCGTACCGGTCGCTACTGCAGAGCATGCAGACGCTCAGCCCGGCCAGCAAGAATTCGCGGATCGTGCTGCTGACGCCGGGGCCGCACAGCGCGACCTACTTCGAGCATGCGTATCTCGCGCGCTATCTCGGTCTCACGCTCGTCGAGGGCGGTGACCTGACCGCGCGCGACAACCACGTATTCCTGAAGACGCTGCGCGGGCTCGAGCCCGTGCACGGGATCCTGCGGCGCGTCGACGACGCATGGCTCGATCCGCTCGAACTGCGGCCGGATTCGATGCTCGGCGTGCCGGGGCTGCTGCAGGCCGTGCGCGCGGGCAACGTGCTGCTCGCGAACGCGCCGGGTTCGGGCTTCCTCGAATCGCCGGGCATGCTCGGCTTCATGCCGCGCCTCGCGGAAGCGCTGCTCGGCGAAACGCTGACGCTGCCCGCCGTGCATTCGTGGTGGTGCGGCGAGGCCGCCGCGTGCAACGACGCGCTGCCGCAGCTCGCGCGCAGCATCGTGAAACCGTCGTATCCGCCCGACGCTCAGGCCGGCGGCGGGTTCGATCCGGTGATCGGCGCGCGGCTCACGCCGGCGCAGCTGGCCGAGTGGCGTGCGCGGATCCTCGCCCGGCCCGAACATTACACGGTGCAGGCAGACCTGCCTTTGTCGCAGGCGCCGACCTGGCCGGGGCGCGACGCGCCCGACGGTAACGGCGGCGCGCGCATCGTGCCGAAACCGCTGCTGCTGCGTGTGTTCGCGCTCGCCGACGGCGCGCAGCGCTGGCGGCTCCTGCCGGGCGGCCTGTCGCGGGTCGGCACGCGCGATACGCTGTTCAACGCGCCGATGCCGCGCGGCGGCAGCACCGTCGATACATGGGTGATGACCGAAGGCATCGTCGATTCGACGACGCTGCTGCAGACCCGTCTCGGCCCCGACGATCTCGTCGAGCACCCGCGCGCGATCGCGAGCCGCGCGGCCGAGAACCTGTTCTGGCTCGGCCGCTACACCGAGCGCGCGACCAGCCTGATGCGTCTCGCGCGCGCCGCGCTGGAACGGCTGCGCGGCGAGGACGACGTCGACAGTCCCGCGCATCTGGAGCTGATCGACACGCTGTGCCGCGACACGGGGCTGATCGCGTCCGACGCGCCGAACGCCGTCGATGCGCCGCGTGCGTTCCAGCACGCGCTCGCGACGTCGCTCACGCGCGGCGCGGACCGCACGTCCGGCATCGCGTCCTGCCTGTTCGGGATGCGCGGCGCCGCCGCCGCGATCCGCGAGCGGCTGTCGAGCGATCAGTGGCGGCTGATCGACGACGCGACGCAATTGTTCGCCGACAGCGCCGACCATCCGGAAGCTGAAGAACAGATCGGCAACGAGGCGCTGCAACTGCTGGAGCGGCTGGGGCTGCTGCTCGGCGCGATCACCGGCGCGCAGACCGACAACATGACACGCGACGACGGCTGGCGGCTGCTGTCGATCGGCCGGCAGATCGAGCGGCTGGACTTCCTGTGCAGCGTGCTGAAGTTCGCGTTCGACGAGGGCGCCGTGCACCGGCAGGACGGCTTCGAGCTCGTGCTCGAACTGTTCGACAGCACGATCACGTTCCGCTCGCGGTTCCAGCGCGGCTTCGACGTCGCGCCGCTCCTGTCGCTCGTCGTGCTCGACACCGACAACCCGCGCTCGCTCGGCTGGGTCGTGCAGGCGCTGCGCGGCCGGCTGACGAAGGTCGAGCGCAGCGAAGGCTATGCGCTGTCCGAACTCGCCGAGACGATTCCGGACGTGCCCGCGTGGTCACTGCACGAATTGTGCGAAACCGGCGACGACGGCCGGCACGACAAGCTGCTCGAGGCGCTCGACACGACCGTGAAGGCGGTGTGGGAATTGTCGAACCGGATCGGCGAGCGCTATTTCAGTCATGTGCGCGACGCGGGCAGGACGCTATGGTGACGACGAAACATGCGGCGAAGATGTCGCCTGCGCCGGCTTCCGGCAGCGCGAAGGACGTGCCGGCGGCGACGCCAGCAACACCCGCCACGCCGACCACCGTCGCGCCCGGTCGCGTGCTGCGCGTGACGCACGACACCGAATACCGCTACGCGGCGCGCGTCGAATCCGCGCAGCACCAGGCGCGGCTGCAGCCGCTCGCGACGCCGCGCCAACAGGTGCAGTCGTTCGCGCTCGACATCGAGCCCGCCCCGGAGTCGGTCTGCACCGAGATCGATGCGTTCGGCAACGCGCGCGCGTCGTTCGCGCTGAACCAGCCTCACGATGCGCTGCTCGTCCGCAGCCGCAGCACGGTGCGCGTGAGCGCGCCCGTCTGGTCGCTGGGTGCCCGCGGCGCACCGCCACCCGCGATCGCGAACCCCGACGCCGAGCATGCAATGGCGTGGGAAGCCGTGCGCGAGCGCTTGCAGTTTCGTGCGGGGCAGCCCTACGACGCGGCGAGCGAGTTCGTGTTCGCGTCGCCGCATGTGGCGTGCGATCCCGAACTGGCCGCGTATGCGGCCGCGAGCTTCACGCCGGGGCGGCCGCTCGTGCAGGCCGCGTGGGACCTGATGCGGCGGGTTCACGCCGATTTCGCGTATACGCCGAACAGCACCGACATCACGACGACCGCGCTCGATGCGTTGCGCTTGCGCAAGGGCGTCTGCCAGGATTTCGCGCACGTGATGATCGGCGCGCTGCGCTCGCTCGGGCTCGCCGCGCGCTACGTGAGCGGGTATCTGCTGACCCAGCCGCCGCCCGGCCAGCCGCGGCTGATCGGCGCGGATGCGTCGCATGCCTGGATCGACGTGTACGACCCGGCATGGCCCGAAGATGGCGGCTGGCTGCAACTCGACCCCACCAACGACCGTGCGCCGGGTGACGACTACGTGATGCTGTCGATCGGCCGCGACTATGCGGACGTGACGCCGTTGCGCGGCGTGATTCGCGGCGGCGGCGCGGATCAGGAGTTGAAGGTCGGCGTGACGGTCGAGCCGCTCGACGAAGCGTCGTGATGCGCGGTGATCGGCCTGACGCACCGCTCGCCGGCCGTTTAAGTCTTCGTTAATACTGCCCGCCTAGCATGATGGTGCCGGCGAACGGATCGGACCCGGTCCGGCGCCGGCGGCACGCGCGGGTGCGTCGACGTCACGGCGCCGCGCCGTCGCGCGCAGCCATTCCCTTGCAACGGCGGCAGAAATGATCAAGAACTTCGACTACCCGCTCGGCAACGAGACGATCGCGCTCTGCGCGAGCTTCGGCGCGGGCCCTGCGTTCCGCCGCGTGCTCGTGAGCCGCGCGGATTCGATGGAGACGCTGGTGGTGCTCGACGCGCGCGGCCTGTCCGGCCTGCTGAAGGTGGCGACCGAGGAGCCGGAAGGGCTGCTCGACGATGCGATCCGCAAGGTCGGGGACGAACAGCTCGTCGAGCGCGCGATCAGCGGCCGGACGATCGTCGAAGCCGCGTTGTGAGCGGGGCGGCGCGTGCAGGCCGTGCCTGATGCGGCGCGCCGCGCCGTTTTGCGTGGAGTCGTTTACGCGGCGAACCGGTCCGTTGCGGCGAGCAGTGCCTTCAGGATGCCCGGTTCGTTGTACGCGTGCCCGGCGTCCGGCACGATTTCGAACGTCGCGTCCGGCCACGCTTTCGCGAGATCCCACGCGGTGCGTGCGGGTGTCGCGATGTCGTAGCGGCCCTGGACGATCACGCCCGGAATGCCGGCGAGGCGATGCGCGTCGCGCAGCAACTGGCCTTCGTCGACGAACCCGCGATTCACGAAATAGTGGTTTTCGATCCGCGCGAACGCGAGCGCATAGCGGCCGTCCGCGAAGTGCTCGGCCAGCGCCGGATCGGGCAGCAGCGTGATCGTGCGGCCTTCCCACAGGCTCCACGCACGCGCGGCTTCGAGCTTCGCGGCTTCGTCGTCGCCCGTCAGCCGGCGATGGTACGCGGCCATCAGGTCACCGCGCTCCGCTTCCGGAATCGGTGCGAGGAATTCTTCCCAAAGGTCCGGGAACAGCCACGACGCGCCTTCCTGGTAGTACCACAGCAACTCCGCGCGACGCATCGTGAAGATGCCGCGCACGACGAGCGCGCTCACGCGTTGCGGGTGTGTTTGCGCGTAGGCGAGGGCGAGCGCGCTGCCCCATGAACCGCCGAACACGAGCCATTGTTCCGCGCCCGTCATCTCGCGCAGCCGCTCGATGTCGGCCACCAGGTCCCAGGTCGTGTTGTTGTCGAGGCTGGCATGCGGCGTCGAGCGCCCGCAGCCGCGCTGGTCGAACAGCAGGATGTCGTAACGCTCGGGATCGAACAGGCGGCGATGGTCGGGGCTGCAGCCCGCGCCCGGGCCGCCGTGCAGGAACACCGCCGGCTTGCCGGACGGGTTGCCGCAGCGCTCCCAGTAGATGTGGTGGCCGTCGCCGGTGTCGAGGTGGCCGTGGGCGTAGGGTTCGATCGGTGGGTACACAGGCAGGGCTCCGGGTGAGGGTCGACAGGACGGCGGGACGACGCGCGCGGGATGCGGCGGAATACGGCAACGCCGCGCGCGGATTGCGGCGCCGCAAGGTTCGTTGTGTCTGCATCTGGCCGCCGCTGCCGCCGGACAATGCCGGTCATTATGCCCATTCATTCGGGCCGCTGCGCGGCGGCCCGCGCCCCTGAATTTTTGAAATAATTTCATTCCGATATTTTTCAGACAAAATCGCGGCGGCATGTCAGCGCTGGCTCGGAATCGGGAATTGCGCGCCGGCCTGCCATCCCTCCACCGTGCCAACGGAAGCCATCCGATGAACCATCGCGTCAAGCAGCTGACAGGGTTGCGCGCCGTCGCGGTCACGATGGTTGTCGTCGGCCACGCGGAGCACGTGCTGCCGGGCGGCTACACCGGCTGGCTCGCGCCGCTTCGGCTGATTGCCGACGGCCGGCTTGGCGTGCTGATCTTCTTCGTCCTGAGCGGGTTCCTGATCACCAACGTGCTGCGCGCGGAGTTCGCGCGCACCGGCGGAATTGCGCTGACGTCGTTCTACGTGCGCCGCGCGCTGCGGATCTGGCCGGCCTGCTACGTATATCTCGCGGTCGTCGGCATCCTCGCCGCGGCCGGCTGGCTCGACGTCGATCGCCGCCAGTGGCTGTATGCGGCACTGCATCTGTGGAACTACTCGGCGTGGTTCGGCCTGGCCGGCGACAACGCGCTGCATCCGGACGGCGCGTGGTATCTCGGTCACTTCTGGTCGCTCGCGCTCGAGGAACAGTTCTACTGGTTCTGGCCGCTGCTGTTCGTGTACGGCACCCGCCACCGCGGGACGCGCTGGCTGGCCGCGCTGATCCTGGCCGTGCCGCTGGTGCGCGCGCTCACGTATTTCGTCGCGCCGGCGCTGCGCGGGCAGCTCGCGATGATGTTGCATACGGGCGTCGATCCGATCCTGATCGGCTGCTATGCGGCGCTCAACCGCGAACGGCTCGAAGCGTGGATTGGCTCGTGGCGCGGCGAGACGCGCATCGTGACGGCGATCGTCTTCATCGTGCTGTTCGGGATGCCGCTTGCCGAACGTCGGCTCGGCGGCTTCTGGAATGCAACCTACGGCGTGACGATCGAGGCCGCGCTGATCGCGATCGTGATCGTCGTGCTGAATTTCCGCAGCGAGTTCTGGTGCGCGCGTTGGCTGCGGGCTGCGCCGGTCGTGTTCGTCGGCACGATTTCGTTCAGCCTGTATCTGTGGCAGCAACCGTTCGCGAATCCGGGTCTGCCGGTCGCGCATGCGTTCCCGCTCGGCATCGTGTGGGCGCTGCTGGCCGCGACGGCAAGCTACTTCCTCGTTGAAAAACCGTTCCTGCGGCTGAAGGATCGCTACACCGCGCGCGAGGCGCGACGCGTGCGCGACGACGCGCTGCGGATGCCGGCGCCGACCGATGCGATCGGGCCGAAGGTGGTGGAGTAGGCGGGCAAGGTGGCGGTCTGCCGCCGTCTTACTTGAAGCGCTTCCGCGCGGCGGGCGAATACCAGAAGTCGCGGAACATATCGATGCCGTACGATTGGCCGTCGTATTTGACGACCGTGCGCGCGGTTCGCTTGCCCGTCTCCGAATAGTCGCCGTCCTTGCGTTGCGTTTTCGTGACGTGTGCCGTGATCGACAAATCGGCGAAGCCATGGCTCGATGTTTTCTCGACGGCGATCGTCATGTTCGCATCTTCGCTGCGCGCGTCGCCGGTGCCTGGACCGCAGGCGTCGCCCTCGACACTGACCCAGCCGTACAGATTGGTGCCGAACACGGGACGAATGCGATTGCCTTCTCGAACCCACAGCGTCAGTTCTTCGCTCGCATTCGCATCGGGACAACTCGGCCCGCGCGCGCTGCTCAGGAACACGACACCGAATGCGCGTACGTCGGGCGACAGCCGATACGGCGCGGTGTCGATGCGATAGCTGTCCGGGCCGACTTCCGTCGTGGCATCTTCCTCGACGATCGAGCGCGCAGCCGCGACAATCTTGCCGCCCTCGACGAGCGCGATGACCTGGAGCTTGTTGTTGCCGCCCGGATTCTCGCTCTTCGGCAACGAATCGAACGCGACGGCTGCGATCGTTGTCTGTGGCGCGTTTGGCATCGCCTTGCACGCCGATGCGATGACGAGCCGGTCCGCGTCGCGCGTGGCGATGCGTGCACTCGCGATGCCGGCCCAGCGGGCGACGGCCGTGATGGCTGCGTCGTCGCAGGGCTGGTTGTCGGTGGCGTGAGCAGCGGGAGCGAGGACGAGTGCCAACAGCGGGACGAAGCGGGAGACTCTCATGGCGACAATGGGAAAGGTATTTCGCGTCTTTCGATCAGAGATCTCCGCGCACTTCACCGGTTCCCAGCGCGCTCCGCTGCCGATTGACTTCCGCCCAAAGCTCATCGCTGTCGTCATCGCGCAGCACGATCATGCAGTCCAGTTGATCGTCAGTCACGCCGAAGTATTCCAGGATTTCCCGGCGAACCGAATCGACGAACTGCGCGTATTCCGGGGTTGCCTGGGCCTGAGCGTGCAAGGCGTCGTATGCTGCATCGTCCGCATCGCCGCCGTGCTCGTCGATATAGCGCGAGATCCACTGGTCTCGTTCGTGGTCGTAATCTGCCTCGGCGCGCATCGCTTGCACAGCCGTGTAGAAATCCAATTGGGCAAACGCGGCGATCGCCGCCGTTGTCGCCTCGTCGAAGGTAGTCGTCATTCCATTTCTCATGTCTGTCATGGCACAACATCGCACGGGCTAGGCCCGGCTTGGTGTTGCGGATCCGGACGGCATAATACGCCGTTTTGCACTGGTGTTTGGCCCGAGCAAAAGCACCATGATCGGGAAGTTTACGCCTTCGAGTGCGCCAGTCATCGGGGCCGCCCGGGCAACGGAGCACTCATGTTGCCGCACTGCAAGCCCGGCGATAGCGATGAAAACGAGCGGGCGCGGCAGATCGCAGAACAAGTGCCGAGCGTCTCATCGCAAGCGTTACTCCGGCACTTAAGCGCCAATGCGGGGCGTCGGTCGTGAAGGGCTCGTAATGGCCGAACCGAACTCCGACGGATACCTCGCTGGTGGTCCGTTACTGGCTCAGAACGACCCTAAGCAGCCTTATGAGCGCGCGGGTCGTTGACGGCAGCCTTGACCGGTCATCCGGACGTTCAAAGACATGGAGGAGGCGCTTCAAAAGCAATTGTCGTTGGCGGCAGCACCGCGACTTGCCCGCACGCGCGCTTGCCCCGCTTGATCAGTGACGTTCAGCTTCGTGCGCGCGTAAGTGGCAATGCGGTAGGGACTCCAGCGAAAGCGCCCCCGACTGCTGACAGCCGAGCGTCAGGCGCAGCAGCACCGGCTCCGCCGACGGTGTTCATTTCTTCAGTTTTACAGGAGGTTCCTGGGCGGCTAGCAATCAATCCCTACAGCTTGAGCGAAGGAATATTTTTGTTGAAAGCTGAAATCTTTGAAAATACGTCGGCAATGAATTCAATAAACACGATCGCCCGTGTTGGAAGAAGCCTGTTTGCAACGTAGACGATCTGAACAGGGACGGCCGGATCAGCAAGTCCCGACAGTATTAACTGCAAGCGACCGCTTTCTAACCCTTCCTCAAACAGCCACGCCGGCCCATGCCCAACCCCTAAACCTGCGTTGACCGCCGCGCGAACGGCGTCGGGTGAGTTAACCCTCAGCCTGCCAGAAACGGGAATATCTGTGTCACGAAAGCGCCATGTTGCACCGGACGATAGCAAGGTATAGATCACGCAGTCGTGGTCGCGCAGGTCATCAGGTGTATGCGGCACTCCGCGCTTAGCGAGGTACTCCTTACTGGCCACGACCACCCGCTCGAACATTCCTATGCGCCGAGCGCGTAGCGCACTGTCCTCCAGATGTCCGATGCGAATTGCGAGTTCGATTCCCTCATCAACAAGGTTGACGTAGCGATCGCTGATCTGGATATCCAGCGTCAGTCTGGGATAGCGCTCCAAAAATGCAGGCACGTGTGGTAACACGAATGCATGTGCAAGCGAGGTGGGACAGGCCACGCGCAAGAGTCCCGATGGATCAACATTGTTCCTGAACGACGATTCAGATTCCTCTACAGCATCAAGAATTCGCCGAATGTCTGCGTAGTAGCGTTCGCCCTCCGGCGTCAACGCGAGCTTGCGTGTGGATCGGTGCAGCAGCCGAGTTTGGAGATGATCTTCCAGCGCCGCCACGTAGCGACTAACGTTGGGTTGTCCCAAGCCCAAATCTCGCCCAGCAGCAGAAAAACTTCCCATCTCTACGGCCCGTGCGAAGCATGTCATCAAGAGAAATCGGTCCAAGCTGCCTCCTTATTCATGCAATGAAAGCATGAAATATATGCAAATCGGACATCTTATCGCCAACAGAGCATGGATGCACACTTCTCCTTGTCGACCACTGTTGGTTGCCACTTACTGGAGAACTCAATGTCGCGCTTGCAAGGGAAACGTACTCTCATCACTGGGGGCACCAGTGGCATCGGTCTGGAAACCGCCAAGCAGTTTCTGAATGAAGGCGCCCGCGTCGTCGTTACTGGCGTCAATCCTGATTCGATCGCGAAAGCTAAAGCCGAACTTGGATCCGAGGTCTTGGTTTTACGCGCCGACTCGGCCAGCGTCGCCGCGCAAAGGGAACTGGCACAAGCCGTCAAGGACCACTACGGCCAACTTGACATCGCCTTCCTCAATGCCGGCGTATCCGTCTGGTTGCCGTTCGAGGAGTGGACCGAAGAGATGTTCGATCGGTCGTTCGATGTCAACGTCAAGGGGCCATACTTCCTGTTCCAGGCATTGCTTCCAGTGTTCGCGAGCCCTGCGTCCGTAGTGCTCAACACGTCCGTCAGTGCGCACGTCGGTGCGGAGCGCTCTTCCGTTTATGCCGCCACCAAGGCAGCGTTTCTGAACATGTCCAAGACGCTTTCGACCGAACTGCTTGGACGCGGGATTCGCGTCAACGCAGTCAGTCCCGGCCCGATCGACACTCCGCTGTACGACAAGCTCGGCATCCCCGACGCGTACCGCGAGCAAGCCAACAAGGACATTGCCGCCACCATCCCGCTCGGCCGCTTCGGTACACCGGAGGAGGTGGCCAAGGCTGTGCTGTATCTAGCCTCCGACGAGTCCAGTTGGACGGTCGGATCGGAAATCGTCGTGGATGGCGGCCGCATGCTCAACCGCTGATCGCGCAACGCTGGAGTCCGGTGAAAGCGTCTTGAAGTCGGCAGGAGTCCAGGGCGTCGCGTTCGCCACAGGTCGTCGGATCATTTGCTTCAAGGACATAACCGACTCATCAAGCCATTGAAATCTTCTCCGGACAACCGGCGCTGAATGTGCCTTCGGCCCCAAGCTTTGAGATCTCCGGCGAAACCACGGAAACAGGGGGCACGGAAAAACATCTCTGCGCCCCCTTCCTCTGGACAGGCCATTCGAGCCTCACATGACAATGCCCACGCTTACCCTGATTAGCCACCCGCTGTGCCCGTTCGTTCAACGGGCGGCCATCGTGCTGCTAGAGAAGCAAGTTCCTTTTCAGCGTATCAACGTTGATCTTAGTGACAAGCCCGCTTGGTTCTTGGAAATATCGCCGACGGGCAAGGTACCCGTGCTTCAAGTTCAAGAAGCTGGCGGTTCCAATGAAGTACTGTTTGAAAGTATGGCGATTTGTGAATACCTGCAGGAAACCCATTCTGGTCCGAGCCTGTATCCAGATGATCCACTGGAACGAGCCAAACACCGCGCATGGATCGAGTTTGGCTCGGCGACGCTGGCAGAGGCGTGGGGATATTTGAACGCCAAGGACCATGTCACTGCCAACGTGAAAGCCACTTCGCTCAAGGACAAACTGGCCCAACTCGAAAAAGTTCTGGGCCTTGGTCCATACTTCGACGGAGAGACCTTTGGCATGGTGGATGCGGTCTTTGCCCCCGTCTTTCGCTACTTCGATGTTTTGCAAACAGATAGTGGCCCGTCGCCTTTCCCCGATTTTCCTAAGGTAGATGCCTGGCGTGAAAGGCTCAGGGTAAGAGCCAGCGTTATAGCTGCTGTTTCCGCCGATTATCCGGCGCTTTTTCGAGCGCACTTGCGGCGTCAGAAGGCCTTGCTGATGGAAGAAATTTACGGTGCGTCCCAACCGTATCCGGCCACATCCCACAAGCTCTAGCGCATACGGCCGCCACACCTCGGTCGTGAGCTTGGCATAAAATTTTGTTGTACCAGGCGATCGTACTGATGGCGGCGGGCAGCATTGAAGAGCAGGTCCGGCCACTCCAGCGCCCAGTTTTTCCGGGCGCCGAACGTCGCCTTCTGGCCAAATGCCGCTAGTCCTCCCGCGTTCCCCGTGATCCACGCGAACAACAAAAAAGGCCCTTGCGGGCCTTTCGCGGACGAACGTACGAGCAGCGCAACGCTTACCGCGTCAACTCCGTAAACCCATCCAGCAACCGATCGACGTCAGCCGCCTGAATCGCCCCCATCGTCGAAATGCGGAACAGTTCCTTCGACAACCCGCCTTGCCCCGCATAAATCACGAAGCCACGCGCCTTCAACCCGTCATGCAGCGTCTCGTACGTGACGCCTTGCGGCAGCCGATACGCACGCAGCACGACCGACGATGCGCCTTCGGGCAACACGAGCGACATCCCACGCGCCGCAAGTCCAGCCTGCGCCTGATCAGCGAGCGCCTTGTAGTGAGCATGCCGCGCACGCCAGCCACCGGCCTCATCAAACTCGCGCAACGCCTCTACGAGCGCATAGTAAGCATGCACGGAAGGCGTAAACGGCGTATTCCGCTGATCCTGCAGCTTCGCAAGCCGACCGAGATCGAGGTAATAAGTACGGCTCGCGGCCTTCGCAAGCGCGCTGCGGCGCACGATCACGAACGCGGCACCCGGCACGCCGTGCAGGCACTTGTTCGCGGTAGCGGCAACGGCATCGATCACGCCGCCGGCAAAATCGATCGCCTCAGCCCCAAAGCTGCTCACACCGTCGACAAGCATCTTCACACCACGCGCACGGCATACGTCGGCGATCTTACCGAGATCATTCAACCGGCCCGTCGTCGTTTCGTGATGAATCACCGCAACGTGCGAATACCCACCCGCATCGAGCTTCGCACCAATCTGCGCGGGATCAGGCGCCTGCATCCACTCATGCTTCAGCACATCATGCGCGATCCCGTACTGCGTCGCGATCTGCGTGATGCGCTCGCCGTACACGCCGTTCTCGATCACGAGCAGCTTGCCGTCCTGCGGCACGAGCGCCGCGATCATGCTTTCGACGGCGGCGGTGCCCGAGCCCGTCATCAGCACGGCGGCCCATTCGGCCGGATCGAGTTCGTACGCGGCGACGAGGCGCGCACGCGCTTCATCCTGCAGATCGAAAAACTCGCTTTCGCGATGGCACAGGTCGGGTTGCAGCAGGCTGCGGCGCACGCGTTCGGTGAGCGTGACCGGGCCGGGGTTCAGCAGCAGCATCAATGAGCTCCTTCGGCGTGGGCTTCGGCCTGTGCGGCGCCGATATGCCGCATCAGGCGGGTCTTGACCTCGACCGGCGTGACGGTCGGGCGGGGCAGGCCGTCGGGCACGCCCGTGCGGATCGCAACGCGCACGAACTGCGTACCGTCGGCCTGCGCGGCGAGCGTCGCATCGAGCACGTCGAGCGTGTCGCCTTCGACGGCCGACGCATAGCCGCACGCGGCCGCGACGCCCGCGAACGACACATGCCGCGACACAGTCGCCTGGCCGCCGGTCGACTCGTGCGCGCCGTTGTCGAGCAGCACGTGCGTGAGGTTGGACGGACCGTAGGTGCCGAGCGTCGCGAACACGCCCATGCGCATCAGCGCGGCGCCGTCGCCGTCGACGGCCACCACGCGCAGGTCGGGGCGCGCGAGCGCGAGACCCAGCGCGAGCGGCGTCACGCAACCCATCGAGCCGACCATGTACAGCTGGTTCGGACGGTCGTCGATCGCATAGAGTTCGCGGCCGCAGAAGCCGGTCGACGCGAGCACGACGGTCGAATCGACCGGCGTGTGCGCGATCACGCGTTGCAGCGCGTCGTGGCGGGTCGGCCACGCGGCGGGCGATTCAGCACGTGCGGCCGACTGTGCGGCGACATGCGCGCGCGGCGTCGCCGCCGGGTTCGCCTTCAGTTCATACGGCGCGACGCTGCCTTTCTGCATCACGAGCGCGTACGGGCGGCCGGTTGCGTCCATGTGCGCGATCGCGCGGTCGAGCGCCGGGCCGACCTGTTCGGGATCGGTCGGGAACGTCTCCCACGGGATCTCCATGGTATCGAGCATGGCCGGCGTGATCGGCCCCATCAGCGCGTGCTGCGGCTCGTCGGATACGCCCGGCTGGCCGCGCCACGTGACGATCAGCAACTGCGGCAGCCGGAACGTCCAGGTCAGCGACGTGAGCGGGCTCACCGCGTTGCCGAGCCCGGAGTTCTGCATCATCGCGATTCCGCGCTTGCCGCCGAGCGTGGCTCCGGCGATCAGCGCGACCGCGTCGCCTTCGTTCGCGGCCGACAGGTAGTGCAGCGTCGGGTCCTGCAGCACGTAATTGATGAACGGCGTCAGGTACGAGCAGGGCACGCCCGCGTACCAGTCGAAACCGCGCTCGCGCGCGGCCTCGACGAACTGGGCCGCTTCGATCATTGCGCGCCCCCGTTGCCGGCGCCCGGCTCGGACAGCGGCGTCTGGCCGTGCGCGAAGTCGCCCGCGCGGCGGAAGTCTTCGAGATCGTTGACGCCGCGCCAGTGGCCGTGCACGTACTGCACCTCGATCTTCTCGCCGGCGGCGATCAGTTCGTTGAGCAGGGACGGGATATCGAGCGTGTCGAAATCAGGACGTGCCTGCAGCGTCGCGAGCATCGCCTTCAGGCGGTCGACGCCTGCGCCGCGCACGTTCAGCAGGCCGATCCAGCGGCCGTGCGGCGTGCCTGCGGCGACGTCGCTCGATACGCGTTGCAGGTAGGTTTTCTGACCGAACAGGCCGCGGTCGTCGGCGGCCGAGCAGAGCGCGAAATCGCGCACGCTCTGGTTGGTCTCCGTGAGCGACGAATCGACGACGACGCTGAACTCGGCCTCGCTCTCCGCGAGGTCGCGCACGATGTAGCTGCGGAACAGCAGGTCGCCGTAAGAGATCACGGTGTCGCCGGTCAGGCGTTCGGCCGCGCACGCGAGCGATGCGAGCTCGCCCGTCTGCGCGTGACGCTCGTTGACGACGAGCTTGATGCCCGACGTGTCGATCGCGTCGGCGCGATAGCCGCCGACCACGGTGATGTCGTTCACGCCGTGCGTCTTGAAGCCGTCGACGAGCCAGCGCAGCAGCGGCTTGCCGGCGACCGGCAGCATGACCTTGGGCTTATCCTCGGTGACGGCCTCGAGCCCCTTGCCGCGGCTCGCGGCGAGCACGATCGCGGCGTTCGACGCGCGCGACGACGACGACAGGTAGATGCGCTCGGCTGCCGAGTATTCGTCGGCGTCCTGCAGGCGGAAGATCTCGTTGACGGACGCGACGCGGTCCTCGACGTTGATCAGCGTCTCGTTTTCATGGATCTCGCGCGCGACGGCCTGCATGGCCGATGCCGATGCGCGGATCAGGTGGTTCGCCCAGATCACGGTGCTGATGCCGGCCTGGCGGAACACGTCGGTCGGCGTGCTGTAGTACTTGGTCGGCACGATCACGAGCGGCGCCTTGCCGCTCCATTCGCGTGCGAACTGGAGAATTTCGTCCGGGCGCGACAGCTTGCTGTGGATCAGGATCGCGTCCGCACCGGCTTCCGCATATGCGTTCGCGCGGCGCAGCGCCTCGTCCATCCCCCAGCCCGCGATCAGCGCTTCGACGCGCGCGACGATCGAGAAGTCGGCGTCGCTCTGCGAATCCTTGCCGGCCTTGATCTTGCCGCAGAACTCGTCGATTTCCGCGAGCGGCTGGCGCTCGCCGCCGATGAAGCTGTTGGTCTTCGGGAATTGCTTGTCTTCGATGCACACGCCGGCGATGCCGCGCTGCTCGAGCTTCTTCACGAGGCGGCGCACGTTGTTGAAGTTGCCGTAGCCGGTGTCGCCGTCGAGCAGGATCGGCAGGTCGCTTGCGTCGGCCATGAACTCGAGCACGTCGACGACCTGCGTCCAGCTCGCTTCGTTGTTGTCGCGCACGCCGAACTGCGCGGAGATCGCGAGGCCCGATGCCCAGATCCCCTTGAAGCCGGCTTCGCGGACGATCCGCGCGGACAGGCCGTTGTGCGCTTCCATCAGGAATTCGAGTTCGTTGCTGACGAGCATGCGGCGCAGGCGTGCGCTGCGCGATTCGGAAAAGTTGGGTTCGCGAGCGTTCATCGTGCGGCTCCTGCCGTGGTGCGTTGAATCAGGGGAAGAATGTCTTGTGTCGCGCGTGCGACGTCGTTCGGGAAGTCGATCTCGATCCACGGCGAACCCGTGACGTCGGCGACGTCGAACGAATGGCCGCCTTCGAGCAGCAGGTCACGCACGGCTTCCTCGTGCGGCATGTTCGCGCGGCCGCTGTCGACGTAGCCGGCGACGATCTTCGCGAGGCGGCGCGCGGTGCCTTCGGTGAAGCGGAAGAAGCCGACCGATTCGCCGATCGTGTCGTAGTCGAGGTCGACGGCGAGCTGCTTGCGCAACTCGACGGGCACGCCGTTCTTCAGGCACAGCTTGACGGGCTCGTCGCCGGCTTCGAAGTCGCGATCGATCAGCAGGCGGTCGACCGCCTTGTCCGAGTCGGCCACCAGTGCGTGCAGGATGTTCTCGTCGTAGAGCACGTCGGCGTCCATCAGCAGCACGTCGCCGCCGCGCGTCATCGCATCGGCGACGGTGTGCACGGTCAGCACGCTGCCGAGGTCGTAGCGCTCGTTGATCACGATCTCGGCGGTGCGGCCGAGGCGCTTCAATTCCTGCTCGACCTTCTCGGACTGGAAGCCGAGCCCGAGCACGATTTCATCGACGCCGGCGGCATCGAGCACGCGCAGATGGCGCTCGAGCAGCGACACGTCGTCGAAGCGCAGCAGGCACTTCGGGTATTGCGCCTCGGGTGGTTGTTGCAGGCGCAAGCCGAGGCCTGCCGCAAGAATGATGGCTCGCATGGGTTCTCCAACCAAAAAGCCGGCGGATCTGAACGATCAGTCGGCGAGAGGCTGCGGCGCATGGCGCCGCTGCCAGTTTCTTTCACTGAAATGCAGATAGAGCAGGCCGGGCAGGCCGAGCGCGAGTTCGCGCGCGCGCTTCGCGAGCGACAGCGCGAGCGCCGCGTCGGGCGGCAGGCCGACCAGCGGGGCGAGCAGCAGGTAACCGCCTTCCTGTGCCCCGAGCGAGCCCGGGATCGCGAACGCCGCACCGCGAATCGCCTGGCCGACGCTCTCGAGCAGCAGCGCGTCGAGCCAGCTGACCGGGTGCCCGAGGAAGTGCAGCGCGAGCCACACTTCCGCGGTGCCGGCGATCCAGCCGGCGAGGCTCAATGCGAAGGTCTTCGCGACCTTCGCGCGATCGCGGTACAGCGCGGCGACCGCGTTGTCGATCGCATCCGCGCGGGTCGCCAGCGACGACCAGTCGCGCGGGCCGAGCAGCTTCGACGCGAGACGCATTCCGCGGCCGAACAGCCCGCGCCGCTGCGCCGCGTAGAACGCGACGGCGAGGGCGCCGAGCACGCCGGTGGCGATCAGCGCGGGCGTGCGCAGGTGAGCGACCGAATCGTGGGTCGCATACAGGCTGAACGCGGCGATGCCGATCAGCGCGAACGCCATCTGCGCGAGCGCCTGCATCGTCGTGCCGACGGTCATCGCGGCGGCCGCATCGGCCATCCGCGTGCCGCGCTGCGCGAGGTAGCGCACCATCAGCACCGGGCCGCCGATCTGCCCGGCGGGCAGCAGGCTGTTCACGGATTCGCCGACCCAGCGCGCACGCAGCGCATTGCCGAGCTCGGCGGCCGGTTGACCGCGGCGAAACATCACGGACACCGCGAACGCGTCGATCACGAGCGGCACGACGTGGAACGCCGCGACGAGCGCGAGGCCCCAGCCGGCCGCGAGGAGCGTCGACGCGACCGCGCCGACGCCCTGCCACGCGAGCAGGGCGATGAAGAGTGCCGTTCCGAGGGACAGCAGGATCAGGCCGGCGCGTGTCATGACCCGCTCGACCGTCGCGTGGCCAGTTGCTTGAACACCTGGCGGAAACCGAAATACGCGATCGCGTCCTTCATGTTCGAGATGAAGCGCTTCCACGGCCGCATGCCGGGGTTGGTCACGTATTCGAAAGTCAGCGATACGCGCGTCTCGTTCTGGCCGAGCGGCGTGATCCGGTGGCGCAGCTTGTCGCCGTCGAACAGCACGATGCCGCCGTCGGCGATCTGCACGGAGCCCGGTTCGTCGGGCACGTCCGGATTGCGCGTATGCAGTTCGTAGTCGAGCCGGCACGACGATTCGTCGATCACGCCGATCAGCAGCGTATAGCGGCGGCCGTCGTAGTACGACGTGTCGTAGTGCCAGCCGATGTGGTCGCCCGGCTTCGTGTAGTAGTACAGCGCGTACGCGTGCGGATCGTTCTCCGGCGACACCATCAGCTTGTCGCCCGTGATCTTCTCGAGGAAGCCGATCAGCGCCTTCGAGCGGTACAGCTCCGCGATGTACGGTGCCTTTTCGTCGATCGTGTGCCGGCTCACGCTGCCGCCCTGCTTGTGGCCGGGCAGGTAATTGCGGTTCAGGCCGGGCTGCAGCGCGCGGGCGGCGGCCGCGAGTTTCGCGTGCGCGTCGGGCGGCAGGAACGCGTCCAGATACAGGAACGACCCCTGGCGCGTGTAGTCGCTGCGCAGGCGGTCGAGGTCGAGTTGGCCGACACAGCCGGCCACGGTGCGATCGGGATCGGCCGCCGCCGCGCGCGCAGGCGCGGGGCGTGCCGGGCTCAGCACGGAGTCGTCGCGCGTGCTAGAAGTCATTTGGAAGCCTGGATTTCGGTTGAATTCTGCGGGGTGTTGCCGCGGCGCACGATGCGCCACCAGTCGATCACGACCCATGCGGCGAACAGCGGGGCGCCGATCGACGCCGCGAGCAGGAACGGCTGGACGCTGTCGGTGAGCGTCACGAGCGGCAGCAGGTAGAGCACGTCTTCCGTCTCGAAGCCGCCGGCGAACGCCTGCTTGGTGCCGGCCTTGCCGGCGACCGACTCGATCCGCATGCGCAGGAAGAAGATCAGCGCGACGGCACCGCCGGCCAGCGCACCGAGCAGCACCGGCGACGCGGCCATCTGGCCGCCCTGGGCGACGATGCCGACGCCCATGCTGACGAACAGCGCGACCGTCACGAGCGCGTCGGCCGCGAGGTCGTAAAAGTGACCGATCTTGCTGGACTTGCCGCTGATGCGCGCGAGTTCGCCGTCGGTGTGGTCGACGAAGTTCGACAGCACGATCAGGAATGCGCCTGCGTTGCTCCAGCCGAAGCCGCCTTGCGCCAGGCACCAGGCGCCGGCGAGGCCGATCAGCAGACGAAGGGTAGTGAGGTGATTCGGGGTGACCGGCGTGTCGATCAGCGGCCGGACGAGCGCGCGCGCGAGCCGCGCATCCCAAGTGCGTGGCAGCGGCGGTTCCGGGTGTTTGGCGGTTTTTCTTTGGTCCATCGGCGAAATATATACGGAATTGTAACTTGTTGCTTTTTCTTCGATCAATGTCCTGACATGCGGGAGTGTTAACGCGATTCCGCGCATCGGTCGGTTACGCGTCGGAGGCGCGAAACGGCGTTCGCGCACCCGGGCCATATGTCATCCAGTGTGGTTCGCATGGCGCGACTGTCAAGGGCCCGCGGGCCTTGCCCACCGGGCTCCGCGGCGAGGCGCGCGCGTCGCCGGGTTGATGTGCATCAGGCCCGAAAAAGCGGCGCCGGGCGACAATTGGCCGCGTTGATCTTCGATCGGCCGCGGCATATTGATTCCCTGCGTTCAGGCAGTCAATCCGAAACGTCACAGTGTGACGTGCGGTCATTCGTCATCCGCGGGCGGCAAATCGGCGATTCGCTTTCGCGCACCTTTCGGGTGCATTGGGCAGATTGCTCCGCCTGTCACAGAACGGCCGTTCGATACCCGGCGCATTCAGTAAGTATCTTTTGCATTCAGCGGACATTTCGCGGCGATGGCCTCTGCGATACTCCGACCGTGCCTGTGGTGCCGGCCGCCCCTCGCGGCCCCAAGGGCTTCGCGTCGCTCAGGAGACACCCCCCGCGACGTCAACGACAGACCAAAAGCGTCAGATATACAGCCATGTCTTCATCACGCATCCTCGCTCCCGCCCTGCGTTCGCTCGTCCGCACCGCCGACGAAGCCGCCGCGCTGATCCGTCCCGGCATGACCGTCGCGATGAGCGGCTTCACCGGCTCGGGTTATCCGAAGGCCGTGCCGGCCGCGCTCGCCGCCCACATCGAGGCCGCCCACGCGCGCGGCGAGGACTTCCGGATCAACGTGCTGACGGGCGCGTCGACCGCGCCGGAGCTCGACGGCGCGCTCGCCCGCACCAACGGCATCTCGATGCGCCTGCCGTACCAGTCCGACCCGACGCTGCGCGACAAGATCAACAGCGGCGAAGTCGACTATCAGGACGTCCACCTGAGCCACGTCGCGCAATACGCGTGGTTCGGGCTGTACGGCGACCTCGACGTCGCGATCGTCGAAGTCGCGGGCATCCGCGAGGACGGGCTGCTGATTCCGTCCGCATCGATCGGCAACAACAAGACGTGGCTCGAGCAGGCGAAGCACGTGATCCTCGAAGTCAACTCGCGCCAGCCGCTCGGCCTCGACGGGATGCACGACGTCTATTACGGCACCGCGCTGCCGCCGCACCGCAAGCCGATTCCGCTGACCAAAAGCGACGACCGGATCGGCGAGCCGTACCTGCGCTGCCCGGCCGACAAGATCGTCGCGATCGTCGAGACCGACGCGCCGGACCGCAGCAACGCGTTCTCCGCGCCGGACGCCACGTCCAAGCAGATCGCGCTGCAACTGATCGATTTCCTGCGCCACGAAGTGAAGCGCGGCCGTCTGCCGGAAAACCTGCTGCCGCTGCAGTCGGGTGTCGGCAACATCACGAACGCGGTGCTCGCGGAACTGAGCTCGGCCGGCTTCTCGAACCTGACCGCGTACACCGAGGTGATCCAGGACGGCATGCTCGACCTGCTCGACGACGGCACGCTGAGTTTCGCGTCGGCCACCGCGCTGTCGCTGAGCCCGGCCGCCGTGCAGCGCTTCGCCGACGAGATCGCGACGTTCCGCGAAAAAATCCTGCTGCGCCCGCAGGAGATCAGCAACCATCCGGAACTCGTGCGCCGGCTCGGCTGCATCGCGATGAACGGGATGATCGAAGCCGACATCTACGGCAACGTGAACTCGACGCACGTGATGGGCACGAAGATCCAGAACGGCATCGGCGGCTCGGGCGACTTCGCGCGCAACGGCTACCTGTCGTGCTTCATGTCGGCCAGCACCGCGAAGGGCGGCGCGATCTCGCGGATCGTGCCGATGGCAAGCCACGTCGACCATACGGAGCACGACGTCGCGGTGGTCGTCACCGAGCAGGGGCTCGCCGACCTGCGCGGCCTGTCGCCGAAGCAGCGTGCGCGCAAGATCATCGCGACCTGTGCGCATCCCGATTACCGTCCGATGCTCGAGGACTACTTCGAGCGCGCGTCGCGCGAGAGCTTCGGCAAGCACACGCCGCACCTGCTCGCCGAGGCGCTGTCGTGGCACGAACGCTATGTGCGTACCGGGACGATGAAGGCCTGAGACGGCCCGACGGGGCGCCGGCGCGCACCGCGCGCAGCCGTCGCCTCGTCAGTCCATCGCCGCGTGCGCGACGTCGACGCTCGCCGTTTTCCGCGGCGGGCGGGAGCGCGCCGGGAAAGGAGTCGGTTTCGGCGGGTTCATGGCGGTCCAGTCTTGTGTCGAAGGAGTCGAGCGGCTATCTTGCAACTTCAAGTTAACTTGAGGTCAAGCATGAGCCGTCTGGATATCGCCGATGTCGCGCGTCGCTCGGGATTGCCCGCGTCGACGCTGCGTTACTACGAGGAAAAGGGATTGATCGTGCCGAACGGCCGTCACGGGCTGCGGCGCCAGTACGACGAGTCGGTGCTGGAGCGCCTTGCGCTGATCGCGCTTGGCCGGGAAGCCGGTTTCGCGCTCGACGACATCCTCGCGATGTTCGGTGCGGACGGCCGCCCTGCGATCGATCGCGCGAAGCTCGACGACAAGGCCGACGAGCTCGACCGTACGATCCGCCGTCTCGGTGCGGTGCGCGATGCGCTGCGGCATGCGGCCGTGTGCCCGGCGCCGAGTCATCTCGAGTGTCCGTCGTTCCGCAAGCTGCTGCGCGTCGCCGCGCACCGTCATCCGGCGCGTCGCACGAAGACGGAAGTCGCGTAGGCGGTTCGGCTTGCCGGAGTGGGGCGCGCGAGCGTGCGACGGGGCAGGCAAGCTGCGGCGGCTAATGCCCCGCGCGCGTCATCCCGCGTAATAGACGCGGCATTCCATCTCGCGTCCGCGCACGATGCGCTTGCCGACGAGCGAACCGAACGTTTCGGTGACGACTGTGCGCTGGTGCTCGCATTGCAACGCATCGTAGAAGTAGAGCGCGACCCAGTCCGCGGTGCGGCCGGCCTCGTGCGGGCGGGCGGGATAGGGGCATAGCGCGGTGAAATGCCAGCCGCCTTTCGTCATGTGCATCACGGGCGGCGACACGCTGACGTCCGCGTTCACGCGACGCGTTACCAGCATCGGCAGGATGCCGGCGGCGGCCTTGTTGCGGTACAGGCGGTCGATGTAAAGCAGCAGTTCGACAGGCGGCTCGGTGCCGAGGTCGGCGTCCTGCGCGTGGCCTTGCCAGCGCCGGCGCCGGCTCAGCACGTCGTCGAGCGCCGCGCGGATGCCGGCCGCGCGACGCGGGCCGACACCCGAAATCGCGTCGAGCTGGCCGCTGCGGGCCGCGCGTTCGAGCTCCTCGAGCGTATCGATGTGCAACTGGTCGTGAATCCGCAGCGCGAGCGCATGCCCGATGCCGGGCACGGCTTCGAACGCGGACACGCGCTCCGCATCGCCGCGCAGCCGATCGAGCAGGCGCCATCGCCCGGTCACCAGCCATTCGGCGATCGCCTGTGCGACGCCCGTGCCGACCTCCGGCAGCGCGCCGAGCGCATCGACACCGCCCGCGTTGAAGCGGGTGCGGATGCCGTCGTCGAGCGACTCGATCGTATCGGCCGACGCGCGGTAGGCGGCAACCCGGTAAGGATTCGCTCCCTGGTCGGCAAGCAACTGCGCGGCTTCGCGCAGGCAAGCCGCGATCTGCCGGTTTTCCTCGTGCGTCTGGCTGATGGTCGTCTGCATGGTGCGGGACCTGGGGAAGCGCAAACGGAATGAACGGCGCGCGCAACGCGCGGGCCGCCGTTCATTTCAGCACATTGTCACGGGAAGCGACGAACAAAAATTGATGCGTGTCAATAGCAAACGTTGCACAGGCGGGAACCGCGCCGCGCGCGCGTTCGTGCCGGGATAGGGCACGAACGCGCGACCGGTTACGCGTCGAGGAACGACTCCGCGCCCTCGGCCTCTGCGGCCGTGCGCAGCGTGGCGAGCGCGCGCTTCTCGATCTGCCGCACGCGTTCGCGCGACATGCCCGCGTCCTGCGCGATCGCGTCGTAGGTGTCCGGCTCGGCGCCGCCGAGGCCGAACCGCCGACGCAGCACGTCGGCTTCGGCTGGCGTGACCGAGCGCAGCAGCGACGTCACGCATTCGCGCATGCGCGTGTCCGCCAGGCGCTCGAACGGGCTCGCCGACGCCTGGTCCTCGATCAGGTCGACGAGGCCCGTCTCCGCATCGGGCAGCGGCGTGTCGAGCGACAGCGGCTCGGCAGGCAGCGCGAGCACCGCGCGCAGCTTGCCCTCGGGGAGCCCGGATTCTGCGGCCAGTTCGGCCGGCGTCGCGCGGCGGCCCGTGCGTTGGCGGAACCGCAGCGCATGCCGCTGCACGCGCTGGTACTGGTCGCCGACGTGCACGGGCACGCGGATCGTGCGCGAACGGTCGGCCACCGCGCGCGCGACCGCCTGCCGGATCCACCAGGTCGCATAGGTCGAGAACTTGAAGCCGCGCCGGTATTCGAACTTCTCGATCGCCCGCATCAGGCCGAGGCAGCCGTCCTGCACGAGGTCGGGCAGGTCGACGCCGCGGTTCATGTACTTGCGCGCGATCGACAGCACGAGCCGCAGGTTCGCCTCCAGCATCGCGCGGGTACCGTCGCGCACCTTTTGCTGACCGTCGCTCAGCGCGGCGCCGAGCGCACGGCGCGCGACCGCGTCGAAGTGCGCGGCGTCGCTGTCGGCGGCGGCGTTGGCCGGTGCGGCGGCGAGCGCGCGCACGACGCGAGTCGCATCGTCGACGGCCGGCGCAACCCACGCGAGCGAACCGAGCAGGGCGGCGAGGCGGTTGCGCGCGTCGCGGTATTCGGCCGAGCGGCAGCCTTGCGCGTGCAATGCGCCGCGCAGGGCCGTGATGGCGTCCTGCAGCGTGTCGTAGCGCGCGGGTGCCGGCGTGTCGCCTTCGCCGTCGCCGCTGTCATCGGCTTCGTCTCCGGCCGCCCCGCTTCCACCCGTTGCACCATGGCGCGCGAGCAGCGCATCGACCGCCGCCGGATAGCCGGCGAGCGCATGCAGGATCTGATGGCGGCCCGTTTCGATCTCGCGGGCGAGCACGATTTCATCCTCGCGCTTGAGCAGCGGCACCGCGTGAATGCGTCGCATGTAGAGCGCGAGCGGATCGGTCGACGCGCTCGTGCCGCGGGCGAGATCGCCGAGCAGCGCGCGGCCCTCGTCGAGCGCATCGCGATCGACGTCGACCGGTGCCGCGCCCGCAAACGGCGCCGGCGCGGCCGGCTCGTCGAGCACGGCGATGCCGATGTCCGCGAGCGCGGCGCGCACGACGTCCAGCGCGTCGGGGCTGTCGCTTTCCGGCGGCAGCGCGTCGACGAGGTCGGCGTGCGTCAGATAACCCTGTTCGCCGGCGAGCGCCAGCAGCTGGATGATCGGATCGAGGGGCGTGTCCGCCCGAAGCGTGGGGCGTGGCGTAGTCATGTCGATGGCGGCGTGAGCCGCGTTCCTGTTGGGCGGGCCGAAGTCCGCTGGTTTCAGGCCGCCGGGGGCCGCGAACACCCGTCCGCGCCGGCCAGCCTGACTGAATATCCAAGTGAGGGCATTTGCGCCAACTTCAACGCCGGCGCGCCAGACGCGCGAGCACGCAGCGTACCCGCGCGGTGCGACCCCTTCAATTGTGATGGCGAAACAAAAAGTAACCGATCAAACCCGCAGAAATATGCAGGGGACGTAAGCTAGAGTCAGGCGCGCGCCACGCGGCGACGCACGAATTCCTGCGGAGCTTCAAATGAACCCGATTCACGCCGCGAGGCCAGCCGTCATCGTGCTGGCGATCCTCGCGCTGAGTGGCTGCTATTACACGAGCCCTTACGGATATGCACCGTATTACGCACCCGTGCCCGCCGTGGTGTCGCAGCGCGAGATCCCGGTGACGCCGGCCAATACGGGCCCGGCCGCGTCGTCCACACCCGCCGTGCCGGCCGTGCCGCCGCCAGCGGACGATTATGCCTACGCGTACCCGCCGGCGCCCGTTTATGCCGCGCCGGCCTATGTGCCTTATCCGGCCTACTACCCCGCGTACTACCCGGGCTGGTACGGGCCGCCCGTCACGATCGGCTTCGGCTTCCGCGGGTATTGGGGCGGCGGCTACCGGGGCTGGCACCGTCCGTGGGGTGGCGGCCACTGGGGTGGCGGACATTGGGGCGGGGGACACTGGGGCGGCGGCCATCGACACTGACCGACGCGCGGCGGCACCGCGCGGGAGAGCAACATGAGCAACACCATCATTAGAAGTCTGTGCGTCGTCCTGTTCGGCATCGCGGCCGTGCCGGGGGTCGCCGACGCGCAAAGCAGCGCCTACACGAACTCGGGGGCCGAACTCTTTGCGGGGCCGGCGCCCGATTATCCGGTCGTCGCGCAACTTCCGCCCGGCACCGCGGTGGACGTGTTCGGCTGCCTGAGCGACTACTCGTGGTGCGACGTCGCGCTGCCGGGCGTGCGCGGCTGGATCGACGCGCAGCAGCTCGACTACCCGTACCAGGGCAATTACGTGCCGCTGCTCGAATACGGGGCGATCATCGGCGTGCCGGTGACCGGGTTCGCGATCGGCACGTACTGGGACCGTTATTACCGCCACCGGCCGTGGTTTCACGATCGCGATCGCTGGGAGCATCGTGCCGAGCCTCGCGTTGGCCCCGGCGGGATGCCGCCCGCCTACTACGGCCGTCCGCAGCCGGGCTGGCCGGCCCAGCGCGAGCCGCGCGGCGCGCCGCCCGTGCAGCATGATGCGCGGCCGTCGGCCACGCGCGGCGGCTGGAATGGTCCGAACCGCGCGCCGGCGCCGCAGGTTGCGCCCGCGCCCGCACGCGCGCCCGCGCCGATGCCTGCACCCGCACCGATGCCCGCGCCCGCACCGATGCCCGGCGCGGCCGGTGTCCGTCAGCCGGCGCCGCCGCCCGCCCAACCCGCGCAGCCCGCACCGAGCGGTGGCGCGGTCCAGATGATGCCGCCGGCACATCAGGGCGGCGGCGGTTACGGCGGTCGGCCGCAAGGCGGCGGGGACGGGGGCGGAAACCACGGCGGTGGTGGAGGCCGGGGCCGCAGCGACGAGTTCCGTCGTTGATCGACTGAAGGCTCAGATGTCGCAGCCGCCAGCCGGCGCCGGATGAAAAAAAGCCGCTCCGGAGAGCGGCTTCTGGGTCCGGCGGGCGGGCCGTTCGTGCGGCCCGCTGCCCGGCATCAGTCTTCCAGCAGCGACAGGTCGCGCACGGCACCCTTGTCGGCCGACATCACCAGCTTCGCATAGGCCTTCAGCGCCGCGGACACTTTGCGCGGACGCGGTTGCGCCGGCTTCCAGCCCTTCGCGTTCTGCTCTTCGCGGCGACGCGCGAGTTCCTCGTCCGACACCAGCACGTCGATCGTGCGGTTCGGGATGTCGATACGGATCTTGTCGCCGTCGCGCACGAGGCCGATCGCGCCGCCCGCTGCCGCTTCCGGCGAGCAGTGACCGATCGACAGGCCCGACGTGCCGCCCGAGAAGCGGCCGTCCGTCAGCAGCGCGCATGCCTTGCCGAGACCCTTCGACTTGATGTAGCTCGTCGGGTACAGCATTTCCTGCATGCCGGGGCCGCCCTTCGGGCCTTCGTAGCGCACGATCACCACGTCGCCGGCCTTGACCTTGTCGTTCAGGATGTTCTCGACCGCTTCGTCCTGCGATTCGGTGACGTGGGCCGAACCCTCGAACACGAGGATGCTTTCGTCGACGCCGGCCGTCTTCACCACGCAGCCGTCGAGCGCGATGTTGCCGGTCAGCACGGCCAGGCCGCCTTCCTTCGAGAACGCATGCTCGTACGAGCGGATGCAGCCTTCCGCGCGGTCGAGGTCGAGGCTCGGCCAGCGCGTATTCTGGCTGAACGCGACCTGCGTCGGGATCCCGGCCGGGCCGGCCTGGTAGAACGTGCGCACTGCCGGGTCGTCGGTGCGGACGATATCCCACTGGTCGAGCGCATCCTTCAGCGTCGGCGCGTGCACGGTGGGCACGTCGGTGTGCAGCTTGCCGGCGCGATCGAGCTCGCCGAGGATCGCCATGATGCCGCCCGCGCGGTGCACGTCCTCGATGTGGTACTTGTTCGTGTTCGGCGCGACCTTGCACAGCTGCGGCACGCTGCGCGACAGGCGATCGATGTCCTTCATCGTGAAGTCGATGCCGGCTTCCTGCGCGATCGCCAGCAGGTGCAGGATCGTGTTGGTCGAACCGCCCATCGCGATGTCGAGCGTCATCGCGTTCTCGAACGCCTTGAAGCCGACCGAGCGCGGCAGCGCGCGCATGTCGTCCTGCTCGTAGTGCTGGCGGGTCAGCTCGACAATACGGCGGCCGGCGCGCTTGAACAGTTGCTCGCGATCGGCGTGCGTCGCGACGACCGTGCCGTTGCCGGGCAGCGACAGGCCGAGCGCTTCGGTCAGGCAGTTCATCGAGTTCGCCGTGAACATGCCCGAGCACGAACCGCAGGTCGGGCAGGCCGAGCGTTCGACTTCGGCGACGTCGGCATCCGAATACGCCGGGTCGGCCGCGATCACCATCGCGTCGACGAGGTCGAGCTTCTTCAGTTCGACGGTCTTGGTGACCGGGTTCGCGAGACGCGTCTTGCCGGCTTCCATCGGGCCGCCCGACACGAAGATCACCGGAATGTTGAGGCGCATCGCGGCCATCAGCATCCCCGGCGTGATCTTGTCGCAGTTCGAGATGCACACCATTGCGTCCGCGCAGTGCGCGTTCACCATGTATTCGACGGAGTCGGCGATGATGTCGCGGCTCGGCAGCGAATAGAGCATGCCGTCGTGGCCCATCGCGATGCCGTCGTCGACCGCGATCGTGTTGAATTCCTTCGCGACGCCGCCGGCGGCCTCGATCTCGCGCGCGACGAGCTGGCCGAGATCCTTCAGGTGCACGTGCCCGGGCACGAACTGCGTGAACGAGTTGACGACCGCGATGATCGGCTTCGAGAAATCGTCGTCTTTCATGCCGGTGGCGCGCCACAGCGAGCGCGCGCCTGCCATGTTGCGGCCGGCGGTGGAGGTTTTGGAACG
Source organism: Burkholderia sp. SIMBA_051 (assembly GCF_046534915.1). Taxonomy (NCBI): domain Bacteria; kingdom Pseudomonadati; phylum Pseudomonadota; class Betaproteobacteria; order Burkholderiales; family Burkholderiaceae; genus Burkholderia; species Burkholderia sp. SIMBA_051. Next base: position 151,051 of record NZ_JAWRXS010000001.1, on the reverse strand, counting down.
GTATGTGGGCATTGTGATGGCTGAAGAAATATCGCGGAAAAGGGTGGAGGCACGGGATTGAAGGCCTCTCGCGCGCCCGTGCGAACAACCTCTTGAGCTGCGCCCTGGGCAAACTGGGCGATTATCCCACAGGCGCCGGGCGGGCGGCGCGGGCGGGAGTGGGCGAAGGGCGCGGGCGGGGAGCCGGGCAGGCGCGCACCAGGGGCGCAGGGCCTTGCCGGTGCAACCGTCGGCGGAACCGGGCGACGAATCGGATGGCGGAACTGGGCGGCAAATCGGGCGACGAATCGGGTGGCGGAACCGGGCGGCAAATCGGGCGACGAATCGGGTGGCAGAACCCGGCGGCAGAATCAGGCGGCGAACCGGGTGGCGGAACAGGCGGCGGAACAGGCGGCGGAACAGGCGGCGGCTTCATCGCCTTCTACCGGCGATGAAGCCGCGCCGCGAGCCGCGCCGCGCAACGTGATCGCGTCAATCGAGCAGCGTCAGGATTTCGTCGTACAGCGCCTTCGGAATCCGCACGCCATGCGCGATGCTGCGCGCGCGGGCGTCGAAGCGCCGCTGCGACGGCAGCCGCGCGCCTTGCCCGGAGATCGACGCGAACATCCGCTCGCCGCGCGCGAGGCCCGCGTCGAGTTCGTCGCCGAGGAACACTTTCGGGTCGAACGCGATCACGAGCTCTCCATGGCACGGCGTCGCGCCGACGCCTTCGTCGAAGTCCATCGACTCCCGGCTCGTCATGTCGCCGATCAGTGCGCCGCCGAGCAGCTCGACCATGGCCGCCAGCGCCGAGCCCTTGTGGCCGCCGAAGGTGCGCATCGCGCCCTGCAGTGCGGCCTTCGGATCGGTGGTCGGCTGGCCGTCGGCATCGATCGCCCAGTGCGGCGGGATCGCCTTGCCCTGTTTCGCGTGCAGTTCGATGTCGCCGCGCGCGATCGCGCTGGTCGCGAAGTCGAACACGAATGGCACGCCGCCCGGGCGCGGCCACGCGAACGCGATCGGGTTCGTGCCGAACACCGGTTCGCGGCCGCCCTCCGGCGCGACCCAGCTGTGGCTCGGGTTCATCGCGATGCCGACCAGCCCCTCGGCGGCGATCGCCTCGACCTCGGGCCACAGCGCCGAGAAGTGGTAGCAATGGTTGATCGCCATCGCCGCGATCCCGTGCTGCTTCGCCATCTCGACGAGCACCGGCAGGCCGGTTTCGAAGCTGAGCAGCGAGAAGCCGCGATGCGCGTCGACCGCGACGATCGACGACGACAGCCGGCGCAGCGTCGGCACGGCCTGCGGATCGACCTTGCCCTTCTTCAGCGAGCGCACGCAGACGAGCAGCCGGTACACGCCGTGCGAGTGGCATTCGTCGCGCTGGCCCTGCGTGATCACGTTCGCGATCGCCTGCGCGTGCGCGGCGGACATCCCGTTGTGCGTCAGCACGCGCAGCGCGAGTGCGTGCACCTCATCGAGCGACAGGACGACTTCGGCGAGCGGCTCAGACATCGCGCGCTTCCCGCGGCGCGGGCACGCCGTCGATGCGTTGCGGCACGTTCAGCGGGTTGCCGGTGCGGATGGCGTCGGGCAGCAGCGCGTCCGGCACGTCCTGGTACGACACGGGGCGCAGGAAACGCTCGATCGCGCGTGCACCGACCGACGTGGTGCGCGTGTCGGACGTGGCCGGGAACGGGCCGCCGTGCACCATCGCGTGACCGACCTCGACACCCGTGCCGAAGCCGTTGACGAGAATGCGGCCGGCCTTGCGCTCCAGCGTCGGGCGCAGCGCGGCAAACAGCGCGGCGTCGCCGTCGGCGAGATGCGCGGCGATCGTCAGTTGGCCTTCGAGCGACTTCAGCACACGATGCAGCGTGTCGGCATCCGGGCAGCGCACGATCAGCGACGCGGGGCCGAACACTTCGTCACGCAGTTCCGGGTGCGCGATGAACGCGGCCGCCGACGTCGCGAACAGCGCAGCACGTGCCTGGTAGCGGCCGCCTTCCAAACCTTGCGCCAGCAGCTCGACCGCGTCGTGCGCGCGCAGGGCGGCCACGCCTTGCGCGTAGCTCGCGTGGATGTGCGGCGTGAGCATTGTCTGCGCGGCGCTCGCTTGCACGGCGGCGGCCGCTGCGGCCTCGAACGCGCGCAGTGCGGGGCCGTCGACCGCGAGAACGAGCCCCGGGTTCGTGCAGAACTGGCCGGCGCCGAGCGCGAGCGACGCGGCGAACTGCGGCGCGATCGTGTCGTGGCGCGCGTCGAGCGCGGCCGGGAACAGCAGCACCGGATTGATCGAGCTCATTTCCGCATAGACCGGAATCGGCTCGTGGCGCGCGGCCGCGATGTTCATCAGCGCGACGCCGCCGCGGCGCGAGCCGGTGAAGCCGACGGCCTTGATGCGCGGATCGGCGACGAGCGCCTGGCCGATCTCGCGCGACGCGTCGAACAGCAGCGAGAACACGCCGGCCGGCAGCCCGCATTCGCGCACTGCCTGCTGGATCGCGCGGCCGACGAGCTCGGACGTGCCCGGATGCGCGGAGTGCGCCTTGACGATCACGGGGCAGCCGGCCGCGAGTGCCGACGCGGTATCGCCGCCCGCGACCGAGAACGCGAGCGGGAAGTTCGACGCGCCGAACACGGCGACCGGCCCGATCGCGACGTTGCGCAGGCGCAGGTCGACCCGCGGCAGCGGCTTGCGCTCCGGCCGGGCCGGGTCGATGCGCGCGTCGACGTAACCGCCGTCGCGCACGAGCGACGCGAACAGCGCGAGCTGGCCGACCGTGCGGCCGCGTTCGCCTTCGATGCGTGCGCGCGGCAGGCCCGTTTCGGTGACGCAGCGCTCGATCAGGTCGTCGCCGAGCGCCATGATGTTGCGGCCGATCGCGTCGAGAAACGCGGCGCGTTGCTCGGGAGGCGTTTCGCGGTACGTGTCGAACGCGTCGTCGGCGAGCGCGCAGGCCGTCTCCAGGTCGTGCAGGCTCGCGCCGCCGAACGCGGGGTCGAGCGGTTCGCCGGTCGCGGCGGCGATCGCGTGGAGGGTGCCGTTCTGTCCGGCGATGGCCGACTGGCCGATCAGGAGCTGACCTGTGAGTTGCATGGTTTTTCCTCGGAAAATGCGGGGCCGGGCGTGATGCGCCCGGCCGGAGTGGAAAGGGGAAAGCGGGGGCGTCAGTCTTCGTCGTCGTCGAGCTGCAGCTTGTCGGAACGGATGCCGGTGTTGGCGCCCCAGTAGTAGATGACGAGCGCGACGGCCGCGACGACGACCGTGTCGTACGGATGCGCGAGCTGGCCCGTGCCGCCGAAGCCGCCGAAGTACGACAGCACGATCATGGCCGCGTAGAACGCGATCAGCCACGCGGAGGAACGCACCTGCTCGGCGATGCTCAGGTGCGCGGTCGGCACCCAGCGGCGGCATGCGAGATAGATCACGAACATCGCGATCTGCAGGCCGAGCAGCCAGGACACCGTGCCCCAGCCCGACCAGTAGACGATCAGCGCGGCGATCACGAACGACGCGGGGCCGGTGATGCCGAACGCCACCGCGCGGAACGGTCGCGGCAGGTCGGGCGCGGTGCGGCGCAGCGCGGCGACCGACACGGGCGCGACCGCGTAGCTCAGCACGAGCGCGGCCGATACGATGTTGATCAGCGCTTCCCATGACGGGAACGGCATCGTCCAGAAGATCGAGAGGCCGAACGTGAGCCACAGGCCCGCACGCGGGATGCCCGACGCTTCGTCGACGCGCGTGAACACCTTGAAGAACGTGCCCGTCTTCGCCCAGCCGTAGACGACGCGCGGCGTCGCGTTCATGTAGATGTTGCCGCAGCCGCTCGGCGAGATCATCGCGTCGGCGACGACCATCACCGCGAGCCAGCCCACGCCCAGCGCGAGCGCGATGTCGCGGTACGGCAGCGAGAACGCCTTGCTCACGTCGTGCCAGCCGGCGGCGAGCATGTCGGTCGGGATGCTGCCGATGAACGCGAGTTGCAGCAGCACGTAGATCAGCGTCGACAGCAGGATCGACAGGATCAGCGCGATCGGGATCGTGCGCTGTGGATTGCGCACTTCGCTCGCGACCGACACGATCGGCGTGAGGCCGAGGTACGCGAAGATGATCCCGCCCGCCGACACGGCCATCTCGATGCCGGGCATGCCGAACGGCGCGAAGCCGTGGATCGTCAGATTGGCGGGCTTGAAGAACGTGAACAGCACCGCGATCACCGACAGCGGCACGATGAACTTGAAGATGCTGATGACGTTGTTCGCCTTCGCGAACGTCTTCACGCTCGAATAGTTCAGGTAAAAGAAGAAGCACAGCAGCCCGGCCTGCACGAGCCAGCCGAGCGTCGTCGGGTCGCTCGATCCGGCCTTGGTGAGGCCGGGGAACCACGCGGCCGCGTACTGGCGCGCGGCGACCACTTCGATCGCGATCAGGCTCGAGAACGCGATCAGCGTGATGAAGCCCATCAGGTAGCCGAGCAGCGGGCCGTGCGAGAACACCGGGTAGCGGACCACGCCGCCCGCGCGCGGCAGCGCGGCGCCGAGCTCGCAGTAGACGATGCCCAGCAGCAGCACCGAGAAGCCGCCGAGCAGCCACGAGAAGATGCCGGCCGGGCCGGCGATCGTCGACACGTGACTCGCGGCGAACAGCCACCCCGAACCGAAGATCGCGCCGAGACCGATGAACGTCAGGTCGGTCAGCGACAGCTGTTTCTTGAACTTGCCGTGACCGCCGTCGGCGGGCACGGAACGGGAAAGCGGGACGGAAGGGTGTGTGTTGCCTTGGCCTGGCATGGGTTTGTCTCCTGGGAAATATCGGGGCAGGTGAGGTTGCGCCGCGCTCCGACGGAGCAGCGGCGCACACCTGCCGGCCGGCATGCGACCGGTTCGAACGACCGGGCGGGCCGACGGCCGTTCATGCGCGGCGCAGACTGGCGACGCGGCGAACGGACCCGTGCGGGCCATGCCGGACGGGAAGTGGCGATGCGACGGGGGAAGCCGTTGCACCGCCGGGGGAAGTCGCTCAGCGGTTCGCCCGGTTCTGTTCGGCGCGGTGCGCGGCGTCGAATGCGATGGAAGCGGCCGGTGCGAACCGGTTGCTGAGGGCGGGGGAAACTTCGGTCCGCTGGATGGCGTTTCGGCTCACTGCAATCTCCTGCTTCGTATTGCTTCCTGTTGCTACGTATCGCTTCATCTCGGCCGGCGACAGGCGCGTCGACGTGCAACCAGTATCGCCGTGCAAACACCCATCACGCTTGAGTCGTATCGCGGAGCAGAATGACGAAATCGGCACAGTGGCCGCAAGGGCTGCGAAAGGCGTTTCGCACTGTGCCGATTTCGTCGCCGTCCTCATCGAAAAGCCACAAGCGGACGGACGCGCGACGGAGGAAGCTATGCTCCTTTCCCCACTTCGGACGGCTCATGATGAAGCGCATTCAGATCATCGATTCGCACACGGGCGGCGAACCCACGCGGCTCGTCGTGTCCGGCTTCCCCTCGCTCGGCAACGGCACGATGGCCGAGCGCCGCGACGTGCTCGCGCGCGAGCACGATCGCTACCGCACCGCGTGCATTCTCGAGCCGCGCGGCAGCGATGTAATGGTCGGCGCGCTGCTGTGCGAACCCGTGTCGCCGGAGGCGGCGGCCGGCGTGATCTTCTTCAACAACAGCGGCTACCTCGGGATGTGCGGGCACGGCACGATCGGCGTCGTGCGCACGCTGCATCACATGGGCCGCATCGAGCCGGGCGTGCACCGGATCGAAACGCCGGTCGGCACCGTCGAGGCGACGCTGCACGACGACCTGTCGGTCAGCGTGCGCAACGTGCTCGCGTATCGCCATGCGAAGGCCGTCGCCGTCGACGTGCCGGGCTACGGCTCCGTGAAGGGCGACATCGCGTGGGGCGGCAACTGGTTCTTCCTGATCAGCGATCACGGCCAGCGCGTGGCCGGCGACAACGTCGCGGCGCTGACCGCCTATTCGTCCGCCGTGCGTGAAGGGCTCGAGCGTGCGGGCATCACCGGCGCGAACGGCGGCGAGATCGACCATATCGAACTGTTCGCCGACGATCCCGAGCACGACAGCCGCAGCTTCGTGCTGTGCCCGGGCCATGCGTACGACCGTTCGCCGTGCGGCACCGGCACGAGCGCGAAGCTCGCCTGCCTCGCGGCCGACGGCAAGCTCGAACCGGGCGTCGTGTGGCGGCAGGCGAGCGTGATCGGCAGCGTGTTCCAGGCGAGCTATGCGCAGGCCGACGGCGGCATCGTGCCGACGATTCGCGGCAGTGCGCATCTCAGCGCGGAAGCGACGTTGCTGATCGAGGAAGACGATCCGTTCGGCTGGGGCATCGTGTCGTGAGCGAGGCCAGGACCGACGTCGTCGTGATCGGTGCCGGCATCGTCGGCGCCGCATGTGCGCACGAACTCGCGCAGCGCGGGTTGCGCGTGCTCGTCGTCGACGACGCCAGCGGCGGCGCGACCGGTGCCGGCATGGGGCACCTCGTCGCGATGGACGACAACGCGGCCGAGCTCGCGCTGAGCCATTACTCGATCGAGCTGTGGCGCGCGCTGAGCGGCGACATGCCGGAAGGCTGCGCGTACCGCAACTGCGGCACGCTGTGGCTCGCGGCCGATTCCAACGAGATGGACCTCGCGCGCACCAAGCAGGCGACGCTCGCCGCGCATGGCGTCACGGGCGAGCTGATCGACGCGGCGACGCTCGCGCGGCTGGAGCCGATGCTGCGCGCGGGGCTTGGCGGCGCGCTGAAGATCCCGGGTGATGCGATTCTCTATGCGCCGGTCGCCGCGAGCTGGCTGTTGCAGCGCGCGCCGGGCATCACGTTGCGGCGCGACCGCGCGGTGGCGGTCGATGGCCCGAGCGTGACGCTCGCGAGCGGCGACACGCTGCGCGCGGAACGCGTCGTCGTCGCGAACGGCGTCGCCGCGCGCACGCTGTTGCCCGAATTGCCGCTGCGCCCGAAGAAGGGCCATCTGCTGATCACCGACCGCTACCCGGGCCAGGTGTCGCACCAGCTCGTCGAGCTCGGCTATGCGGCGAGCGCGCACGCGAGCGACGGCACGTCCGTCGCGTTCAACGTGCAACCGCGGCCGACCGGCCAGCTGCTGATCGGCTCGTCGCGCCAGTTCGACACGGAAGACGCGCGCATCGAGCCGCCGGTGCTCGCGCGCATGCTGCGCCGTGCGGCCGGCTACCTGCCGGATCTGGCCGACCTGAACGGAATTCGCGCATGGACGGGCTTTCGTTCCGCGAGCCCCGACGGCCTGCCGCTGCTGGGCGAACATCCGGCGCGGCCGGGCGTGTGGCTCGCGGTCGGGCACGAAGGGCTCGGCGTGACGACCGCGCCGGGCAGTGCGCGAATCGTCGCCGCGTTGATGACCGGCGAGCGGCCGCCGATCGATATCGAACCGTATTTGCCGGGACGTTTTCTGACGACGTCCCCCGTAGCCGGAGCGCTGACATGAAACGACCCCCACGCTCACTTCATTCGCTAGGGGGGACGCAGTCCCCCCATCCCTCGAAGGCCGATTCCCGTACGTGCAGGGCGGCCTGGCGGAGGCTGACATGATCATTCATCTGGACGGCCGCGCGCTGACGGTGGCCGACGGTGCGACCGTCGCGGCCGCCGTCGCGGCCAGTGGCGATGACACGACGCGCGTGTCGTGCACGGGTGCGGCGCGCGCGCCGTTTTGCGGTATGGGTATCTGCCAGGAGTGCAGGATGACGATCGACGGCCGCCGTCGTCTGGCCTGCCAGACGTTGTGCCGCGACGGGATGCGGGTGGAGCGCACGCGATGAAACAGGAACGACTGAGCGTCGACGTCGCGATCGTCGGCGCGGGCCCGGCCGGATTGTCGGCCGCGCGGGCCGCCGCACGAAGCGGCGCAACGGTCGCGATCGTCGACGACAACCCGCGCGCGGGCGGACAGATCTGGCGCCAGGCCGCCGCCGCGACGCCGGTGGCGGCCGCGGCGGAACGCCTTGCCGTGCTGCGGCAGCCGAACGTCACGCATCTCGCGGCCACGCGCATCGTCGCCGAAACGCAGCCGGGCACGCTGCTGCTCGAGGACGACGAGCGCGGCTTTCTGCTCGAATTCCGCACGTTGATCCTGTGCTGCGGCGCGTGTGAGTTGCTGCTGCCGTTCCCGGGCTGGACGCTGCCGGGTGTCACCGGCGCGGGCGGCCTGCAGGCGCTGATCAAGTACGGCCTCGACGTGCGCGGGCAGCGCACGGTGATCGCCGGCAGCGGCCCGCTGCTGCTCGCGAGCGCGGCAACGGCCCGACAGGCAGGTGTGCAGGTGTCGCATGTGCTCGAACAGGCGGCATGGGGCGACGTGGCCGGTTTCGGCGCAGGGCTGTGGCGCTGGCCGTCGAAACTCGCGCAGGCCGCGAAGCTCGTCACGGCCGCGTACCGGCCCAATGCCTACGTCGTCGAAGCGTTCGGCGACAAGCGGCTGGAACGCGTGCGGATCCGGCAGGGCGAGCGCGAGTTCGACGTCGACTGCGACCGGCTCGCGTGCGGCTTCGGCCTCGTGCCGAACACCGTGCTGCCGAGCCATCTCGGTTGCCGGATCGAGAACGGCGCGGTCGTGGTCGACGCGCATCAGCGCACGAGCCGCGACGGGTATTTCGCCGCGGGCGAGTGCACGGGTGTCGGCGGCAGCGAACTGGCGATGGTCGAAGGCGAGATCGCCGGCTGTGCGGCCACCGGGCAGGCGGCGCCGCTGGCCGCGCTGGTGGCGCGACGCGCGCACTGGCAGGCGTTCGCGGACGCGGTGCGCGAGCGCTTCGCGATCCGCGAGCCGATCCGCCGGCTCGCGCGGCCCGATACGCTGCTGTGCCGTTGCGAGGACGTGCGCTTCGACGCGGTCGCGCCGGCGCCCGGCTGGACGGCCGCGAAGCTGCAGACGCGCTGCGGGATGGGCGCTTGCCAGGGCCGCGTGTGCGGCGCGGCCGCGCAGGCACTGTTCGGCTGGACGCCGCCGGTGCCGCGCACGCCGCTCGTGCCCGCGCGGGTCGGTACGTTGATGCTGGACGACACGGCGTTCTGCGACGGTGCCTGACGCGCGTTGGCGGCGCGGCCCGGTTTGAGCCGGGCCCTCGGCGCCTTCTGAGGGACGGCAGCGGGCGATGGTGCGAATCGTCAATATATAAGTTGATATAATATCGATTCGTTAATCGTGTGCCGCCGCTCCCATGAACGCCGATCCTTCCGCCGGGCTGCCCGAGCCCGACCAGATGCGCGCAGCCGCCGAATCGGCGTGCGCGCTGCTCAAGGTGCTGTCCAATCCAGACCGGTTGCTGCTGCTGTGTGAACTGTCGCAGGGCGAACGCTGCGTGAGCGATCTCGAGGCGCGGCTGGATATTCGCCAGCCGACGCTGTCGCAGCAGCTCGGCGTGTTGCGGGACAACGCGCTCGTCCGCACGCGCCGCGAAGGCAAGAACATTCACTATTCGCTCGACAGCCCGGCCGCGATCGCGGTGATGGGGGTGTTGTACGAACAGTTCTGCGGCCCGGCCGCGAAAGGGAAGCGCCATGCAGCTTGATGCGCTTCATTTCACGCCCTGGCTGTCGCTTGGCGGCGGCGTGCTGATCGGGCTGGCAGCTGCGTGGCTCATCGCGTTCAACGGGCGGATCGCCGGGATCAGCGGCATCGTTGGCGGCCTGTTCACGGCCGGCGCCGCGGAGCGCGACTGGCGTGCCGCATTCGTCGCCGGGCTGATCGCCGCGCCGCTGATGATGCGCATCGCCGGTGCCGCCGTGACGCCGCAGGTCGATGCAGGCTGGGGCGAATTGCTGGCGGCCGGCCTGCTGGTCGGGATCGGCACGCGCTATGCGGGCGGATGCACGAGCGGTCACGGGGTCTGCGGGTTGTCGCGCGGCGCGACGCGGTCGATCGTAGCAACGGCAGTGTTCATGGTCGCCGGCTTCGCGACCGTATTCGTGCGGCGGCACGTGCTTGGAGGCTGACATGCAGGCAGGATTCGCGTTTTTGGCGGGGCTGTTGTTCAGCGTCGGCCTCATCGTGTCGGGGATGGCCAACCCGCGGAAAGTGCTCGGCTTTCTCGACCTGGCAGGCCGTTGGGATCCGTCGCTCGCGTTCGTGATGGTTGGCGCGATCGGTGTCGCCGTGGTCGCGTTCGCATGGGCGAAGCGCCGCACGCGGTCGTGGCTCGGGCTGCCGATCCAGTGGCCGGCCACCCGGACGATCACCGTACGGCTCGTCGCCGGGAGTGCCGTGTTCGGCATCGGCTGGGGGCTTGCGGGGTTCTGCCCGGGGCCGGCCCTCGTGTCGATCGGTCTGGGCTCGGTCAAGGGCATCGCGTTCGTCGTCGCGATGCTGGTCGGGATGGCATTGTTCGAATGGATCGAGCGTGCGCGGAAGGTGCGGTAACCGAAGATCTCTGCCCGGTTGAATCGGTCCTGCGCGGCGACGGCGCCGGACGCGATCACGCTCGCCGCCGAATGAGGCGATACGGTAGTTGCACGACGATACCAGCGACAGCGCGAGCCATCGCGTCAGGGCTGTTCGCGCACATGCCGCTCGCCGAATGGCCACGCGGCCACCCGCTTCAGCCACGCCCGCCACGCGGCGAACGCCCCGGCCCGGGCCGCGGGTTCCGTAACGGTCGCGTCGACCGGCGCGGCACCGCTGGCAGTCAACGTCGCGTGACCGGCGGTCTCGATCGTCAGGCATTCGCCTTCATCGAGCACGCGACGGACGTAGTGCGGCGCATCAGGCAGCCAGTCGAGCCCGCCGTGGCGCAACGTGACCGCGAGCGCGCCGTCGAGCACGACGACCTGGCTGCCTTTGTCGAACCACGCAAAGTGGCTTTGCCCGGCGTCGAGCCGGATGTCTTGTGTTCGCATGGCGAGTCCCTTTCCCGGTTGCGCAGCCCCGCGACGGCGGGGCGACAGCGTGCAATCAGGTTAGGGAAACGCGCGCGGGCCGGACAGATTCAGGGGACGGGAATCTGTTACGGTGCAGGCAGCGATTTTGGCCCGCTGTATCGGTGGGTTTTCCCCGAATCTGTATCTGGCGTGCGCCAGGGCGCGCGGGCACGATGACCCGCATGACATCCCTCACCGACGCGCCCCGCACACCTTTGCCGATGGCCGGCGAGCCGCTGTACGAACGACTCGCCGAGCATTACCGCCGCATCATCGCGGCCGGCACGCTGTCGCCCGGCGACCGGATGCCGTCGGTGCGCGGATTCATGGCGCAGCACGGCGTGAGCCTGTCGACCGCGATCCAGGCGTTCCGGCGGCTCGAGGATACGGGCTGGTGCGAAGCAAGGCCGCGCTCGGGCTATTTCGTGCGGCGGCGCGCGGCGGCCGCGCTCGCAACGCTGCCGGAGTGCGACGGGCCGCCGCTGAGCGTCGAGCCGCCATTCGCGGGGCTGCACGAACGCGTGTCGCGCGTGATCGATCGCGCGAACGCATCTCCCGATGCATTGAATCTTGGCGGCGCGTCCGCACTGGCGACGCTGTATCCGGCCGAGCGCCTGCAGGCGCTGGCGATCCGGCTGCTGCGGCGCAAGCCGACGCTGTTGACCGACGCGGGGCCGGTCGGCGGTTCGCCCGAATTCCGCCAGACGATGGCCAAGCGTGCGCTGTCGTACGGCGTGACCGTGTCGCCGGACGACGTGATGTCGACGAGCGGTGGCGTCGATGCGATGAATCTCGCGCTGCGCGCGGTGGCGCGCCCCGGCGACACGATCGCGATCGAATCGCCGGCCTTTTTCGGCTTGATCCAGCTGCTCGAAAGCCTCGGTCTGCGTGCGCTCGAGATCCCGGCCAGCCCGACGACCGGCCTGTCGATCGAAGCGCTCGACGTGGCGCTGACCGCGTACCCGGACATTCGGGCGGTGGTCGTCGTGCCAAACCTGCAGAACCCGCTCGGCAGCGTGATGCCCGACGAGCGCAAGGCCGCGCTGGTTGCGCTGTGCTCGCGCCGCGGCGTGGCCGTGATTGAGGACGAGCCTTATCGCGAGCTCGTCGAAGCCCCGCAGGCGGTGAAGCCCGTGAAGGCATGGGACCGCGACGGCACGGTGATCTACTGCCCGTCGTTCAACAAGGTGCTGGCGCCCGGGATGCGGCTCGGCTGGATGAGTGCAGGCCGCTGGCACGCGCGCGTGAAGATGCTCAAGTTCGCGCACAGCCGGCACAACGCCGCGTTGCTGCAGGCCGTCGCCGCCGAATTCGTCGGCTCGGGTGCGTTCGATCGCCACCTGCACCGATTTCGCGAACAGCTTCGTGTGCAGCGCGACGTGACGATCGATGCGATCGCGCGTCATTTTCCGGCCGGCACGCGGATGAACCGGCCGCCGGGCGGCATGCTGCTGTGGATCGCGCTGCCGGACGGCGTGCGTTCCGAAGCATTGTTCGATGCGGCGCTGGCACGTGGAGTAAGGATCGCGCCCGGCTCGATCTTCTCGAATTCCGACCGCTTCGATGCCTATATCCGGCTTGGGTGCACGCGGGTATTCGACTCGGCTCACGAAGCGGCCATCGAAACGCTAGGCGAACTGATACGCGACGCGGCGGCCGCCGCGTAAGCGGGCCGGCTTTCGGCCGGGCCGGGAGGCCGGCTACCGGGCTCGGCTGGCGTGACGGCGGCACGGGCCGCCCGATCGGGCACGCCGTGCTCACCGCGGCCGGCCGCCGCGCCATCACGCGCCGACGATACGATTTCGGCGATTTCATCGGCCGACCGTATGCGCAGCGAGGTGCTGACGAATCAGCGACAGGTAGCGATCGCCGACCGAGAAGTCGCGCGCGGCGCGCGGCCGCTCCGTCTGGCGCAGCGTGGCCGGCGCGCTCATGCCGAGGTATCGGCACAACGCGGACGGAAACGGCTTGCGCGTCGCCCCAAGCTGGCGCGCCGCGCGCTCGACGCGGGCATCGCCGACCTGCGCACGCAGCCATGCCAGCACTTGGCGATCGGTGTCGTTGACGATACGGACCAGATGTTCCATCGCGCACCTCACTGTTCATAAATACAGTACTGTAAATATAACCAGTATATGAGGCGGCCGCAAGCGGCACGCATGCGCTTGGCCGTTCGGCCAGGGTCAGCGCGCCGGCGCGGCGAGGCGGACGGCCGGGGATCCGGTGATACGGGCGACAGGCGCTGCGGGTGAGGCGGCTGGAGCGGCCGGAACGAGATTCGCGTAGCGCGCGTCGGTCAGCGTGCCGAGGAACGCGACGATGTCGTCGATTTCCGTGTCGGTCAGCGCGGGCGGCGTGCCCGGACGGCGGTTCATCGGCGTCGAATTGACGTTGATGTTGCCGCGATAGGCGACCGGCACGTCGTCGAACGTTGTGGCGCCGTGATACCAGTGGCGCGGATCGGTCGAGCGCGTGTTGTAGAACGCGACCGCATCGCGCAGCGTCGTGAACACGCCGTTGTGCATGAACGTCTGCTTGATCGCGACGTTGCGCAGCCCCGGCGTGCGCAGGTAACCGCACCATTGCGTCGGTTCGGGCCAGCGCAGCCGCGCGGCCGTGTCGCACAGGCCGTTGTCGAAATGGCGCGGATCGCGGTTCGCGGGCAACGCGCGATTGCGCGGCACCGCGATCGCGTCGTAGCCGAAATCGGTGAAGAGCGAGCGCTCCGGCCGGCGCGATGTCTCCGACAGGGTGTGGCAGCTCATGCAGTTGCCCTTGTCGGGATTGCGGAACAGCGCCAGACCGCGCATCTCGGCCGGCGCGAGCGGCTTGCGGGTGCGCAGGAATGCGTCGAAGCGCGACGTGAACGGCGCCATGTCGTCGCTCTGCAGATAGGCCTCGACGGCCGACCCGAGCGCGCGCACCAGTTGCTCGGGATCGCGCCGCACCGACGCGCCGTAGCGCGCGGCCAGATCGCCCGCCAGTTCGGTGCCGTCGACTTTGCGCAGCAGCGCGGCCGGCGACCGGTTGTTCATCTCGTTCGGATCGAACAGCGGCCCGCGGATCTGTTCGGCGAGCGTGTCGGCGCGGCCGTCGCTGAAAAGCCCGCCGAATGGCGACGGCGCGGGCGCATCGTCGTCCTGGTAGAAGTGGCGGCGCGGCACGTAGCGCACGTAGAGCAGCGACGGCGCGTTGCGCTGGCTGAAACGTCCGTGGCGGCTGCCTTCCGGCACGCCGGGCCCCGCGAGCGAAGCGGCCGGCAGCGTCGGCGCGAATGCACGCGCCGGATCGTGGCAGCCCGCGCATGACATGCCGCGCGGCTCGGACAGCCGCGGATCGAAGAAGATCCGGCGGCCGAGCGCGACGAGCGTCGGGTCGGGCGCGAAGCGGGCGGTCGCCGCGTCGATCTTGCCGGTCACCTGCGGCGTGCCGTTGCCGATCGTGTCGACGACGCGCGACGGCGGGGCGCCGGGGAGCAGGATCGTTTCGGACGGCGCGGCGTGGGCCGCGAGCGCCGCGCCGGCGAGCACGGCGGCGGCAAGTAGGCGTACCGTGCGGGCGGTGCCGGCGACCGACGCCGAAGCGAAAGCCGAACCCTCGGCGCAGGTGGCCGACGACACCAAAGCGGAAGCCGAACACTCGGCGCAGGTGGGGGAAGACACCGAAGCGGAAGCCGAACGCCCGGCACAGGCGTCCGACGAAACCGAAGCGCAAACCGAACGCCCGGCACAGGCGGCCGACAAAATCCGCCGCTTCCCCAATCCGTCCATCCGTCGCCGGCGACCGCTTGACCCCGTCGACCCCGTCAAACCATCATGCAATCGAACTTCGTCGGTCACGGCGCGATGAATCCCGTCTTGTCGCAGGCGAGCGTCGTGCCCGACTGGTCGCACGACGCGAGCAGCTTGCCCGCCGCCGAATACGCACGGAACACCCAGCCCGTCGCCGGCGCCGCACGCCGCTCCATGATCAGGAAGCCGAAAGTGTTGTTGTGCGACAGCCGCTCGATCACGGCGCCTGGCGCAGGCGTCAGGCCGGCCGGGAACGGGTCGGGCAGCGCGACGTCGAGGTTGTCGCCGCCGTTGCCGGACACGATCGTCGCCGGATGTCCGGACGAGAAGTTGATCGCCTGGAAGTCGTGCACGTGCCCGTGCAGCGCGACGTGGACACCGGGCGGGTAGTACGCCTGCGCGTTCAGGCTCGACATCACCGACTGCAGCGCGAGGTTGCCCGGCGCGGGCGTGCTGCCTGCGATCGGCGCGAACGCGAGGATCGGATGGTGGTTCGTGAAGATCGTCGTCGTGATGCCGGCCTTCGACGCGAGCGCCGCGACCGTCTGGAACTGCTTCTGGTAGATCCGGAATTGCGCGTCGGTCGTCTTCAGCGGATTGCGGCCGACCTTCGCGGTGTCGAACACGATCACCTGCGAGCCGCCGCCGAGCGACACCGCATAGGGATCCGAGTAATTCGCGTCGTTGTCGTTGGCCGGATCGTTGCACGAACGGCCCGCCGAATACGGGCGCGGATCGAGGAAGCGGTACCAGCCCTGGCCGGCCCGCGCGCATTCCTCGTGGTTGCCGCGCACGACCACCCATGGCGCCTTCGCGAACAGCGGCGCGGCCGGGCGGAACAGGTCGGCCTGCCACGTATCCCAGCCGTAGCCCCACGGGCTGTCCTTGCAGCCGGCGATGTCGGGCGGGCACGCGTTCTCGCGATAGTGATAGTCGCCAACATGCAGCACGAGATCCGGCGACAGCTTCGCGACGCTCGCCGCGATCGTGTCGAACGGCCAGACTGTCGCGTCGTTGCACGCCTGCCATGCGTTGTCGGCCTTCTTCATCCGGCAGCCGGTATCGGCGATGATCGCGATGCGCTGCGGCTGCGCTTTCGGCAGCGGCAGCGCGCGGCCCGCGACGCTCGCCGTCTGCGCATCGGCCGGCAGCGTCGTTTCGCACACCGACACCGGGAAGCTCGACGGTTTCGAGTCGGCCGGGTCGCTGGCGGTCGGGCGCTGCGCGACGGTCGAGGCGCCGGCGCGCAGCGTCATGCGCGACAGCTTGCCGTCGACGGACAATTGCGGACACAGCGGATCGCTCGCGGAAGCCGGGCTGTAGTTCGTGATCACGCGCGCGATCGCCTGGTTCGTATCGCCGATCTCGACCCATGCGGCCTGGACGTTGATCGCGGCGCTGGCCGGGTCGGCGGGCGTATCGATGTGGTTCGAGCACGCGGACAGCGCCGCGAGGGCAACAAGCGGAGCGCAACGCACGAACAGTGCGCGAGAGAGGAGTCGTCGCATGGGAGGCACCGTAGGAAAGCCGTCAACGATACGCAGCGTGAATGTAAGAAATGTGAAACGCGTGGTGTGACAAGCGCCCGGCGCGCGAGTGGTGCCGCGGTCGCGGGCTTGATCTCAAGCCGGCTTGAAGCAGCATAGTGTGCATCACGGTCAACGAGGCAGGAAAAAGGAGAATCGGCGATGGAAGACAACCGGGCAAACGAAGCGCAGTCTGCACTGTGGAACGGTCCGTCGGGGCTTGCGTGGGTCGACGCGCAGCGCTCGCTCGACCGGATGTTCGAGCCGTTCGAGACACTGCTTGCGGATGCGGCGGTGGCGGCGTCGGCTCGCCGCGTGCTCGACGTCGGCTGCGGCACCGGCGCGGTGACGCTCGCGATTGCACGGCGGTTGGGCGCGCATGCGCACTGTACGGGCGTCGACATCTCGGCGCAGTTGATCGCCGCCGCACAGGCACGCGCCGAGCGCGAGGGCCTCGCCGCCGGCTTCGTGCATGCCGACGCGCAGACGCATGCGTTCGCGCCGGATCAGTTCGACATGGTCGTGTCGCGCTTCGGCGTGATGTTCTTCGACGATCCGGTGCGCGCGTTCGCGAACCTGCGGCATGCGGCACGCGCGAACGCGCAACTGCGATTCGTCGCATGGCGCAGCGCCGCCGACAATCCGTTCATGACGACGGCCGAGCGTGTCGCGGCGCCATTGCTCCCGAACCTGCCGGCGCGGCAGCCGGGCGCGCCGGGACAATTCGCGTTCGGCGACCGGCAGCGCATCGCGTCGGTATTGTCGGACAGCGGCTGGGCCGATATCGCGATCGAGCCGATCGATGTCGCGTGCGCGTTGCCGGCGGCCGCGCTGGACGACTACGTCACTCGACTGGGCCCGGTCGGGCTCGCGCTTCGGGAGGTGGATGACGCGACGCGTCGACGGGTGATCGATACGGTTCGCGCCGCTTTCGAGCAATACGTGCAGGGCGCGGATGTACGCTTCGACGCGGCGTGCTGGCTCGTCGCGGCGCGGGCGCCGTCCGCATGACGCTTCGGTTTCAGTAGATGGCGGCGTGCCGACGGGGCCATGCAAGGCCAGGTATCAACTGCGCCTTGCACGCAACATCAACCAAGCGCAGCCGGCTGCGACGAGCGCGAGCCCCAGCAGCACCGCCTCGACGCCGAGCGCGAAACCCGGCGGCATCTCGCCGCTGTTCGGTATCGGTGACAGGTTCGCGGTCATCGCGATGGCGCCGCCGGCCAGCAGGGCGATGCAGGCGATCCAGTAGAGCTTGCCGCGCGGCGCAGCGGTGCGAATTCGCCACAACGCGAGACCGACGCCGCCGAAGTAAAGCAGCGCGAGCGTCGCGAGTGCGATGACGTCGCCAGTGCGATCGTGCACGAGGCCGCTCATCGCGCGGCTCCGTCGATCGTCGCGCACGGGCGTGACGGGGCGAAGGCGGCGCGGCCGACCGTTGGCTCGAGCGGGGAAGGTGTCGGGAGGCGGGATTCCGGCATGGCTGGCATCCAGTTGTGGGCGCAACGAAGCGCGACGCCGTCCGGCCGCGCTTGTCGCGCGCCGGACCCTGATACGGCGTGCGTCGAGTGTACCGCGGTGTCAGGGCTGCACGAAGGGTCGTGCAGGAATCAACCTGACGGATTGTAAGCGATCGGCTCGCATGCGAAAACCGCCCGGGCTGCGCGGCAGGCTGACAACCCGGACGACGCACCGGCATGCGCATCGTCCGGGCAACAAGCAGCGCGCGATGCGCCGCCGCGAGCATTCAGAACGTCACGGCGATCCCGGCCATGCCGACGAACTGGCCGTGCGTCGTCGACGGCGTGAGCTGTTGCGAATCGCCGACGATCGGTGCCGCGTCGACGATATGGCCGGCGCCTTGCGCGCCGAGCGTCTGCCCGCTCGCATGCGTATACGCCTGCAGCGCATAGAGCGTCGTGCGCTTCGACAGGCTGTACGACTCCTTCAGCGAATATTGCTGGTAGCGGGCCGCGCCGGACACGCCGTTCGCCTTCGACGCGAGCGTGTACGCGAACGCGCCGGCCACCGAGAAGGTCGGCGTGAAGCGGTACGCGGCGAGCGCGCCGTAGGTATTGAACACGGCCGTATTCGTGAACGCGGAGCCGTTGCCGGGCAGGTACTTCACGTTCGAGTAGTTGACGCCCATCGTCAGGTTGCCGAGCGTGGTGTTGCCGGCCGCCGCGACCTGCTCGACGGCCTTCGCGCTCAGGTAGCCCTGGTTCAGCACGGACACCGCGAAGCTGCCCGACGCCGCGGTCGCCGGATTCAGGAAGCCGGCCGATGAACCCGAGCTGTTGATGCGCAGGTAGCCGGCCGCGATCCCGACCGGCCCGTTCGCATAGCGCAGCGCCGCGCTGAATGTGTTGCCCTTGCCGGTCGCACCGGCGATGCCGCCGAACGCGTACATCGCGCTCGCGGTCAGCCCCGAGAGGGTCGGCGACGTATAGGTAACCGAATTGTTCACGCGGATCGTCGTGTCGAGGCCGTCGATATCGCCCGGATGCGCGCCGGTCGCGCCGGTCAGCCAGCTGCTCGGCGCGTAAGGTCCGACCAGCAGGAAGTACGGCGTGTACTGGCGGCCGGCCGTCACCGTGCCGTAATGGTCGTTGCGCAGCCCGACGTAGGCCTGGCGGTTGAAGATCGTGCCGGCGGCCGCTTGCGCGCCGGTGTTCAGGTTGAAGCCGGATTGCAGATCGAAGATCGCGTGCGTGCCGCCGCCGAGATCCTCGTCGCCGCGCAGCCCGAACTTCGACGCATACAGGTTGCCGTCGCGCAGGTACACGTTCGAGTGGCCTTGCTGGTTGTTCACGTACGCGATCGAATCGTCGACCACGCCGTACAGCGTCACGCTGCTCTGTGCATGGGCTGCGAAGGCGCCGAACGACGCGGCCGATAAAATCAGGATTGCAAAACGATAGTGCGGGGAGTGCGGTGCATTCATCGTCGATCTCCATGTCTCTTCAACGGGGCGGGAGGCTGGGGGCCTCCTCTTTGGTGGGTGGCGGGCCGTGGGTACGGCCCGCCCGATCAGGGTTTCAAGTTCGCGCAGCCTTGCGCGATCACTCGACGAGCGCCACGACGATGCGACGCCACGCGCCGTCGCGCGCATCGTGCTCGACGCGCGCGCCGCGCACCGCAAGCGCGCCTTTCAGCGACGTCGGCAGCAGGATTTCGACGCGCTCGGCGGGGCGGCGCATGCGGCCTTCCCAGCGGACCGACACGCCGAGTTCGCCCGATGCCTCGCGTCCGGTCTCGATGCGCCACAGCCCGTATTCGCCGTCGCGCCACGCTTCCGTTTCGCCGTCGTCCTCGACGCATTCGCCGTACGCAACACCGTCCTCGATGCGCGGCGCGACGAGGAAGCCGCGCGTGTCGGCGCGTGCGCCGAACCGCTGCGCGGCTACGTTCAGCGGCAGCACGCGGCCTTCGCGCAATAGCATCACCGGCGTGTCGAGCGGCGCGGGCAGCGTCACGCTCGCACCGCCGTCGAACGACTGCGCGCTCGCACAGCACATCCAGCGTGCGCCGGACGGCAGGTAGACCGTGCGCTCCGTGCGGCCCGCGTCGACGACCGGCGCCACCAGCAGCGCGTCGCCGAGCATCATGTCGTCGCATTCGTCGTAGCAGCGCCGGTCGCCGGGGAAATCGCCGAAGGTCGGCCGCAGCACGGGCTCGTAGCGCGTGGTCGACAGCCACAGCAGGTGGTAGAGATAGGGCAGCAGCCGGTAGCGCTGCTTGATCAGCGACGCGATCTGCGCGGTGATCTCGGGATACATCCACGGTTCGTTGACGGTGCCGTCGTCATTCCACGAATGGATGCTGAAGCGCGGCATGAAGATGCCGAACTGCACCCAGCGCAACAGCAGCTCGGGCGACGGCGCGGGACCGGAGAAGCCGCCGATGTCGTGACCGATGTTCGACACGCCGGACAACGCGAGCCCAAGGCCCATCTTCAGGTTGTAGCGCAGCGTTTCCCACGACGTGTAGTTGTCGCCGGACCAGGTCTGCACATAGCGCTGCATGCCTGCGCCGCCCGAGCGCGACACGAGGAACGGCCGCTGCGCCGGCGCATGCGCGCGCTGCGCGTCGCGCGACGCACGCATCATCAGCATCGTCTGCAGCACCTTTGCCTCGCGCGCGGGAAACGGCTGGCCGAAGCCGTGCGCGATCGCGTCGGGCGACCAGATCTCGTATTCGTTGTTGTCGTTCCACGTCGACTCGATCCCGTAGTCGAGCAGCGCCGACGTGACCTGCTCGCGCCACCAGCGGTAGGCGTCCGGCTGCGTGAAGTCGATATACGCACCGACTTCGTCCCAGAACTGCACCCACGCCGGTTCGCCGGACGCCGAGCGGATCAGCAGCCCGCGCCGCGCGGCGTCATCGAATGCGGGGTGGTCGCGCAGCAGGCACGGCTTGATGTTCGCGCACAGCCGGATGCCGTGGTCGCGGTAGTGCTTCACGAAACCCTTCGCGTCGGGAAACTTCTCGCGGTTCCAGTTGAACACGTAGCGCTTCGCGCCGATCGACGTATAGCCCGACGACAGGTGGAACGAGTCGCACAGGATGTCGTGCGCGTCGCACTGCTCGACGAACTGGTTCATCTGCCGCTGCGCGTCCGGCGCATCGGTGTAGCTCATCGTCGAGCCCGAATAGCCGAGCCCCCATTTCGGCGTGCGCGCGGGGCGCCCGGTAAGCCACGTGAAGCGCCGCGCGGCCGTGAGCGGCGTGTCGGGCGACGCGATGAAGTAGTAGTCGAGATCGCCGTGCTCGGCGACGAAGTAGCGGTACAGCCCGTGGTAGTTGTCGAGCTCGCGGCCCATGTCGAACGTGCAGTCCGACAGCGTGTCGTAGAACAGCCCGAAGCCCTGGCATGCGTCGGGCGACCACGTGATGGTGAACGGGATGTGCTTGTACAGCGGATCCGTGTGCTTCGCGCTGTAGCCCATCGCGTCGATGTTGCGCATCTCGAAGCGTGCACCGGTGCGGTCGAGCTCGCCCGCGCGTTCGCCGAGACCGAACACCTTGTCGCCGCGCTCGCGTGCGACGTAGTGGTAGGCGCGGTCGTCCCACCAGCCGAAGTTGTATGCCTGCGTCGCGCGGTCGGCGAGCACGACGCGCCACGCGCCGTCCGCGCCGCGCATCGACCACGTGCAATGGCCGCCTTGCCGGCGCACCGCGAGACGGACCTGCGCGGTCTCGATGCGCACGTCGAGGTCATCTTCAGCGAACGCGTAGGCCGGCAGCGCGAAGCCGCTCAGGTCGAGACGATCGCGCCCGTCGAGCGGCACGTCGTCGAGACCCGGCGCGATCGTCCACGTGCGCGGATTGCGCGCCGTCGCATCGGGCAGGATGCGCACGCGCACGATGTCGTCCTCGAGCACGAAGATCTCGAGGGTCGCGCCCGCGTCGGAGGCGAGCAGCACGCGGTTCGCCTGCCGGTCGGCGACGCGGAACACGGGCGGATGAAGAAGCGAAGTCATGAAGGTGATTCCTGGTGAGAACGGATGTCAGGCATGCTGCGCGAGCAGGCGTTCCTGCTTCGACTGCCCGCGGATCAGCACCGCGAGCAGCGTGACGCCGATGATGTCGAACAGACCGAGGCACGCGAACAGCGGCGCGTAGCCGATCTTGTCGGCGAGCGCGCCGACCAGCAGCGAGAAGCCGAGCCCGCCGATCCACGCGGCCATTCCCGCGAAGCCGCTGGCGGTGCCGACTTCCTCGGAATCGAACACATCGGCCGACAGCGTGTTGACGAGTGCGGAGATCATCTGGTGCGCGAAACCGCCGACGCAGAACAGCGCAATGGCCGTGTACGGCGACGACACGAGCCCGATCGTCGCCGGCCCGAGCATCAGCACCGCGCCGAGCGCGACGCCCGCGACCCGCGACCACACGAGCGGCAGACTGAACCGTTTCGCGAGGTAGGGCGACAGGTAGCCGCCGGCGATGCCGCCGAGGTCTGCCGCGAGGAACGGCATCCACGCGAAGATCGCGATCTCCGTGAGCGCCATGTGGCGTTCGGTCGCGAGATACAGCGGAATCCAGAAGCTGAAGGTCTGCCACGCGGGTTCCGCGAAGAAGCGCGGCAGCGCGATCGCCCAGAAGCGGCGCGCGGTGACGACGTCGCGAATCCGGCGCTTCGACACGGCCGGCATCCTGGCCTGGCCGTCACTGATCAGCGTGCGCTCCTGCGACGTGATGCGCGGATGCTCGGCCGGTGACCGGTACTGCGTGTACCAGAGCACGGCCCATGCGAAGCCGAGCGCGCCGGTGACCATGAACGCGGATTGCCAGCCGAACCGCATCGACAGGAACACGACGAGCGGCGGCGCGATCGCGGCGCCGAGCGACGTGCCCGCGTTGAAGTAGCCGACCGCGACGGATTTCTCGCGATCGGGAAACCATTCGGCGACGGCCTTCATTCCCGACGGAATCGCCGCGGCCTCGAACAGCCCGAGCAGCCCGCGCAGGATGCCGAGCGACAGCCAGCCCGACGCGAAGCCGTGCGCGACGCCGACCACCGACCACAGCATCGCGAACAGCGCGAAGCCGAGCCGCAGCCCGATCAGGTCGACGATGAATCCGCACACCGGCTGCATGATCGTGTAGCCGATCTGGAACGCGCCGACGATGTACGAGTACTGCTGCGTCGAGATCGCGAACACATGCTTCAGTTCCGGTGCGAGCACCGCGAGGGAATTTCGTGCGAGATAGTTGAGGATCGTGCCCAGACATACCAGCACGATGATCCACCAGCGCAACGCCTTGACTGTCTTCACTGCTGTCTCCTGATTCATGCAAATCCGCCCCGGCTGGGGGCGCCTTGCTCAGTCTTATTCATACGATGTCCGATCTTAGCGAGCACCGATTCGCCTGACTCCTTTGCGAAAGGGCCGTGTTCGCTCGAACATTCGGCTGGAATCGAAAGTTACGTTATCTGACGACTGATCATTTTCGAACATCCTATGTTCGAATTCGAAGCCGGTCAACGTGAATCTGCATTCGAACGAACGTACTCGGGGTTTTCCCGAGCGGCATGCGAATACGGCGTCCGTCGCGAAGCGCGCCACCGCGTGCCGAATGCCCGCGCGACGGAACCGAGCACCGGCCGCACGACTCACCAACCAGAAAGCCGCGACAGGGCCGTGACAACCCTGATGAAAATTTATTTTTTTCCGGACGGCGGATTGTGTAAATTGATTTTCATCTACCTTGCAAAACCCTTCGCATGACGCCTCTCGCTCCGCACGAAGCCAGTCAGGATGAATCCGCGATCGCGGAGCGCATCGCGTCGGCCATGCCGCGGATGACGCCGATCCATCGCCGGATGGGCGAGTTCGTGCTCGCGAATCCGTTTCGCGCGGCGACGATGCGGATCGACGAGCTCGCGCAGGCGGTCAATGCATCGATCGCGACCGCGAACCGCTTCGCGAAGGCGCTCGGCTTCGATGGCTATCCGGCGATGCGTGCGGCGCTCGTGCGCGGCTTCGAAGCGACGCTCGGCCCGGTCGAGCGGCTGCGTTCCGCGCAGGAGCAGGAACAGGAGCAGGGCGTTCGCGGCGCCGCATGGATCGATGCGGTGTTCGACCAGGCCATCGAGAACATCGAGAACACGCGTGCGCGGCTGGATGCGACCGACGTCGAGGCGGCCGTCGAGGCGATCGTCGGCGCGCGGCGCGTGCTGATCCTCGGCGCCGGGTCGAGCGCGTTTCTGACCGGCCTGATGGAACACGGCTTGTCGGTGTGTCACGACAACGTGCAGTCGCTGGCGCTGCTCGGCGGCCCTACGCATGCGGCGCGGCGCTTGTATTCGGCCGACTCGCGCGATCTCGTGATCGCGCTCGCGTTTCCGCGCTACGTGAAGGACACGATCGAGCTTGCCCGCCGCGCGGCCGCGCGTGGCGCACGCGTGCTCGGCATTTCCGACGGACCGGGCTCGCCGCTTGCGCCGGTCGCGTCGCTGAACCTGTACGTGAAAGCCCAGCGGCGTTTCGCGGCCACGTCGGAAGCGGCCGTGCTGACGATGATCGAGGCGCTGATCGATGCGGTCGCGCTGCGCACGCACCGCTCCGCGAAGTCCGCCGCCGAAATGACCGAATTCCTGTTGCCGTGGCTGATGCAGCCGCAAGCGGCGCTGCCGGCCGCCAACCCTTCTTCCTCCGGTCCGAAAAAATCATGACTTCACCCGCGATCATCGCGATTCATGGCGGCGCAGGCACGATCCTGCGCGAGGCGATGGATACCGACACCGAACGCCGGTACCGCGCCGAGCTCACCGCGATCCTGCAGGCCGCGCAACAGGTGCTCGCCGACGGCGGCAGCGCGCTCGACGCCGTCACCGTCGCCGTGCGGATGCTCGAGGACTGTCCGCTCTTCAACGCCGGGCGCGGCGCCGTCTATACGGCCGAAGGCAAGCACGAACTCGACGCGGCCGTGATGGACGGCGCGACGCTCGCGGCCGGCGCGGTCTGCAGCGCGACCCGCGTGCGCAATCCGGTGCTCGCCGCCCGGCGCGTGATGGAGGCGAGCGAGCACGTGCTGTTCGCCGGCGCGGGCGCCGACGCGTTCGCGATCGAGCAGGGCCTCGAACTCGCCGAGCCCGGCTATTTCGACACCGAAGCGCGTCATGCGCAGTGGGTCAAGGCACGCGCGGCGGCGGCCGGCACGATGCTCGATCACGACGCCGCGAGCTTCGCGTTCGGCGCAGGGCAAGTGGCCGGGGCGGCCGCGCCGGCCGAGCCGCTCGATCCCGATCGCAAGCTCGGCACGGTCGGCGCGGTCGCGTGCGACCTCAACGGGCATGTCGCGGCGGCGACGTCGACCGGCGGCATCACGAACAAGCAGCCCGGACGCGTCGGCGATTCGCCGATCATCGGCGCCGGCTGCTACGCGGACGACGCGACCTGCGCGGTATCCGCGACGGGCACCGGCGAGATGTTCATCCGGCTCGCGACCGCGCACGACGTGGCCGCGCAGATCGCGTATCGCGGCGCATCGCTCGCCGACGCCGCGCACGACGCCGTGATGAACAAGCTGCCGCGCCTGGCCGGGCGCGGCGGGATCATCGCGGTCGATGCGCACGGCAACGTCGCGATGCCGTTCAATACGGAAGGGATGTATCGCGGCTATGCGCGCGTCGGCGAGACGCCCGTGGTCGGCATCTATCGAGACGATGCGGCCTGATTCCGGATCGCACCAGGAGACCTACGCATGACTTCGAGCCGAACCCCGTCCGCGCTGGTGCTGCCGGATCAGCGCGTCGTCGCAGTCGACGACCTGTCGGTCATGTTCCGTCGCGGCGCCGCGACGTTCGATGCGGTGCGCAACGTGTCGTTTCACGTCGATCGCGGCGAGACGCTCGCGATCGTCGGCGAATCGGGCTCCGGCAAGTCGGTCACGTCGCTCGCGCTGATGCGGCTCGTCGAGCACGGCGGCGGCGAGATCACGAGCGGCCGGATCGCGTTGCGGCGTCGCGGCGGCGCGCTCGTCGACCTCGCTCAGGCGAGCGCGGCGACGATGCGCGGGATCCGCGGCGCGGACATCGCGATGATCTTTCAGGAACCGATGACGTCGCTGAACCCGGTGTTTACGGTCGGCGACCAGATCAGCGAGGCGATCGCGCTGCACCAGTCGAAAAGCGCGGCCGAAGCGCGCGCGGAGGCGTTGCGGCTGCTCGATCTCGTGCGCATCCCGGAGGCGCGCCGCGTGTTCGCGCGGTATCCGCACCAGTTGTCCGGCGGGATGCGGCAGCGCGTGATGATCGCGATGGCGCTGTCGTGCCGGCCTGCGCTCCTGATCGCCGACGAGCCGACGACCGCGCTCGACGTGACGATCCAGGCGCAGATCCTGCAGCTGATCCGCGGGCTGCAGGACGAAATGAACATGGGCGTGATCTTCATCACGCACGACATGGGCGTGGTCGCCGAAGTGGCCGACCGCGTGCTCGTGATGTATCGCGGCGAGAAGGTCGAGGAGGGCGAGTCCGAGCGCATTTTCGCGACGCCCGCGCATCGCTACACGCGTGCGCTGCTCGCGGCCGTGCCGCGGCTCGGCTCGATGCAGGGCACCGATATCCCCGAGAAATTTCCGCTGCTGAAGGTGGACGCCACGGGCGCGGCCGCGCCGGCGCCTGCCGCGCACGACGCCGCCGACGCGCAGCCGGCGGTCGATGCGGCCGCGCCGCCGATTCTGCGCGTGCGCGATCTCGTCACGCGGTTTCCGGTGAAGAGCGGCGTGTTCAGTCGCGTGTCGCAGTACGTGCATGCGGTCGAGCGCGTGAGCTTCGAGCTGCGCGCGGGCGAGACGCTCGCGCTCGTCGGCGAATCGGGCTGCGGCAAGTCGACCACCGGGCGCTCGCTGCTGCGCCTCGTCGAATCGCAAAGCGGCTCGATCGAATTCGACGGCCGCGACATCAGCGCGATGAAGGGCGCAGACCTGCAGGCGCTGCGCCGCAACATCCAGTTCATCTTCCAGGATCCGTTCGCGTCGCTGAACCCGCGCCTGACGGTCGGCTTCTCGATCATGGAGCCGCTGCTCGTGCATGGTGTCGCGAGCGGCCGCGAAGCGCAGGCGCGCGTCGACTGGCTGCTCGACAAGGTCGGCCTGCCGCCGGAGGCCGCGCGCCGCTATCCGCATGAATTCTCGGGCGGCCAGCGCCAGCGGATCGCCATCGCGCGCGCGCTCGCGCTGAACCCGAAGGTCGTGATCGCCGATGAATCGGTGTCCGCGCTCGACGTGTCGGTGCAGGCGCAGATCGTCAACCTGATGCTCGACCTGCAGCGCGAGCTCGGCGTCGCGTATCTGTTCATCTCGCACGACATGGCGGTGGTCGAGCGCATCAGCCATCGCGTCGCGGTGATGTATCTCGGCCAGATCGTCGAGATCGGCCCGCGCCGCGCGGTGTTCGAGGCGCCGCAGCATCCTTATACGAGAAAGTTGATGAGTGCGGTGCCGGTGGCCGACCCCGCGCGCCGGCATGCGCCGCGCCAGCTTGCGGCGGACGAGATTCCGAGCCCGATCCGCGCGATCGGCGACGAGCCGACGGTCGCGCCGCTCGTCGCGGTCGGCCCCGATCATTTCGTCGCGACGCATCGCGTCGGCGGCGCGTATTGAATTGAACGGCGAGGCGCATATGGACCGCAGCTGCGCACGCGCCAGGCAACGGCGTCATTTCCCCAGCGGATGCAGTCACGCCGCGATTTCCACCACGCGTTACCGAATCATCCACAGGAGCCAGACAAAATGAACAAGCCGCATTCGTTCCCGGTGTTCCGTCCACGCGCACTTTTCGCCGCGGGGGCAGGCGCGCTCGCGCTGTCGGTCGCGGCGCCCGCGTTCGCGCAACAGAACGTCGTGGTCGCCGTGTACTCGACGTTCACGACGATGGACCCGTACGACGCGAACGACACGGTGTCGCAAGCCGTCGTCAAGTCGTTCTACGAAGGGCTGTTCGGCTTCGACAAGGACATGAAGCTCGTCAACGTGCTGGCGACGGGCTACCAGGCGTCGCCCGATGCGAAGGTCTATACGGTCAAGCTGCGCGAGGGCGTGAAGTTCCAGGATGGTACCGACTTCAACGCCGCCGCGGTGAAGGCGAACTTCGACCGCGTGACCGATCCGGCGAACAAGCTGAAGCGTTACGGGCTGTTCCGCGTGATCGAGAAGACCGAGGTGGTTGATCCGATGACGGTGAAGTTCACGCTGCACGAGCCGTTCTCCGCGTTCATCAACACGCTCGCACACCCGTCGGCGGTGATGATTTCGCCGGCCGCGCTGAAGAAGTGGGGGCGCGACGTGTCGCTGCATCCGGTCGGAACCGGCCCGTTCGAGTTCGTCGAATGGAAGCAGACCGACGACATGAAGGTGAAGAAATTTGCCGGCTACTGGAAGAAGGGCTATCCGAAGGTCGATTCGATCGACTGGAAGCCGGTGGTCGACAACAACACGCGCGCCGCGCTGCTCAAGACCGGCGAGGCGGATTTCGCGTTCACCATTCCGTTCGAGCAGGCCGCCGACCTGAAGAGCAACCCGAAGGTCGAGCTGATCGAGCGGCCGTCGATCATCCAGCGCTACATCTCGCTGAACACGCAGAAGAAGCCGTTCGACAATCCGAAGGTGCGTGAGGCGCTGAACTACGCGGTCAATAAGGAAGCGCTCGCGAAGGTCGTGTTCGCCGGCTATGCGACCCCGCAGACGGGTGTCGCACCGATCGGCGTTGAATACGCGACCAAGCTCGGGCCGTGGCCGTACGATCCGGCGAAGGCGCGCGCGCTGCTGAAGGAGGCCGGCTATCCGAACGGCTTCGAATCGACGCTCTGGTCCGCGTACAACCATTCGACGGCGCAGAAGCTGATCCAGTTCGTGCAGCAGCAGCTCGCGCAGGTCGGTGTGAAGGTGCAGGTCCAGGCGCTGGAGGCCGGCGAGCGGGTCGCGAAGGTCGAGAGCGCGCAGGATCCGGCCGCGGCGCCGGTGCGGATGTACTACAGCGGCTGGTCGGCATCGACGGGCGAAGCGAACTGGGCGCTGTCGCCGTTGCTCGCGTCCACGTCGGCGCCGCCGAAGCTCTACAACACCGCGTACTACAAGAACAGTGCGGTCGACGACGCGCTCGCGAAGGCGCTCGAGACCACCGACCGTGCGAAGAAGGCCACCCTGTACGCCGATGCGCAGAAGCAGGTGTGGGCCGACGCGCCGTGGATTTTCCTGGTGCAGGAGAAGATCGTTTATGCGCGTAACAAGCGCCTGCACGGCATGTACGTGATGCCGGACGGTTCGTTCAACTTCGACGAAATCTCGGTGAAATGACGGCGGTTCGCCCGCTGCGCAGTGCCGGCGGCGCAAGCTGCCGGCGCGCTGATTCGATCGGTGCCCCATGCTGAATTTTCTCGTCAAACGCCTGTTCGGCCTGCTGCCCACGCTCGCGATCGTCGCGGTGCTGGTGTTCCTGTTCGTGCACCTGCTGCCGGGCGACCCGGCGCGGCTCGCGGCGGGCCCCGAAGCCGACGACGCGACGGTCGCGCTGGTGCGCGCCGATCTCGGCCTCGACCGGCCGCTGCCCGCGCAGTTCGCGAACTTCTTCGTCAAGATCGCGCACGGCGATTTCGGCACATCGACGCGCAGCAAGCGGCCGGTGTCGACCGAGATCGGCGAGCGCTTCATGCCGACGCTGCTGCTGACGCTCGTCAGCATGGTGTGGGCGACGGCGTTCGGAATGGCGATCGGGATCGCGTCGGCGGTGTGGCGCAACCGCTGGCCCGACCGCGTCGGGATGACGATCGCGGTGTCGGGCATCTCGTTTCCGGCGTTCGCGCTCGGCATGCTGCTGATGGAAATCTTCTCGGTGAAGCTCGGCTGGCTGCCCGTCGTGCCGGACGGCACGTGGAAAAGCTACGTGCTGCCGTCGCTGACGCTCGGCGCCGCGGTCGCGGCCGTGATGGCGCGCTTCACGCGCGCGTCGTTCGTCGAGGTGCTCAACGAGGACTTCGTGCGCACCGCGCGCGCGAAGGGCGTGCACGAGCCGATGGTCGTGCTCAAGCACTGCCTGCGCAACGCGATGATCCCGGTCGTCACGATGATGGGGCTGCAGTTCGGCTTCCTGCTCGGCGGCTCGATCGTCGTCGAGGCCGTGTTCAACTGGCCGGGGCTCGGGCGCCTGCTGGTCGACGCGGTGACGATGCGCGACTACCCGGTGATCCAGGCGATCGTGCTGCTGTTCTCGCTGGAATTCATCCTGATCAACCTGACCGTCGACGTGCTGTACGCGGTCATCAACCCGACCATCCGGTTCAAGTGAGGCGCGCATGAACGCGACTGTCCAGCCCGCGGCGCCGGCCGCATCGAACGCGGTCCGCACGCCGTGGCACGAATTCTGGCGCAAGTTCCGCAAGCAGACCGTCGCGCTCGTCGCGGGCGGTTTCGTGCTCGCGCTCGTCGTGCTGGCGTTCGTCGGCCCGCACATCGCGCCGTTCGATCCGGAAAACTATTTCGACTACGACGCGCTGAACGCGGGGCCGTCGGCCGTGCACTGGTTCGGCGTCGACTCGCTCGGCCGCGACATCTTCAGCCGCATCATCACCGGCACGCGCATCTCGCTCGCGGCCGGCTTCTTCTCGGTCGCGCTCGGCGCGCTCATCGGCACGTTCTTCGGGCTGCTCGCCGGCTACTACGAAGGCTGGTGGGACCGCATCACGATGCGCGTGGCCGACGTGCTGTTCGCGTTCCCGGGGATCCTGCTCGCGATCGGCGTGGTCGCGATCCTCGGCAACGGGATGATCAACGTGATCTGCGCGGTCGCGATCTTCAGCATTCCGGCGTTCGCGCGGCTCGTGCGCGGCAACACGCTGATGCTCAAGCACATGACCTACGTGGAAGCCGCGCGCAGCATCGGCGCGTCCGACTGGACGATCATCATGCGGCACATCCTGCCGGGCACCGTGTCGTCCGTCGTCGTCTACTTCACGATGCGGATCGGCACGTCGATCATCACGGCCGCCAGCCTGTCGTTCCTCGGGCTCGGCGCGCAGCCGCCGACGCCGGAGTGGGGCGCGATGCTCAACGAGGCGCGCGCGGACATGGTGAGCGCACCGCACGTCGCGATCTTCCCGAGCCTGGCGATCTTCCTGACCGTGCTCGCGTTCAACCTGCTCGGCGACGGGCTGCGCGACGCACTCGATCCTAAGCTGGAGCGCCGTTGATGCGTGCGGTGCCGATGTGGGCCGCGACGCTGCCGGCCGGGCCGCGCGGCACGATCGCCGACGTGCCGGGCGTGACGGTCGGCCATGCGACGCTCGATGCCGGCGACGTGCAGACGGGCGTCACCGTTGTGAAGCCGCACCCGGGCGACCTGTACCGCAGCAAGGTGCCGGCCGGCGCGGCCGTGATCAACGGCTTCGGCAAGAGCGTCGGGCTCGTGCAGGTCGACGAGCTCGGCACGCTCGATACGCCGATCGCACTGACCAATACATTCGGCGTCGGCGCGATCGCGCACGCGCAGATCCGCGCGGCGATCGCGAACAATCCGCAGATCGGCCGCGACTGGTCGACCGTCAATCCGCTCGTGTTCGAGTGCAACGACGGCTATCTGAACGATATCCAGGCGTTCGCGGTGACGGCCGCGCATTACGACGACGCGTGCCGCACGGCGGCGCGCGACTTCGCGCGCGGCGCGGTGGGCGCCGGGCGCGGGATGTCGTGTTTCGACCTGAAGGGCGGAATCGGCTCCGCGTCGCGCGTGGCGGTCGCGGCCGGCCGGCCGTATACGGTCGGCGCGCTCGTGCTCGCGAATTTCGGCAGGCTGCCGATGCTGACGCTCGGTGGCGTGCCGCTCGGGCGCATCGTCGCGCAGCGGCGCGCCGCCGCGGCCGCGCAGGCGGCGGCGCCCGAGCAAGGCTCGATCATCCTGCTGCTCGCGACCGATGCGCCGCTCGACGCACGGCAACTGTCGCGGCTCGCACGCCGCGCGGGTGCGGGCCTGGCGCGCACCGGTTCGGTCTACGGGCACGGCAGTGGCGACATCGCGCTCGCATTTTCCACCGCCTACACGATCGCGCACGACGCGTCGACTCTCGCACTGCCGGCCCTCGTGGCCGATGCGGCGCTCGATCCGCTGTTCATGGCCGCGGCCGAAAGCGTCGAGCATGCGATCGCCGACGCGCTGCTGCAGGCCGTGACCGTGGTCGGGCGCGACGGCCACGTTCGGCAATCGCTGCGCGACGCGGTGCCCGATCTCGAGCGCCTGTTCAACGACGACAACGAAGGACGTCATATCCCGTCATGAAAATCCTGATCTCGACCGACATCGAAGGTGTCGCCGGTGTGTTTGCCGTCGAACAGACGCGGGCCGGCAATCCGGAGTACGAACGTGCGCGCCGCTGGATGACCGCGGAGGCGAACGCGGCGATCGAAGGTGCATTCGCGGGCGGCGCGCAGACCGTCTGGGTCAACGACTCGCATGGCGGCTTTCGCAATCTGCTGCCCGACGGGCTCGATGCGCGTGCGCGCGTCGTGCTCGGCAAGCCGCGCACGCTCGGGATGATGGCGGGCCTCGAACAGCAACCCGATCTCGTGTTCATGATCGGCTTTCACGCGAAATCGCAGACGCACGGCGTGCTCGCACACACGATCAACAATTTTGCATTCACGCAGGTGTGGCTGAACGGCGTCGAACTCGGCGAGGCCGGGCTGTACGGCGCGCTGGCGCGCGAATACGGCGCGCACGTCGCGCTGGCGTCGGGCGACGACGTGTTCGCCGAGGAAACCCGGCCGCTGTTTCCGGACGCGCGTTTCGAGACGGTCAAGACGGCCCACGGCGCGTCGAGCGGCGACACGCTCACGCCGGCCGCGTCCTGCGCGCGCATCGCGACCGCCGCCCGTGAAACGGTCGCGCATGCGCTGTCGTCCGGCTGGCGCGCAACCGCGCATCGGCCCGCGCCGGCCGCTTGCACGCTGCGCGTGCAGACGGCCGCGCTCGCCGATCTGTTCTGCATGCTGCCGACGCTCGAGCGCGTCGATGCGGTGACGTTGCGCTTCGACGGGCCGTCGGTCGAGCACGTGGTGCGCACGTTGAACAGCCTGTCGGCCATGTCGTTCATGCTGCGGTGAGGCGCGGCGCGTCACGC
The DNA here is from genome assembly GCF_046534915.1 of Burkholderia sp. SIMBA_051. Lineage (NCBI taxonomy): Bacteria > Pseudomonadati > Pseudomonadota > Betaproteobacteria > Burkholderiales > Burkholderiaceae > Burkholderia > Burkholderia sp. SIMBA_051. The sequence continues at coordinate 118,224 of NZ_JAWRXS010000001.1, read as the reverse complement.
AGGCCCGGCGGGTGTCTCGAGCCGGAACGCTGCAATCGCGGCGGCTGGCGCAAAGATGGGTTCAGTCCCACACACGATGAAACGTAGTCGGCATCTCCGCTCCGATGAAGTCGCAATCCGGCCGATTGGGCCGTCGGGTCGTGCGGCCGTCCGGTCGCACAGGCGTGGAGCGGATCTCGGACCGATCGAAGGTGACCCGCCTTCGATACCAGATCATTCATGATGGAATTCCGGCCTTGAGAAATACGCTGCCAGATCCCTACGACCACATTCCCCGTAGCGTGGTCGTGACCGCCAACGACTATCCGGCGGGCACGACGTTTCCGGAGCACGCGCACGGGCGCGGGCAGTTCGCGTTCGCGTCGCGCGGCACGATCAGCGTGTCGACGCCGCACGGCCGCTGGCTCGTGCCGCCGCAGCGCGCGTGCTGGGTGCCGCCCGGCGTGCGGCACGAAATGACGATGACCGGCGCGGTCACGATGCTCAACACGTTCGTGTCCGACGACGCGGCCCGGGCCGCGGGGCTGCCGGACCAGTGCGGCGTGTACGGCGTGTCGCCGCTGTTGCGGCAACTGATCGACGATGCGATCGACCTGCCGGCGATGTACGACGTCGATGGCCGGGCGGGCAAGCTGATGGCGCTGCTGGTCGCGGAAATCGCGACGATGCCGCGGCTGTCGCTGCACGCGCCGCTGCCCGCCGACGCGCGCCTCGCGAGTATCTGCCGGCACCTGTTCGCGTCGCCGTCGATCGCGGCCGATCTCGACCAGGTGGCGACCCATGCGGGGGTGAGCCGGCGCACGTTTACGCGGCTGTTCCGCGCGCAGACCGGCGTGAGTTTCGCCGCGTGGCGTCAGCAGGTCTGCATGCTCGCGGCGATTACGCGCCTGAGCGACGGCCAGCCGGTGACGCGGGTCGCGTTCGAGCTCGGCTATGCGAGCGCGAGCGCCTTTACGTCGGCGTTTCGCCGCATCCTCGGCGATACACCGAGCCGGTATCTGGAGGTTCGCCGCTAGTCGCGGCGGCGCTGCGGTCGCGGACGAAAAAAACGCGCCTGCCAGGATTCGGTCAGGCGCGCTTAAAGGCACTCGGTCAGAAAAAATGCGCGACCAGCCGGCGGGGCGGCGTTCGCGCATTCATTCATGAAAATTGTTGCCTATCCCGATTCAATTCCATCGGCGTATCGCGGATAGCAAAGCATACGCCGCATAACGCGCGAACGAAATCGCGTGCTCCCAACGATTCATGTGCTGCCGCAGCATGCGTTTCAATCGCGCGTTCGATGCCGAGGTCGGAGGCGGCCAATCATGGACTTTGGCGATGGCCGTCGCGCGTGCTGCGGCACAACATCGAATGTCGTGCCCGAAAACGAAAAACCGCCGCGCGACGCGATGCCTGTCGGTATCGCGCCACACGGCGGTTCGGTGCGAGCAGCCGGCCTGCGCCGGCTCGCGCGTCACACGTCGAAGAACACGGTTTCGTCCGGCCCCTGCATGCGGATGTGGAAGCGGTACACGACGGGGCGGCCCGGCTGCGCATCGCGCTTCGCGACGAGCGTTGCACGGCGTTCGGCCGGCACCAGGTTCAGCACCGGATCGGCCGCGTTCGCCGCGGCTTCGTCGTCGAAATACACGCGGGTGAACGCGTGCGTCAGGATCCCGCGCATCATCACGGTCACGTTGATATGCGGCGCTTCGTCGGCGGCGATGCGGCCCGGCTTTACCGTCGGGACCACGAAGCGGTTCTGCGCATCGGTGCCCGTGCCGACGCGTGCGAAGCCCGTGAAGCCGGACTTCGCGATGTCGTCACGCGACGCGGGATAACGGCCCGCACCATCCACCTGCGTGAATTCGAGCACCGCGTCGCCGACGACGTTGCCGTCGCCGTCGAACACCTGACCGACCAGCAGCACGTGCTCGCCTTCGGCGTCCGGCGTCGCGATCGCCGGCGTGAACAGGCTCTTCAGATCGTAATCGTATTGCTGCGGGCACAGGCCGTATGCGAAGTACGGGCCGACCGTTTGCGAAGGGGTTTGCTTCAGCGTCGTCATGGTTCAGCGCTCCATCGGGGTAGCGTCGCGGCCGCGCAGCACGATGTCGAATTCGTAGCCGAGCGCATAGCCTTCTTCGGTGATGTCCATCGAGAAGCGCGAGATCAGGCGATCACGCGCGGCTTCCGGCGTGCCCTGGAAGATCGGGTCGTACGCGAGCAGCGGATCGCCGGGGAAGTACATCTGCGTGACGAGGCGCGAGCCGAAGTAGTCGCCGAACAGCGAGAAGTGGATGTGATTCGGGCGCCACGCGTTCGGATGGTTGCCCCACGGATAGGCGCCGGGCTTGATCGTCAGGAAGCGGTAGCGGCCTTCGTCGTCGGTCAGGCAGCGGCCCGCGCCGAGGAAGTTCGGATCGAGCGGCGCGTCGTGCTGGTCGACCTTGTGCACATAGCGGCCGGCGGCGTTCGCCTGCCATACCTCGACGAGCGTGTTGCGCACGGGCTTGCCGCCTTCGTCGAGCACGCGGCCGGTGACGACGATGCGCTCGCCGAGCGGCTCGCCGTTCTTTACCGAGTTCTTGGTCAGGTCGTGGTCGAGCGCGCCCAGATCCTCCGCGCCGTAGACGGGCGCGTACTGGTCGCGCAGCTTTTCCTTCAGCGGGATCATCGGGCGCGTCGGGCCGCGCTTCACCGACGAACGGTACTCGGGGTGGACATACGCGGGATGCGACGGCCAGTCGCGCGGCGTGAGGATCGTGGGGGAATCCATCGGGTGTCTCCTGATAGGTATTTCGCGAGGGGATGGCAAGACTGTAACCAATCCGGAAAGTTATGCAAAATGACCTTTTTTAGCGAATCGCATAACCGTTCGTTATGTTCGGCGACACCAATGAAAATCCGCCGGACAGGCGGCCTGTCCGGCGGAAAAAGCGATCGGGCTTCGCGTCGTCGGTGACAACTCCGTGCACGGCCCTCCAGCCAGCCCGTCGCTGCTTTTTTGTGTTTCGTTGTTGTTGTTGTTATCAGGTCCCCCCGAGCGTGCCCGTCGTTCGTTTTTCGTCCTTCGTCGTTCGTTGGTTACGGTCGGGCGGGATCGAAGACGATTCCGTCGAATTCGAGCGACAGCGTGCCGCTGCGCAGCAGCGCGGCCGGCGTCGCGGTGCGCTCGGCGCCGAGCACGTCGCCCACGTAGTTCGCGCAGAACCCGCGATGCGCGAGCAGGCTGAAGCGGCTGCCGAGCAGCGCGTCGATCCGCTGTTCGGCCAGCGCGTGCACGTGGCGCTGCGCGTCGGCGCTCGGGGCCGCGACGCGGCGAGCCAGCGCGACGCGTCCACCGTCGGCGCGGGCGATGAAGCGCGACAGCGGTGTGAGCTTCGTCCGCGCAAACGCGGGCTCGGCGATCAACGGTTCGTCGCCCGACGTATCGACGACGATGCCGAAGCGATCGGCCCACGCGCCTGCGTTGCCTGCCGCGTCGCGCGACGCGCCGGCCGGGACGCGGATGAACACGAGATCCCCGACGTGCGCGCCGGCGGCCAGTGTGCGCACCGTGGCGAGCGGCAGCGTGCGGTCCGTGTCGCGAGCGTCGCGCGGCGCGGCGGGATGCGGTTCGAAGGCGGTGGTGTCGGTTCGGGTGCTCATCGCGGCTCCGTGGGGCAGTGACAGGACGGAGCGGATTATGCGGACAAGTATCCAAAAGTGCTTGTGTGGATGCTTGAGTAGCCTAATATCCGACCTTGAGCACCATTTTTCGATACCAACATGACCGAGACCGCCCAACTCATCGAAACGCTGAAGCGCCAGTTGAAGGCGCAGGGAATGACCTATCGCGACGTCGCGCGCGCGCTCGACGTGTCCGAGACGAGCGTGAAGCGGCTGTTCGCGAGCGGCCGCTTCACGCTGGAGCGCGTCGCGGAGATCGCGCAACTGCTCGGCTATACGCTCGCCGAACTCGTGCAGGAGGCGTCGGCATCCGCGCCGCGCTTGCGCGTGCTGACCGAGCAGCAGGAGGCGCTGCTCGTGTCGGACGAAAAACTGCTGCTCGTCGCCGTTTGCGCGGTCAACTACTGGACCGTGCAGGACATCGTGTCGGCCTATTGCCTGACGCAGGCCGAGTGCGTGAAATACCTGCTGATGCTCGACCGGATGAACGTGATCGCGTTGCTGCCGGGCGACCGGATTCGCGTGCGCGTCGCACGCGATTTCGACTGGCTGCCGGGCGGGCCGATCCGCCGTTATTTCCATGCACACGTGCTCGACGACTTTCTCGGCAGCCGTTTCGACGGCCCGGGCGAGACGATGACGTTCTCGCAAGGGATGCTGACCGACGCGGCCGCCGCGGAGCTCGAGCAGGAACTGCGGCGGCTCGGCGCCAAGGCGGCGGCGCTGCACGCGGAGTCATCGTCCGCGCCGCTCGGGCAGAAGCGCGGCACGGGCCTGCTGATCGCCAAGCGGATCTGGGAGCCGACCGGATTCCACGCGCTACGGCGCCATGCGTGACACCGCGCCGAATGCTTGGGCCTTTCCGGAAAGTTATGCAAAATGGCACAACGTCATCACTTGCATAACCGCCCGTTATGAATAACCGTATCGCCGACGGCCGCGTCAAATTCCGGCACCTGCAGTGTTTTCTCGCGGTCGCGCAGCTGGGCGGCGTGCAGAAGGCAGCCGAAAGCCTGTCGATCACGCAGCCAGCCGTGTCGAAGACGATCGCCGAACTGGAGTCGATCCTCGGCGTGAAGCTGTTCGAGCGCGGCCGGCACGGCGCGCAGCCGACCCGCGAAGCGCAGCTGTTCCTCCCGCATGCGAACGCGTGCGTGCTGGCGCTGCGACAGGGTGTCGGGCTGCTCGCGCGCGAGGGCGGGGCCGCCGCGGCGACGCTCGAGATCGGCATGCTGCCGACCGTTGCGGCATCGCTCGCGCCCGCGCTGATGAAGGCGCTGGCCGCACGCTGGCCGCGCATCGTCGTGCGGATCGCGACGGCCGCGAACGCCGAGTTGCTGGAGCGGCTGAAGGCGGGCGCGATCGAATGCGCGATCGGGCGCCTGTCGGAGCCGGAGCGAATGATCGGGCTCGCGTTCGAGCAGCTGTACAACGAGCCACTCGTCGCGGTCGTGCGCGCCGGGCATCCGCTGCTGGTCAGCGCCGCACCGGCTGCCGAACTCGCGCGCTATCCGGTCGTGCTGCCGCCGTTCGGCACGCTGATCCGCCAGTCGGCCGAGCAGCTGCTCGGCGCATGCGGTGCGCCGCCGCTGGATTCGTTCATCGAGGTGCTGTCGGTGTCGGTCGCCCGCGCGCTCACGCTCGAGAACGACGCGGTCTGGTTCGTGCCGCTCTATGCGGCCGAATACGACCTGTCGGCCGGTGCGCTCGCGCGCCTGCCGCTGCCGTCCGCGGGCACCGACGAGCCGGTCGGGCTCGTGCTGCGCACCGATGCGCAACCGTCGCCCGTCGCGCGGACGCTGATCGACGCCGTGCGCGAAATCGCGCGCGCCCGGTTCGGCGATACGCGAGCGCATCGCGCGCCGCCCGGCGCACGCAAGCCGGCTCGCCGCGCACGTTGAGGCGCCGCCCCGGGCCGCGCCACGCGGCGCTCGGCTGCCGTTCCTTCCCCCTCATTCGTTAGCCGTTCGGTCAGTAGCGGGCTTCGTCGTGCTTGGCATATCGTATCGTTTTTGATACGCTTGATGGCACGACGATGGCGAGACAGCAGATTCAGATCACGCTCGGCGTGCGGTTCTTCCGCACGGCGCGCGGCAACGAGCCGGTGCGCGAATGGCTCAAGGCGCTCGGGCAGCTCGAGCGCAGGATGATCGGCGAAGAGATCAAGACCGTTCAACTGGGCTGGCCGCTCGGCATGCCGCTGGTCCGGAAGATGTCGAAGGATCTGTGGGAAATCCGCGTGATATTGCCGAGGCGAAGCGCGCGCGTGCTGTTTACGGTCGTCGGCGACACGATGGTGCTGCTGCACGCGTTCTTCAAGCAGTCGCAGGCCACGCCGTCCGACGATCTCGACGTGACCGTCGCGCGGCTGAAAGCGCTCACGCACGCCATCTGAATTTCCCGGTTGCGACGGCACGTGCGAGCGCCGCTGTGCCGGCCGGCAACGCCATGCATTGGAGTATCCATGACGACCACGAACAACCCGCATATCGGCAGCGATTTCGACACCTTCCTCGACGAGGACGGCCATCTCGAAGCGGCCACCGCCACCGCGATCAAGCGCGTGATCGCGTGGCAGATCGGCCAGGAGATGAAGGCGCAGCACATCACGAAAACCGCGATGGCCGCACGGATGAAAACCAGCCGCGCCGCGCTCAACCGGCTGCTCGACGAAACCGACACGAGCCTCACGCTCGCGACGCTCGCGAGCGCGGCCACCGCACTCGGCAAGCGGCTCAGCTTCGAGCTGGTGCCGGCCTGACGGGCATCACGAACCGGTGCGTGGCCGGTTCGCGGTGGGCCGGCGCATCGTGGCGAACGAGCGCAGGTTTGTCCGTGCGCCCTGATCGGCACACGATCATGCGCGCGGCCCGGCCATCCGTAGATACAGCAACGCACCGCCCGCGAGCAGCAGCGGGCACAAGATATACCATCCCGTCGTCAGAAACAGCCCGGCGACGGCGACCAGCGAAATCCACGCGCAGCGGTACGCGATGCCGCCACGCGGCAGCAATTTCAGCGCCGCGGCCGCGCCGAGCCCGTACACCATCACGAAGCAACCGGACGTGACGAGCACGAGCGGTTTCGGCCCGACGTCCGAGAGCGTCGTTGCCGCGAGCGCAACGGCCGCCAGCAGGGCGATCACGCCGAGACTGCGGCGCGGCACGCCGCCGACCTGGCTGCCTTGCGCGAGCCACGCGGGCAGCGCGCCGTCGCGCCCGAGCGCTGCGCCCAGTTTGGCCGCACCCGCGAAATAGGCGTTCATCGTGCCGAGCGTGAGCAGCACTGCGGCCGTGGCCGCCAGCACCCGCGCGTGACCGCCGATGCCGCCCGCGATCAGTTCCGCGAGCGGCGCGCCCGATGCGCCGGCCGACGGCCCGAGCACCGTCACGCTCGCGGCCGCGACCGACAGATACAGGAACCCGACGACCACGACCGCGATGGCGGCCGAGCGCGGCATGTCGTGCGCGGGCCGGCGGAATTCGGCGGCGAGGTGCGTGATCGCTTCCCAGCCCGCGAAGCTCCATACGAGCAGCGCCGCCGCCTGGCCGACCGCCAGCCAGCCGTGCGGCGCGAACGGATGCAGGTTGGCAGTGCGCGCATGCGGCGCGGACGCGAGCACCGCGGCCAGCAGCAGCGTGACGAGCAGCGCCGACAACACGAGCTGCATGCGGCCCGACACCGTCACGCCGAACGCATTCGCGGCCGATACCGTGGCGATCAATGCGGCGGCCGTGACGATCACTGTGGCATGCCCGCCGCCCGTGACGGCCGCGACATACGCGCCGCCGAACATCGCGGCGGCCGGCGCGCCGGCCGGCACCGCGAAATAGAAACACCAGCCGACGATCGCCGCGGCCTTCGGTCCGAATGCGCGTCGCGCGTAGGTCGATACGCCGCCCGCGTCCGGATAGCGCGCACCGAGTGCGGCGAAGGTGGCCGCGAGCGGCCCCGACAGCACGACGAGCGCGGCCCACGCGAGCAGCGATGCCGGGCCCGCGACCTCGGCGGCGAGCGCGGGCAACGCAATGACGCCGGTGCCGAGCACCGCGCCGATATACAGTGCGGCGCCCTGGAAAATCGTCAGCGAGCCCGCGTGATGAACGGCGGGCGAATCGGCATGCGAAGGCATGAAAGGCAGTCTCCGGAAGGCTTGTTCTGGGCGCGGTCCGCGCGGTGAATCGTGGGATGCTACCCGAACGGGCGCGGCGATGCGGCGCGGCGTTCAGTAGTCCGCGACGTGCCGCGTGTCAGCCGATGTCAGTAGCGGCGGGCGAGACGCAGGCGCGCATCCTCGCGCGCGGCAGGCGTCAGCTCGGGCGCGTAGTGGAACGTGCCCGCCACGAGCGACGCGACGGGCACGCCGTCGCGGAACAGCACGCGATTGCCGGTCAGCGCGGGCACCTTGTCGCCGGGCAGCAGCGTGCCGGCAAGGTTCAGCGGATCGGCGCCCGTCACGCACACATATTGGCCGTCGCCCGGTCGGCGACGCAGTTCGCGCAGGATCGGGATCGCCTCCGGCAGCGCGAATTGCTCGCCCGCGAGCCCGGCGACGAAGCGTCCGCCGCGAATCTCGCCGCGCGCTTCGAGCCGCTGCAGCACGCGCACGAGCTCGCGCCAGCTCGGCAGCCAGTCGGCTTCGCGTTCGAGCAGCCGCCAGAACACGACACCGTAGCGGCGCAGCAGCGTCCAGACGATGTGTTCGAGCGCGTCGGGATCGGTCGCGGGCGCACCGCGCTTCGGTGCCGAGGTTGGCGCGTCGTCGTTCGGTGGCGAAACGCGTTGCACGAGCGCCCAGCGGCCCGCATCGTCCATCCCGCCGATCAGTGCGCCGCCGCGCCGCGTGCGCGGCGCGTACGTCGCGCTGCGCTTGACCGCCGGCTTCAGCAATGCGCGCAGTCCGGCGAAGCTGTCCGCATTCACGAGGCCGGCCGACACGAGTTCGCCGAGTGCCTGTTCGAGTTCGACGGGCAGCATGTGCAGTTCGTCGAGCAGTGCATCGAAGAACATCGCGCCATGGGCGGCGAGCGCGTCCCGCACCTGCGTCGCGCGCGCGGACAGCGCCGGTTGCGCGTCCGGGTCGCGCAGCGCCTGCCATGCGCCGAGGTGGCGGCGGGGCAGCAGCACGACCGGCGTCGTTTTCACGGGCGTGCCGGCCGCGCGGGCCGGCGCGCCGATGCGGGTCCACACGAGCTTGCCCGAGCGGCATAGATCGTCGATGCCGCCGGCCGTATAGTCGGTCAGCCGTGCGGGCAGGAGGGCGTCCTCCCATGCGCTCGCCGCGGCTTCGTAGCCTTCGAGCTGCTCGACGACGGCCGCGAGCGCGTCGCGGCCCGTTCCACGCGTATCGGGCGTCAGGCGCTGCCAGTGGAACAGGAAGCGCATGAAATCGGCGCGCTCGACGGGCTCGATCTCGCGGCGCAGTCGTTTCACCGTATAGCGATGAATGCGCGCGAGCAGATGGCGTTCGCACCATTCGTCGGTCGTCGCGCCCGGCGTGAAGCGGCCGCGCATCACGTAGCCTTCGCGCTCCAGTGCGGCGAGCGCCGTCGCGATCGTCGCCGGCGGCAGGCCGAGCGGCCGTGCGATGGCGTCGAGCGTCAGCGGCCCGAATCCGGTGAGCCGCGCGCGGATCACGTCGACGAGCGCGGCGTCGGCGTCCCATGGCTGCGCGCATGCGGCCGGCACCTTCAGCGCGGGTGCGACACGTGCGTCGGGATGCAGCGCGCGCAGGCAGACCAGCCGTTCGACCGGCACCCACAGCGCGGCGCCATCCGGTGTGACGAGTTTCGTCGCACGACGGCGTTCGGCCAATTCCGCGAGCCGCTCGGGCCAGCCGTCGTGCGCCTGCGCTTCGCTGTCGGCGACGCATGCGAGCGTGAGCAGCGCGTCGTGCATTTCGTCGGCATCGCGCACGAGCGGCCACGCTTCGTCGCGCACTGCATCGATCGCGTCGGCGTCGAGTGCGCCGAGATCGTCGGCCGACTCGGGGTCGCTCCAGCGGCGCGACTGCACGGCCTGCGTGCGGCGCTCTTCGAGCGGCGCATCGTCGAGGAACGCATAGGGCTTCGCGTTCAGGATCTCGGCCGCGAGCGGCGACGGCGCGGGCAGGTCGCGCGCGATCAGTTCGATCGCGCCGCTCTCGATCCGGCGCAGCAGCGCGAGCCAGCCGTCGGTATCCATCGCGTCGTGCAGGCAATCGTCGAGCGTCTGGTCGACGAGCGGGTGGTGCGGAATCTCGCGTTCGCCGACGATATTTTCCAGGCACGCGACCTGTTCGGGAAACACGGTCGCGAGCAGGTCGTCGCTCTTCATCCGCTGCAATTGCGGCGCAGTGCGCCGGCCGCCGGTGAAGCGCGGCAGCGCGAGCGAGGTCGTCGCGTTCCAGCGCCAGCGCACGCCGAACATCGGCGCGTCGAGCAGCGCCTGGATCAGCACGTGTTCGGCGCTCGCCGAGCGCAGATAGCGCCACACTTCGTCGAGCGCGAAGCTGTGCGCGAGCGACAGCGACAGAACGATCGCGTCGTCGGTCGCGGCGGCCTGCAGCTCGAAGTCGAACGTGCGGCAAAAGCGCTTGCGCAGCGCGAGTCCCCAGGCGCGGTTGATGCGGCTGCCGTAGGGCGAATGGATCACCAGCTGCGTGCCGCCCGACTCGTCGAAGAAGCGCTCCATCACGAGCGTGTCCTGCGTGGGCAGCGCGCCGAGCGCCGCGCGCGTGCGTGCGAGGTAGTCGACGATCTGGCGGGCCGCGTCGGGCGACAGGTGCAGATCGTCGGCGAGCCAGCGCAGCGCCGGCGCGAGGCGGCTTTCGGCCGGGACGATCGCGGTGCCGTCGGCATCGCTTCGCGAATCGGCGATGGCCGGGGTTTCCGCGGCTCGTTTGGCTTTTCCGCGCGTGGTCGTCTTGCCGGCCGCATCACCGGCCGCGCCGCTCGCACCGCGCTTGCGCCCACCGGCATCCGTGTTTCGATCGCCTTCGGCGAACAGCGCGTCGAGCCGCGCGCGCAGCCGGCCGACCGCGGCCGACAGTTCGTCGCTGCGCCCGGGCGCCTCGCCGAGCCAGAACGGAATGCTCGGCGACTGGCCTTGCGCATCCTCGACGCGCACGCGGCCCGTTTCCACGCGAATGATCCGGTACGACTGGTTGCCGAGCTGGAACACGTCGCCGGCCAGGCTCTCGACCGCGAAATCCTCGTTGACGGTGCCGACCTGGATGCCCTGCGGTTCGAGCAACACCGCGTAGTCGGCCATGTCGGGAATCGTGCCGCCCGAGGTCGTCGCGGTCATCATCGCGTTGCGGCGTCCGCGCACCGTGCCGCCGACCACGTCGCGATGCAGATACGCGCCGCGCACGCCGCGGCGGCTCGTGAAGCCTTCGGCGAGCATCTTCATGACCTCGTCGAAGCGTTCGCGCGACAGGCGCGCGTACGGCGCCGCGCGCGTGAAGCTCGCGTACAGCGCATCCTCCTGCCATTCCGCGCAGGCGACTTCGGCGACGATCTGCTGCGCGAGCACGTCGAGCGGCGCCTCGGGAATCCGCAATGCGTCGAGCTCGCCGCGCTGCACGCAGTCGAGCAGCGCCGCGCATTCGACCAGCTCGTCGCGCGACAACGGGAACAGGCGGCCCTTCGGCACGCCGCCGACCTGGTGCCCGGAGCGGCCGACGCGCTGCAGGAACGGTGCGATCCCGCGCGGCGAACCGACCTGACACACGAGGTCGACGTCGCCGATGTCGATGCCGAGTTCGAGCGACGCGGTCGCGACGAGCAGCTTCAGCTCGCCGCGCTTGAGCCGCTGTTCCGCGTCGAGGCGATGTTCCTTCGCGAGACTGCCGTGGTGCGCGGCGATCGCGTCCTTGCCGAGGCGCTCGGCGAGATGGCGCGCCATGCGCTCCGCGGTGCGCCGCGTGTTCACGAACACGAGCGTCGTGCGATGCGCGGCCGCGAGCGCGGCGATGCGGTCGTACACCTGGTCCCACACGTCGGTCGCCATCACCGGCCCGAGCGGCACGTTCGGCAGTTCGAGCGCGAGGTCGCGTTCACGCGTGTGACCGGTATCGACGATCGTGCAGTCGCGCGGCGCATCGGCCGGGCCGCCGACCAGGAAGCGCGCGACCGCGTCGATCGGTTTCTGAGTGGCCGATAAGCCGATGCGCGGCAACGCGCGGCCCGTCAACGCATCGAGGCGTTCGAGCGACAGCGCGAGATGGCTGCCGCGCTTGGACGACGCGAGCGCGTGGATCTCGTCGACGATCACCGAACGCACGCTCGACAGCATCTGCCGTCCCGACGTCGACGACAGCAGCACGTACAGCGACTCGGGCGTCGTCACGAGGATGTGCGGCGCGCGTTTGCGCAGCGCCGCGCGTTCGGCCTGCGGGGTGTCGCCGGTGCGCACGGCGGTGCGGATCGCAGGCACCGGCAGGCCGAGCTGCGCGAGCGATTCGGCGATACCGGCGAGCGGCGCGTCGAGGTTCACGTGGATGTCGTTCGACAGCGCTTTCAGCGGCGACACGTAGACGACGAGCGTCGCGTCGGGCAGTGCCCCGTCGTGCGCGAGCGCATCGCGCACGAGATCGTCGAGCGCGCACAGGAACGCGGTGAGCGTCTTGCCGGAGCCGGTCGGCGCGGCCACGAGCGTCGAGCGGCCGGCCTTGATGTGCGGCCACGCGAGCGCCTGCACGCCGGTCGGCGCGGCGAACGTGCGGCGGAACCATGCGGCGACGGCCGGGTGGAACACGTCGAGCGCGTGGGCGGGGCGGGTGGCGGTGACGTCCATCGGAGCGTTGAAATAGGGTGCGAGCGCACGGGCGGCCGCGCGCGAATCGTCAGTGTGCCAGACGTCGCAGATGGGCGCCGGGCAACGCGGGCGGCGAGAATGCGCGCGCCTCGTGGATGCAGATGAGGCGCGGGTGCCGGCGTTTCAATAGGCGTGCGTGCGCAACGCCACCCGTTCGGTCACGGGTGCCGGATCAGCGACAGGGAGCGGTGCTTGCGTTCGGCGTGCGCGGCGGGTTACGTGCGCGGCCTCGTCCGCGATTACACGCGATGCAGCCAGCCGAGCCAGTGCTCGAGGAACGGTGCGCGCGTCCACAGTGACTGCGCGAGCCACAGCGTGCCGCCCCATGCAGCGGCGACGATGATCAGGTCGCAGTGTCCGCTGTTCCACAGATTCAGCGAGTGACGCCGCCAGATCCACGGCACGCCGAGCGGATTCGGCCAGTCCGCGAGCAGGTGCATCACGCCGCCGCACGCGAAGCCGAACAGCGGCGCGGCCCACAGCGGATGCGGATGATGCGTGAGCCCGTGCCAGCCGAGCGCGAGCAGCGCGATCCAGCCGATGCCCCAGTGCGTGACGGTGCGGTGCGTGATCCACAGGCGGCGCTTGCGGGTCCACCATGCGACTTCGAGCCAGTCGGGCGCGGTGCCGCCCGCGACGCCGGCCGCGAACGCGGCGAGCAGGCCAGTGTGCCAGGGGCCGGTCGCGCCGGTTTGCGCGACGAGGACGGCGGCGGCGACGCCGGCCGCGAAGCCGGACGCGTGATGCGCATTGTGTGATGCCATAGGGAACGAGACGAACGAACGTGAAGCGGCGTGCGAGCGAAAGCCTGAACGCAGCGCGAAAGCGGGGCGCTATCTTCTCAGATCGGCCGGCACAGCGGGCAGCTCTGGCGCCGTTTTTTTGCATGTGCGGCATGAGGGGACCGCGGTTTGCAACTTTCGGATTTTTGCATTGCAACGAGGATCGGCCGCGCAGGAAATTTCGACCGATGAGCACGCCCGTTTTACCGGGTAAGTGACCTCGCTGCCCACAATTTGCACGCGTGGATCGCGCGTCGCGTGTTCGACCCTTTTTGTCCCCCTATACTACGAAGCCGCAGGTGTCCGCCGGCGAACCAGCGGATACGCGCGGATCGGGCGCCTTTCCCGCCTGAAAGAAGATCCACATGGGGGACATGCAATGACTACGCTGAATCGCTTCAAAACATCCGCCGTCGTGCTCGCGACGGTGGCCGGCGTCGGTTTCCTGCCGAACGCGCCTGCCTATGCGAAGGGTCCGCAGCCGGCGGTCCTGACGAGTTCGGCGGTCGCGGTGGCCGACAAGTACAGCGCGGATGCCGCGGAGCGGATCTTCAAGGAAGGCGGCAACGCGATCGACGCGGCCGTCGCGATCGCGTTCACGCTTGCCGTCACGTATCCGGAGGCCGGCAACATCGGCGGCGGCGGCTTCATGACGATCTACAAGGACGGCAAGCCGTACTTCATCGACTACCGCGAGCGCGCGCCGCTCGCCGCGACGAAGGACATGTACCTCGACAAGGAGGGCAACGTCGTCAAGGGCATGAGCCTGTACGGCCCGCGCGCGGCCGGCGTGCCGGGCACGGTCGCGGGCATGTGGGAAGCGCAGAAGCGCTTCGGCAAGCTGAAGTGGAAGCAGGTGCTCGCGCCGGCGATCCACTATGCGCGCGACGGCTTCATGGTCGACGAGCAACTGGCGCAGCGCGGCGTCGACGCGTCGAAGGAGTTCGGCGGCAAGACCAACTTCGACAAGTACTTCTCCGGATTGAAGGCAGGCACGAACTTCAAGCAGCCCGATCTCGCCGACGTGCTCACGCGGATCGCGAACGGCGGCGCGGAAGGTTTCTACAAGGGCAAGACGGCCGAGCTGATCGCGGCTTCGATGAAGACCGGCGACGGCAACGGGCTGATCACGACCGAGGATCTCGCGCAATACCGCGCGGTGTGGCGCCAGCCGGTGCAGGCGAAGTGGAACGGCTATGACGTGATCACCGCGCCGCCTCCGAGTTCGGGCGGCATCGGCCTCGTGCAGTTGCTGAAGATGAAGGCCGATCTCAAGAAGGACTTCGACGGCGTAACGCTCAACTCGCCGCAGTACATCCATCTGGTCGCGGAAATCGAGAAACGCGTGTTCGCCGACCGCGCGCAATACCTCGGCGATCCCGATTTCTACAAGGTGCCGATCGCGCAGCTCACCGCCGACTCGTACATCGCGAAGCGTGCGGCCGAGGTCAATCCGAAGGAGCCGTCGGACACGAAGAGCGTGCAGCCGGGGCTCGGCACGTCGATGCCGGAGAAGGCCGAAACGACGCACTTCTCGGTCGTCGACAAGTGGGGCAACGCGGTATCGAACACGTACACGATCAACGGCTATTTCGGTTCGGGCGTGATCGCCGACGGCACCGGCATCGTGCTGAACGACGAGATGGACGACTTCTCCGCGAAGCCGGGCGTCGCGAACATGTTCGGCGTGGTCGGCAGCGATGCGAACGCGATCGAGCCGAAGAAGCGTCCGCTGTCGTCGATGTCGCCGACGATCATGACGAAGGACGGCAAGGTATCGCTCGTGATCGGCACGCCGGGCGGCTCGCGGATCTTCACGTCGATCTTCCAGGTGATCAACAACATCTACGACTTCAAGATGCCGTTGAAGGAGGCGGTCGGCGCGATGCGTTTCCACCACCAGCTGCTGCCGCCGAACACGATCTTCTGGGAGCCGTACCATCCGATCGAAGGCGAGCTCGCGAAGCAGATCGAGGCGCGGGGCTACACGCTGAAGGGGCAGGACTTCAGCGGCGACATCCAGGTGATCAAGATCGACGGCCGGACGCCGGAGGCGATGGCCGATCCGCGCGGGCGCGGCGTCACGCGGATCATTCGCTGACGAGGCAGGCCGCAGGTGCGACCGCCGTGGCGGTCGTGCCCGCGGCAATCGATGCCGGGCCCGAGTGCCCGGCATTTTTCATGGTGCCGGCGGGCGGCGCCCGTTTGGATCGCGTGGCGAGCGCCGGCGCGTGTCGCCTGGCGGTCGACGCCGGCCGGTCGCCCTAACCGGTCGCCCCCTTTTTCATCAATTTGACGCGCGACGCTGGGATAATGGCGGAGTATGGCTGCGTCAATTGAAGCAAGGAGGCCCCATGGAAGATAACGATACCCGCACCGAGACCGACGACGTCACCGATATGGCATCGGGCGAGTCGCGTCGGCACCATTTCGAGGAAGACCTCGTCGACGCGTACGACGAAGAACTCGAAATGGAGCTTGACGACCGCCGTTTCGATAGCGGCGAGGATCTGCTGTTCTCGCCGGAGCGCCGCGAAGCGCGCAAGCAGTATTTCCGCGAGTTGTTCCGGCTGCAGGGCGAACTCGTGAAGCTGCAGGACTGGGTCGTGAGCACCGGGCATCGCCTCGTGGTGATTTTCGAGGGGCGCGACGCGGCAGGCAAGGGCGGCGCGATCAAGCGCATCACGCAGCGCCTGAACCCGCGCGTGTGCCGCGTGGCGGCGCTGCCCGCGCCGAACAACCGCGAGCGTACGCAATGGTATTTCCAGCGCTATGTCGCGCATCTGCCGGCCGGCGGCGAAATCGTGCTGTTCGATCGCAGCTGGTACAACCGCGCGGGCGTCGAGCGCGTGATGAATTTCTGTACCGATGACGAGTACGAGGAATTTTTCCGTTCCGTACCCGAATTCGAGAAGATGCTGGTGCGCAGCGGGATCCAGATCGTCAAGTACTGGTTCTCGATCACGGATCGCGAGCAGGAAGTGCGCTTCCAGAACCGGATCCAGGATCCGCTGAAGCAGTGGAAGCTGAGCCCGATGGACCTGGAGAGCCGCCGCCGCTGGGAAGCCTATACGGCCGCCAAGGAAGAAATGCTGCAGCGCACGCATATTCCCGAAGCCCCGTGGTGGGTCGTGCAGGCGGTCGACAAGAAGCGCGCGCGCCTGAACTGCATCAGCCATCTGCTGACCCAGGTGCCGTATCACGAGGTGCCGCGCCCGACGATCGATCTGCCGCAGCGCGAGCATCACGAGGACTACATTCGTCGTCCGGTGCCGGACAGCATGATCGTCCCGGACGTTTATTGAGCGGTGCAGGTCGGCTGGATCGATCGCCGGGACGCGCCGTGCAACGCGGCGCGTGTTATTCCCGGATCAGGAACGCGGCACGGTCGCGGCCGGCGATCCACGCGGGTTCGCGACCGCGGCCGCTCCACGTGGCGCCCGTCGCCGGATCGCGATATTTCGCGCCGATCGTGAACAGCTTCGCGCGATCGCTGTAGCCCTGCCCGAAGATTTCCCGCGCGGTCAGCGCATAGTCCTTCACGAGCTGGCGCACCTGCACCAGTGCCGCATCGCGTTCGCGGCGACGTGCCGTCTGGATGCGTCGATCGAGTTCCGCGAGTTGGGCTTGCAGTTCTTGCAGTTGCATGCGTCCGATATCCCCTGACTGAATTCTGATTGTCGGCGACGCGCGAGGTGCGGCGTGCCCCATGCCCGGCCAGCGTTTTCGCAACGCCGTACCGGGAATGCAGGGAGATTAAATTTGGGTGCGCGGTTTTTCTATGGGACTTATCTGAATTTTCGCGGGGATCGTCATGAAGCCGGTGCGCGGAGGCTGCGCGGCCGGCAGCGCGTCACAGGTCAGGGAAGCCCGAGCGCCCCTGCGTCAGGTCGAACAGCTCGGCTTTCGCCGTCGCTTCGGCCGTTTCCGGCAGCTTGATCACGAGCTTCACCGTCATCCCGTACGCACTGTCCGCCAGTTCATAACCCGCCTGCTCGATCCAGCGGCGCACGCGCGCTTCGTCCGGATAGCCGATTTCGATCGCGAACCGCGTGTGGCGAATGCGTTCGATGCGCTCGGCGTCGAGCAGCGCGGAGGCGATCGCGTCCGTATAGGCGCGCACCAGGCCGCCTGCGCCGAGCTTCACGCCGCCGTAATAGCGGACGACCGCGCCGAGCACGCCGTCGAGATCGTGATGGCGCAGCACCTCGAGGATCGGCCGGCCGGCAGTGCCCGAGGGCTCGCCGTCGTCCGACATGCCGGACTGGCCGCCGGCGAGCAGCGCCCAGCAGACGTGGGTGGCCGCGGGGTGCGCGTCACGCAGGCGCTGCAGCGCCTGCATCGCGGCGTCGCGGTCGTCGACGGGGATCGCGTGCGCGATGAAGCGGCTCTTGCGGATTTCGAGCTCGCGGGTGTATTCGGTGGCGAGCGAATAACTCATTGAACGGGGAAAAGGAGATTCGGAATCGCGCCCATTATGAGCCATTTGGGTGCAGGATCGGTACAAAGTACGTGGGACGACGGATTGTCGGGATAACCGACGATGCACAACTTTCCGGGAAATTAATAAATAGTTAAATATTGGAGAAGTCGCACGCTGTAACGTTGATCTTTTGTAACAGTCCTGTTACAGTTCCGCCGCACCGAGATGCCGGTCACTCGGCATGGAAAGCGGAGCGCAACGGCCCGATACGCGGCGGCGCTATATAAAAACACTCAAGAGAAGTCACCTCAACGAGAACAACAATGGCCGATTTGCATTGGACCATGCCAATCGCCAGATGGACGTCGATTTCGACCGCGGGGGTGCCGGGCGTCGAAGCCCTCGATCCGATGGTGCGTCGCCGCTTGAGCCGGCTGTCGCGTCTCGCGCTTCAGGCTGCGTATGACTGCGCCGGAGCGGAAAATCCGTTACGAATGGTATTCGCGTCGCGTCATGGCGAACTGACGCGCACCACCGGCATTCTCTCCGACATCGGCGCCGCAGAACCCGTCTCTCCGACGGCCTTCAGTCTCTCCGTTCTCAATGCGGTCACGGGCATATTCGGGATCGCAAGGCGCGACCGATCGCCCGCGACCGCGATCGCGGCCGGCCATGAAACCCTCGGCTACGCGCTGCTCGAAGCATTTTCCCAATACGATACGTCGCCGGCATCGCCGGTGTTGCTCGTCCATGCGCACGAGCCGGCCGACCCTGTATACGGCGATGTCGATGACGACCCGGAGAGCGTCGGGCTTGCCGTGCTACTTGACGCCGATGAGCCGGTCGGTTATCTGACCTGCGAAATGGCGGTCGACGGCGCGAGCGACACGCACGTTGCCGACGACGCGGCGAATACGCAAAGCGCGGCGGTGCTGCGCTGCCTGTCGGCGCGCACGACGGCGTCATGGCGTGGCGAACACGCATTCTGGCGATGGAGCTGGCATGATCGCGCGGCTTGACTACGGCTGGCGCCTGTTCGCGACCGGCATGAGCCTGGCATTTTTTGCGTTGTGCGGATCGGTGTTCTCGGTGCTGGCGATCGTCGTCGGCGCGCTGTGGCCGCATCGGCGCTCGCGCCAGCGTTGCGTGACGCTCGTGATCCACTATTTCTTTCGTGTGCTGGTCGCGCTGCTGCAGCGCATGGGCGTGATGAAGCTCGAGTTGAGCGGCGTCGAGCGTCTCGCCAACGGCGGCCCCGCAATCGTCGTCGCCAATCATCCGACCTGGCTCGACGTCATGGTGCTGCTGTCGCTGACGCCGAAGGCCTGCTGCGTCGTCAAGCGCGGCCACTGGGGCAACCCGTGTTTCTGGGGCGTCGTCCGCGCAGCCGAGTACGTGAGTAATGCCGATGCCGTCGGTCTCGTCGAGGCCGGGGCACGGCAACTGGCGGCGGGCTACACGATGATCGTCTTCCCGGAAGGCACGCGCAGCCCGGGCGGCAATCGTCTGCATGCGTTCTCGCGCGGCTTCGCGCATATGGCGCTGCAGTCGCGCAGCCGGATTCAGCCGGTGCTGATCGATTGCGATCCGCCGGTATTCACCAAGACCCTGCAGTGGTATCACGTGCCGTCTCGTGCGTTTCGCATGCGCATCGACGTGCTGGATCCGATGGATCCGAACCGGCTGGCGTCGGATGTGACGTCGCCGTCGATTGCCGCTCGCAGTATTGCCCGCGAGGTGGAAGTGCACATTACTCAAAGCCTGTTTCAGCATGGATACTTTAAAACTGCAAATTAAGCAGCTTCTGATCGAGATGCTCGATCTCAGCGACATGACGGTGGACGATATCGATGACGATGCGCCGCTGTTCTCGACCGACGGAATCGGCCTCGATTCCGTCGATGCGCTCGAAGTCGGCATCATGCTGCGCAAGAAGTTTCAATTGACGATCGCCGCGAACGACGAGCGCACGAAAGCGCATTTTCGGTCGATCAACACACTGGCGGCGTTCATTGCCGAGCAGCAGTCGCATCAGGCATCGCAAGAAGCCGTGCTGGAAAAGGGGAATCACTCGTGACCGACGCAGAAATCCTGGAGCGCATCCGCGCCATTTTTCACGAGAATTTCGCGATCGAGCCGGAGCGCGTGACACCTGAAACGCACCTGTTCGAAGAGCTCGACCTGGACAGCATCGACGCGGTGGATCTGGCCATCAAGCTTCAGGAAATGACGGGAAAGCGCATCAAGCCCGAGGAATTCAAGTCGGTGCGCACCGTCGGCGATGTCATCGCCGCGGTTCACGCGTTGCTCGCGCGCGCATGACGATGGCGATGACGGGCACGCGGGCGACGACCGGCACCGGCTTGCCACGGTGGGCAAGCGTGGCGGCCAGGGCGGTGCTGTTTGTCGCGTATCCGCTCGTCATCCTGTTCGCGTGGCAAAGCATGTCGCCGCGCTACGTCGGTTGCCTGCTCTTCGCATTGCTGTGGCTTCAGCGCACGGTCGGCAAGGGCACGCTCGCGAAGGCGCTGCGACGGCTCACGACGCTCGACTGGTGCGTGGCCGGTGCATTGACGGCGTTGTCCGTCGCGATTGCCGTGACGGACAGCGAACGTCTTCTTCATCTCTATCCTGCATGTGTGAGTGCCGGCTTGCTGGTCGCGTTCGGCGCGACGCTGCGGCGCGGTCCGACAATGATCGAAAAATTCGCACGATCGACCTATCCCGAGCCGAGTCCGGAAATCGTCCGCTACACGCGGCGCGTCACACAGGTGTGGTGCGCATTCTTCATCGTGAACGGCGGCTTTTCGGTCTACACGGCGTTGTACTGGAGCCGTGCATCATGGGCCCTTTACAACGGGTTCGTCGCGTACCTGCTGATCGGTGCGTTGCTTGCGGGCGAGTGGCTGTGGCGCAGCGTTGTCATTGCCGCCAGACGAAAGCGCACGGGTGTCGCATGATCGCGCTGCACGAGATGCTGTGTGCCGCGGCGGATAGCGAAACGACAGTCTGCCGCGACGGCGCCGACGCGCTGACGCTCGGCGATTGGCGTGCGCGCGTGGACGTCATCGCCCGGACGCTCGACGCGAGCGGCGCGCGACGGGTCGCGATCTGCACGGACGATCCGTACGACTTCGCGTGCGCGTTCTTCGCGGTCGCGGCGGTGCACGGCGAAATCGTGATTCCGGCCAGCAACGCGCCCGGCTATCTCGGCGATCTGGCCCATGCATACGACCTGGTGCTGGATGCGCCGGCATTGGCCGCGTGCGGGCACGACACGGAGCGCGAATCTGCCATCTCCGTCCGCCCGATCGACGCGACCGCCGCGGTGACGCTTTATACGTCCGGCAGCAGCGGCATCGCGAAGCCGGTGCGGAAGTCGCTCGCGCAGCTCGATGCCGAAGTGCGCACGCTGCAGCGCGAATGGGCCGACCGGATCGGCGCGGCAGTGACGCTGTCGAGCGTGCCGCATCACCATATCTACGGACTGCTGTTCAGGATCCTGTGGCCGTTGGCGGCGGGCCGCGCGTTCGACCGGACAGCGGTGCTCGAGCCGTTGCAGCTGCAGCAGCGGCTTGTCGAATACGGCGGCGGTGTCGTGGTCTCGACGCCGTCGCAACTAATGCGCTGGCCCGCGTTGTCCGGTTTTCCGATGCAAGCGCCCGCGCCGTGCGCGTTCTTCTCGTCGGGCGGCCCGCTGCCGGCCGATGCGGCAGCGGCCTATGCGAACGCGTTCGGCGCGGCGCCGCTCGAGATCTTCGGCAGCACCGAAACCGGCGGCATCGCATGGCGGCGTCAGGACGTCTCTCTCGCATGGCAGCCGTTGAAGGGCGTCGACGTGCGCTGCGACGACGAAGGCGTCCTGTGCGTTCGCTCCGCACATCTCGGTCACGATCGCTGGCACCGCACCGACGACACCGCGCGATTCGACGCGCAGGGCCGCTTCGCGCTCGCGGGACGGCGCGATCGGGTGATCAAGCTCGACGGCAAGCGCGTTTCGTTGCCGGAGCTCGAGGCGCGGATAGTCGCGCATGAGTATGTCGAGCAGGCGGCCGCGGTGGTCGTCGACGGCGCGACGCGGCCACACGTGGGCGTCGTCGCGGTGTTGAGCGCGGCGGGGCGAGACGCGCTGGCGGAGCACGGGCGGATTGCCGTTGCCACGACGCTGCGACATGCGCTCGGTGCCTATTTCGATGCGGCCGCATTGCCGCGCTACTGGCGATTCCGGCACGTG
Organism: Burkholderia sp. SIMBA_051; assembly: GCF_046534915.1. Lineage (NCBI taxonomy): Bacteria > Pseudomonadati > Pseudomonadota > Betaproteobacteria > Burkholderiales > Burkholderiaceae > Burkholderia > Burkholderia sp. SIMBA_051. Next base: position 96,332 of record NZ_JAWRXS010000001.1, on the reverse strand, counting down.
ATGCCGTTCGATGTGCGCGGGAAGCTGCCGGCCGCCGCGCTGGCGGCGGCCTTTACGGCCACGCCGGAGGGTTTCGAGCTGCTCGCGTCGTGGCGCAGCGACGACGCGTTGCATTACGAGCTGCGCGTGCCGCCCACGCTCGCGCATTTCGACGGGCATTTCCCAGGCCTGCCCATCCTGCCCGGGGTCGTGCAGATCGACTGGGCCGCGCGCCTTGCCAGCCGCGAGATGCCGGCCGTGCGGGAAGTCCGTTCGATCGAACACCTGAAGTTCAAGGCACCCGTGCCGCCCGGCGCCGTGCTGGCGCTGCGTCTCGCGCATGATCCGGTATGCGGCCGCACGCGCTTTGCGTTCCGGTGCGGCGGCCGGGAATGCACGTCGGGCGTGCTCGTATACGGCGCGGCGGCGGCATGAGCGACACCTGCATCGTCATCCCGATCTACAACCATCGCGATGCGATCGGGGGCACGCTGGCGCGTCTGGTCGTGCACGGCCTGCCGATTCTGGTGGTCGACGATGGCAGCGATGAGCCGACCCGGCAGGTGCTGGCCGCGCTTGCCGCGCAGTACGCCGGTTCCGTGACACTGCTGCGGTTGCCCGTCAACGGGGGAAAGGGTGCGGCCGTCATGGCCGGCATGCGTGCCGCGCGCACACGGGGATACCGGCATGCGATCCAGATCGATGCCGATGGCCAGCACGATGCCGACGACGTGCCGAAGTTCGTCGCGGCCGCCCAGGCCGAGCCGGATGCCGTGATTCTCGGGCGGCCACGTTTCGACGACAGCGTGCCGAAGGCGCGCCTGTACGGCCGCTACCTCACGCACGTGTGGGTGTGGATCGAAACGCTGTCGCTGGACATTCCCGATGCGATGTGCGGGTTTCGTCTGTATCCGGTCGATGCCGTCTGCGAACTGATCGACACGGTATCGATGCCGACGCGGATGGCTTTCGACAGCGAAATCCTGGTCAGGCTGCACTGGCGAGGCCTGGCGTTCAGGACGATCGCGACGCGCGTCGTCTACCCGGCCGACGGCGTGTCGCATTTCGACGTCTGGCGCGATAACGTGCGCATCAGCGCGAGCCACACGCGGCTCGTCGCCGGGATGCTCGTGCGCGCGCCGATGCTGCTGACGCGCCGGCTCATCGGTTGGCGCGCCGCGCCGCCGACCGCGCGCACGCGCGCATGGTGGCGCATGCCGGAACGCGGCAGCCGGCTCGGCATGGCGTTGCTGGCCCTGAGCTGCCGCTGGTTCGGCAAGGGCTTCACGTCGTTCTGGCTGCATCCGATCGTCGGCTATTTCGTGCTGACGAACCGCACGGCGCGCACCGCATCGCATGCGTACATCGCGCGCCTGCGCGACGCGCAAGCGGCGGCCGTGCCGAAGCCGGGATGGCGCAGTGCGTATCGACACATGCTTGCCTTTGCGCAGGCGGGATTCGACAAGTTCGTCGCATGGTCCGGCCGTCTCGACGAACTCGACGTGCGCTTCGACGATTCGTCTGCATTCGATGCGCTCGCCGCGAGCGGGCGCGGTGCGCTCGTGATCGGCGCGCATCTGGGCAACCTCGAGATGACACGCGCGCTTGCGCTGCGCGATGCGCACACGAAGGTGACGGCGATCGTCTATACCGAACACGCGAAGCGCTTTACCGGTGTGCTGGCCGGCGCGAACCAGGCATTCGGCAAGCAACTGGTCGAGGTATCGGACTTCGGGCCGGATACGGCGATGATGATGCAGTCGCGGATCGATGCGGGCGAGCTGCTCGTGATCGTCGGCGATCGCGTGCCGCCGCATGATTCGGGGAAAACGGTCGACGCACGTTTTCTCGACGCGCAGGCTCCGTTCGCGCAGGGGCCGTACATCCTCGCCCATGCACTCGGCTGTCCGGTCTACCTGTTCTTCTGCCTGAAGGAGCAGCGCGGCTACCGGCTCTATTTCGAGTCGTTCGCAGACCGAATCGAACTGCCGCGCCGCGAGCGCGCGAGTCACGTCGCGCAATGGGCGCAGCGCTATGCCGCGCGGCTCGAACACTATTGCCGCAAGGCTCCCTATCAATGGTTCAACTTCTTCGATTTCTGGGCGCGGCCCGATGGAGGTCCGCGTGGCCGAGCATGACATGAAGAACGTCCCGGCCACCGCCGCGGCGGATGCGAGCCGGCCGGCCGTCGTGATCGGCGACCGGCATCTGACGATCGAGGACGTCGTCGCGATCGCCCGCGATGGTGCGCCGGTCGCGTTGAATGCGGCGAGCGCGTGGCGCTCGCGGATCGAGCGCGGTGCAACCTGGCTGCGCGCCTATCTCGCGAACGGCGGCACCCTGTACGGTGTCACGACCGGATATGGCGACGCGTGCGTGGTCGAGGTACCGCCTTCGCTCGTCGAAGCGCTGCCGCTGCAACTGACCCGTTATCACGGATGCGGGATGGGCGACTGGTTCGACGCGACGCAGACGTTGTCCATCATCGTCGCACGGCTCAATTCGCTCGCGTTCGGTTACTCGGGCGTGCGGTTCACGTTGCTCGAGCGGCTGGCCGATCTGGTGAATCACCGGATCCTGCCGCGCATTCCGTCGGAAGGCTCGGTCGGCGCGAGCGGCGACCTGACGCCGCTGTCCTACGTCGCCGCGGCGCTGGTCGGCGAGCGAACCGTATCGTTCGCCGGCCACGAGCGCGACGCGCGGGACGTATGGCGCGCGATCGATCGTGCGCCGCTCACGCTGGCACCGAAGGAAGGGCTGGCGCTGATGAACGGCACGGCGGTCATGACGGGGTTGGCTTGTCTCGCGTTCGCGCGTGCCGAGCACCTGACGTCGATGGCTGCCCGCCTGACGGCATTGACGACGGTCGCGCTCGACGGACGGGCGGGGCACTTCGATGCGCGCTTGTTCGACGCGAAGCCGCATGCGGGGCAGGCCGAGGCGGCCGCATGGATACGCGCCGACCTGGCCGGGCGCGACGAATTGCCGGGCCGGCGCCTGCAGGATCGCTATTCGGTCCGGTGCGCGCCGCACGTGATCGGCGTGGCGCGCGACGCGTTGTCGTGGATGCGTCGCGATATCGAGAACGAACTGAACAGCGCGAACGACAATCCGCTGATCGATCCGGACGAAGGGTGCGTGCTGCACGGCGGCAATTTCTACGGCGGCCATATCGCGTTCGCGATGGATGCGCTGAAGACTGCGGTGGCGAACCTCGCGGACCTGATGGATCGCCAGCTCGCGCTGCTGGTCGACGACAAGTTCAGCAACGGACTGCCGCGCAACCTGACGGGGGCGACCGGAGAACGGGCCGCGATCAACCACGGGTTCAAGGCCGTGCAGATCTCGTCTTCCGCATGGACGGCGGAGGCGCTGAAGCACACGATGCCGGCCAGCGTGTTCTCGCGCTCGACGGAGTCGCACAACCAGGACAAGGTCAGCATGGGAACGATCGCCGCGCGCGATTGCCTGCGCGTGCTGGCGCTGACGGAGCAGGTCGCCGCGGCGCACGTGCTTGCGACCGTGCAGGCTGTCCGTCTGCGGCTGCGCGACGACCCGCGCACGCAGCTTTCGCCCGCGCTGCGCGCGTTCATCGACGATGTGGGTCGCCAGTCGCCGCTGGTGGTCGAGGACCGGTCGCTCGAAGCGGAGCTGCGCGCGCTGACCGCGCGCCTGGCAGCCTGCGAGCCGATTGGCGAGCCGATCGGCGGATCGTTCGGCGCATGCCGGCGCGGGGAGGCGGCATGAACGAGAACCGTCCGCCGCTCACCGCGACCGCACGCGTCGAGGTGCTGTTCCACGATGTCGACGCAATGAACGTCTGCTGGCACGGGCATTACCTGAAGTACTTCGAAAGCAGCCGCGCCGCACTGCTGCGGATGATCGACTACGACTATCCGGCGATGCTGGCGTCGGGCTATGTGTGGCCCGTGGTGGAGGCGCATCTGAAATACGTTCGCCCCGCCCATTACAGTCAGCAGCTCGACGTGCGCGCGACGCTGGTCGAATTCGAGAACCGGCTGAAGATCGGTTACGAAATCGTCGACGCGGCCTCGGGCGAGCGTTTGACGAAGGGCTACACGGTGCAACTGGCGATCGATGCGACGACGCGCGAACTGCAGTTCGTGTCGCCGCCGGCCTTGACCGAAAGGGTGCGTGCGCAATGGGCCTGACGCAGCGCTACCGACGGCTCGCGGCGACGATGTTCGGCGCATGGATGATGCTCGCCGGCGGCGAGCTGGCGGCCGCTCCGGCGCCGGCCGCGGCCGCAGCGGGGGCTCGCCCGGCGAACGCCGCGCTCGTTGCCGATGTCGCGACGCGGCTGGCAAGAGTGGGTGCGATTCGCGCGGATTTTCGGCAGACACAGACGCTGTCGGCGATGAAGCAACCGCTCGTCAGCACGGGATCGATGTTGTTCGATCGCAGGTCGGGTGTCGTCTGGCGCATCGACACACCGTACAAGGCCACCTATGTGATCACCGACGCCGGCATGCGTGAGGTCGGGGCAGACGGACGCCTCGTCGCGCCGGGCGGCGGTGGCCGCGGCGTCGCGCAAGTGTCGCGCATGATGCGCGACATGCTCGGCGGCGACCTGTCGGCGCTGTATGCGCAATTCGACGTCGAAGCGAGCGGCACGCCGGAGCGATGGCGGATGGTGTTGCGGCCGAACCAGCCGCAGCTCGCACAGGCGATCCGCGTGCTCGAAATGAGCGGCGGTGCCTATCTCGGCAAGCTCGACATGACGTTTGCGAACGGCAATGTGACCGTGCTCGAGTTCGTGCGACCGACGCCGGTCGACGCGCCCGCGCCCATCGAGCGCGGTTGGCTGGAGGCACGATGATGAATACGGCGCGGGACGCGATCGACGCATCGGGCGAGCGCGGCCGGCGACGCGTGCTGTGCGCCGCATGGCTGACCGTCGCGCTAGTTGCGATCGCGTTCATCGTGTGGCGCTTCAGCGGCCCCGCACCATTGCAGACGAACCTGCTTGCATTGCTGCCGGCCACCGAAGCGAATCCGGTTGCCGAACGAGCCGTCGACGTGCTCGGCGATGCGCTCGGCAATCGCACTGTCTATCTGGTCACCGATCGGGACGCCGACCGCGCGAAGGCCGCCGCGAAGCAGTTTGGCGCGCGGCTCGCGGCGAGCGGGGCATTTCGTTCGGTGACGGTCGAAGTGCCGCCGTTCGACCTGTCGCAGATCGCGGCGACCTACCTGCCGTCCCGTTTCGGTCTACTGACGGACGCGGATCGCCGGTCGCTCGAACAAGGCGACGCCGCGCTCGGCGAACGGCTTGTCCGGCGGCTCTACGCGCCGCCCGTCGACGGTCTGCAGACTGCGGTGGCGGACGATCCGTTTGGCTGGCTGCAGCACTGGCTCGGCGAGTTGCCGCTCGCGGCATCGAACCTGTCGCTCGAAGACGGCATGCTGGTGTCGCATCGCGGCGACGCCACGGGCGTGCTCGTGATGACGTCGCTGGCAGGGTCGGCCTATGAATCCAGTGTCCAGCACGCGGTACGTGTCGCGACTGCCGATGCGGAACGCGCTCTCGCGGCCGAGTTCGGCGGCGTTCGCGTCGACCGGGCCGGCGCCGTCTTCTATGCGGAAGCGGCGCGCGCCAGTGCTGAGCGCGACGTGCACGTGATCGGCGCGGTGTCGCTGGCCGGCATCGCGCTGCTGCTGATGAGCGTATTCCGGTCGCCGCGCCTGCTGGTGCTCGCGTTTGCGTCGACGGCATTCGGCATCGTGTGTGCGCTGGCCACGACGCTGTTGGTATTCGGCAAGCTGCACCTGCTGACGCTGGTGTTCGGCGTGAGCCTGATCGGCGAGGCCGTCGACTATTCGATCCAGTATTTCGTCGCCTACCTTTCCGCCGGGCGGCAATGGGATGCGCGGCGCGGCGCGGCGGCGGTCAGGCCGGCGCTCGCGGTGGCGCTGGCGACCAGCCTGCTGGGTTACGCGATCCTGATGTGGGTGCCGTTTCCGGCACTCAAGCAGATCGCATGCTTTGCGATCGTCGGGATCCTCAGCGCGTTCGCGGCGGTTACCGGCTTTTTGCCGCTCATGCTGATTCAGCCGCCGCGCAGCGCGCCGTCCCGCGTGTTCTCGTGCGCGGCGCGCTTGCTGAGCGGTTGGCAGTCGCTGCTGGCAGGGCGGCGCGCGGTGGCCGCCGCCGTGCTGGTCGCGCTGGTTGCGATTCCGGGGTGGGTCATCCTGAAGAGTGACGACGACATTCATCTGCTGATCCAGCGGGATGCGGGCCTCGCTCGACAGGAAAGCAACATCCGCGCGGCGGTCGGGCTGGCAAACACCGCGCAGTTCTTCGTCGTCCAGGGCGCGTCTCAGGAAGAGGTGCTCGAGCGTTCCGAGGTGCTGCTCGGGGCGCTCGATCAGCAGCGGGTCGGCCGCGTCCAGTCGATCGCGACGTTCGTGCCGTCGGCGAAGCAGCAGGCACGCAATCGCGCGGTGCTGGGCACGCACGTGTTCGCCGATGCCACCGCACTGCGTGCGACGCTGGCGCACGCGGGCTTCCGCGACGAGGTCGCCGACGCGTGGCTTCGCGCGTATTCGGTCGATGCGCCGGCGACGCTGTCCGTCGATACGTGGCTGGCCGCACGCTGGTCGGCCCCGTTCCGGCATCTGTGGCTGGGGCGGGTCGATGGCGCCACCGGCCCCGTCGATGCGGCACTGGCGATTCCGGAACGGGTCGACGCAGCGAACGCGGCGACGTTCGCGGCGCTGGCGCGCACACTGCCGGGCGTGTCGTGGGTCGACAAGGCCGCGAGCGTGTCGAGCCTGTTCGGCGCCTATCGGGTCGACAGCGGCCTGTGGCTGGCCGGGGCGCTGATCGTGGTCGCCGCGCTGCTGATGTGGCGATACGGCATGCGCGGCGGCATCGCGACGACGTTGCCGGTCGTGTTCGCCATCGCGTTGACGCTCGCGGCGTTCGGCTATGCGGGCGTGCCGCTCACGCTGTTCAATTGGCTCGCGCTGATGCTGGTGCTCGGCGTGGGCGCGAACTACGCGGTGTTCCTCCGGGAAGGTTGCATGCGGGACGCGGCCGGTCTCGGCGCGGTATGGACCGGCGTGCTGCTGTCGGCGGCCACGACGTTGCTGTCGTTCGGGATGCTCGGCGCGAGCGCGATGCCCGCGTTGCGCGGCTTCGGCACGACCCTCGCGATGGGCATCGTTTTTTCGGTGCTGTTCGCGCCGCTCGCCACGCCGTCCACGAAGGAGGGGCGCGCATGAATGCCAGACTGACGCCGGTCTATCTGTCCGCGCCCGGCATGATCAACGCGCTCGGCGCAACCACCGACGAAATCGTCGACGCATTGCACGCCGGCGTCGCGCCGGGCATGGCGCCGCGTACCGATGGCGTTGCCGGCGGCTGGATCGGGAGCGTGCGCGCCACGCTCGAGGTTGCGCCGCCCACCTCGCTCGCGCATTTCGAGTGCAGGAACAACCGGCTGTTGCTCGCCGCGCTGGCGCAGATCGGATCCTTCGTCGACGCGGCGATCGCGCGTTACGGTCCGCGCCGGATCGGTGTCGTGATCGGCACGAGCACGTCCGGCATCCAGGCGGCGGAGCACGCGCTTGCGCAGCGTGCCGCGACGGGCACGATGCCTGCCGCGTTCGATTATCGACAGATGGAAATCGGCACGGCGGCGCCGTTCGTACGCGCGGTGCTCGGTGTGGCCGGGCCCGCCTATACGTTGTCGACGGCATGCACATCGAGTGCCAAGGCGTTCGCGGCCGCGCGCCGCCTGCTGCGGCTAAAGCTGTGCGACGCGGTCGTCGTCGGCGGCGCGGATTCGCTGTGCGAGCTGACGCTGCAGGGCTTCGCATCGCTCGAATCGGTCAGCCCGGGTCGGACCAACCCGATGAGCCGAAACCGGAACGGCATCAATATCGGCGAAGGCGCCGCGCTGTTCGTGATGAGTCGCGATGAAGCGGCGGTCCGGCTGGCTGGCGTCGGCGAGTCGAGCGATGCGCACCACATTTCGGCGCCGGATCCGGCGGGCTGCGGCGCGGAGGACGCGCTGCGCGCCGCGCTCGCGGACGCCGGCGTCGCATCGTCCGCTGTCGGCTACGTGAACCTGCACGCGACGGCGACGCGGCTGAACGACGAGATGGAAGCGAACCTGATGGCACGGGTGTTTCCGCACGGCGTACCGGCGAGCGGGACCAAGCCGCTGACAGGACACATGCTCGGCGCGGCGGGCGCGACCGAGCTTGGATTCGGCTGGCTGACGTTGGCGCGCGGGATCGCGCTGCCGACGCACGTCTGGGACGGCGAGCGCGACCCGGCGCTGCCGGGGCTCGACCTGGTCGACCGCGAGCATCGTCTGGCCGGCGCTGCAACAGGACGCTACGTGATGAGCAATTCGTTCGCATTCGGCGGCAGTAATGCTAGCCTGATTCTTGGAGGCTGACATGGATGCCGCACCATTGATCGACGCGCTGCATGGCGGCGCGGATATTCCCGTCGGCGACGTGCGGGACGTGTTGCCGCATCGCGGCACGATGCTGCTGCTCGACGCGATCGAGCGCTGTTCGGAAACCGGCATCGAGGTCAGCGCGCTCGCGCGCCGCGATGCGTGGTATGTCGACGGCAATGGCGCGATGCCGGCATGGATCGGCATCGAGCTGATGGCGCAGGCGATCGCCGCGCATGTCGGCCTGCTCGCCGCGCATGCGGGCGGCCGCGCGAAACCGGGCGTGTTGCTCGGCGCCAACCGCTATCTCGCGCATCGCACGGCGTTCGGCGCCGACACGACGCTGCGCATCGTCGCGCGGGAACTGCTGCGCGGCGACGAGGGGCATGGCGCGTACGAATGCGCGATCCATGCCGACGGCGAGTGTTGCGCGGAAGCCGTCGTCAAGGTGTACCAACCAAACGATTTTCAATCCTTTATCGAAGGGAGCTTCAATTCATGACTCGGCGAGTTCTCGTGACAGGGGCGAGTCGCGGCATCGGCCGCGCCGTGGCGCTGCGCGCGGCGTCGGACGGTTTCGCCGTGACCGTGCATTGCCGCACCGGCCGCGATGACGCGGAAGCGGTGGCCGCGACGATTCGCGCGCAGGGCGGCACGGCAAGCGTGCTGCAGTTCGACGTGCGCGACCGTGCGGCGTGCCGGCAGGAACTGGAGGCCGATGTCGAAACGAACGGCGCGTACTACGGGATCGTCTGCTGCGCGGGCGTGACGCGGGATGGCGCGTTTCCGGCGCTGTCCGAAGAGGACTGGGACATCGTGATCGAAACCGGGCTGGACGCGTTCTACAACGTCGTGCATCCGCTGACCATGCCGATGGTGCGCCTGCGCGGCGGCGGCCGCATCGTGACGATCGCGTCCGTGTCGGGCGTGATGGGCAATCGCGGCCAGGTCAACTACAGCGCCGCGAAGGCCGGGCTGATCGGCGCGACCAAGGCGCTGGCGATCGAGCTGGCGTCGCGCAAGATCACCGTCAATTGCGTGGCGCCCGGGCTGGTCGACACCGGCATGCTCGACGATGTGCCGCTGGAGCACGCATTGAAGACCGTGCCGATGGGCCGCGTCGGCCAGCCCGACGAGGTCGCGGCAGTGGTCGGTTTCCTGATGTCGGATGCGGCGAGCTACGTCACCCGGCAAGTGATCGGCGTCAACGGCGGGATGGTGTGATGAAGCGCGTGGTCGTGACGGGAATGGGCGGTGTGACCGCGTTTGGTCAACGCTGGCCGGAGATCGAAGCGCGCTTGCGCGACGGACGCAACGCGGTGCGGCGCATGCCGGAATGGGACTGCTTCGAGGCGCTGCATACGCGGCTTGCGTGTCCGTTGCCGGCGTTCGAGCTGCCGCCCACGTATCCGCGCAAGAAGACGCGTTCGATGGGGCCCGTGTCGATGTACGCGGTGCGCGCGAGCGAACTGGCGCTGGAGGATGCGGGGTTGTCCGACGATGCATCGATCCGTGACGGCCGGATGGGTGTCGCATACGGATCGTCGTCGGGATCGGTCGAGCCGATCCGGGCATTCGGCACGATGCTCGAAACGGGCTCGATGCAGGACGTCACGTCGAACAGCTACGTGCAGATGATGCCGCATACCACGGCCGTCAACGTCAGCCTGTTCTGGGATCTGAAAGGCCGGATCGTGCCGACGTCGTCCGCATGCGCGTCCGGCAGCCAGGCGATCGGCTACGCGTACGAAGCGATTGCGACGGGCAAGCAAGCGCTGATGCTGGCGGGCGGTGCGGAAGAATTGTCGGGCCCGGCGGTGGCCGTGTTCGATACCCTGTACGCAACCAGTACGCGCAACGATGCCGCGCACCTGACGCCACGCCCGTTCGACGCCGATCGCGACGGCCTGGTGGTCGGCGAGGGCGCGGCGACGCTGGTGCTCGAGGAGTATGAGCACGCGGTCGCGCGCGGCGCGACGATCCATGCGGAGATCGTCGGCTTCGGCTGCAATTCCGACGGTGCGCACATTACCCAGCCGACCGCCGAGACGATGGCGGTCGCCATGCGTCTCGCGCTGAGCGATGCGACGCTCGACGCCGACGCGATCGGCTACGTGAACGCGCACGGTACGTCGACCGATCGCGGCGACGTAGCGGAGAGTCATGCGACGGCGTCGGTGTTCGGCGAACGCATGCCGATCAGTTCGCTGAAAAGCTATGTCGGCCACACGCTCGGCGCGTGCGGCGCACTCGAGGCATGGTGGACGATCGAAATGATGAAGCGCAACTGGTATGCGCCGACGCTCAATCTCACCACGGTCGATCCGGCGTGCGCGCCGCTCGACTACATCATCGGCGACGCACGCCGGATCGATGCGGAATTCGTGATGAGCAACAACTTCGCGTTCGGCGGGATCAACACGTCGTTGATCTTCCGCCGGATCGGTGCATGACGGCGGGCGGCAGCGCGGCGACGCGCGTCGTGGTCACGGGGCTCGGCATCGTGTCGTGCCTCGGCAATTCGCTAACCGAAGTATCGGACGCGTTGCGCACCGGCCGCTCTGGGGTAAGCCGCGTCGACGCGTGGCGCGAGCGCGGTTTCCGCAGTCAGGTCGCCGGGGTCGCGAGCGTCGCGTTGGCGGCGCGATTCGCGCGCAAGCACGACCGCTTCATGGGCGATACCGCGCGTTTCGCCGCGCATGCGGCCGCGTCGGCACTCGACGATGCAGGGCTCGACGCCGGGATGCTGCGTTCGCCGCGCGCGGGCGCGATCGTGGGGTCGGGTATCGGATCGATCGCCGACTACGACGACGCGATGGAGATCGCGCGGCATCGCGGTATCGAGAAGACGCCGCCTTATGTCGTGCCGAAAGCGATGAGCAGCACGGCGTCGGCATGCGTCGCGCAATTGTTCGGCATCGAAGGCGTGTCGTACTCGCCGTCGTCCGCCTGCACGAGCGCCGCGCTGGCGATCGGGCAGGCGGCGCACTGGATTCGCTCCGGGTACCAGGACATCGTGCTGGCCGGTGGAAGCGAGGCACTGCACGACAACATGACGCTGATGTTCGACGCGATGGGCGCGTTGTCGAGCGGTTTCAACGATACGCCGGAGCGCGCATCGCGCCCGTATGCGCTCGGCCGCGACGGCTTCGTGATCGCGTCCGGCGCGGGCATTCTCGTGCTCGAATCGCTCGAGCATGCGCGTGCGCGCGGCGCGCGAATTTACGCGGAAATCAGCGGGTTCGGTCAAGCCACGGACAACGCCGGCATGGCGGCGCCTCATGCACCGGGGATCGCACGCGCGATGCGTGGCGCGCTCGACGGCGGCGGGCGGCGTCCGGACTACGTCAACACGCATGCGCCGTCGACGCCGCTCGGCGACACCGAGGAACTCGACGCGCTGCGCGACGTTTTCGGTGGCGACGTGCCGGCCTTCTCGTCGACGAAAGGGCTGACCGGACATCCGCTCGGCGCGAGCGGTGCGCACGAAGCGATCTACACGATCCTGATGATGCGCGACGGTTTTGTCGCGGGCACCGCGGTTGGCTCCGAGCCCGATCCGGCGGTGGCCGGCATGCCGCTCGTGCGCACCGCGCGCGAATGCGCGATCGAACGCGCGCTGTCGGTGTCGTTCGGATTCGGCGGCAGTTGCGCAAGTGTGTTGTTGGACGCCTGGAAGGGCGATTGAAGTGAACTTACTGAGCTGAGAGGACGATAACAATGAAGCACAAAGGACATCTGGCCGGCATGTTGGTGGCCGCGTCGTTGCTGACGGGGTGCGGTACCGTGGTGCGTTCGCTGCCGCTGCCGGCGGCGGCAACGACGCCGGACACGAGCGGCGTCGCGATCTATTTCGGCACGCAGCCGCATCCGGACGTGAAGACCAGCATCGGTCCGCGTTCGGAATCGGTACGTGTGGCGCGCGGGACTCAAGCCGAACAGCCGACGTGCGATCAGGCGCTGGCCGAAGCGTTGAACCGTCTTCGCATCTATGCGAAGAATCATGGCGGGAATGCGGTCGTCAACGTGACGACGCGCTTTCATGAAAAGCGTTCGGAGTCGACGTCCGAATATACGTGCGGCGTGAGCGGCAGCGCCGGCGCGATCGCCGTGTCGGGCGACGTCGTGCAGCTGAACGCGCAATAACGGGAGCACACGTGAAATATCGCATCGCACTGGCGCTGCTCGGCGCGACGTTCGTCGCGTCGGCCGCGCACGCACGGGACACGATCCGAGACTATCCGATCGAGAGCGCGTTGAAGAGCGAGGAAGGAAAGCTCGACGACGGCGTCGCGCTCTATTTCGGCGATCAGTCGCATCCTCGCGTGCTCAAGTCGTACGGCACGTTCGCGACGAACAAAAAGACCAACGCGTTCGGCAAGAGCGACGAGGCGGCGTGCCAGCATGTGTTCCTGTCGGCTGTCATCGAACTGCAGGCGCGCGCGCGAAAGGAGGGCGGCAATGCCGTCGTCGGCATCAAGAGCAATTACCGCAACGTGTTGCGCTCGAGCACGACGGAGTTCACGTGCGGGGCCGGCGCGGTCGTGGCGGGTGCGGCGCTCACCGGCGAAATCGTGACGCTGAAGCGTTAGCCGGCGCGTGTCGGGACGGGGCCGCCGAACGGCGGCCTCCGACACTCAGGCGGGCTTGCGCGCGGCGACGTTCACGAGCGTCTCGCGGCGCTTGCCCGGCTTCGGTGCGTACAGGCCGATGCGTTCGAGGAGTCCGAAGTCTTTCGCGCGGCTCCACCACAGGTACGGGAACGACACATTGCGGGCGTCGAACGTGAACCCGCCGTCGCGCAGCATCGCAAGGTAGCCGTCGGCACTTTTCTGAACGTCCATCGGATGACGGAACAGCAGCCGGATCACCCACGACTTGATGTACGCGTCGGTCGATTCGGCGAACAGCAGCAGCCCGCCGGGTTTCAGTACGCGGCGAAAGTCGGCCAGTGCATGCTCCTGGTGGACGAGATGATGAAAGGTCTGATGGCAGAACACGATGTCGACGCTCGAATCGGCGAGCGGGATCTGTGTGCAGTCCGCACGATGCAGTTCGACGGGCATGGCGCAGCGACGCGCGGCCTCCGACGCATGCGTGAGCGAGTCGTCGTGACAATCGATGCCGATGATTTTGCCGGGCGCGAACGCTTCGCCGAGCAGGCGGAACGACTTGCCCTGGCCGCATCCCGCATCGAGGATGACGGGGGCCGTAGGCAGGGGCGCGCCGATGAGCTGCTTGAGGTCGTCGATGGCCACCCTAAGCACGTGATGCTCCCAGGTATGCGTGCGAAGAAACCAGATGCCGAAGCGGGTTTCTGGAACATAGGCGGGAGCGTGCGTGCGGCAGGACGTCATGGGTCTCTCGTCGGAATGTTGGATTTGTTGACCGCCTATTGTAGTTTGCAACGCCAGATCGTGGCGTGAGAAACGTAAGATATCCAATCCATCGAAATGGAACGGCAAGCATGAGTGAAATGAAATCGAATTCCGTCGACGTCGCGATCATCGGCGCGGGGCCGTCCGGCGCGGTCGCGGCCGCGTTGTTGCGCAGGGCGGGCCGTTCCGTGCTGGTGCTCGAGCGCCAGCATTTTCCGCGCTTTTCGATCGGCGAGAGTCTGCTGCCTCAAAGCATGCAGTATCTCGAAGAGGCCGGTATGTTGCAGGCTGTCGTCGAGGCCGGCTTCCAGTTCAAGAACGGCGCCTATTTCGTGTATCGCGACAGGATGTCGTCGTTCGATTTCCGGGAAAAATTCTCCGACGGCTGGGGGACGGCCTATCAGGTCGAACGCGCCGCCTTCGACGATCTGCTGATCCGTTGTGCGGCGGACCAGGGCGCGGACGTGCGGTTCGGTCATACCGTGCAGGCGTTCCATCCTGGCGATATGCAACGGCTCGAGGTCGTCGACGAAGCGGGGTGCGAATATTCCGTTCATGCGTCGTTCGTGCTCGACGCCAGCGGATTCGCGCGCGTGCTGCCGCGCCTGCTCGATCTCGAGGCGCCGACCGGCATGCCGACGCGCGCGGCAATCTTTTCGCATGTCGAAGACAGTCTGCCGGCCGGCTCGACCGATCGCGACAAGATCTGCATTGCCGTCCATCCGGAGCGTCGCGACGTGTGGTTCTGGATGATCCCGCTGACGAACGGGCGCTCGTCGGTCGGCTGCGTGGCCGACGCCGGTTTTCTCGACGTGCCGCAAGCGGAACAGGAATCGTTGCTGCGGGAATTGCTGCAGAGCGAGCCGACGTTGTCGCGGCTCGTCGGCAGCAAGCCGTTCGTGATGCCGGTGCGTCGCATCGCGGGCTATGCGTCGAATGTCGAGCACCTGCACGGGCGCGGCTATGCGTTGCTCGGCAACGCGGGCGAATTCCTCGACCCGATCTTTTCGTCCGGCGTGACGATCGCGATGCGCTCCGCGCAGCTGGCGGTCGCCGTGCTCGAACGTCAGTTGCGCGGCGAGGCGGTCGATTGGACACGCGATTACGACATCGCGCTGCGCAAGGGCATCGACACGTTCCGCGCGTTCGTCGAGCGCTGGTACTCAGGCGCGCTTCAGGACATCGTGTTTCATGAAGACAAGGCGTCCGACGTGAAGCGCATGGTCTGCTCGATTCTGGCCGGCTATGCGTGGGACGAGTCGAATCCGTTCGTGCGGGAACCGGCGCGCGGCCTCGACGTGCTCGCCGAATTCTGCCGTGCCGGCGGCCTCGGGTGATTCGATGAATCGAGGCGGGCGCCGAGCGATGTTTCGTCCGGCGCCCGCCATTGCATCACCGTCGCTCAGCTACCCTGCAGCCGGATATCGCGCGACGACGCGCCGACATACACGGTCCCGCCCGGCACGAACTTCCAGCCGTTTCGCGACGTATCCCACACGCTCTGCATCCGCGGTGAAACGGTCACGCGCACATGCCGTGCCTCGCCCGGGTTCAGCCGGATCTTCTCCCAGCCGACCAGCCGCTTCGGCGGTTCATCCTTGTACGGCACGCCGAGATAGACCTGCGGCGTTTCCGCGCCTGCGACGCGGCCGTCATTGCGCACGGTGAACGCGACGCTCAGCGAGCCGTCCCGTTGCCGCGACACCGACAGCCCCGAATACGCGAAGTGCGTGTACGACAGCCCGTAGCCGAATTCATACATCGGCTTGATGTTGCGCGCGTCGTACCAGCGATACCCCATGTTCAGCTTCTCCGCGTAGACGGGATCGTTCTCGAACGCGCCGCCTTGCCGCCACGCCGGCGAATCCTCGTCGCGCGCCGGGAACGTGACGGGCAGCTTGCCGGACGGATTGACCGCGCCGAACAGCACGTTCGCGATCGCCTTGCCGCCGCCTTCGCCCGGATACCACGCCTCGACGATCGCCGACACGCGATCCTTCCACGGCATCAGCACCGGATTGCCGCTCTGCACGACGACGATCGTGTGCGGGTTCGCACGCGCGACCGCTTCGACGAGCGCGTCCTGGTTCGACGGGTTCGCGAGGCTCAGGCTCTGCAATTCGCCGAAATCCTCGCCGGCCGCCTGCGCGACCACGACGATCGCGACGTCCGAGCGCCCGGCGAGCGCCGCGGCCTGGTCGATTTCCTGCTGCGTGTACGCGCGGAACGGCGACTGCTGATCGCTGTTGCCCGCGAACGTGACCT
The DNA here is from genome assembly GCF_046534915.1 of Burkholderia sp. SIMBA_051. NCBI lineage: Bacteria > Pseudomonadati > Pseudomonadota > Betaproteobacteria > Burkholderiales > Burkholderiaceae > Burkholderia > Burkholderia sp. SIMBA_051. The sequence continues at coordinate 80,275 of NZ_JAWRXS010000001.1, read as the reverse complement.
GCGCCGTCGGCGCGAGCGCGCGGATCGCCGCGACGATCGGCACGTCGACCTTCAGCCACGGATTGCGCCACCAGCTGCAGCCTGTCGACGAACCGAAGGTCAGGCCGCCGCAGCCCGCGAACGAACCGGTGACCGGATCGCGCGTGTTGCCTGAGCCGCCGCCCGACAGCACGGCCGCATCGGCGTGGCCGCCGATCACGGCGATCCGCGACAGCGCGGACGCGACGAGCGGCAACTGGTTGCCGTCGTTCTTCAGCAGAACGATCGACTGCTCGGCGACGCCCTGCGCGAACCGGTTCGCGGCCGCGAAATCGATCGTGCCGCCGGCCTTGGCCGGATCGTCCATCACGCCGACGCGGATCATCACGGCCAGCTTGCGGCGCACCATGTCGTCGAGGCGTGCGGTCGACACCGAGCCGTTCGAGATCGCCTGCTTGACGGCGGCCGGCGTCAGGTAGACGCTCGGCCCGACGTCCTCTTCCTCGTCGAGCCCGGCGTTGATCGAGGCGGCCGTGCTGTGCGCGGCGCCCCAGTCGGACTGCACCTGGCCCTGGAAGCCCCATTCGTTCTTCAGCACGTCGTTCAGCAGGTGATTGTTCTCGCACGCGTACGTGCCGTTCAGGCGGTTGTAGCTGCACATCACGCTGCCGGGCTGCCCGCGCTTCGCGGCGATCTCGAACGGCAGCAGGTAGAGCTCGCGCAACGTGCGTTCGTCGATCTGCGTGTTGCCGCCCATCCGGCCGTGCTCCTGTTCATTGCCGGCATAGTGCTTGATGGTCGCGATGACTTTCTGCCGCTGCGTGGCGAGCGTGCGCTCCGCGAGCAGGTCGCCGGCGAGCAGCGGATCCTCGCCGAGATACTCGAACAGCCGGCCGCCGCGCGGCTCGCGCGCGAGGTTGGTGCCGCCGGCAAGGCCCATGCCGAATCCTTGCGCACGCAACTGGATCGCGACCTGCTTGCCGTAGTCATACGACAGGCGGCGATCCCAGCTCGCGGCGACGGCGATCGTCGCAGGAAAGGTCGTGCTCGCGAGCGACGTGCTGCCGGAGCCGGTCGCCGAGTCGACCATGTTGAGATCGGGAATGCCGAGCCGCGGCACGCCCTGGATGTAGCCGGCGCCACCGCCCGGCACCTTGGACATTTCGTATTGCGAATGAATGAACTGCAGTTTCTCGTCGAGCGTCATCTTGCGCACGAGGAGGTCGGCGCGTCGCTGCGCGGCGGACGACGCGAATGCGTCGGCGGCGTCGCCCGGTGAGTTGAAATCGGCGTTGCCCGCATAGACGCTGGTGCAGAGGGTCGCCGCCAGGACGGCGGCCGGCCAGAGTGTGTCCCGCATGTTGCTCTCCATGATCGTATTGCCGGTTGTTGTTCGGATGATGTCTGGAGCTGCGTACGTCCGATGGATTCGCATCGAACGCATTCGGCTGGCGATGCAGCGTGATTGCGCGTCGGCATGCCAGCCAGGCGGGGAATCGTTACGGCCGGTTGGGCCCGATCGGAGCATGTGGACGGCGACGCGGACCGCCCGACACTGCCGAATCGGATGTAGCGATTCTCTGCAGCGACCAATCGTACGAATGTAGTATGACTACAGCATCGGTGTTTCTACCGATACGTATGATCTTTTTTCGATGCGATTGCTCGATGCGGGCGAAAGACGGTCATCGTTCCCGATGAGGTGTCTGCGGCGGAGTAAGAAGTACCTGCGCGATGCGCTTTGTTGTGCGCGCATCGAAGGGAGCGTCATCGGATTCCGGCCGCTGCGAGGAAATCGCGCAGCACGGCCGATGCGCTAGCTGCGTCGAGCGACAGCGCTGCCAAGCAGCGGAATCCCGGCGCGATAGACGACGGTCGCGAGCGCCGCGGCAACCGCGGCCTCGGCCGTCAGCACGGCGGCGGCCGCGCCCAGTTCCGCGAAGTACTTCGCGAGCACGGGCACCAGCACGATGTTCAGAATGCCCGACGACATCAGGATCCGCGTGAACGCCGATTTCATCCCGAGCGGCAGCATCGTCTGCACACCGAACAAGTCGGTCATCCCGGCCATGAATGGAATGAACGCCATCCAGCGCAGCACCTGGACCGTCGGTTCGTACGAAGGGCCATACAGGAGGCGCACGGCAAGCGGCGCGCCGAAGAAGATGGCGAGCGAGATGCCGAGCACCATCACGACCTGCACGACGAACAGCTTGCGCAGGAACGAGAACGCGTCGTTGCGTGCGTGCCGCATCAGGTAGCTGATGCGTGGATAGGTGGCGGCCTTCAGCGGCTGGAGCATGCTGAGCGCCGCGCGGATCAGCTTGTCGCCGGCGGCGAAATAGCCGGCCGCGACGTTGCCCGACACGAAGCCGAGCAGCACGGTGTTGGTCGACGCATAGAACGCGATCGACGTCGACGCGAGGAACACCTGCCAGCCGCCTTTCAGCGATTCGGCGATGTCGGCGACGCCGACGCGCACGAAATCGATTTCCCGCTGGAAATACAGATAGGCGGCGAGCACGATCGCGGACAGCGTCGGCACGGCGGCGTTGACGATCATCGCGCGATCGATGTCCGCCGGGCTGTGCACGAGCGCGAACATCGCGGGCAGGCTCAGGATGCGGCCGACGAACAGGATCACGCTCAGCGCGCGCAGCTTCTCCATGCCCTGGAAGTACCAGCCCGGCGTGAACGCCACGCCGGCCACCATCCCGAAACCGATCAGCAGCAGGTCGCGGTCCTCGCCGAAGCGCTCGACCAGAAAGGTCAGCGCGATCAGCACGACGAAGCAGATCACGGCGATGCCGATCTGCGCGTACAGCGTCGCCCAGAAGATGCGAGAGCGTTCGGCGCGGTCGTCGCGGGCGAGCGCGATGCGCGGCGTCGCGGTCAGGTCGAAGCTGTAGCTCGTACAGTTGGTGAGGTAGGCGATGACCGCGAGCGAGAACGCGAGCTGCCCGTAACCCTCCGGCCCGAGCGCGTGCGTCAGCAGCGGCGCGATCAGCAGCGGCACCGCGTACATCGAAATCTGCAACGTCAGTAGCAGCAGGAAGTTCTTCTTGATGTTTGACATTCGCTCGGTCGGCGCCGTGAGTGGCGCATGGCGGCGGAGTGCGGGCCGCCGTGCGCGCGCGGCCGGCCGGCGCTGGCCCGGCTGCGTGGGTTCGCGGCCCGTTTCCGGCGGGCGCCGGTTTCGTCCGGCGATGCCGGACACGGCCACATCGTATGGCGGTCATGATACGGGCCGCGCGAGACATCTGTGTTCGCGAGCCTACCGTTCGCGGATTCCGTGCGCGCGTGCGGCGCGAATCGCGCTGTGGCGCGCATCGTTGTATCGCCGCAGTGACGAATGCATTTGTAAGCTGGCGCACCGAAGGACGCTCGGGCCCGGTGCTCTAATCAAGCGCACTGTTTTGGTTCAGCGCGCAAAGGGCTTGACGACGACTCGGGCCGACAACCGTCGTCCCCGGGCGACGCGAACACGACGACGCATGGCGAAGGGCGAGCGGGGCGCGCAGGGGCGCGACGGCAGTCCGTTACCCGAAGGCCGTGCGTTCGTCGGCCGGTCGAACGATCGCGGCATGGCCGATCCCGGCGGAGCCGCCGGCGCGGGTGTCCGCACCCGATAACAAATACCGATCCGAGGAGTACCGATTGAAGCCGATTACGTTCGGCAGCTGCGTGGGATGGCTGCACGAAGGACAGACGACACAAGGCGTGATCCTGTGCGAATCGCTGGGGCACGAGGCCTCGTGGACGCACAAGTTGATGCGGGCGATCGCGGAGCGGCTGGCGCGCGACGGCGTGACGGTATTGCGATTCAACTATCCGTGCACCGGCGACTCGGCGGGCGACGATCGTGACGCCGGTCGGCATGCCGCGTGCATCGACAGCATTCACGACGCGATCGACCTGTTGCGTGATCAGGCCGGCGTCACCGCGCTGACGCTCGTCGGGATTCGCGCGGGCGCGCTGTTCGCGATGCTGGCCGCCGCGGGCATGGGCTCGCGCCCGTCGCCGCGCGTCGATGCGCTGGTGGCGCTCGCACCGGTCGTGCGTGGCCGCGCCTATCTGCGCGAGCTGTCGTTCGTGCATCGCCAGTGGCTCGACACCACGTCGCCGGCAATCCGCGCCGCGCATCGCGACGAACCGTGCATGAACGTGCTCGGCCACCGCTTTCCCGCCGATTTCGTCGATGCGCTGAAGGCGCTCGATCTGTGCGACGTCGTGCGCGATGCGCCGACATTGCCCGGCGCGATGCTGCTGATCCAGCCCGATCAGGGCGACGGGCCGGCATTGCGCGACGCGTTGCTCGCGCGCGGCGTGGACGTGACGAGCGATCCGTTCCGCGAATGGCCGACGACGATGCTGGACGGTACGCGTTCGCGCTTGCCGCTCGCGGCGATCGACACGCTCGCGAACTGGATCACCGAACGCGCACCGCATGAGGCGGCCAGCGGCGACACCACGTCGCGAGCGGACCCGGCATGGAATGGCGAGTCGGCCGTCGCGCTCGACATGAATGACATGACCGAGCAGGTCGTCGCGGTCGGTCCGGACCGGCTGGTGGGCATGCTGTGTCGGCCCGCCGATACGCGGCCGGCGAAGCCGGTCGGCCCGGCGGTCGTGATCGCGAACACGTCGACGAATCCGCGCAGCGGCGAAGGGCGCTTCAGCGTACGGCTCGCCCGCACGCTGGCGCGCGCCGGCGTGACGACGCTGCGAATCGACGTGCAGGGCGTCGGCGACAGCGGGCCCGCCGTGACCGACGATCAGTCGGGCGTCGTGTATTCGACGCAGTCGAGCGACGACGTGGCCGCCGCCGCGGACTGGCTGCGTGCGCTCGGTCATCCCGAGGTGGTCGCGGCCGGCATTTGTTCCGGCGCCTACGCGGCGTTGCATGCGGCATTGAAGACGCCGGCGCTCGGCGGCGTGATTGCGGTCAATCTCGCGCGCTTCGTGTGGCCGGCCGGGCTCACGCTCGAAGCCGTGCAGAAGCAGCGGAACAACTCGGTGCGCGGCTACTGGCTGTCGTTGCGCGACTGGCAGAAGTGGAAGCGCCTCGTGCGGGAGCGCCGCGACCTGCGTCCGATCGTGCGGGCCGTGGCCGCGAATGCGATCGCGCGGGTCAGCGTGCCGGCAAAGGCGCTCGCCGCGCGCGTCGGGTGGAAGCCGCGCAGCGGCACGCCGCGCGGCGTGATGCATGAACTTGCGCAGCGCAACGTCCGGACGACGCTGGTGTACGGCGCGCTCGATCCCGGCATCGACGATGTCCGGCGTCACTTCGGCGCGATCGAGCACGCGTTCCGGCGCTCGCGTCACGTGCGCCTGTATCTCGAGCCGGAGGTCGACCACGCGGTGTACGGCGCGGCGGGCACGGACATCGTGATCGACCTGTGCATGCAGGCGCTGGGCCGCGACTCGGCCCGGCCGGTCGCGCGCGTCGTCGATCCGGCCACGCAGGAGGCGGCCGCGCGATCGTACGCGAACGTGTCGGTCGGCAGATCGTGATGCGTGCCGTGCCCCTTGCGTCGACGCTTAGGGGTGCGATCGCGTTTGGATTGAAGATCGGCGTTCGGTGGGCTCGCTCACAGACGCGCCGTCCGCCGTGGTGTCCAATCCCGTATCGGCACGTGCGCGGCGGGATGCGTCAGTCCGGATCGTCCGGCTGCGCGTAGGGCGACTTCTCGTAAGGCGACGTGTACAGCGTGCCGGTGCGCCAGGGATCTTCGGTGGGCGCATCGGCCACTTGCGGGCGATGCGGCCGCGTCGGCACGAGCGGCCGGCGCAGTGCGCCGCGGCCGCGCGATTCAGGCGCTGCGGCGGTGCTTGCGGCGGGAAGCGCGGCAGGAAGCGCAGCGGTAGGTGACGCGACATCGGATGCCGCCGTGGCCGGCTCCGCGGCCGCGCCGGTTATCGCGGTTATCGCGGTTTGGGCGGAACGCTGGAGCGGCACCGGCGCGAGCGGCGTCGACGACGCGAAGCCCCGCGCGTCGGCCTGCGCGGCGGGCAAAGTCTGCGCGCCGGCGGCACAGGCAACGCTGGCCGAGACGATGCAGACGAGTGACGAAAGCGATGCAGAGCAGTTCATGACGAATCGTACGGAGTACGTGCGGTGAAGAGGGAGGCGCGGCACCGCCATGCGAGCCGCGCCGCCAAGCGTAATGCCGGAATTCGCCGCGTTCGGCGGGTTACCGCACAGTTTTGGAAGGACACGATGTCAATCATCACGCAACCGGAATCGATGCTCGGGACGCCGCGGTCACCCACCGCAGGCATCCGGCGCGCGCCGTGGCTGTCGCGCATGGCGATCGTGGCGACCGCGTGCGCGCTGAGCGCATGTGCGTTGTCGCCGGGCATGAGCTACCGGGCGCCTGCCGCGCGCGACGCGAATGCGCGCGTGAGCGCCGACGCATCGGGCGCGGGCGGCCTCGACGGCGTGCAGAACGTGTCGAACGAGGATCTGATCGAAATCACGCCGGCGTTTGTCGCGCAGCATGCGGGCCAGCGCGCCGACGTCGACGCGGAGATCCGCCAGTTGTTCGGCAAGCCGAAGCCGTACGCGATCGGCCCGGGCGACGTGCTCGGCATCGTCGTGTGGGACCACCCCGAATTGAACCTGCCGACGACGCAGACGACGGGCGGCGGCGACGGCGTCGGCGCCAGCTCGGTCGCGACGGGCTACACGGTCGATGCGAACGGGAACGTGCAGTTCGCGTATGCGGGCCTCGCGCATGTCGCGGGATTGACCGAGGCGCAGGCGCGCGCGCTGCTGACGAAGCGGCTCGGCGAATACGTGCGCAAGCCGCAGATCGCGCTGCGCGTGCAGACCTACCGCAGCAAGCGCGTCTATCTCGATGGCGAAGTGCGCACGCCGGGTCTGCAGATCGTCAACGACATGCCGATGACGCTGCCCGAGGCGATCGACCGCGCCGGCGGCTTCACCCCGACGGCCGACCGCTCGCAGGTATCGGTGACGCGCGGCGACCGGACCGTGAACGTGAGCCTGCCCGCGCTGATCGCCGCCGGCGTGAACCCGTCGAACATCCTGCTGCACGACGGCGATCTCGTGCGCGTGCGCGCGGCGAGCGACGCAAAGGTGTTCGTGCTCGGCGAGGTGTCGCGACCGGCGACGCTGACGCTGACCGACGGCCGGATGAGCCTCGGCGAAGCACTTGGCGACACGGGCGGCGTGAGCCAGTACACGTCGGACGCGCGCCAGGTGTTCGTCGTGCGCCGCGGCCCGGACAACCGCCCGCGGGTGTACCACCTCGACGGCAGTTCGCCCGCGTCGTTCGCACTCGCCGACCAGTTTCCGCTCCAGCGCCGCGACGTGGTGTTCGTCGATGCGTCGTCGCTGGTGCGCTGGAGCCGCGTCGTCAACCTGCTGATTCCGTCGTCCGCGCAGGGTGCGCTGACGGCCAGAGCCATCTCGCCGTGACGCTCGTGGCGGATTTCGTGACCGCGACCGCGCGTCGCGCCATACGGGACTGATGCTGAATGACTTCTTCGACCCTGCCTGACCCGCACAGCGGGCCCGCCCTGCGGCCGTCCTATCCGGTGCGCCGCTATTGGGGCATGCTGTACGGCGGCCGGCGCCTGATTCTTTGCACGGCGCTCGCGGGCGCGCTCGTCGGCGCCGTGTATGCGCTGTGCGCGGCGCCCGTCTACCGGACCGACATCCTGTTCCAGGTCGAGCAAAGCCCGACCGACTCAAAACAGACGTCGCCGCCCGGCGATCCGTCGGCGGTGTTCGACCTGAAGACCGACGCGTCGACCGAGATCGAGGTGCTGAAATCCCGCGCCGTGCTCGACCGCGCGATCGACAGTACCAACCTGGCCGTCGACGCGCGGCCGCATTACCTGCCGCTGATCGGCTGGCGGTTCGTGAACGCGGCCGACGGGTTATCTTCGCCGCTGCCGGGCGGCTACGTGTACGGCACCGAGCGCATCGACGTGCCGACCTTCGACGTGCCGAAGCGCCTGCTCGGCAAACGCTTCGCGCTGACGCTCGGCGACGACGGCGTCTATACGCTGCAGCGTACGGGCTGGTTCGGCCGGAAGGGGCCGGTATGGCAGGGCCGTATCGGGCAGCCGCTGCATGTCGACACACCGCAGGGGCCGCTCGACATCTTCGTGCGCGACGTGGCCGGCAAGCCCGGCGCACGCTTCGACCTGACGCGCTACAGCGACGAGGAAGCGACGGTCTGGCTGCAGAAGAATGCGCTGATCTCGGAGCGCGGCAAGCAGTCGAACATGATCGGCGTGACGCTCGACGGCATCGATCCCGTGCACGACAGCCGCGTGCTGAACGCGATCGGCGACGCGTACCTCGCGCAGAACACGCAGCGCAAGTCCGAGGCGGCCGACAAGCTGATCCGCTTCATGGATACCCAGCTGCCGCAGCTGAAGGCGCAACTGGAACTGGCGGAAAACCGCTTCAACGCATTCCGTGCGTCGCACGGCACCGTCAATACGAGTGACGAGGCGCTGGCATTGCGCCAGCAGTCGGTCGACATCGAGACGCGCGTGCAGACGCTGCAGCAGCGGCGCGAGGAATTGCTGACGCGCTTCATGCCGAAGCATCCGGCGTTGGTGGCCGTCGATGCGCAGCTGGCCGACGCGCAGCATTCGCTCGACACGACACGCAAGCAGATCCAGCAGTTGCCGACCGTCGAGCAGGGCGTGCTGCAGCTGCAGCGCGATGTGGCCGTCGATACCGCGCTGTACACGAACCTGCTCAACACGCGCCAGCAGATGATCCTCGCGCGGGCCAGCAAGACCGGCACCGTGCGGATCGTCGACACGGCGAAGGTTGCCGAGGAGCCGATCGGCCCGCATCGCGGCGTCGCGGTGATCGCGCTGCTGATGCTGGGGCTGCTGGCGGGCGCGGCGATCGTGATCGTCCGGCAGCGTGTCGTCGGCACGATCGGCGACGCCGAGGAAATCGAATGGACGACGGGGCTGCCCGTGTTCGCGACCGTGCCGCATAGCGCGGTCGCGGTGCAAGCGGAATCGCGACCGAAGGCCGGATGGCGCGGCACGCGCGCGCCGATGCCGCCGATCGACGCACGGGATGCGCACGACGCCGCGCTCGAAGGCCTGCGCAATTTCCGCGCGGCGCTGCAATTGTCGATGCCGGACGCGTCGAATCCCGTCGTGCTGATTTCCGGGCCGACGACGGGCGTCGGCAAGTCGTTCGTCGCCGCGAATATTGCGTCGCTCGTCGGCGCGGCGAAACGGCGGGTCCTGTTGATCGATGCCGACCTGCGCAAGGGTTCGCAGCACGATCGGTTCCGCCACAGCCGCGCGCCGGGCCTGTCGGACGTGGTGGCAGGCACGCACGGGCTCGCCGAGACGATCCGGCGCGGGGTCGCGCCGGGCCTCGATTTCATCGCGATGGGCAGCATCGTGCCGGACCCGGGCGAACTGCTGCTGCAGCCCGCGCTCGCCGCACTGATCGAGCAGGTCGCCGCGCGCTACGACATGGTCGTGATCGACGGCCCGCCGTTGCTGCCGGTGGCCGACGCGCTGGTGCTCGGCCGTCTTGCGGGAACCGTGTTCCTCGTCGCGCGCAGCGGCGTGACGACGCTGACCGAACTCGAAGAAAGCGCGCGACGGCTCGAACACGCGCATATCGACGTATGCGGCGTAGTCCTGAACGATTACCAGGGCGCGCCGGGGCGGTACGACTACGGCTACAAGGATGCGAACACGCATCAGGCCGCGTCCGGATATACGGAAGGAATCGCGTCGCGGCAACGGGTGGAACGGGCGTCATGAGCCGGCGAGCGGGCGGGGCCGGGTACGGGCCGCGACGGCGCGCTGCGACGATGCGCACGGCGGCGCGCGTGCGCGGCGCCGCGGGTTTTTACATGGGTGGTTACACGGGCTATTGGTGGGAAGATCCGGCACGGCTCGTGCTGATGTTCATCCTGCCGTTGTACGGCATGCTGTCGCTCAGCCTGCTGGGCGACCCGAAGGCAATCGCGCGCGTCTATTTCGACGGCTACTACGCGTTCGTCGGCGCGCTGTTCCTGATGGTGGTGATGGCGGCCGCATGGCTCGCGACGGCCGAAGCGCGCACGCGACGCGGGCCGCCGCCTGCAGCGGTCGAGCTGTCGCCTCGTGTGCTCGATTTCGTGTTCGCGCTCGCGCTGTTCGGCTATGTGCTATTGCTGAGCGGCATCCTCACGCATCCGGCACTGCTCGTCGCGTTCGTGCGCGGCGAGGCGAATGCCTACGACATGCTGGAACTGAAGGGGCGCATCACGGGCCTCAGCACCTTCACGCAGGCGACCGCACCGTTCGTCGTGCTGTATTTCTATGTGTTCAGGACACCTGTAAAGGGACTGAATCGCTACAAGATCTACTTCGCCGTGCTTGCCGTGCTGACGCTGATGCGCAGCTTCATCTTCGCCGAACGGCTTGCGCTGATCGAGATGGTGATGCCGCTCGCGCTGATGGTCGTGCGGTTCCGGCTCGGAGGCCGGTATTCGCGGCTGTTGACGCTCGGCCCGTATGCGGCGATCCCGTTGCTGTTCGGCCTGTTCATCGCGAACGAGTACAACCGGTCGTGGGAAGCCTATTACGTCAACATCTACGACAACCTGTTCGATTTCGCGCTCGAACGTCTCGGCTTGTACTACTCGACGTCGTTGAACAACGGCGCCGGAATACTGAGCGTGCTGGGCTGGGACCACGGTCACCCGATGTTTACGTTCGACTGGCTGCTGCGCTTCCCGGTCATCGGCGCGCCGTTGCAGCCGTGGCTGGACTCGGGCGACAGCATCAACCTGTTCCTGAACGGCTACGCCGACCCGGAGTTCAACAACCCGTCGGGCATCTTCGTCCACTTCTACGAGTGGGGCTGGTTCGGTTTGCTCGATGCGCTCGCGCTCGGCTGGGCGGTCGGTCGCAGTTATGCGGGCTGGCGGAGCGGCAACGGGTTCTGGTGCTGCATCCATGCGGTGCTTTACGTGTCGGTCATGGAAGTCATGCGAACGCCGAACCTGTTCAGCGGACGCAATTTCGTGCCGGTCGTATTGCTGATCGCGATCTTCCATTGGTTCGCCAAGGCGCCGGCACGTGCGGCGCCTGCCGCCGGCGGCGGAGCCGGTCGAGACGGAAACCGGCGCGGCGTTGCGCGTGGCAATCGGGCCGCGGATGTCGATCCGGTGGTGTCGCGATAAGGCGATGGCCGACGCATTACTCATCATGGCGACTCACAAGCAGAAGTTTGAAATTCTGGACGGGTTGCGCGGCATTGCGGCGATCAGCGTGATGCTCATGCATTTCCTTCAGGATCTGCCGATTCCCGTACTGCAGAGTGCTTATCTTTCGGTGGACGTGTTCTTCATGCTGAGTGGCTTCATCCTCACGTACTCCTACGGAGAAAAATTGCGTCAGGCGTCGTGGCGGCGCGAGTATGTGAAGCGACGGGTGATTCGTCTTTATCCGATGATATGCATCGGGCTGACGATCGGGTTCGTGAGCCTCGTCGTCATGCGCGTCAACGCGTCAGCGGCGTTTTCGTTCGGCAACCTGGCCGCAGCCACCGGCCAGAATTATTTTCTCGTTCCGTATTTGGGGCGTTTTTCGGTGTCGGGCTTTGTCGGTGCTACGAATCACGGCTTGCAGGCGGTCGACGATCCCGGGGTGTTTCCTCTGAATCCGCCTGCGTGGTCGCTGTTCTTCGAGTTGTTCGCGAGCGTTGTGCTGATCGCGGCCGTCAGGATGAAAGAGCAGAGCCTGCTGAGACTCGCCTATGCATGTCTCGGTGCGTTCGTCGCGTATGGATGGCTCGTGGGCCTCGACCACGACAAAGTGACTGTCATCCTGAATCAGGGCTGGGCGGCCGACAATTTCTTCGGCGGATTCTTCAGGGTCGGCTACGGGTTCCTGCTGGGCGTGGCAATCGCGAAGATGCACGACGCCGGTCTCCCCGCGAGGCCGCACTGGTTAGCGGCCGGGCTCGTCAGGAACGACTGGATGCTGTTTGCCGTGTTCCTGCTGGTCGTCCTGTTTCCGACGTCGATCAAGGGAATTTACGCGTTGGCCGTGCTGTTGTTCGTCGCCCCCGCGCTGGTTTATCGCGGCGCCATGCTCGCGCCGAGCGGCCACGCGGTGGCACGGATCAGCGCGTTCCTCGGCTGGATTTCGTACCCGCTCTACTGCGTGCATTACCCGATCGGAAGGCTCGTGTTCGCGTATGCGCCGCAGGGTGATATTCACGTCGTCAGAACGGCAATGCTTGCCGCGTGCCTGTCGATCGTGTCGGCCGCGTTCCTCGCGAAATTCGTCGAGGAACCGATCAGGTCGTATCTCGGCAAGCGCCTGTTCGGCAATCAACCGGCCGCGACCGGCAGCACCGTCAACGTCGCGTAATCGCGCCGATTCGGTCGCCTGCCGCTCGCGCTACAGCGTCTCGAAGATCGCCTTCATCATCTCGGCACTGCGGCTCCAGCGATATTGCTCCGCATGCGCGATGCCCTTGCGTTTGAGCTCGGCCCTGAGCTCTGGGGAATCGAGCAGGCTACGCAATTTCCGCGCGATGTCGTCCTGCGAATACGGATCGCAGTACAGCGCCGCATCGGCACAGACTTCCGGCAGCGCGGCCGATTTTCCGACCAGTGCGGGGCAGCCGTAGCGCATCGCCTCGAGCGGCGGAATGCCGAAGCCTTCGTAGATCGACGGATAGAGAAAGCACGCCGCGTTCTGATACAGCGCCTTCAGTTGTTCGTCGCTGATGTAGCCGACGTACTTGATGTTCGGCTCCGACGCGCCCACCGCGTCGTGCTTGCCGAACACGGTGGTGTTCTGCATCCCGACGATGACGAGATCGACCGACGGATCGCCGATCTGCCGGAATGCGGCGATCAGCCGGCCGAAGTTCTTGGTGGGATTCATGCTGCTGACCGCGAGCACGAACCGATCCGGCGTCAGCGCATGTTTGTCGAGGACGCTCGTGTCCGGTTCCAGTGCGTCGAGATGATCGGCACCGAGCGGCACGACGCGGATCTTGTCCGCGGAAACGCCGCAGTGATGGGCGAGGCGATCGCGCGAGAAACGGGAGTTGGTCAGCACGCACACCGAGGTTCGCGCCAGGATCCAGAACATGATCCGGTACCACACGCGGAACGGCCGGGAGAAATGCGCGGGCGTGTCGAATACCGCCGCATCGTGCATGTAGATGATCTGGTTGCCGAGGAAGATGGATGCCGAATTGCCGAGATTGACGATGCGGCCGCGGCGCGCGAACAGCGGGAGGATCAGCTGCTCCCACACCACGCCCTTGTAAAAGCCGACCACGACTGTCTTCGCGCCGCTCACCGCGACGCCGGGCCGTGGCGGCACCAGCACGGTCACCGGATCCTGCGGCTGAAACTTGATCAATGCGGCGATCAGCTCGCGCGCGACGCGTTGCACGCCGGTCGTCTTCTGCGTCGTGAATCGGCCGTTGTAGACGAGTTGCTTCGATTTGCTGGCGATCATGTCGATAAGGAGGTGTCGAAATCGGGATCAGGCTTCGACGTGATCCGGTGCAACCGGCTCGAAGTCGCGCGTGTCGGCACGCGGCTCGTCGGCGCCGAGTCCGTAGAGGGCATTCCACTGGCGGAAGATCGCGTTGATCGAAAACCGCTGGATCGCGCGTTGCCGAGCAGCGGCGCCCATTTGCTCGCGCAGCTGCCGATCGTCGCGGAGCGCGGCCACGTAGGCGGACATCTCGTCGGCGTTCGACGCGACGTAGCCGGTCACGCCGTGGATCACCACGTCGCGATTGCCGACGACGTCCGTCACCACGGCCGGTATGCCGGCAACCTGCGCTTCGATCAGCGCGACCGGCATGCCTTCCCAGCGGGAGGTCTGCACGTAGATGTCCAGTTCGGACGTGAGCGCCAGCGCCCGGGCGCGGGTCACCCAGCCGCTGCAGACGACGGCACCGCGCTGGCCGGGGTCCGCGATTTCGGCCGCGTTGCCGCCGATCCACAGAAACTCGACGTCGGAGCCGTGCAGCGTATTGGCGAGCCGCACGAATGCTTCATGATTTTTCTGGTACGACGCGCGGCCGCTCATCCCGATGACGACCTTGCGATCGTCGCGTATTCGACGCGGCGGGATCTCCGCGACATGGACGCCGTTTTCCACCAGGACCGCCGATTTCGGCCGGACCTTTCTTCTGATCTCGCCGAGCTCGCTGCCCGAGCAGGCGACGACGGTGCCGCCGATGCGCGCCGCGATGCGTTCGAAGCTCAGATACGCGAACTGCTTCAGGCGCGACACGTCGCAGCGCAGGAACGAAAGCCCGTGCGGCGAGTAGAGGACCGTCGCATTCGGCGCGGCGATGCGGGCGGCGACCCGCCCCAGCACGCCGGCCTTCGACGAATGCAGATGGATTGCGGTCGGCTGGCAGTCGCGCAGGTTGCGGATCAGCGCGCGCAAGCTCCGCAGGTCATGTGTGACGCTGACCTCGCGCACCATGTCGACATGGACGAGCTTCACGTCGGGCCGGAATAGCGTTGCAAAATCGGCCGGCGTTTCCGCTCGGACCGAGTGCAGTACCGTGACGTCGGCGCCGGTTGCCGCGGCATGGTTGGCGAGATGCGTCAGCATCGAAAGCACGCCGCCACCAAACGCTTCGGCAATATGAACGATCTTTTCTTTGGTCATCTTTGGGTCCAGCGATCCGATCGCGCCGGTCATCGCCCATCGCGCCGATGGGCAGCCGGTGAATCGTGTGGTCGCGTCGTCCGGTTCTTTGAACTATGCATTCCTAATTGATAAATGCTTGCGGGTCGTGGCCATTGAATCCCGCTGCGCGGCTCGCGTGTGCTATGCGGATGAAGCGGTCGGTCGAATTGCGCTAAACGCGATGCAGCGCAATAAATCGATGCCGCGTTCGACTACGGCGACTGGGGACGATGAAACGGCGAAGTCCGGTCAGTGCGCGTGAATCCACTGGTCCGGATCATTGTGCAGCGCATGCGCGATCCACTGGGTGCGATGGCTTACCGAAGAAGCGATTACGCGGTGGACGTTACGGCCCGACGACGCTATCGTGTGCCGACGCGCTGCCCGGATGACTTGCGCACGCGCGCAAGCGGATTGGAGATATAGCGAATCGCACGGTTGCTGAGCGTCGACGACGGCAGCAGGCACGCGAGTGACAGCCCGGCGACCGCCACCTTCTTCGCCGGACGCCAGAACGGATTGCGCAGCACGGTATGCCAGTAGCGCCCGGATTCGCACAGGAACCAGCGCCAGCGCCGCACGAGCGGCGCGTGATACAGCGTGCTCGCGAAGCGGGCCTTCTCGATCGCGAAGTCGAGCGGCGCGATCGGCAACGCTTCGTGCAGCCGCGTGCCGGCGAGCATGCGCAGCGTCGCCCATCGGCGTTCGGCCTTCAGCGCGCCCGTGGCGGCGTCTTCCGAATTGGTGAGTGCAAGGGCCGGCGTGTTGCCGGCTGCGTCTCCGGCCGGGCGTATGTCCGGCTGCTGATGCACGCGATAGCCGCCGAGTGTTGCGTCGATCATATGCACGGCGCCGAGCAATGCGATGCCGTAGATCGCATAGAAATCCGCGCCATGCAGGTTGTCGGGCGTGACGGGCACCGGAAAGATGCGCTTGAGCGCGTCGACCCGGTACGCGTTGCCGGACGCGGGCGGCGACGGATACAGCCAGCCCGCGCGCAACAGGCGGCCGCAATCGGTGTCGACGGCCGACTGCGGCACGCTCGCGCCGGTCATCGCACCGTCACGCGCGATCACGTCGAGCCGGAAGTGGACCTTCACGAAGTCGCCGGACGCGAACGCGGCCAGCACGCGGGCCGCGGCGTCCGCATAGAGGAGGTCGTCCGCGTCGAGCAGGATCACGTAGCGCGTCGCGACATGCTCGAGCGCGCGGTTGTACGCGGCGACCTGACCGCGATTTTCCTGGAACACCGCCGTCACGCGCTCGCCAAATGAGCGAATGATGTCGCGCGAATCGTCGGTGGAACCGTCGTCGACGACCAGCACGCGTACACCGTGCACCGTCTGCGCGAGCGCCGAATCGATCGCGTCGCGCAGGTACGCGCCGTGGTTGTAGTTGCAGATGGCGATGGTCAGGTCGGTCATGAACGGGTTCTGGACGAGCGAAGAGCGGACGGTCCGGACGCCCGGCGCCTTGCGGCGACGCCGAAGCGCGGCCGTGTCGTATGGTGGCCATGATACGGATTGCCGATCGGCGCTCGGTTCGCGAGCCTACCGTTCGGCGATGCGCTGCGTTGAAGTGCGCCGTATCGTCGACCGGCGCGCGGGAGCGCGTCGTGAAGGCGGGGCGCATCGGTCTGTTGACGCACCGACACCCGGCCGGATCGAATGATTCAATGGAGCATATCGCGTCGTCCGCTGCGACCAGGGTGTCGCGGTCGGGCAATTCGGCCGGCCCGCGATGATTCGCCTGTGCAGGCCGACGCACGTGATGTCATTCCAGAGGAAACGATTCGATATGCGTAGATCGCAATGCTCGTTCCGCGCCTGCGCGTTGATTGCCGGCATGTGCATGGCAGGCGCACTGTCCTTGCCGGATGGTGCCGCGGCAGCATCCGGCGCGCTTCATGCGAATGTGCCGGATGCCTACGTGCGTCCCGCCGCGGACGCGGGCGACCAAGCCGACATGCTGCAACATGCGCTCGACGCGTTGCAGCCGGGCCAGCGCCTGGTATTCGCACCGGGGCGGTACGTGGTCGGCCGTTCGCTGGTCGTGCGGCAGCCGAATGTCGTGGTGTCGGGCTACGGCGCGACGCTGATCGCGACCACCGCGGACGACCAGACGGTCGAGATGCGCGGCGACGGTACGACGCTCGTCGGCTTTCGCCTTGCAGGTACCGGCACGACGCGCCTGACGACACCGGAATCAACGAAGGTCGAGGTCACTGGGCGCGGCGTGCAGGTGCTCGACAACGTGATCGACGGCGGCGCCGGCGCCGGCATCTTCGTGTTCGGCGGCGCGGAGGTCGCGATCGTCGGCAACGAGGTGCTGTCGACGCTGGCCGACGGCATTCACATGACGCACGGCTCGCACGACGTGCTCGTGCGCGGCAATGTCGTGCGCGGCACCGGCGACGACATGATCGCCGTGGTGAGTTACCAGGCGGAAGGCGTGCTCACGCGCAACGTGCTGATTACCGGCAATTCGCTGGAAGGCAACCCGTGGGGCCGGGGCATCACGGTGGTGGGCGGCGCGAATGTCACCATCTCGAACAACATCGTGCGCAACGTGCAGGTGAGCGCGGGGATTCTCGTCGCGCAGGAAGACAGCAACCGGACTTACGGTGCGTCCGATGTCCGCATCGAGAACAACGTGATCGCGGACATCCAGACGGCGACGGGCCGCACCGATCCGCGCCCGATCACGCAGCAGGCGGCGATCGAGGTCAGCACGTGGTCGGGTTCGGTGTCGCGTGTGACCGTGATCGGCAACCGCGTGTCGAATGCGCGCTTCGACGGCATTCGCCTGTGGGGGAACGTGTCCGGTGTGCGGCTCGCGGACAACCAGCTGTCGGGAATCGGCGGCATGGCGATGCGGGTCGGCCCCGGCAAGGCGTGCGCGAGCGAGGGGCCGTCGCGGCCCGCGGCGAGCCCGGTGAAAGGGGCGGCGTGTGCGACGGCGCGTCAGTCGACGGCGACGGGTGCGGACGCGCTCGGCGCGGATCCATCGTCGCTGCCGCGCGTGCGCGAGGCCGTCAGGCAAGCGCGCTGGTCGCAGCGAAGCGTCGATTGACCGCGCTCGGCGCGATCCGCACGCGCCGATCGAACGCGCTTATCGAACGGCGTCCCGTTCCGCCGCTTCCTCCTCCGGCTCGTCCGGTTCGCACGATGAACGTGGCGCCGGCTGCGCGGTACCGACGACCGGCCGTCCATACCGATCGTCGAACCGCACGATATCGTCTTCGCCGAGATAGTCGCCCGACTGCACCTCGATGATCTCGAGCGGGATCCGGCCGGGATTCTCGAGCCGATGGACCTCGCCGACGGCAATGTAGGTCGATTCGTTTTCGCTGAGCAGGAACGTGTCGCTGCCGCGCGTGACCTTCGCGGTGCCGCGCACGACGATCCAGTGCTCGGCGCGGT
This sequence comes from Burkholderia sp. SIMBA_051, assembly GCF_046534915.1. NCBI lineage: Bacteria > Pseudomonadati > Pseudomonadota > Betaproteobacteria > Burkholderiales > Burkholderiaceae > Burkholderia > Burkholderia sp. SIMBA_051. The sequence continues at coordinate 62,180 of NZ_JAWRXS010000001.1, read as the reverse complement.
GATAGTGCATTTGCAGCGACAGTTGCTTGCCGGGCTCGACGACGATCCGCTTCACCTGGAATCGCTCGCCGAGGTCGATCGAATCGTAGTGTCCCCACGGCCGCTGCACCTTGCGGTGCTCGCTCGCCTGCGGGCGCTGCTCGGTCTTCAGGCGCGCGACGATGTTCTTCACGCGCTGCACGTCGTGCTTGTTCGCGACCAGCACCGCATCGGGCGTCTCGATCACGACGACGTCCTTCATCCCGACGCATGCAATCAGCCGGCCTTCCGAGCGCACGAAACTGTCCTGCGTGTCCTCGAACACGATCGGCCCGCGGGCGACGTTGCCCTGATCGTCCTTCGGCATGATTTCCCAGATCGCATCCCAGGTGCCGACGTCCGACCAGCCAGCCGAAAGCGGCACGACGATGCCTTCGATGCCGAGGTCGGGGCTCTCCGCGAGGCGCTCCATGACCGCGTAGTCGATCGAGTCGGCCGGGCACGCGTCGAAGGCCGCGGCGTCGATCCGGAAGAACGGATCCTCCGCGATGCCCGCACGCCATGCCGCGTCGCAGGTCGCATGGATGTCGGGCGCGAGCGCCCGGATCGCCTTCAGCCAGATCGATGCGCGCGTGACGAAAATGCCGCTGTTCCACCAGTAGTCGCCGGAATGCAGGTAGCGCTCGGCGAGCGCGGCGTTCGGCTTTTCGACGAAGCGCCCGATCGTGTAGCCGCCTTGTCCGCCGAGCCGGCCGGCGCGCGGTTCGCCGACCTGGATGTAGCCGTAGCCGGTTTCCGCGCGGCGCGGCAGCACGCCGAGCGTGACGATCGCGCCTTCCTGCGCGTAGCGCGCCGCGCGCCCGATCGCTTCATGGAACGCGCCGACGTCGCCGATCACGTGATCGGCCGGCATGACCGCGAGCACGGGATCGTCCGCGAGCACGCTGGCGTCGAGCGCCGCGAGCGTCAGCGCGGGTGCCGTGTTGCGCGCGGCCGGCTCGAGCAGGATGCGTGCGGGCGCGGCGCGTCCGAGCACCTGCGCGGCGCTCATGATGCGATGCTGTTCGCCGCATACCAGCAGCAGCGTGTCGCCGAGCGACGCGTTCGCGATGCCGTTCAGGCGGCGCGCGGTCGCCGACAGCGGAGATTCGTTCGAGGTCAGCTCGATCAGTTGCTTCGGATACTGCTCGCGCGACAGCGGCCAGAGCCGCGTGCCCGAACCGCCGGCGAGAATGACGGGCAGGATGCGGGGCAGCTCGGGTTCGGGAACCGGGCGAAGGGTGGCGGTCATCGATTGGCTCCGGTATCGGCGGGCAGCCGGTTGTGCGTGCGGCCGTCGGCGCGCGCGTCGTCGTTTCGCGAGCGCGGCGCCGGGGCGGCCCGCGACAGCAGCTTGCGCAGCGCGCCGGCGGCACGGTCGGCCGGCCGGACGAGGCCGACGAACGGCGCGCCCTGTTCGAGATACGGGCCGTAGGCCTTGCGGAATCCGAAGCGTTTGTAGAACGCCTGGCGCGGAGCGGGAACGTGCGTGCGTACCGCCACGTCGGGCCACGCGGCCTGCGCGGCCGTCAGCGCGCGCTGCATCAGCTGCTCGAGGGTGGCGTCATCGCGACATGCCTCGCTTGTCAGCACCTTGTCGATTACGACGTCCGGATCGACTTCGTCGCCGGGCAGCACGCGCGCGTACGCGACGACTTCGATCATGTCGCCCGTGTGCATGCGCGCGAACACGTGCAGCGCGTGCGCATCCTTGCCGTCGATGTCGAGATGCGTGTGCGCGTCCTCGACCACCAGCACCGCGTTACGCGAGCGCAGGATTGCATAGAGATCGACGGCGCTCAGATGTTCGAATTCACAACAATGCCATTCCATGATGCGGTCCTCGTGTGAAGCCTTCAGCACGCCGTACGCACGAACGCGTTCATGCGGTACGGCGCGGCGATGCCCATGATGCGGATGCGGCGTGCACCGGTCTGTTCGACAGCCTACTCACCCACCCGTTTGACGAGGGTAGGAGCGGGCCGTGCGGCGCGCCCGCGTGGCGCGAGCGGAGCAATGTGCGGTAGCACACACTGGCCGAGCGGAGGCTTTTCCATAATTAGGCTGTCGCGACGGTCCGCTGCCAAGCACGCAGCACGGGCCGTCGGCATCGAACATGATTGAATAAACCGGGGCCGTACTTGAACATTGCGATTGCTCACGACCGGCGGGTCGCACATCGCCGCGCCGGGCGCATACGATCGACTACCGAATGCGGGCCAACGTCTGCCGCTTCATCGATTTCCTCGCGCGGCGCAGGTCCGTCATTCGGACACCGCCGTTTCGGCGCACCAGCACGACGCGTGCATACTTGCTACTGCGCGTCGCCGGTCGCGTCGGCTCGGCGGGAGCGACAGGGCGCGCGCTGTGCATGGCGAGCATGCTGCGTTGCGCAATGAAGCAGACGACAAGGCAGGTTGCGCCGCGGCGATGCACCGTCGCTTCATTACGACGTTGTAACGACCGCGCGCGGTTCGCCGGTATTCGATGTGACATTCCGGTGTCGCGCGACGCAGGCGATTACCGATGCCTGAAAAACACTGCGCGGTTCTTACACGCGATTTCATTCAGAATCGTAGGCAATGAGCAGTACCCATCTTGCAGAAAAGTGGTATTTGCCACTGATTGACGCGAATGGTCGTAGATAATCAAATCCGAGTCGCTAAATGCGGCGGGGCTGGCGGGGCGGCGGCGTAACCGGCTGAATCGATGTTTATCGTTTGGTAACAAGCCGTCTCGGTACGGGGTGTAAATTCGGGAGTAAATGAAATGAGGCAGCCATTCCGAAAGCGGGCTGGCGGCCGTCCAGTTCAGCATCGAGCGCGACTGTCGTGTACGACGCGACGCAAATGCGGACGGGATTCCCGTTTGCCGACGTGCTCCGCCTGACAGCGCGTGGCATCAAAGCCGGAACGCCGTGGCTCCCACGGCCGCGCGTTCCCTTCGAGTTCGATGACAATGAGGCCGGATGAAATCCGGCTCGACCTCCGGGGGCTCTCGCCGTGTGCAGTTTCGATCTTCGCCAAGGCTGCGGAAACGCAGCACGGACCGGCGGCCATGCGCCGCCGCCCGCAGCGCACGCGAACGGTTCGCGGAGTGGAGAAAGTGATGGTTCGCTATGAATATGCCAATAACGCGCGATAAGAGCGCCGGCGCGGGGAGGACTTCCGGGCAGCGTCCTCTGATTTACTGGACGCAGTCGCCTTCCGTCATGCTTCGCAAGGAACTCGCGCGACGCGACTGGAAAGTGACGATCGTCGCGCACGCGAGCGAGCTGCGCGACACCTCGGGCGAAATCACCTGCGGCATCCTCGACCTGAGCGGCGGCCACGCCGACGCGATCGGCAGCATCGCGTCCACCTGCGCGTCGATGCGCGATGTCGTGTGGGTCGCACTGGTCGAGACCGGTCAGACCGCGTCGCCGAACGTGCGCGCGCTGTTGCGCGACTATTGCTTCGACTACATCACGTTGCCCGCGTCGCATCAGCGGATCGCCGACACGGTCGGCCATGCGTACGGAATGGAATGCCTGTTCGCGCGCGATCGCGAACGCCTCGAATCGCAGGAGAACGGCATCGTCGGCACCTGCAGCGCGATGCTGCGGCTGTTCGATACGGTGCGGCGTTTCGCGCGCACGGACGCACCGGTGTTCGTGTTCGGCGAGACGGGGACCGGCAAGGAACTGACGGCCGTCGCGATCCATCGTCATTCGGAACGGCGCAACGGCCCGTTCGTCGCGGTCAACTGCGGCGCGATCCCGCCGCATCTATTGCAATCGGAACTGTTCGGCTACGAGCGCGGCGCGTTTACCGGCGCGAACGCGCGCAAGGCCGGCTATGTCGAAGCCGCGAACGGCGGCACGCTGCTGCTCGATGAAATCGGCGATCTGCCGCACGAGAGCCAGGCGAGCCTGCTGCGCTTCCTGCAGGAGCGCGCGATTCATCGCCTCGGCGGCAGCGATCCAGTGCCGGTCGACGTGCGGATCGTTTCCGCGACGCACGTCGATCTGCGCGAGGCGATGGAAGAAGGGCGCTTTCGCGCGGATCTGTTCCACCGCCTGTGCGTGATGCGCATCGACCAGCCGCCGCTGCGTGCGCGCGGCAAGGACATCGAACTGCTCGCGCATCACATGCTCGAACGCTTTCGCGGCGACGCGCGCCATCGCGTGCGCGGCTTCTCGACGGATGCGATCACGGCGCTCTACAAGCACGACTGGCCGGGCAATGTCCGCGAACTGATCAACCGTGTGCGGCGCGCGGTCGTGATGACGGAAGGACGCCTGATTACCGCGCAGGATCTCGAGCTCGAATACTGTCTCGACGCGGCTTCGCCGTCCGTCGCCGACATTCGCAAGTCGATCGAGCGCGAAGCGATCGAAACCGCGCTGCTGCGCACGCGCGGCCGCGTCGCTGCTTCCGCGCGCGAGCTCGGCGTGTCGCGCGCGACGCTCTATCGCTGGATGGAAGCGTACGGCATCGAGCGGCCGCGCGGCACGGGGTCGTCGGACTGACGCGCGCGGCGCGGCCGCGCAAACCGTATGGGCGACCCGGGCCGAGTCAGCCGGCCGGCGCGGCGCGCACGGTGCGTGCGGCGTTGACCGCGCGGATATCGACGGTCGGCGGCGCGCCGGTGGCCGCTCGGTCCTCCGTGTCGTCGAGCGGCACGAGCGCGACGCGTGCCGGCGTGCCGGGTGCGAGATCGAACCAGTCGTCGCGCGGCACGAAGCCCGGCGCGTCGATCTGCACGTGACGGGCGACGTGGCGCGTGTCGATGTCGACATACCACGTATCGCCGATGCGCGACACGCATGCGTCGATCCCGGGCTCGCGGCGTGCGAACACCGCAGGATGCGTACGGGACGGGAAGTAGAACGCCTGCGACAGCAGCGTGCCGTCGTCCGCACGCAGCGTCGCGACGACAGTGTCGTGCTCGCACGGGCCGAAGCGATACGCGTAGGTCCAGTCGAAGAAGCGGCCGAGCAATTCGGCCGAACCGAGCCGCACCGTGTCGTGCGCGGCGATCCGGACCGGCCGGCCGGCCCGCGCGACCGGTGTGCGGCCGTCGCGCAGCGCGACCAGCTCGACGATCGCCGACAGCGGCGCCGGCCGTTCGTTGATCACGTGCACATCGAGGCCGTTCAACCCTTCGTCAACGAGCAGAATCTGCACCGGCTGAAGCACCTGGCGTAGCGCATACCACGCCGATTTCGGCCGATGCGTCGCATCGATCAAGCCCCATCCGGCGCCCGGCATCACGTCCTGGAACTGCCAGACGAGCGCTCCCGCGCAGCGCGAGCCGGTGCGCCGCCATTCGGCGAAGGTGTCGCGCATCAGGTCCGCGATCGCCGCGCGCGACAGCTCGAAGTAGCGCGACGGATCCTCGCGTCGGAGGCGGTCGGGCGTCACGTCGTACAGCGTCTGTAGATAGTGATCGCGAATATCGTCGAAATCCCACGACGTGCCGGGGTCGCGCGGCACCGCAGCCTTCCAGCGCGGCTCATGCACACCGGGCCAGCCGAGGCTCGCGAGCATCGCGTCACTTGGCACGTTCGCGAACGCGAGGCATTCGCTCGCGAAGCGCACGTCGGCGCGGCGGGCGTCGTCGAGCGGGCGCAGGTACGCGCCGACGCCGTAGTAGTGCGACACGCGCTCGCGCGGCTGGAACGGCAGTGCGCCGCCGTCCGGCGAGTCGGGGACGTAAAGCACGTCGGGCCGCCGTGCCGCCGCATGGCCGGCGAGGCGCTCGGCCGTCAGTTCCAGGAAGCGCTGCTTCGGCGCGAGCCCCGACATCGCGGCCTGCTGTGCGATCTCGCTGCCGCCGCACAGCACCGCGAGCGACGGCGACGCGCGGTGGCGCGTGAGGAATTGCTCGGCTTCGCGATCGACGGCGTCGGCGAACGCGCGGTCGTCGAGCGCATAGTCGAAGTTCGCGAACATGAAGTCCTGCCACACCAGCAGCCCGAGCCGGTCGCACCACGCATGGAATGCGTCGGCCTCGTAGGTCATCGTGCCGCCGACGCGAATCATGTTGAAGCCGGCGTCACGCGCGTACCCGAGCAAACGGGCATAAGTCGCGTCGTCTGCGTGCAGCGCGAGCGGGGCGGCGCTGCTCCAGCATGCGCCGCGCGCGAACACGCGCACGCCGTTCACGCGCAGCCCGAACCCGTTGCCGTCGTCGCCGGCGTCCGGTTCGATCGTGCGGAAACCCGTCGCATCGAGCGGTCGCCGTTCGGCGCCGATGTGCAGCGCGACGTCGTAGAGCACCGGTTCGCCATGCGTGTGCGGCCACCAGCGGCGCACGTTCGGCACCGCGACGCTCGCGCGCAGCCGGTCGGCGCCAATGCGTTCGAGCGTCGCGTGGTGCTCGCCGCACGACAGCCGGGCCGCGAACGCATCGGGCAGCGGAGCGGCGAACGTGAACTCCGCATCGAGCCAGCCGGTGTCGCCGTCGAGGCGCGCATGCAGGTCGCACTGGACGAGAACCGGGCCGTCGGCCGGGTCGAGCACGTCGACGGGCCGCCACGGTCCGGTCGGCACGCAGCGCGGAAACCAGCCGGGCATGTGTCCGAGCAGCGACGTGCGAACGGTGCGCAGCGTCGCCGGTTCAGCCAGCCGCGTGCGCCAGCGTGCACGGCGCGATGCGCGCGCGTCGCGCAGGTGCGGCGCCAGGGCGCGGAAGCAGACGGTGAGCCGGTGCGTGCCGTCGAGCGACACGCGCACGTCGTGCGCGACGAACATGCTGTCCGAGCGCAGGATCGGCGTGTCGTCGAGCCATGCGTCGGCGAGCGTCGCGAGGCCGTGAAAGCGCAGCACGCGCGGCCCGTGTCCGCGCAGTTCGACGCGATACCAGTGATCGCGCTCGTCGAGCGATGCCACATCGTCATGCTGGCCGGCAAGCGCGAGCGCTTGCGCGACCGTGCCGGGGACGGCGGCGGCGATCCAGCCGTCGGCGGGGAGGTCGAGCGGCCCGCGCACGGCGCCCGCGGCCGTTGCGAGCATCGACCACGCGGGCGCGGCGTGCGCGGCACGCGTGCGCGTCACCGCATCACCGGCACGGGCGCCGCGTCGACGCGAACGGGCAGCGCATGCCGCAGCGGCGGGGCGATCTGCCGCGCACACTCGATCAGGTCGGTGTAAGCCGCTTCGATCGCGTCGAGCGTCGCGTCGCCGCGTTCTTCCTTGCCGCGCGCGCAGGCTCGCGCGAGCCGGAATTCCAGCACCATCGCCTCCGATGCGATGCGGTCGCAGGCGGTGCGAATCTCCGCGAACGGCCCGACGCAGCCGCTTGCCTGCAGCCAGCGCGTGTAATGGCCGAACAGTTCGAAGTTCGCGCCGAGTTGCCGCACCGAATTGAACGAGTACGCGTGAAAGCGCTCGAGCGGCGAATCGGCGAGCGACTTCGTATCGATCTGCAACTGGCGCCGGAACGCCGTGATCGGATTGATCACCGGCAGGCGGCGCAAGTGCCGCTGCAGCGACGCGAGCGAGACTTCGCACAGCACGCGCTCGTCCAGCGGCGCAAAGCGCCGCTTCGCGCATTCGACGTAAGGCGGCAGTGGCATCGGCGAGCTGCCGCCGACGAGGCCGTTGTAGTCGAAATCCTCGGCCACGTAATAGCCGCTGTTGTGGAAGTAGCCGATCTGGCGATGCGTGCGGTCGATCGCGTCGATGCCGATCGTCGTTTTCGTATGCTGCGCGCGGTAGCTGCTGCCGCGCGTGTCGGGCAGGAACCACGCGTCGACCTCGACGATCATCAGGTGGCCGCGCGCGACCTGCGTCTCGATGTGCTGATCGAGCGGCTCGTAGATCGAGTGCTCCTGCACGACGATCCCGTAGAGCCGCTCCAGTTCGTCGTGCGGAAACTTGAAGAACGTGAACTGATCGCCCTCGAAATCGAGCGCGATCGTAAACGGCAGCGCCGCGTACGGATTCAGTCCCCACCACCGGAGCACCTCGAGCCACATGTCGACGTAGCAGTTGGTCTGTTTCCAGACCATCTCCTGGCTGTGCAGCGGGTGCGGCCGGTAGTGGCGTGCGCGATGGCGCACGTCCTCGAACGACGCGTCCTCGCCGTCGCGGGACACGAATTTCATCGCGTGCCCCACAGCACGTCGCGCACTTCCTGCGGCCATGCGTCGAGATCGAAACCGTGATGACGGAACAGTGCGAGCGTCAGGCGCTCGAGGCCGAAGCCGACGCAGCCCGTGTGCGCGACGTCGCCCGTCGCGGTACGGATGTCCCACAGCAGCCCGAAGTGATCCATGTGGTAGTTGAAGCTCAGGCACGCGGTCTGGCGGTCGTCGTGTTCGATCGGGATCAGCAGCTCGAACTTCAGGTTCTGCTCGCGCTGGCTGTTTGCGACGATCTTGCCGCCGCGCCCGAAGAACGGATCGTTCGCGAGATCGATCGCGTTCGGCAGGCGCAGCGCGTCGATCATCCGCGTGCCGCGCTCCATCCACGTCTCGCGGAACGCGACGATCTGCTCGGGCGTGCCGATCCGTACGTATTCGCGCATCCGGAACAGCTGCATGCGGGTCGGGTCGAACGACGGCTCGTGGCGAAAGCAGTACGAGAATACGTCGACGATGCGGCCCTCGCCGGGCAGCGCACCCGCGCGCGCGACGACCGGATAGACCGGGTAGCACGCGGCCGGCGTCATCACGACGTAGGTCGGCTTCTGGCTTTCGGTCCAGTCCTCGCCGCGATCGAGGCACTGCAGCACACGCTGGTGCCGCTGTTCGTCGCCGCAGAACGCATGCACGCTGCCCGCGAGTTGTGGGAAGCTCTTCATGTATTCGCTGCGCTCGAATTCGGTGCGGCTCATCGCCGGCGGGAAGCGCAGCACTTCGGCCTGCTGGTCGGCACCCAGGCGCGTGACGAACGCGTCGAGCGCTTCGACGACGCGCTCGAACCGCTCGCTGCGGCCGAACAGGCCCTGGATCCCGGTCGACACGAGCAGGCCCGCATCGATCAGCGCGTCGCGCAGCGGATTGACGCCCGCACGATCGAGCGGCGCGTCGGACGCGCTGGCGGCGGAAGCGGCGGAGGGTACGACGAGGCGATCGTTCACGAATGTTTCTCCAGCGTCGCGGGACGCAGTGCGAGCAGCAGGCTCGAGGTATTGGCGGCGATGCGGTCGTTGCTGATCATCAGCGGCGCCGCGTGCAGGTCGCGCAGGTGACGGCCGATGCTGAACGGCGTGCCGTGCTTGTAGCCGGCCATTCCGCAGATCATCATGGCCTGCTGGACGACCTCGAGCGCCGTCGACGACACATAGGTCTTCAGCGTGTTGATCTCCGCGGCCCACGCCATGCCGGCCGACCACGAGCGCGCGGACGCGCTCGAATGGAGGCGCAGCACGTTGTCGACGCGCGCCTGCATCGCCTGCATCAGCGCCAGCGATTCGGCGATGCGCCGCGACGCGGGCGACGGCGCGCCGTCGGTCTGGCGCGCCTGCGCGCGGAAGAACTGGTGCGCGCGGTGGAACGCGTCGCCGGCCACGCCGATCCATACCGCCGCCCACAGGATGTGCGAAACCGGCACCATCGTCTGTTCGGCGATCTGCGCGAACGGCACGGGCAGGCATTGCACGGTCGCACCGCGGGCGTCGAGCACGAAGCCGTTGCTGCAGGTGCCGCGCATGCCGAGCGTGTCCCATTCGCCGCGGCGCGTGAGCGTATAGCCGTCGCGCAGCAGCGTGACGAGCACCTGCTCGGACGCCGGCGCGTCGGCATCGCGCCGTGCGGTCGCGAGGATGCCGTCCGCGTAGTCGCCGTACGAGATCGTCGGCGCGGATTTGTGCAGCCGGAATTCGCCGCCGTGGGTCTCGAGTGCGCACTGGCTCGCGCGCAGGTTGCCGCCGACGCCGTCTTCCGACGTTGCCGACGCGAGCAGCCACTGATGGCGCACGAGCTGCTGCAGGAACAGCTTGTGCCAGCCCTGGTCGGCCGCGTGGTTGACGATGCACGCGACCTGGATCTGGTGCATCGCGAACACCATCGCCGACGATGCGCAGGCCTGGCCGAGGATCGAGCATGCCGATGCGATGTCGGCCAGCGACGCGCCCATGCCGCCGAGCGAGGTCGGGACCATCGCGCTCAACAGGCGGCGCGCGCGCATGGCCTCGATCGCCTCGACGGGGCAGCGCGCGTCGCGATCGACGGTATCCGCGTGCTGCGCGGCGATGTGTGCGACCGCATGCGCGGCGTCGTCGAGCCGGCGCGCTTCGTCGTCGGCCGCGAGCTCGGGAAGCAGCGCGCTCATGCGGAATGCTCGGAGCGTTGCAGGGTCGCGATCGTGTCCGCGAGCGCGTCGATGCTGCGGAACAGGTTGCGGTTGAGCATCTCGTCGGGAATCTCGATGTTGAACTGCTTTTCGATCGCGAGCATCAGCTGGATCGTGTCGAGCGAGGAGAGGCCCGCTTCGTAGAGGTCGTCCCCGTCACCGATCGAATCGATCGCGGCTTCGAGGTGGGCGACGTGCTTGAGGATGGTTCTGATGTCTTTTTTCACGTGCTGCTCCGGCGTGCGTGGTGTCGTCCGCTCGGGCGGACGCGCGCAGCGCGCTGACATCCCCCCGGCAGCCCGGCATCAGTAGACCATTCGCACGCACGGCGTTCTGTTCGCCACCCTACAATCGGCTGACCCGGCGCGCCCGCGAACGCCGACCTGCCGTGCGCGTCACGCGCGCGCCGCGGCGCTCACGCCCGAGTCGGCCGACAGGATGCGCTTCATCTCGTCGCGCACGATCGCGCGGCAGCCGCACGACAGTTTCTCGAGGCCGACCAGATCGGCGAGCACGATCGAGCTGCGGTACTGGCGGATCAGGCCGAGCCGCTGGATCTCGCCGGCTGCGTCCGTGACCGTCTCGCGCCGCACGCCGAGCATCTGCGCCAGCATGCTGTGGGTGACCTGGATCTCGATGCTGCGCGAGCGGTCGTACGCGAGCAGGAACCATCTGCATAACTGATGTTTGAGGACGTGATGGCGGCTGCAGAACGTGATCTGCGCGACCTGGGCCATCAGCAGCCGCACGCACACGAACACGAGATGGCGAATCACCGGCGACGCATCGAACGCGGCGGCGAAGATGCGCCGGTCGAGCCGGTAGACGAAGCCATCGCGGCATGCGACGGCGCGGCACGGCATCCGGCCGCTGCCGCCGATCACGTCGTCGCACACGACGCTCTCGCTGCCGATCTGCGCAACTTCCAGCGTCATGCCGCCGGTCGACACGTACTGCAGTGAAATCGCCGTCGTGACGGGCAAGTAGACCGCGGTGAGCATTTCGCCGGGTTCGCACAGCACCTGGCCCGATTTCAGGTGCACGAGCTGAAGGTTGGCAATCAGCGTCGCGCGTTCGTCGCGGTCGACGGCGGCGAGGAACCGGTTTGCGTCGAAGCTGTGGGAAAGCTCGATCATGCCGCTCGCGGGGGCGACGGCGTCATTGGCCTGGTGAGTCACGGCGCATCCTCGTTGGGGCAATAGCGGATCGCGCGGCGCCACCCACGAGGGATTTAGCACGCGCGTGCGAATTTGTGTTCGTCGGAATTCGAATGCCGATAGTGGGAAAAGGCTAGCACGCCATTGAATTCGATAAATTACGCATTACGTCATTTCACAAAGTTTGACGTTTAGATGTATATGCAACTGTTATATGGATTTGAAGTTCATGTTTTCGTGAGTTAATCGCCTCGAAGTGGATCGATGGATAAGTGGTGAATTCAGTGCCGATCGTGAATCAATCGGACGACGATGCAAATCGTACAGCGGAAATTATTCGGAGTCTCTTGAACATTATTTGACAATCGATATTCGTCCATCATTTTGTTCAATTGAATCATTGGCTTGGTGTGGATGTGTGCGTTGGCTTACAAAGCCGAGAATTAGTGGATCGATTCAAATTTGAGACAGTTTCAAACGGTCATTTGAGGCCCGGTCTGCCGCTCCGGTGTCGTGCGAGACATCACGGAAACAATTGAAAACGGCCCGTAAGTATTTGAACGATAAGCATCGCGCGCCGCTCCGGGCGCCACCGTGCGGGGCGTGAGCATTGATCAGTCGAATCGCATGCTGTGTCGGCGACGGCGGAGGGTGTCCGGAAATGAGACGCTTTTTGCGGTTTTCCGGCGGCTATTCGGGCGCTCTCAATCACGTGTCATTTATATATTAAGGATGAAGCGGGTATTGGCACGTAAATCGCTTATTCGGGCAGGCGTGTCGAAACGGACTGCCGATTCGATCCGGCGGCGTGAAGCCGAAGGTCGATTCGGTCGAGGGTTGTGGCCGCAACCCGCGTCGTCGTCCGGGCGCGCATCGCGATAACGAGTTCCGCTGACGCAGCTGCATGCGGCGCGGACAATAAAGGGATACAGCCATGCTTCATCTTTACTCGAGCTACTCGGCGAATGCCATTCTCGGCGCTCTCCCCGAGGACAGCATCCGTGCCATTGCACCGCATCTCGAGCTGGTCAGGATCAAGGCCGGCATGCTCGACCGGGTCGGTGAGCCGATGCGCCACCTGCATTTCCCGACCACCGCCATGATGTCCGTCCAGCACCTGATGGAGGACGGGGCGATGGTCGAGGTCGCGATGGTCGGCCGCGAAGGCACGGTCGGCCTGGCGACGCTGCTCGGCGGCACCGCGGTGTCGAACCGCATCGAAGTCCGCATCGGCGGGATGGCCTATCGCGTGCCGACCTGCATCATGCGCTCGGAATTCGAACGTTCGCCGGACACGTACCGCCTGCTGCTGAACTACTGTCAGGCGATCATGGCGCAGGTGTCGCGCAGCGCGCTGTGCAACCGGCACCACTCGGTCAGCGAGCAATTGAGCCGCTGGCTCCTGCTCGCGCACGACCGGATCGACGGCGACGAACTGGCCGTCACGCAGCAGACGATCGCGAACATGCTCGGCGTGCGTCGCGAAGGCGTGACGGAAGCAGCCGGCAATCTGCAGGAGGCCGGGCTGATCCGGCAGCGGCGCGGGCGCATCACCGTGCTCGATCGCGACGGTCTCGAGCGCCAGGCATGCGAGTGCTACGAGCTGATTCGTGCGGACTATCGCCGGCTGCTCGGCGCGCGAGCCGGTGCGCGATCGCTGCCGGTGCGACAGCGCATGCAGGACATGCACGGCGGATTCCCCGCGCACGGTGCGTGACGATGCACGCGCTGGCGGGTGGAACGAATGCGATGCGGCGTGCCGCGGTCGCAGCGGCCGACGTCGCGCTCGTGCTGGCGGGAACCCTCGCCGCGCAGGCCGCGATGGGGCTCGCGTGGCGTGATCTGTCGGATGCGCAGCGCGGCGCGATTGCATTGCTGTGCGTGCTGACCGTCGCGCTGTTGCCGCGCACCGTGCGCGTGTCGCGCGGTGGGGCGCCGACGCATGGCGGCGGTATCGTGCTGACGCGCACGGTGGTCGCCGTCGTGTGCGCGGGTGCGCTGACGGTGGTCGGCACGATATGGATCATGAACCGTGGCGGGACGGTCACGACGCGCTGGATCGCGCGGACGGTGCTGTCCGGCGACGCGGCGCTGCTGCTCGGCAGGCTGGCGCTATGCGCGCTGGCGATGCAGCGCGGTGACGCGCGCGCGCGGCAGCGGCGCGTCGCGATCGTCGGCGCGACCGCTTACGGACGCGTGGCGATCGAGCGCATGCAGCTCGAGCCGGCCGGACCGTTCGCGGCGGCCTGCGTGTTCGACGACGATGCGCCGGCCGCCTCGGCGGACGGGATCGGCGGTGTGCCGGTGATCGACGACTGGGTCGCGCTGCGGCGCATGATCCGCGCCGGCGAGATCGACGAAGTGTGGCTCACGCTGCCGATGTCGCACGAGTCGCGCATCCGGCGCATCGTGCGCGAACTGCGTGACGAGTTCGTCGAGCTGCGGTTGTTGCCGGACGTGCGGCAGATGGCGGTCGTCGAGCGTTCCGCGACCGATGTGCTCGGCATGCCGGCGATCAACCTCGCGACCACGCCGCGTTCCGCACCGGAACTGTGGGCGAAGTTCGCGTTCGACCGGCTGTTCGCGGTCGCCGTGCTGATTCCGCTGCTGCCGCTGCTCGCGGTGCTGGCGATCGCGGTGAAGCTGTCGTCGCCGGGGCCCGTGTTGTTCCGGCAGCGCCGCAAGGGCGCCGACGGACGGGAGTTCCATATCCTCAAGTTCAGGACGATGCGCGCGCATCGCGCGCAGCCGGGCGTCGTGCGGCAGGCGTCGCGCAACGACGCGCGCATCACGCCGGTCGGCGCGTTCCTGAGGCGCACGTCGCTCGACGAGCTGCCGCAGTTCTTCAACGTGCTGTCCGGCCAGATGTCGGTGGTCGGCCCGCGTCCGCATGCGATCGAACACGACGACTTCTACCGGCAACTGATCGACTGCTACATGTATCGCTATCGCGTGCGGCCGGGGATCACGGGATGGGCGCAGGTGAACGGCTATCGCGGTGAGACGCGCAAGGTCGAGGCGATGGCTGCGCGCGTGAAGCTCGACCTGTTCTACATGCAGAACTGGAGTTTCTGGTTCGACATGAAGATCATCCTGATGACGGTCGTGCGCGGTTTCGTCGGACGCAATGCGTTCTGATGAAGAGGATTGCGAAGTATTTCGGGTGAGAGACGACGTCTCGATGAGACGTGCACCGCAACCGCAACCGCGGACCCTAAACCGAAGCCGCGTTCAACTATCCGCCGGCGGTTGTCCACCCGTCGGCAAGGCAGCGGGCAAGACGGCAGGCGAAGCGGTCGGTTGAGCGTCGGGCGCGGCTTGCGCGCTCGACGGCTGGATGGCGTGCTGAATCGTCGGCACGACCATCGTCGGGAACAGGGCCGCAAGGGCCACCCAGATGACGACGCCGAATACCATGACGTTCTCCCGGAAAGCCGCGGATTCGCCGCGCATGTTTTCAATCTACGACGCAACTTTGTACAGGGGATTGATCGATCTCAACGGCCGCTGCGTCGGACGAATGCGCTCGCGCGGGTGTTCAGGTCCGTCCCCGGTTTTCGGGCGCGCGGTGCGGCCGCTGACGCCGGTCAACACATGCGTGTGCATTGGGTTTATGCTGCGTCGAATGCGTCCGGCCCATCGTGCGGCCGGGCGCGGATCCGGACACGGCGGGCGACGCATGCCTGCCCGCCGTGCACCGGCGCGACAACCGCGCGCCGCATGCGTCATTGCGCGGAAACCGGGAAAAGGAGAGACGGCGATGGCGCTCGACCGAGAACAACGGCAGACGCTGCAGCGGCGGCTGACCGACAGCGAGCAGACGTTGCGGGCGGATATCCGGACGACCGAGGACCAGCGCGCGTCGGAGTCCTATGCGGAACTCGCCGGCGCGGCGCCGGACGAGGGCGACGAGGCGAATGCCGATCTGTTCGTCGACATGGATCACGCATTGATCGGCATGAAGCTGGCCGAGTTGCGCGCGATCGGGCGTGCGCAGCAGCGCATGCGCGACGGCAGCTACGGCGAGTGCATCGACTGCGATGCGCCGGTCGGCTACGAGCGTTTGCTCGCGCGGCCGAGCGCCGAGCGCTGCACGCATTGCCAGTCGGTGTACGAGCGTCGCTACGCGACGACGCCACGCGCATCGCTCTGATGTCTTCGCCGCGGCCGCGCCGGTAGCGCGCCCCGCGCGACGCGACACGGGCAACCGGCGCAGGATGACCAACGGGCGCCCGCCGCCGTCGACATGCGGCGCCGGGCGGGCAAGCGCCGACGCGCCAGCGCACGGCGCCATCCACGTGGAAGGGAGCCACGCCGATCATGCCGATCCACAATGCCGAGTGCGCGGCCGTATTCGCCGAAATCGCCGACATGCTCGAGATCCAGGGCGCGAATCCGTTCCGGGTGCGCGCCTATCGCAACGCGGCCCGTACGATTGCCGAGTACGGGCGCGACATTCCGGCGATGATCGCGAACGGTAGCGATCTCGGCCAGATTCCCTCGATCGGCGCCGACCTCGCGGCGAAGCTGCGCGAAATCGCCGCGACCGGCACCTGCGAACTGCAGCAAACGCTGCGCCATGCGTTGCCGGGCGCGATCGTCGAACTGCTCGACGTGCCGGGGCTCGGCGCGAAACGCGTGAAGGCGCTGCATGATGCATTGCACGTCGACTCGCTCGAACAGTTGCGCGCCGAAGCGAAGAGCGGGCACGTGCGCGCGCTGCCGGGCTTCGGCGCGAAGACCGAAGCGCATCTGCTCGACGCGATCGATGAACGTCTGCAGCGCGAGCCGCAGCGCTTCCTGCTGCCCGATGCCGCGCAATCGCTGCGGCCGATGCTCGAGCGGCTGCGGCAAGTGGCCGGCGTCGGCGAAGCGGTGCCGGCCGGCAGTTTTCGGCGCTGCCGCGAGACGGTCGGCGATCTCGACATCCTCGTGAGCGCACAAGATGCGGCCGCGGTGGCCGACGCGTTCGTCAGCTGCGGGGACGTCGCGCGCGTGCTCGCGAACGGCAAGACGCGTTCGAGCGTGATGCTCGGCAACGGGCTGCAGGTCGACCTGCGCGTCGTCGACGCCGACGCGTTCGGCGCGGCGCTCGTCTATTTCACCGGGTCGAAGGCGCACAACATCGCGCTGCGCCGGATCGCGCAGGCCGGCGGCCTGAAGATCAACGAATACGGCGTGTTCCGCGGCGACGAACGGATCGCGGGCGCGACGGAGGCCTCCGTCTACGAGGCGATCGGCCTTCACTGGGTGCCGCCCGAATTGCGCGAGGGCCGTGGCGAGATCGACGCGTCGCGCGCCGGCACGCTGCCGGCGCTGGTCGAGCGCAGGCATCTTCATGGCGATCTGCACGCGCATACCGACGCGTCGGCCGGGCGCGACAGCCTGCGTGCGATGGCGGACGCGGCCCGCGCGCGCGGGCTTGCGTATCTGGCCGTCACCGATCGCATGCCGGATGTCGGTGGCGGCCGTACCGATTGCGACTGGCTCGTGCGGCAGATCGACGAGATCGACCGCCTCAACGCGTCGTTCGACGACTTCGTGCTGTTGAAGGGCGTCGAGGCCGGCATTCGCGAGGACGGCAGCCTCGATGTGCCCGACGACGTGCTCGGCCGGCTCGACCTCGTCGTCGGCGCGGTGCGCGACGGCTTTGACCTGCCGGGCGACAGGCAGACCGAGCGGATCCTGCGCGCGATCGATCATCCGTATTTCACGATCCTCGCGCATCCGACGGGCCGGCTGCTGGGCGAACGCGACGCCTGCGAACTCGACGTGCCGCGCGTGCTCGCCGCGGCCGCCGCGCGCCGCTGCTTCGTCGAGCTCGACGGCGACCCGCGGCGGCTCGATCTGCCGGACCTGTGGTGCCGCGAGGCGGCGAAGGCCGGCGTCGCGGTGGCGATCGGCTCGGACGCCCGCTGCGCGGACGATCTCGACAACCTCGGATACGGTATCGGCCACGCGCGGCGCGGCTGGCTCACGCGGCACGACGTGCTCAACACGCGCACGCTCGCGCAACTGCGGCCGCTGCTGGCGCGCACGATGGGCGGTGCGGGCAGCGCGAGCGGCGCGTCGAAGCGCGACCGCCCGAAGGGTGCGTGACGGCGCGCGGGGCTCAGGCCAGCACGTCTTCCGCAGGGACGTACGGCAGGCCGAGCGCGAGCGCGACGGCCTCGTACGTGACGTGGCCATCGCACACGTTCAGGCCCGCGCGCAGATGCGGGTCGTCGGTCATCGCGCGTTTCCAGCCTTTGTCGGCGAGCGCGAGCGCATGGCCGAGCGTCGCATTGTTCAGCGCGAATGTCGACGTGCGCGCGACCGCGCCCGGCATGTTCGCGACGCAATAGTGCACGACGCCGTCGACGACGAAGGTCGGCTGCGCATGCGTCGTGGCGTGCGAGGTCTCGAAGCAGCCGCCCTGGTCGATCGCGACGTCGACGACGACGGCGCCCGTGCGCATCGTCGCGATCATGTCGCGCGTGACGAGCCGCGGCGCCGACGCGCCCGGCACGAGCACCGCGCCGATCACGACGTCGGCTTCGCGCACGGCTTCGTCGATCGTGTGCGCGTTCGAGCAGACGGTCGAGATCCGGTTCGCGAAGATCAGGTCGAGCTGGCGCAGCCGGCCCACGTTGGTGTCGAGCACGGTGACGCGTGCGCCGAGGCCGACCGCCATCTGCAGCGCACCGGTGCCCACCACGCCCGCGCCGAGCACCACGACGTGCGCCGCCGGCACGCCGGGCACGCCGGCCATCAGCACGCCGCGGCCGCCGCGCGGGCTTTCGAGGTGTGTCGCCGCGACCTGGATCGACATGCGTCCCGCGACCTCGCTCATCGGCGCGAGCAGCGGCAGCCCGCCGCCGGGGCCCGTCACGGTTTCATACGCGATGCAGACCGCGCCGGACTTCACGAGCGCGGCAGCCTGCTCGGGATCGGGCGCGAGATGCAGGTACGTATAAAGAATTTGCCCGCGCCGCAGCATCGCGCATTCGGCGGCCTGCGGTTCCTTGACCTTGATGATCATGTCGGCGCGCGCGAAGAGCTCGCGCGCGTCGTCGCACAGCGCCGCACCGGCGGCCGTGTAGTCGTCGTCGAGCAGGCCGATCGCGGTGCCCGCGCCGCGCTGCACGAGCACGTGGTGGCCATGCCGCGTGAGTTCGCGCGTGCCGGCCGGCGTGAGGCCGACGCGGTATTCATGGTTCTTGATCTCTTTCGGCACACCGATCAGCATGAGTCGTCTCCTTGGGTATTCGTCATTGTTGTCGTGCCCGAGCGCGCTGCGATCGTCTGACCGTGCGTGCCGGCGAACGGCCCGTGTGCGACGTGGGCATGCACGGTCCGATGGCCGTATTGGAATAAAAGGGTAGTGGTGCCCGGAGGGAAGTCAAGCGGCGGCCCGCCGCGACGGTGCGCACACTGCAGTGCAACACGCGGCGTGGCGCATTGCGACCGGACGTCGCAATGCGCGCGGCACGGGGTTTGGGTATCGTCTTGTATGCCGCTGAGCGGGGCCGCGTGCCGGAGTCCATTCGGGTGGATCACGCGACACAACGACACGATGAAGCAAGGAACCTTACCGACATGACGAGCGCGTATTTCAGCGTGCCGACGCTTTGCGCGATCGCACTGGTTCACGTCTACTGGGCGTTCGGCGGAAGCCTCGGCAAGCGTGCGGCCATTCCGGAACAGGACGGGGTGCCGCTGCTGCGGCCGAGCGCGCGCGGCACGCTTGCCATCGCGGCGGCGTTGCTGGCCGGCGCAGGCGCGGTGGCGTCGCGCGCGGGCTGGCTGTGGCCGAACCTGTATCCCGGCGCGATCGCGTTCGCGGTCGTTGCGCTCGCATTGATCTTCGCGGTGCGCGCCATCGGCGATTTCCGCTACGTCGGCTTCTTCAAGCGGATCCGCGGGTCGCGTTTCGCGCGGATGGACAGCCTCTGTTACTCGCCGCTTTGCGCGGCGCTCGCGTTGTCGATCGCATCGATGCTGTGGCCGTGGTGAGTGCCGGGCCGATCAGGGCGGTCATCTTGCAGCGAGCGAAGCCGTAACGCACGTCGCGGTTTTCGACGAAAGCACCGACCGGGGCGCGCGGGTTATTCCTGAAAATGACCTGCACAGAGCGGGCGAAACCCGCGCCTGCGTCCGGTACCCCTCCGCATGCCACGACGTGATCGTGCTGCGGCTCTTGCCTATCCCGGTTCCCGCATTTTTCAATTGTTGCGATTTCCGATGCAATGAATTGCATCTAACCCTTTGGAAATGGAACCGGTTCCATCTATAATTCGCGGCACTCGTTGCCGGGCCCGAAATGAGGGTCGTGCACGTTGCGCTTGCCGTCGGCCGGCGCGGCGTCTAAGTTGAACCAGGCCCATGGCGATGGCGGGTAAATGACGTGAGAAGCCCGTTATTTGTCCGATGATAAGACCCGCGAAGAGGTCGACCCGCGCGGCGCGCCCGAACCGGCGCGCCCGCGGCTGCATGACGGCGCCGCCCGCCAATGCGCGGCCGGCGCCCGCATCGACAGTGTTTGCAATACAGCAAAAACAGGATCGCCGGCCGCGTGCGGCATGGCTACCGGTCGGGCATGGCGCATGCGGAATGCGCGTCCCCGAACCACGCTCCCCAACGATCAACATCCGACCATGTCCACGCCACCCGACAAACCCAATTCGCGCCGCCGTTTCCTGCGCACGTCGGTCGCGCTCGTGCCGATCGCGTCGGTCGCCGGTTGCGACCTGCGCTCGTCGTCGTCCGCGACCGCCGCCGGCAATGCGTCCACCGCGTTGGCCGGCGCCGAACGCGCGCCGTACAAGCCGACCTTCTTCGATGCGAAGGAGTGGGCGTTCGTCCAGGCCGCCGTCGACCGGCTGATCCCGGCCGACGCCGACGGCCCCGGCGCCCTCGACACCGGCGTGCCCGAATTCATCGACCGCCAGATGGAAACCCCGTACGCGCACGGCGCGACGTGGTACATGCAGGGGCCGTTCCAGCAGGGCGTGCCCGAACTCGGCTATCAGCTGAAGCTCGTGCCGCGCGACATCTACCGGCTCGGCATCGCAGCGGTCAACCGCTATTGCGAAAAGGCGCACGGCAAGACGTTCGCCGACCTCGACGCACCGACCCGCGACACCGTGCTCGGCGCGCTGGAGAAGGGCGGCGCGCAGATCGACGACGTGCCGTCCACCGTGTTCTTCGGCCAGTTGCTGCAGAACACGCGTGAAGGCTACTTCTGCGATCCGGTGCATGGCGGCAATCACGACATGGCCGCGTGGAAGATGATCGGTTTTCCGGGCGCGCGCGCCGACTTCATGGATTTCGTCAACCAGAACGGCAAGCCGTATCCGTACGGCCCGGTTTCGATCAACGGGGAGCGCAGCTGATGGCCGCGGAAAAGAAGCCGCACGTCGATGCGGTGATTGTCGGCTTCGGCTGGACCGGCGCGATTCTCGCGAAGGAACTGACCGAAGCGGGCCTGAACGTCGTCGCGCTCGAGCGCGGCGAGTATCGCGACACCTATCCGGACGGCGCGTATCCGAACACGATCGACGAGCTGACCTACAACGTTCGCAAGAAGCTGTTCCTCGATCTGTCGAAGACGACTGTGTCGATCCGCCACGGCGTGCAGGACACCGCACTGCCGTACCGGCAGCTCGCCGCGTTCCTGCCGGGCGAGGGCGTCGGCGGCGCGGGGCTGCACTGGTCGGGCGTGCACTTCCGGATCACGCCGGAGGAGCTGCGCCTGCGCAGCCACTACGAAGAGCGCTACGGCAAGAAGTTCATCCCGGAAGGCATGACGATCCAGGACACGGGCGTCAGCTACGACGAGCTCGAGCCATATTTCGACTTCGCGGAGAAAGTGTTCGGCACGTCGGGGCAGGCGTACAAGGTCGGTGGCAAGGTGGTCGGCGACGGCAACGTGTTCGAGGCGAACCGCAGCGACAACTTCCCGCTGCCCGCGCAGCTCAACACCTACTCGGCGCAGCGCTTCTCCGACGCGGCGAAATCGCTCGGGCTGCATCCGTACCGGCTGCCGTCGGCGAACACGTCGGGGCCGTACACGAACCCGTACGGCGTGCAGATGGGGCCGTGCAACTTCTGCGGCTACTGCAGCGGCTACGCGTGCTACATGTACTCGAAGGCGTCGCCGAACCTGAACATTCTGCCCGCGCTGAAGCAGGTGCCGAACTTCGAATTGCGCTCGAAGTGCCACGTGCTGCGCGTGGACCTGGACGACACGAAGAAGCGCGCGACGGGCGTCACCTACGTCGACCCGGCCGGCCGTGAAGTGCATCAGCCGGCCGATCTCGTGATCGTCGCTGCGTTCCAGTATCACAACGTGCACCTGCTGCTGCTGTCGGGCATCGGCAAGCCGTACGACCCGATCTCGGGCGAAGGCGTGGTCGGCCGCAATTTCGCGTACCAGAACCTGTCGACGATCAAGGCGTTCTTCGACAAGGACACCTACACGAATCCGTTCATCGGCGCGGGCGGCAACGGCGTCGCGGTGGACGACTTCAACGCGGACAACTTCGACCATGGCCCGCTCGGCTTCGTCGGCGGCTCGCCGCTGTGGGTGAACCAGGCGGGCGTGAAGCCGATCAGCGGCATCGCGACGCCGCCCGGCACGCCGCAGTGGGGCTCGGCGTGGAAGAAGGCGGTCAAGGACAACTACGCGCACACGATCTCGATGGACGCGCACGGCACGAACATGTCGTACCGCGACGTGTACCTCGACCTCGATCCGACCTATCGCGATTCGTACGGCCAGCCGCTGTTGCGGATGACCTTCGACTGGAAGGACAACGACATCAGGATGGCGCAGTACGTGACCGGGCAGATGAAGAAGATCGCGGAGGCGATGGGGCCGAAGGCGATCGGCGTGTCGACGCGCGAGTTCGGCAAGCATTTCGATTCGCGCGCGTACCAGACGACTCACCTGGTCGGCGGCGCGATCATGGGCACCGATCCGAAGACGAGCGTGCTGAACCGCTACCTGCAGTGCTGGGACGTGCACAACGTGTTCGTGATGGGCGCGTCGGCGCTGCCGCAGGGCATCGGCTACAACCCGACCGGGATCATCGCCGCGCTGGCCTACTGGTCGGCACGCGCGATCCGCGAGCAATACCTGAAAAATCCCGCCCCGCTGGTGACCGTATGAAGAGGACAGTGAACCATTACAACGCCGCGCGCGGCATGTCCCCGCTACGGCGCGCACTGGCGATCGGCACGGCCTGGGCGGCGCTCGGTCTCGCCGGCGGGTCGGCCTTCGCGCAACCGGCGGCGCCGGCTTCGGGCCCGGCAGCCGCACCGGCCGCACAGTCGGCCGACGCGGCCCTCGTCAAGCGTGGCGAATATCTGGCCCGCGCGGGCGACTGTATCGCGTGCCACACGGCGAGCGGCGGCAAGCCGTTCGCGGGCGGCCTGAAGTTCGACACGCCGATCGGCGCGATCTATTCGACCAACATCACGCCGGACCCGAAGACGGGCCTCGGCGGCTGGACGCTCGAGGACTTCACCCGCGCGGTGCGCGAGGGCGTCCGCAAGAACGGCGACACGATGTACCCGGCGATGCCGTTCCCGTCCTACGCGCGTCTGAGCGACGACGACGTGAAGGCGCTCTACGCGTACTTCATGCACGGCGTGGCGCCGGTCGAGCGCGAGAACCGCGCGGTCGACATCGTGTGGCCGCTGTCGATGCGCTGGCCGCTGACGTTCTGGCGCAAGCTGTTCGCGCCGACGCCGAAGCCGTTCGATGCGACGCCGTATACCAATCCGGTGATCGCGCGCGGCGCGTATCTCGTGGAGGGGCTCGGCCATTGCGGCGCGTGCCACACGCCGCGCGCGGTGACGATGCAGGAGCGCGCGCTGACCGATGCGGGCGGCCTCGACTTCCTGGCCGGCGGCGCGGCGATCGACGGCTGGGTGCCGACGAGCCTGCGCGGCGAGCCGCGCACCGGGCTCGGCGCGTGGACCGAAACCGAGATCGTGCAGTTCCTGAAGACCGGCCGCACGCTGCGCACGGCCGCGTTCGGCGGGATGACGGACGTGGTCGGCCACAGCATGCAGCACATGACCGACGACGACCTGACCGCGATCGCACGCTACCTGAAGACGCTGCCGCCACGCGTGCAGGGTGAGCAGCCGCACGTGTATGACGCGGCCGCCGCGAAGGCGCTGCAGGGCGGCGACGCGAGCAAGCCGGGCGCGGCCGTCTATCGCGACAACTGCATGGCCTGCCACCGCAGCGACGGCCACGGCTACACGCGTGTGTTCCCGGCGCTCGCCGGCAACCCGGTCGTGCAGGGCGAGGATCCGACGTCGCTGATCCACGTCGTGCTGGAAGGCAGCGCGCTCGCGGGCACGCGCACCGCGCCGTCGACCTTCACGATGCCGCCGTTCGGCTGGCGCCTGTCGGACCAGGAAGTCGCGGACGTGTCGAACTTCGTGCGCACGAGCTGGGGCAATACGGGTGCGGCGATCACGGCCGCGCAGGTTGCGAAGGTGCGCAAGAGCGTGCCGTCGACGCGACCGGAGCCGCCGCCGGGCGCGCGGTTCCCCCAGGCATCCCGCTGACGCGGGGGGCGGGGCGGCTGCCTCGCCCGATCGCGCCTCTCGTGGACTCGCGGCGCGTGGGACACGTTCTGTCCGACCGGGGTAGTACCCCGCAATGGGGCGCCGCCGCGTGAAAATTTCGCGGCGGCGCGCCATTTTTTCGCCTCATCCCTTATCCTTTGCCTCTTGAACCTTACTAAATCGTTACAAGAGCCTGGGAGGGGGGATGCCTCATGACGTCAGCCTGATTGCGTTGCTCGCGGCCGGTTTCGGTCTCGCGATGATCTTCGGTTACCTCGCGTCGCTGCTGAAAATGCCGCCGCTCGTCGGCTATCTGCTCGCCGGTATCGTGATCGGCCCCGGCACGCCCGGTTTCGTCGGCGACCTGTCGCTCGCGCAGCAGCTTGCCGAAGTCGGCGTGATGCTGCTGATGTTCGGCGTCGGCCTGCATTTCTCGCTCGGCGATCTGCTCGCGGTGCGCAAGATCGCGCTGCCGGGGGCAGTCGTCCAGATTACCGTCGCGACGCTGCTCGGCGGCGGGCTTGCGCTCACGTGGGGCTGGAGCGTCGGCGCGGCGCTCGTGTTCGGGCTTGCGCTGTCGGTCGCGAGCACGGTCGTGCTGTTGCGCGCGCTCGAGGGGCGCGGGCTCGTCGAGACGGTCAACGGACGCATCGCGGTCGGCTGGCTCGTCGTCGAGGATCTCGTGATGGTGCTCGTGCTCGTGCTGCTGCCGCCCGTCGCCGGGTTGCTCGGCGGCACGCCGCCCGGCGACGCGCACGCAGCCGGCGGCAGCGTGTGGGGCACGCTCGGCGTCACGATGCTGAAGGTCGCCGCGTTCATCGTGCTGATGCTGGTGGTCGGCAAGCGCGTGTTCCCGCGCATCCTGTGGCTCGTCGCGCGTACCGGTTCGCGCGAGCTGTTCACGCTGTGCATGATCGCGGCAGCGGTCGGCATCGCGTTCGGCGCGGCGAAGCTGTTCGACGTGTCGTTCGCGCTCGGCGCGTTTTTCGCCGGGATGATGATGCGCGAGTCGGAGTTCAGCCGGCGCGCGGCCGACGAGACGCTGCCGCTGCGCGACGCGTTCTCGGTGCTGTTCTTCATTTCGGTCGGGATGCTGTTCGACCCGACAGTGCTGCTCACCGAGCCGCTGCACGTGATCGAGGTCGCGGCGATCGTGCTGATCGGCAAGACGCTCGCGGCGGTCGCGCTCGTGATTGCGTTCCGTTACCCGCTGAACACCGCGCTGACGGTCGGCGCGGGCCTCGCGCAGATCGGCGAGTTCTCGTTCATCCTCGCGGGTCTCGGCCGGGCGCTCGGTTTGCTGTCGGCCGAGGGGCAGAGCCTGATTCTCGCGGTTGCGCTGATTTCGATCGCGATGAACACGCTGCTGTTCGCGATGATCGATCCGGCGCTCGCCTGGATTCGCAAGCATTCGGCGTTCGCGCGCAAGCTCGAGGCGCGCGACGATCCGCTCGCCGCGCTGCCGATGTCGACGCCGCAGACGCACCTGACCGGTCAGGTCGTGATCGTCGGCTACGGCAAGGTCGGCACGCGCATCGCGCATGCGCTGGACGAGCGCGGGATCGCCTATGTCGTCGTCGAGCAGAACCGCGAGCTCGTCGAGAAGCTGCGCGCGGACGGCGTCGCGGCCGTATCGGGCGACGCGATCGAGCCGGTCGTGCTCGTGCAGGCGCATATCGCCCGTGCCGGGATGCTGGTTGTGACGCTGCCAGACGTGTTCGACGTGCGGCAGATCGTCGAGATCTCGCGCACGCTGAACCCGACGCTGGAGGTCGTGCTGTGCACGAACAGCGGCGACGAGGCCGACTTGCTGGCGAGCGAGGGCGTCGGCACCGTGTTCATGGGCGAGAGCGAACTCGCGCGCGGGATGACCGAGCATGTGCTCGGGAGGATGGTGAAGCCGGTGGCGGCCGCGCATTGACGGTTGCGCATGCGCGTATTCGACGGCCCTGTCACACGCCCGGCCGCGTTCGCGCGGGTAGCGGGATCGCGCCGGCGGTCGGGACCGCGCCGGCTGGACTGCGCCGGGTGTCGGGGTTGCGCCGGGTGTCGGGGTTGCGCCGGGTGTCGGGGTTGCGCCGGGTGTCGGGGTTGCGCCGGGTGTCGGGATTGCGCCGGCTGTCGGGACTGCGCCGGCTGTCGGGACTGCGCCGGCCGTCGGGATCGCGCCGGTCGTCGGGACGGCGACAGAGCGCGTGAGCGGCGTTCGACGCGGCGAATAGCCGACGCATTCGCCGGCCGCCGCGCCCGGTCTTACCCGGCGGGTTTCAGCCCGCCGCCTTCACCTGTACGGTCGCGCCGGATTGCGCGGCCGTCTTCACCGGCGTCGCCGCCTTCTGCGCGGCCGCCGTCTTCGGCTGCGCCGCTGCCTTCGGCGCCGCGCCCGGCTTCTGCGGGGCCGCGCCCCTGGCCGGCGCGTTCGGCGTCGGCTCGACCGGTGCATCGGGCGGCACGCCGAGCAACTGCAGCGCGCCGCTCGTGACCGACGAAAACACCGGGCCGGCCACCGTGCCGCCGTAATAGCCCTTGCCGCGCGGCTCGTCGATCATCACTGCGACGATCAGGCGCGGGTTGCTCATCGGCGCCATCCCCGCGAACAGTGCGCGGTACTTGCCCTTCGCATAGGTCGCGCCGACCTGCTTGCGCGCCGTGCCCGTCTTGCCGCCGATCCGGTAGCCGTCGACGCGCGCGCGGCGCCCCGTGCCGCCTTCGCCGACCGCCGACTCGAGCATCGCGCGGATCGCCGCCGCGGTTTGCGGCGACGTCACGCGGTGCCCGCGACGGGAATCCATCGTCAGCGGATCGGTGCCGCTCTTCAGCAGCGACACCGGGTGCAGCGTGCCGTCGCCCGCATAGGCGGTGTAGGTCTGCGCGATCTGCAGCAGCGACATCGACAGCCCGTAGCCGTACGCCATCGTCGCCTGCTCGATCGGCCGCCAGCGCTTGTAGCCGCGCAGGCGGCCCGACGCGACGCCCGGGAACGTCAGCTCCGGCGCGCGGCCGATCCCGTATTCCTGGTACTTGTTCCAGATCGTTTCGGCGGGCAGGTTCAGCGCCAGCTTGGCGAGCGCGACGTTGCTCGACTTCTGCAGCGCCTCCGACACGGTCAGCGAGCCGTGGTTCGACGTGTCGTGGATCACGGCCGGGCCGATCTTGTAGGTGCCCGGCGACGTGTTGATGATCGTGTTCGGCGTGACCTTGCGCTCGTCGATCGACAGCGCGACGACGAGCGGCTTGATCGTCGAGCCGGGCTCGAACGTGTCGATCACCGCGCGGTTGCGCAACTGCTGGCCGGTCAGCCGGAAGCGATCATTCGGATCGAAGGTCGGGTAGTTCGAGAGCGCGAGGATTTCGCCGTTCTGCGCGTCGAGCACGACGACGCTGCCGGCCACCGCGTTGTTCTCGAGCACCGCGGCCTTGAGCTGGCTGAACGCGAGCTGCTGGATGCGCCGGTCGATCGTCAGTTCGATCGTCGCGCCGTGCTGCGCGGGGACGAGCGGACGCGTGTCGGACACGATGCGTCCGAGCCGGTCGCGGATCACCTCGCGCTGCCCGGACGTACCCGACAGCCGCGCGTTCGCCGCGAGTTCGACGCCTTCCTGGCCCTTGTCCTCGACGTTGGTGAAGCCGACCACGTGCGCGGCCGACTCGCCTTCCGGATAGAAGCGCTTCGAATCGGCGATCTGCGTGATGCCGTCGATCGCGAGCTTGTCGAGCCGGCCCGCGGTATCGGCGTCGACCTGCCGCTTCAGCAGCACGAACGTACGGTCGTTGCGCAGGCGGCGTTTTATTTCCGCGAGCGGCATGTCGAGCAGCTTCGCGAGCTGCGGATAGTCGATGTCGGCAACCTGTTTCGGGTTCGCCCAGATTTCATAGGTCGACAGGCTGACCGCGAGCATCGCGCCGTTGCGATCGACGATGCGTCCGCGCATTGCGTCGAGCTCGATCGTGCGCTGGTAGCGCTTCTGGCCTTGCCCGACATAGAAATCCTGGTTCGCGACCTGCACCCAGAACGCGCGTCCGATCAGCGCGGCGAATCCGAGGGACACCATGATCACGACCAGTTTCGAGCGCCACATCGGCAGGCGCGACGCGAGCATCGGATGCTTGGTGGCGGCGGCGTACGGATCGGCGGGGTGGGTCTTCTTTTTCACGCTCATGCAAGGGCCGGGTCGGGCCGCCGGGCGGCGGCAAGTCAGTCTGAATAATGCGATTGTAATAAATGAGTAAACATTGTGTGGGGAAAGTGTGTTTCGGCCCCGTAAAAGAGGCGCGGCCTGGAGCGGGGACTGGGAGGAAAGCGGGAGGAAGTCCAGGAGGGCGGCGCGGCGCCAACCGGGAAAAATCGACGGCGCTCGTTTCGATTATCCGACCCCGATTAATTTCGAGACGACAAAATAAAAATCGCCTCGAAGCGAGGCGACTTTATTTCTGAATATCGAAATGAATATCGCGGAAACCGGAATAAACCCGAAAACCGCAGAGGATTGCCGTCGGAAATACCTAGCGCGCGACGGAAGTAAATTCGTGGTTTTCCGAGTCCACCTTGGAGCGATCGACCGCCTGCAGGCGCCACGCGCCTTCCGGATGCGCCCCGGCGAGCACCGCGGGCCCCTGCTCGCGCTGCGTCGCACTGGAGGACAGGCCCTTCAACTGGCACACGGCCTTCCCGCCGTCCGCCGGGCAGAGGGCCATGGCACCCTCCACGTCCCGAACCTTGCCCCAGGTCGGAAGATCGATGCCCTGGTGTGCCTCGCGCGACCACAGCCCCTCGTCGGTATCGACCCACAGCACCGCGAACGCGTGTCGGGTTGCCGATTCGCTGCCATTAATGCGAATAGTGAGGCGCATTGGATCGTCTCCTGAAGAAAAAGACACATTTGACCGTTTGGGTTTGACCAGTCTAGATAGACTGTGGTGAAACGCAAGTGATTATCCTCAATAAATCCCGATTAATTTTATTGGCGTTTGCAGATGGAACGACGTCTGACGATTCGTCGCGATCCGACGCCGCGTGCAAACGGGGGCGGCAGCGCGAACCGCGCGCCGTGACCGGCCGACGGCGTACCGCGGACATGCGATGACTCGGGGGAAGTCCCGGTCGAGGCCGCGCACGCCGAAGCGAGGGCCGACGGGCGCCCCGGGGCAACCGGCCGTGCACGCGCCGCGAATGCCGACCGACCGGACGTTTGAACGATCCGGCGGCCAGCCGGCACGACACACTCCGACATTCGCGTACAAATCCACACACTTTCACGAAACTTTCGGGACAGACTTGCGGGCGATCGGGCCCCACACTGCGAGTTTCCCGATCCTGCGCCGTGGACGCCCGTCCGTGGTGAGCTGCCGAGACGCGATCGACGCGATCGCGGGCCGCAGCGCGATCGGGACTGCCGGGGCGAGCGTCGGCCCCGGTCCGGCCGAGCGCCGCGCGCGACCTCGCCATCCGGGGCAGCCGCGCCGTCCGGCCGATTCTTCGAAGGAGACTATCGTGCTGATCTGGAAAACCGCGTTGTCGCTCAACTGGCGCACGAGCCTCGTGTCGCCGGCCAGCGCACCGGTCGCGGCGGCCAACGTCGGACACCTGGTGCTCACCGGCGCCACCGGCTTCATCGGCAGCACCGTGCTGACGGCGCTCGTCAATGCAGGATTGCTCGAACGGATCGTGTGCGTCGTGCGCGCCGAGAATCGCGGCCATGCGGTCGCGCGTCTGCGCGAAGCGGCGCTACGCGCGGGGCTCGCGCCGTACTGGGCGTCGCGTCTGGGCGACGCGAACGTGGTCGTCGGCGCGCTCGGCGACGTCTGGCAGGGCGCCGACGCGCCGCGTCTCGCCGGCGCGACGCACGTGATCCACTGCGCGGGCCATGCATCGCCGGCCGACGGCGCGCACCTGCAGGCGGACATCGCCGACTCGCTGGGCTTCGCCGCTCGCTTCGCGCACACGCTGCGGCTGCAGCGTTTCGTATATGTCGGCACCGCGTATGCGCATGCGGGCCGCGGCGGGATCGTGCATGAGGACGCGACGGGCCTGGCGGCGAGCGGCGCGGTGCAGGGCGGCGACGGGCTGCCCGGCGCGGTGCTCGCGGCGGACTACCTGCACGCGAAGGCGCAAACGGAACAGCGCCTGCGCGAACTCGGGCTGCCGCTCGTCGTCGTGCGTCCGTCGCACGTCGTCGGTCACACGGTGCTCGGCACGCGTCCCGCGCCGAATTCGTTCTGGATGTTCCGCGTCGCGCACGCGGCGCGCCGCTTCACCGCGCGGCCGATGACGCGCATCGACATCGTGTCGGTCGACGACGTCGCGCGTGCGACGATGCTGCTGGCCGTGAAACCGACGCTGATGCACGACGTGTACCACGTGTCGGCCGGCGACGAGGCGCCGCAGGTCGCGCAGATCGTGCGCGCGATGGACGAAGCGGCGGGCATGACGGGCGCGCCGCGCTACGCCGCTTGCGCGCCGGCCGAACTGCCGCTCGTGGTGCGTGACGTGCTCGGACGATCCGATCCAGCGCTCGAGCGCGTGATCGGCCGGGCGTTGCAGCGTTGCGCGGAATTCGCGACGGTCGATCGCGTATTCGACAACCGCCGCGTGCGCGACGAAATCGATTTCGAGCCGCTGCCGTTCATCGATTACGTCGAGGAATGCATGCGCACGTCGCGCGGCGTCGCGGTGACCGAGCTGATGCGCGGCGCGCTGCACTGACCGCGCGCGATCCCCGGCCTGCCGGTTCGGTTCGCCGCCGCTCGCCGCGGCCCGGTGACGGCAGGTCCTACGACGCGTTGCCGAGCTCGATCAGCCGATCGAGCGCACGGTAGACGTCGTCGAGGCCGTCCTGGCCGAAACGCGCTTCGAGCTGACGATACTGCTCGTCGATGCGCGGACCGATTTCGGTCACCAGTTTCCTGCTTTGCGGCGTCAGGCTCACCAGCAGCCGGCGCTGATCCTCCTGCGCACGCGTGCGCGTAATCAGGCCGTCGCGTTCCATCCGTTCCAGCACGCCCGTCAGACTCGGGCTCAGGATGCAGCAGCGGCGCGCGATCTGTCCCGCTTCGAGCGCATGCGCCGGCTCGCCGTCGAGCACGCGGATGATCCGCCATTGCTGTTCGGTCAGCGCGAATTCCTTGAGAATGGGGCGGAACAGGCCCATCAGCGTTTCGCGGGCCTCGAGCAGCAGCATGGCCAGGTTGCGATGGTCGAGCGTACGGTTCATCGGGGTGGGGAATGGACGGGGACGCATCAATCTTAACAGCCGATGGTGACGAATTTCGTGAATCAGGGTAATCGAGGTTGTCAGCGCACGATTGTTTACTTAAGATGTTAAGTATTGACGATGCGCCGCGACGCGCGGCAGGGGAATGACGCATGGAGCTGTCTTGCAGGACCGCCGCGGCGCCGCCGCTGCCGGTCGCCATCGGTACCGTCTACGGCGCGCTGCTCAACGAGCGCGCGGCACTCGACGCGCTCGGCGACGCCGTGCACGCGCCGCCTTACGGCCGCCCGCCCCAGGCGCCGATCCTGTATATCAAGCCGGCCAACACGCACGCGGCGGACGGCGCGGCCGTCGTGGTGCCGGCCGGCGTCGATGCGCTGGAGATCGGCGCGTCGGTGGCCGTCGTGTTCTCGCGGCGCGCGACGCGCGTGCCGGCCGCGCAGGCGCTCGACTACGTGCACGGGTTCACGCTTGCGAGCGACGTGTCGGTGCCGCATCCCGATTACTATCGTCCCGCCGTGCGCTTCAAGTGCCGCGACGGCTTTTGCCCGCTGGGTCCGGCGATCGCGCCGGCGGCGGCGCTTGCCGACGTCGACGCGATTGGCCTGACCGTGCGGATCGACGGCGACACCGCGGTGTCCGCGTCGACGGCCACGCTGATTCGCCCGGTGCGCGAACTGATCGCCGACGTGACGGCCTTCATGTCGTTCGACGCGGGCGACGTGCTGCTGCTCGGCGTCGCGGGCGGCGCACCGCGCGCCCGCGCGGGCAGCACGATCGAGATTACGGCCGCCGGCATCGGCACGTTGCGGCATACGCTGATTGCGGAGGACGCACGATGAAGACGGCACGCGTGATCTACAACGGCGCACTGCATGCGGCCGAGCCGGCCGGAGACGGCGCGATCCGGCTCGACACGGGGCGCGTGCTGGCCGAGCACGACGTGACGTGGCTGCCGCCCGTTGCGCCGCGCACGACGTTCGCGCTCGGTCTGAACTACGCGGACCACGCGAAGGAACTCGCGTTCAAGGCTCCGAGCGAGCCGTTGATCTTCCTGAAGGGGCCGAACACATTCATCGGTCACCGGTCGCGCACCGTGCGCCCGACCGGTGCGACGCACATGCACTACGAGTGCGAGCTGGCCGTCGTGATCGGCCGTCCGGCGCGCAACGTGAGCCGTGCGCGGGCGCTCGACCACGTCGCCGGCTACACGGTCGCGAACGACTACGCGATCCGCGACTATCTCGAGAACTACTACCGCCCGAACCTGCGCGTGAAGAACCGCGACACCTGCACGCCGCTCGGGCCGTGGTTCGTCAGCCGCGACGAGATCGGCGATGCGGGCGACCTGATGCTGCGCACGACGGTCAACGGCCAGGAGACGCAGCGCGGCAGCACGCGCGACATGATTTTCGACGTGCCCGCGCTGATCGAGCACATCAGCGGCTTCATGACGCTCTCGCCGGGCGACCTGATCCTGACCGGCACGCCGGAAGGGCTCGCGGACACGCAGCCGGGCGACGAGGTCGTGACCGAAATCGAAGGGATCGGCCGGCTCGTGAACATGATCGTCGGCGAAGCAGACTACTATCGCGCCGGGTGAGCCCGTCGCCCAAGGAGAGCAGATGACCATCAAGCACTGGATCGACGGCCGCGAAGTCGAGAGCCGCGAGACCTTCACGACGCTGAACCCCGCGACGGGCGACGTGATCACCGACGTCGCGTCGGCCGGCGAGGCTGAAGTCGACGCGGCCGTGCGCGCGGCGAAGGCGGCGTTTCCCAAGTGGGCGAACACGCCCGCGAAGGAGCGCGCGAAGCTGATGCGCAAGCTCGGCGAGCTGATCGAGAAGAACGTGCCGATGCTCGCCGCGCTCGAGACGCAGGACACCGGCCTGCCGATCGCGCAGACGAGCAAGCAGCTGATTCCGCGCGCGTCCGAGAACTTCAACTTCTTCGCGGAAGTGTGCGTACAGATGAACGGCCGTACCTATCCGGTCGACGACCAGATGCTGAACTACACGCTGTACCAGCCGGTCGGTGTGTGCGCGCTGGTGTCGCCGTGGAACGTGCCGTTCATGACCGCGACGTGGAAGACGGCACCGTGTCTCGCGCTCGGCAACACGGCCGTGCTGAAGATGTCTGAGCTGTCGCCGTTGACGGCCGACCAGCTCGGCCGGCTCGCGCTCGAAGCCGGCATTCCACCGGGCGTACTGAACGTCGTGCAGGGTTACGGCGCGACCGCCGGCGATGCGCTGGTGCGCCATCCGGACGTGCGCGCGGTGTCATTCACGGGCGGCACGGTCACGGGCAAGCGCATCATGGAACGCGCGGGCCTGAAGAAGTATTCGATGGAGCTCGGCGGCAAGTCGCCGGTACTGATCTTCGACGATGCCGATTTCGACCGCGCGCTCGACGCGTCGCTGTTCACGATCTTCTCGATCAACGGCGAGCGTTGTACCGCCGGCTCGCGGATCTTCGTACAGCGAACGATCTACGATCGCTTCGTGCAGGAATTCGCGCGTCGCGCGAACAACCTGGTGGTCGGCGATCCGTCCGATCCGGGCACGCAGCTCGGCGCGATGATCACGCGCCAGCACTGGGAGAAGGTGACCGGCTACATCCGGATCGGCGAGCAGGAGGGCGCGCGCGTGGTCGCGGGCGGCGCGGACAAGCCGGCGGGCCTCGCGAGCCATCTGCGCAACGGCAACTTCGTGCGGCCGACCGTGTTCGCAGACGTCGACAACCGGATGCGCATCGCGCAGGAAGAGATCTTCGGGCCGGTCGCGTGCCTGATCCCGTTCGACGACGAGGAAGAAGGGCTGCGGCTCGCGAACGAGACCGCCTATGGGCTCGCGTCGTACATCTGGACCCAGGACGTCGGCAAGGTGCATCGGCTCGCGCGCGGCATCGAGGCCGGGATGGTGTTCGTGAACAGCCAGAACGTGCGCGACCTGCGCCAGCCGTTCGGCGGCGTGAAGGAGTCGGGCACCGGACGCGAGGGCGGCGAGTACAGCTTCGAGGTGTTCGCCGAAATCAAGAACGTATGCATCTCGATGGGTTCGCATCACATTCCCCGCTGGGGCGTGTAACGGCGCGGGTCGTTGCGCCGCAAGAACGAACGATACGGAGACTCAACGATGGGCAAACTGTCCCTCGCCGCGAAGGTCACGCACGTGCCGTCGATGTACCTGTCGGAACTGCCCGGCAAACATCACGGCTGCCGCGACGCGGCGATCCGCGGTCATCGGCTGATCGGCGAGCGCTGCCGCGCGCTCGGCGTCGACACGATCGTCGTGTCGGACGTGCACTGGCTCGTCAACGCCGGCTACCACGTGAACTGCAATGCGAAGTTCGCCGGCACCTATACCAGCAACGAGCTGCCGCATTTCATCCGCGACATGCAGTACGCGTATCCGGGTAACCCGGCGCTCGGCCGGTTGATCGCCGAGACGGCCAGCGCGCGCGGGATCGCGACGCGTGCGCACGAGATCGACAGCCTCGAACTCGAATACGGCACGCTCGTGCCGATGCGCTACATGAACGCCGACCAGCACTTCAAGGTTGTGTCGATCGCCGGCTGGTGCATGTGGCATCAGCTCGACGAGAGCCGCCGCTTCGGCGAGGCGCTGCTCGAAGCGATCGAGAAGAGCGATTCGAACGTCGCGTTCCTCGCGAGCGGCTCGTTGTCGCATCGCTTCAACGACAACGGCAGCCCCGAGGAATCGATCCATCAGATCAGCCGCGAATTCTTCCGGCAGGTCGACCTGCGCGTGGTCGAGCTGTGGAAGCAGGGCGACTTCAAGACCTTCTGCGCGATGCTGCCCGAGTACAACGTGCATTGCCACGGCGAAGGCGGCATGCACGACACGGCGATGCTGCTCGGCCTGCTCGGCTGGGATCGCTACGACAAGCCCGTCGAGATCGTCACCGACTATTTCGCGAGCTCGGGCACCGGGCAGATCAACGCGATCTTCCCGCTCGCCTGAGCGCCGCATCACCTGACCGGAGCGTTGCCATGCCACACATCGTCGTCGAATACACCGCGAACATCCGCGACGACGCGCGCATCCCCGCGCTGCTGCGCACGATCAACGCAACGCTGATCGCGCAGGGCGGCGTGTTCCCGACGGGCGGCATCCGCTCGCGCGCGATCGAGCTGCAGGATTACTGCGTCGCCGACGGCACCGCGGACGACGCGTTCGTCCACGTGACGCTGAAGATCGGCTCGGGCCGCAGCGACGAGACCAAGAAGGCCGCGTGCGACGCGCTGTTCGACGCGATCAAGGCGCATTTCGCGGAGCTGTACGCGAAGCGCTATCTGGCGCTGTCGATGGAGCTGACCGAGTTCAGCGAAAGCGGCTCGTACAAGCACAACAACATTCACGCCCGCTACAAGCGGGCCGACTGAACCCAATCCCGATCCGACCATGCTCGAACCCGCCCTCATCGACCAGCTCGCACGGCGTCTGAACGACGCGGAGCGCGAGCGCACGCAGATCCGCCAGATCTCGCTCGACCATCCCGACATCACGATCGACGACGCGTATGCGATCCAGCGCGCGTGGGTGGCCTTGAAGCTCGCGGAAGGCCGCACGCTCAAGGGGCACAAGATCGGCCTCACGTCGAAGGCGATGCAGAACACGTCGCAGATCGACGAGCCCGATTACGGCGCGCTGCTCGACGACATGTTCTTCGACGACGGCGGCACGATCCCGACCGCGCGCTTCATCGTGCCGCGCGTCGAAGTCGAGCTCGCGTTCGTGCTCGGCAAGCGGCTCACGGGCCCGAACTGCACGATCTTCGACGTGTATGACGCGGTCGATTACGTGGTGCCCGCGCTCGAGATCATCGATGCGCGCAGCCAGTCGATCGATCCCGATACGAAGCGGCCGCGCAAGGTGTTCGACACGATCGCCGACAACGCGGCGAACGCGGGCGTCGTGATCGGCGGGCGGCCCGTGCGGCCGCGGGACGTCGACCTGCGCTGGGTCGCGGCGATCATGTCGCGCAACGGCGTGGTCGAGGAAACGGGCGTCGCGGCCGGCGTGCTGAATCATCCGGCCAATGGCGTCGCGTGGCTGGCGAACCGGCTGTCGCGATTCGACGTCGCGCTGGAACCGGGACAGATCGTGCTCGGCGGCTCGTTCACGCGACCGTGCGCGGCGCGCCAGGGCGACACGTTCAGCGTCGACTACGGCCCGCTCGGAACGATCCAGTGCTACTTCGAGTGAGGTGAGCGAGCGATGCAGATGCCGTCCAATGTCTTCAAGGCCGCGCTCGCCCGCGGCGACGTGCAGCTCGGACTGTGGCTCGGCCTTGCGAATCCGTACAGCGCCGAAGTTGTCGCGGGCGCCGGTTTCGACTGGTTGCTGATCGACGGCGAACATGCGCCGAACACGGTGCCGACGATCCTCGCGCAGTTGCAGGCGATCGCGCCGTATCCGTCGCATCCGGTCGTGCGCGTGCCGTGGAACGATCCGGTGATCGTCAAGCAGGTGCTCGATCTCGGCGCGCAGACGCTGCTCGTGCCGATGGTGCAGAGCGCGGCCGAAGCGCGCGCGGCGGTGGCCGCGACGCGTTATCCGCCGCACGGGATTCGCGGGGTCGGCAGTGCGCTCGCGCGCGCGTCGCGGTGGAATCGCGTCGGCGATTACCTGCACCGCGCGAACGACGAGATGGCCGTGCTCGTGCAGGTCGAGACGCGCGCGGGGCTCGAAGCGATCGATGCGATTGCGCGGGTCGACGGCGTGGACGGCGTGTTCATCGGGCCGGCCGACCTGGCGGCCGATCTCGGGCATCTCGGCAATCCGGGGCACCCGGACGTGCAGGCCGCGATCGACGGCGCGATCCGCACGATCAAGGCGGCCGGCAACGCGCCGGGCATTCTGAGCGCGGATGAGTCGGCGGCGCGGCGGTATCTGGAAGCGGGGGCGCTGTTCGTCGCGGTCGGTGTGGATACGACGCTGCTGGCGAGAAGTGCGCAGGCGCTGGCGGCGCGGTTCAAGGAGAAGGGTGAGGCCGGGAAGATGGGCGACGGGACGTATTGACGAAGCAGCGGCGAGCTGACCGACGCGATGCTCGACGCCGCGCGTTACTTGCAATGAGCGCGGCGCGCGCCGCCTCGCACGAGAACGGCAGGTCGTCGCATGACTGATACGTGCACGCGGCGTGCTTCATTCAAGCATGGCGTCCCTTAACCCGCTCGCCGTCCCGCTTCCATATACTTTCCCGGCGTCGTTCCCATCGCCCGCCGGAACATGTCGATGAACGCGCTCACGTTGTCGTAGCCGAGATCGAGCGCGATCGTCGTGACCGGCACGCCGTCGGCGATTTTCTCCAGCGCCCGCAGTAGCCTTGCCTGCTGACGCCATTGCGCGAACGTCAGCCCCGTCTCGGCGACGAAGCGCCGGCTCATCGTCCGCGCGCCAATGCCGGCCCAGTCGGCCCATTCCTCCAGCCGTCGGTTGTCCGCGAGATCCATGGCAAGCGCATCGGTGATCTTCATCAGCCGCGGATCCTGCGGGCGAACCAGTCCCAGCGCTTCGGCCTTCGACGACACGATTTCATCGAGGATCACGTCGGCGATCCGCGTCTGCGCGGCATCCAGTTCCGAATCGCCCCAACTCGCCGCGCGCTGCACGGCCTCGCGCAACAGCGGCGTCGTGCGGATCGCGCGCGGCGTGTCGGGCAATGCCGCGCAGCGCGCTTCGGCGACGAACGCCGACCAGCCGGAAATAGGCCCGAACGAGTGCAGCGAATGCCGGCAATACGGCGGAATCCAGATTGCGTGGATCGCCGGCACGACCCACTCCTGATCGTCGAGGCCGATCGTCACCAGCCCGCTCTGCGCGCCGACCAACTGACCACGCGCATGCGCGTGCGGTGGGGTCACGCGCGGGTCGCGCTGCGTCAGCACGGCGGCGACGACGAACGGGCCGTCGTCGGACGTGACGAGGTGGGCAGGCAGCAGGGGATCGGACATGGCGGGATTTCCGTATCGAATGGCTTTTATACCGGAGATCGGCCCGTATTGCACGCCTACACTGCCTCCATCGACCACCACTGGAGGACTGCACGATGCGAGCCGAACACCTTCTCCCCGACCACGCCGACCGAATCGAGGCCGGCGGAACGACGATCCGCAAGGGCACCGTCGGCGCGTTCCTGGCGAACGCTCGGGTGCTGACCGATCCGCACGCGGCGCCCGCCGACCGCTCGCAAGCGGAAGCCGACACGATCGACGCGTTGCCCGCGCTGCGCGCGCTCGGCCTGTTCGACGTGCTGGACGTGCGCGATCCCGCGCTGCGTGCGTGGCTCGCCGCGCAATGACGCCCGCTCGAACAGTCGATCGAGCACGCCGTTTCAAGGAGACAGCATGAAAGCAGCAGTCGTGACGGGCGCGGGCGAAAGCCCGGTCTATATGGAGTTCGAAGTACCGCACGCGATGCCGGGCCACCGTGCGGTCGCCATGACGGCATCCGCGTTGAGCCGGCTCGCGCAGGGGCGCGCGTCGGGCACGCATTATTCGTCGGGAAGCGGCTATCCGTTCGTCGTCGGCGTCGACGGCGTGGGGCGGCTCGACGACGGGCAGCGCGTCTATATTTTCGGCGCCCCCGCGCCGTTCGGCACGATGGCCGAGCGCACGATCGTGCCCGACGCCCAGTGCGTGCCGCTGCCGGACGGGCTCGACGACATCACGGCCGCGGCGATCGCGATTCCCGGGATGTCGTCGTGGGCGGCGCTGATCGAACGCGCGCGCTTCGCGGCGGGCGAGACGGTGCTCGTCAACGGTGCGACGGGAACGTCGGGCCGGCTCGCGGTGCGGATCGCCAGGCATCTCGGCGCGGCGAAAGTGATTGCGACGGGCCGCAACGCGGTTGCGCTGGAGGCATTACTGAGTGACGGCGCGGACGCCGTCGTGTCGCTGCAGCAGGACGATGCGGATCTGGCGCGTGCGCTCGAACCGCATTTCCGCGCCGGAGTGGACGTCGTGCTCGACTATCTGTGGGGCGCCAGCGCGCACGCGTTGCTGATCGCGGCGGCGAGGTCGGCGCCCGATGGCCGGCGGCTGCGCTTCGTGCAGATCGGCTCGATCGGTGGTGCGGACGTGCTGTTGCCGGGGGCCGTGCTGCGGGCGACGGCGATCGAACTGATGGGCAGCGGCCTCGGGAGCGTGTCGCCGGCGGGGTTGCTGGCCGCCGTGCGCGGCGTGTTCGCCGCGGCCGGGCCGGCACGGCTGACGATCGACACGCGTGCGGTGCCGCTGTCGGCGGTCGGCGAACACTGGAACGATACGAACAGTCTCGTGCGCACGGTGTTCACGATGCGCGACGGTGCGTGATCGGCATCGTCTCGCATCGCAGGGCGGAGGCGGGTGGCGATGCCTGCCTCCGCCCGCGCCGTCAGAACCGCTGCTGAATCCCCGCCGTCACACCCACCTGCGTGGTGCCATACCCGGCGAAATCGCGCGACACGCCGACCTTCTGCCCATGCTGCGCGATCGCGAACGCGCCGGCCGCATACAGCACCGTGCGCTTCGACAGTGCATAGTTCGCCCGCACCGACACCAGCGTCGGATCCGCATCCGTGCCGCCCTTGATGTTCTGGTGATAGACGGCCGCGATCAGCGAGAACGTCGGCGTGAACTGGTACGACCCGCCGACCCAATACATGTCGCTCAGCTGGTTCGCGGCGCTCGTGTGATACGTACGCCGATAGTTGCGATAGCCGGCCATCGTCTTCAGGTCGCCGAAGTCGTAGCTCAGGCCCGCGTGGATGCCCTGGATGTAGTTGACGGTATCGGCCGGCGTGACGCTGTCGGCCGCGCCGTTCTGCCGGTCGAACGTGACCACCGCCGCGAACGGGCCGGCCTCGTAGCCGAGCGCGAAGTCGTACTTCGAGCTGGTCTTCACGCTGCCCGGCACGTTGCCGAAGCCGTACAGCGCGCCGAACTTGAAGCCGCCGAATTCGCCGTCGTAGCGCACGGCGTTCGATGAACGCGTGAAGAGGCCGTCCTTGCGGCCGCCGGTCGCCATCGACGACGTCGCCCACGAGTAGTTCTGCGCGTAGCCCATCGGGTCGAACGGCAGCATGTAGTCGTACGTGACGGTGAAGTTGCGGCCGAGCGACACTTCGCCCCACTTGCCTTTCAGGCCGACCGTCGCGCGGCGCGCGAAGATCGAGTCGGGGCCGTCGTCGGACGCGCCGTTCGCGAGATCGATTCCGCTTTCGAGGCGGAACACGGCCTTCAGCCCGCCGCCGAGATCCTCGGTGCCGCGCAAGCCCCAGCGCGACGTGTTCTTGTTGCCGGATTTCAGCTTGAACGAATTGCCGCCGTCCGGCGCCGCATGGTTCGCGTATTCGATGCCGGCATCCATGATCCCGTACATCGTGACCGACGACTGCGCGTGCGCGGCGCCTGCTGCGAGGCCGGCGACGGCAGCCGAGCCGGTAACGATAGCAGTGCGAATCGAACGTTCTGCGCGTGACTTCATTGACGGTGTCTCCTTGTTTGTTGTGGGTTGGGTGAAACGGATTGGGGTGAAACGGATTCGCAGGGATACGCGGCGCGCGACACGCCACGGCGGACGCCGCGAAGCGTCCGTCGATCCTGGGTCGAAACGGGATGCGCGCTGGAATGCCGGCGCGGCGGCGCGAAGGCCGTCGCGCCCCGGGGTCAGCCCGCTTTCGCGAACGCCCAGCAGTCGTTGGCCGGGAATTCGATCCAGTGCGTGCCGGCCGCGCGCGGCACGTGGCCGAATGCGCGCAAGCGCATCTCGCCGCAATGGAACAGGTATTCCCAGCGGTCGCCGAGATACATCGACGTGACGAGGTCGGCCTGCAGCCGGTTCGCGCCCGGGCCGTCGGCGACCTGCACGCGTTCGAGGCGGATCACGGCCTGCGCGTCCTGGCCCGGTGTGAACGTATCGCGGGCGAGCGCCTGCAGCTCCCAGCCGTCGCCGGCGAGCGTCACGCGTTCGCCGTCGACGGCCGCCACGCGTGCGTCGATGCGGTTGTTGCTGCCCATGAATTCGGCCGTGTACAGCGAGCGTGGCGCGCCGTACAGCTCGGCCGGCGTGCCTTCCTGCTCGATGCGGCCGTTGCGCAGCAGCAGGATGCGGTCGGACATCGCCATCGCTTCGGTCTGGTCGTGCGTCACGCAGAGCGCCGACAGCCCGAGCGACACGATCAGCTCGCGCAGCCATGCACGCGCTTCCTCGCGCAGCTTCGCATCGAGGTTCGACAGCGGTTCGTCGAGCAGGATCACCGGCGGGTTGTAGACGAGCGCGCGCGCAATCGCGACACGCTGCTGCTGGCCGCCCGACAACTGGTGCGGAAAGCGTTCGGCGAGATGGCCGAGACCGAGCTGGTCGAGCGCGGCCTGCACGCGGCGCTTCTGCTCGGCCGGCGCCACGCGGCGCAGCTTGAGCCCGTAGCCGACGTTGTCGGCGACGGTGCGGTGCGGCCACAGCGCGTACGACTGGAACACGAGGCCGAGCGAACGCTGTTCGACCGGCAGATCGACGCGCCGCGCGCCGTCGAAGAACACGCGGTCGTCGAGCTGGATGCGCCCGTCGGACGGCTGTTCGAGGCCGGCCACCGCACGCAGCAGCGTGGTCTTGCCGCTGCCCGACGCGCCGAGCAGGCACACGACTTCGCCGGCGTTCAGTTCGAACGACACGCCCTTGAGGATCGGGTTGGCGCCGTAGCTGAGATGCAGATCGTCGACGATGAGCTTATCCATGAAGTTTCACTCCGAAGCGCAGGGCCACGCCGAGACCGGCGCCGACCATCGCGATGTTGATGACAGAGAGCGCGGCGACCTGGTCGACGGCGCCGGTCGCCCACAGCGACACGAGCAGCGCGCCGATCACTTCGGTGCCGGGCGACAGCAGATAGACGGCGGTCGAGTATTCGCGCTCGAAGATCATGAAGATCAGGAGCCACGCGGCGAGCAGGCCGAAGCGCACGAGCGGCAGCGTCACGTCGAGCGACACGCGGCTGCGCGTCGCGCCGACGCTGCGGCCGGCTTCCTCGAGCTCCGGGCCGACCTGCAGCAGCGCGCTCTGGATGAGCCGCATGCCGTACGCGAGCCACACGACCGTGTACGCGATCCAGATGCTCCACATCGAGTTCTTCAGCTCGCGCAGGCCCGGGACGAACAGGAAGATCCACAGGAATGCGAGACCGGCGAGCAGGCCCGGCACCGCGCGCGGCAGCAGCACGAGGTAGTCGAGCAGCTTCGTCGCCCAGTCGTTGCGGCGATGGCCGGCGAACGCGACGAGCGAGTAGAAGCCGATCGCGAGCGCGCCGCCGATCACGCCGATGCCGAGTGTGTTGAGCATGGCGCGCACGAGGTTGTCCTGTTCGAACAGCTCGATGAAGTTCGCCAGCGTCAGCACTTCGGCGAGCGCGACGCCTTCGCCCCAGTTGGTCACGAACGCGCGCAGCACGATGCCCGAGATCGGCACGATCACGGTCAGCATCAGCCACAGCGCGACGATCGCGAGCGCGACCCAGCGCCACACGCCGAGCGGCAGCACCGTCGAGCGGCCGGCCTTGCCCTTCACGGTGACGAAGCGGTTCGCCGTCTTCAGCAGGCGGCGCTGCAGCAGCACGAGCGGGAACGTGATCGCGACGATGCATACCGCGACCGCGGCCATCAGGTGATACGACGGCACGCCGAGCTTGTTGGTCAGCTTGTACAGGTAGGTCGCGAGCACGAGGTGGCCTTCCGGATCGCCGAGCACCAGCGGCAGCCCGAACACCTCGAATCCGAGGAAGAACACGAGCACGCCGGCGAACAGCAGCGCGGGCATCGTCATCGGCAGGCTCACGTCGAGCGCGACGCGGAACGGGCGGGCACCCGACACGCGCGCCGCTTCCTCGACGTCCGAGCCGAGGTTGCGCAGCGCGGCCGACGAGTACAGGTACACGTGCGGCACGTGCGTGAGGCCGACGATCACCGTGATCGCGAAGATCGAATAGATGTTCCAGGGCACGTTCTGCACCCCGAACAGTTCCTTGAACCACACCGAGTAGAAGCCGACCGGGCCGGCGGCGACCACGTAGCCGAACGCGAGCACCATCGGCGACACGAACACCGGCGTGAGCAGCAGCGGTTCGAGCCAGCGGCGGCCGGGCAGGTCGGTGCGGACCATCAGGAACGCGAGGATGCCGCCGAGCGGGATCGAGATGAACAGCATGCCGCCGGCGATGATGAACGAGTTCTTCACGGCCAACCAGAAGTCCGGGTCGGTGAAGATGAAGCGGAAGCCTTCGACGCCAAGCGTCTTGTTCGCGTCGAAGAACGGCGCGGACAGCAGGCTCTGGAACAGGATGAAGCCGAGCGGCAGCGCGACCGCGACGGTCAGCACCGCAACGACGATCCAGCGCAGCATGCCGGCGAGCGGCTGCAGGCCGCTGGCCCGCAGCGCGGGAATCGCATCGTCCTGGCCGGTGGAGGGCGGAACGGCCGGCGCCGGTCCGCGTGTGCTGGTTGAAAGCATGAGTTCACCCCTGCGGCCATCCGGATGGCCGCCTCTAGGAAGTCGGTAAGGGGAAGGGGCCGCCCGCGCGCGGTGCGGCGGGCGGCCCGAGGTCAGCGGATCAGCGCTTGATCGCCTGCTGCCATTGCTTCAGGAACGCGAGCCGCTTCGACTGGTCGAGGTAGACGAGCAGGCCGGTGCCGATCTGGATCGGCTTCAGCGAATCGCCGAGTTCCTTCGTGAGGCTCGCGGCCGACGTTTCGCCGCTCACGTCGGTGCGGATCGCGTACAGGTCGACCTGGTTCGCGATCACCGTCTGGCCGCGCTTGGACAGCAGGTAGTCGACCCAGAGCTTCGCGGCGTTCGGGTTCTTCGCCTTCTTCGAGATCGTGGCCAGGCGGCTCACGACCTGTGTGTAGTCCTTCGGAAACACGTAGCCGATCGACTTGTCCTTCTTCGCCTTCGAGTACGCGTACGAGCCGATGATGTTGTAGCCGATCAGGTTCTCGCCCGACGAAATCCGCTCCATCATCGCGCCGGTGCTCGACTGCAGTTTCGGGCCGGTCGCGCCGATCGCCTTCACGAGCTCCCACGTGACCTTCTCGTTCACGTGCGCGTCCTGCGTCAGGTAGTTGAAGCCGACCCCCGACTTCTCGATGTCGTAGGTCGTGACCTTGCCCTTGAACTTGTCGGCTTGCGTGGTGAGCAGCTTGATGAGGTCGGCGCGCGTCTTCGGCACCTCGTTC
Organism: Burkholderia sp. SIMBA_051; assembly: GCF_046534915.1. Taxonomy (NCBI): domain Bacteria; kingdom Pseudomonadati; phylum Pseudomonadota; class Betaproteobacteria; order Burkholderiales; family Burkholderiaceae; genus Burkholderia; species Burkholderia sp. SIMBA_051. The sequence continues at coordinate 17,710 of NZ_JAWRXS010000001.1, read as the reverse complement.
TCGGGGATCAGGCGCTTGTTGTAGACGATCGCGAGCGGCTCGAACGTCGTGCCGTATGCCTGCTTCTGGTATTGCGCCCATTGCGGCACGTTCGGGCTTTCGGGCGAATCGTACGACGCCATCAGGCCGTCGTTGACGAGCTTGACCTGCAGGTCCATCGCGGAGCTCCACAGCACGTCGGCGCTGGTGCTGCTGGCCGCGTTCTCGCTGATGTAGCGGTTATACAGCTCGGTGCTGTTCATGTCGTTGTACTCGACCTTCACGCCGTACAGGCTTTCGAAGTCCTTGATCAGCGGGCGCACGAGGCCCGTGTCGGTCGTCGAGTAGACGATCAGTTTTCCTTCCTTCTTCGCGGCGTCGACGACGCCCTGGTAGTTACCCGGATATCCGGCCGGAACCTGTGCGACGGCAGCGCCGGCGGCGGTGCCCAGGACGATCGCCAGCGCGGCGGCGAGCTGTTTCGGTGCAAACGGCATGTCTTCCTCCAGTTGTGCGTGTGTATTGTTCGAGTGACGCGGATGTTAAGTGCGACGCACTTTCAGCCCGCTTTCATTTCGGTTCACAATAGCGTCCTTTGTGTTATGGATTTCCCGAGGTCCCCATGCGTATGCTGCTCGTCGAAGACAACCCGAACCTGGCCCAGTCGCTGAACGACGCGCTGACCGCCGCGCGCTTCGCGGTCGATCACATGGCGGACGGCGAGGCGGCGGATCACGTGCTGCGCACGCAGGACTACGCGCTGGTGATCCTCGATCTCGGCCTGCCGAAGCTCGACGGGCTTGAGGTGCTGCGGCGGCTGCGCGCGCGCCGCAACCCGGTGCCGGTGCTGATCCTCACCGCGCACGGCTCGGTCGAGGACCGCGTGAAGGGGCTCGATCTCGGGGCCGACGATTATCTGGCGAAACCGTTCGAGCTGACCGAGCTGGAAGCACGCGCCCGCGCGCTGATCCGTCGCAGCCTCGGCCACGAGCATTCGCGGGTCGAATGCGGGCCGCTTTCGTATGACAGTATCGACCGCAGCTTCCACCTCGGCGGCGAACCGCTGTCGCTCACGCCGCGCGAGCGCTCGGTGCTGGAAGTGCTGATCCTGCGCAACGGCCGCGCGATCAACAAGGAGACGCTGTCGGAGAAGATCTTCGGGCTCGACGAGTCGGTGAACGCGGATGCGATCGAGATCTACGTGTACCGGCTGCGCAAGAAGCTGGAGAACACCGGCGTCGCGATCGTCACGCTGCGCGGGCTCGGGTATTTGCTCGAAGCGAAGGCCGTGGAATGATCCGCCCGAACCTGCGCACGCAGGTCGCGCTGTGGCTGCTGCTGCCGCTGCTCGGGCTGCTCGCGCTCGACTCGTGGCTCACGTACCAGCGCGCGATGAGCGCCGCGCACGTCGCGTTCGACCGCACGCTGTCGTCGTCGCTGAAATTGATCCGCGAAGGCGTGCGCCTCCATGAAGGCGAGATCGAGGTCGACCTGCCGTATCTCGCGCTCGAGATGTTCGAGTCGGGCGACGGCGGCAAGATCTACTACCTGATCCGCGCGGACAACGGCCACACGATTACCGGCTATCCGGACCTGCCGCTGCCGCAGGGCGACGGCGCGCTGTTCGTCACGCGCTACTACGACGTCGTGTATCGCGGCGACCAGTTGCGCATGGCCGCGCTGCGCGTGCCGGTGCACGACGTGCCGACCGCGCAGACGCGCATCGTCTGGGTGATGGTCGGCGAGACGATCGAGGCGCGCCAGGCGCTCGCGCGCGAGATCCTGGTGGGCTCGCTGCTGCAGGAGGGGCTGCTCGTCGTGCTCGCGCTCGGGATCGTGTGGCTCGGCGTCGGGCGCGGGCTGCGGCCGCTGAACCGGCTGTCGGCTACGGTCGCCGCGCGCAGCGACGGCGATCCGACGCCGCTCGACACCGGCGGCATGCCGAGCGAACTCGCGCCGCTCGTCGAGTCGATCAACCAGTACATCGGCCGCACGCAGCGGATGCAGGTCGCGCGGCGGCGCTTCTTCGCGGACGCGGCCCATCAGTTGAAGACGCCGCTCGCGGCCGTGCAGGCGGGCGTCGAGCTGGCGTTGCGACCGGCCGAGCAGCCGCGCGTGAACGTGCATCTGCGGCGCGTGAACGGCGCGGTGCGGCAGGCCGTGAAGATCGTCCAGCAACTGCTGTCGCTGTCGCGGCTCGATTCGGACAGCGGCCAGGCGGTCGCGCACCAGCCGGTCGCGCTGCATCGGCTCGCGCGCAGCGTGACGCTCGACTGGTCGCCCGTCGCGCGCTCGCGCGACATCGACCTCGGTTTCGAGCACGAGGCCGATGTCGACGTGCTCGGCCAACCGGACCTGCTCGGCGAAATGATCGGCAACCTGATCGACAACGCGATCCGCTATTCGGGCGACCGCGCGGTGATCACGGTGCGCGTGTCGCGCGACGGCGAGCATGCGCGGCTCGACGTGATCGACAACGGGCCGGGCATTCCGGCCAGCGAGCGCGACGCGGTGTTCGAACGCTTCCATCGCGGCAGCAAGACGCAGACGGTCGAGGGCACGGGGCTCGGGTTGTCGATCGTGCGGGAGATCGCGCGCGTGCATCAGGGCAGCGTGACGCTGGCCGATGCGCACGGCGGCGGGTTGGTGGTCACGGTGCGGCTGCCTGCGGCGGGCCATCGGTAGAGACGGTGTCAAGCCGAGTCGTGGCCGTTCCGTTCCAGCCGAGTGGCGGGGCGCCCGGCTTACGGCTTCAGCAGCAGCTTGCCGATGGACTTGCGGCTTTCCATGTCGGCATGCGCGTGCGCCGCGTCCGCCAGCGGGTATTCGCCGCCAATCCGGACCTTGAGCCGAGCTTCCGCGATCCAGTCGAACAACTGCGCCGTGTGCGCGCGGAGCAGTTCGGGCGTGTGGATATGATCGAAGAAGGTCGCATAGCCGATCTTGATGCTCCTCGGCAGGCTCATGAGGTCGATCGGCTCCGGCCCGCCGAGCACCGGACCGTACCAGCAGAAGGTTCCCGAGCGGCGCAGCACGTCGAGCGATCCCTGAAAGGTCTTCGGCCCGGAGCCGTCGTAGACGACGTGCACGCCTTCGCCCTTGGTCAGTCGCAATGCCTTCGCGGCGAACCGGCCCCCGGTATCGACGATCACATGATCCGCGCCCGCTTCCGTGGCCGCGGCGACCTTGTCTTCGGACGAAACGCGACCGATTACCCGGCCGCCTCGCAGCTTGATGATCTGCGTCAACAGCAGGCCCAGGCCGCCGGCAGCCGCGTGGACGAAAGCGACGTCGCCCGGCTGCACGGGATAGAAATCGGTCGCGAAATGGCTGGCGGTGAGACCCTGCATCATCACGGCGGCGGCCGTGCGATCGTCGATCGTGTCCGGAACCGGCACCAGCGACGTGGCGGGGATCGCGATCTGCTCCGCATAGCTGCCGGGCGCGTAGACCCACGCGACGCGCTGGCCGGGTTCGATGCCCTCGACGTCGTCGCCGATCGCCAGGACCCGGCCTACGCCTTCGACGCCAAGAATCTTCGGGTTGGGCCACCCGGTCCAGGCCATGCCCTGTCGCACGCCGATGTCCATGAAGTTGACGCCTGCGAACGCGATCTCGACCAGCGCCTCGCCCGTACGCGCCACCGGGGCGGGCCGCTCGACCTGCTCAAGCATGTCGCGGCCGCCGATGCCGTTCATCACAATGGCTTTCATGATTTACCTCGTTATTGAATGATCGTTCATTAATTTGCCAAAAAAAATCTACCGCAGCGCCCGCAGCGTCATGTCGGCCAACGCGGTCAGGCTCGCGTGGTCGGCGCCGCCGCGACCGGCCACGCGGATGCCGGTGATGTTCGCGATCAGGAACTGGGCGGTCGCTTCGGGGACGAGGCCGGCGGCCACGTCGCCTTCGCGCTGCGCATCGCGTACCCGGGCCGCGATCGCGGCGATCAAGCTGTGGGCCAGCACCGCATGGATCTCCGCGAGCTCGGGGCGGGACGCGCCGAATTCGTAGATCGAAATCGTTCCAAGACAGGGCTGGGCGGCCGTTTCGACCACGCGGCGAAGCAACGCGTCGATCCCGTCGATCGCGCGTGCGCCGCTGCGCAGCGCGTCGAAGTGCGCAGCGCATTCGCCCATCCCGTAGCGGCGCACGGCCGCCAGGTAAAGCTGCCATTTGTCGCCAAAGGCCGCATAGAGGCTCTGCCGCCCGATGCCCATCGCGCTGACGAGCATCTGGGCCGAGCTGCCCTCGAACCCATGCTCGCTGAAAACGGCGATCGCGCCATCCAGCGCTGCGTCCGTGTCGAATTCCCTTGGTCTTGCCATGAGCGGACTATATCAATTCAGGAACAATCGTTCAATAAAATTGTGGATGGAGCGCCGAAGGCTTGATCTGCCGGAGCATGTGCCCGCATGTCCGGCAGTCGTCGTGGCGGGTCGCTCAGTCGCCGAACCCGATCTCCGCTTCGACCGATTGCCCGACCTCGAGCCATGCGCCCGCGCCTTCGACGACGATCGCGTTGATGCCGAACGTCAGCGCGTTGTCGTAGTTGGGGTTCGCGCGATAGGTCTGCATCGTGTCGGTCGGCTCGTGCGGCCATTCCGGGTTCGGCGCCCCGGTCACCTGGTCGATCGTCGGCACCGGGCAGCGCGTGCACAGCTTCACGAGCCGCAGCCGCACGGGCGTCTCGCCGTCGGCGTCGAGATGCTCGAGGAAATCCTCTTCATACGCGTCGAGCTCCGACACAACGATGTTCGGGCGGAAGCGGTTCATCGGGATCGCCGGCACGCCTTTCGCGACGAGCTTCGCGTTCAGGTCGTCGAGCGACGACTGGCCGATCACGAGCAGCGGATAGCCGTCCGCGAACTGCGTGTGCGTATCGACGTCGCCGGTCCATTTGCGGTTGCAGCCGCGGCGCGCATCCGCGCCGAAGCGCGCGAGCTTCAACGGCACGCCGAGGAATTCGGTGAGCCATGCAGCCGTTTCGGCGCCCGTGTCGATCGCATCGACGGTGTCGCGCCAGACGGTCGCGGCCATCTTCGGGGTGGCGGGCGTCGCGTCGCCGTCGAGCGGCGTGCGGATCTCCGGCATGCCCGGCGCGTTCAGCACGAGCGCATCGCTGTCGAGCGCGGTGCGGATCAGCGCGAGGCGCGGATGCGTGCGCTGCGTGATCATCATCCCGTCGGGGGTGGTGATCAGCCAATGGCGATCGTAGGCGAGGCCCGTTTCGAGCAGTTGCGCGCGCGGCAGCGCGATACCGGCGCAGGACTTGATCGGGTAGACGAAGAGTTCGGAGATGGCTGGCATGACGCTGGCTGACGAAGGCGGGATGATCGAACCGCGATTGTGCCAGATCGTGCGGAAACCGTTCGGGCGGTTGTCCGCCGCCGCGAGGTCGGTTACGCGAGCGCAAAGCCGAGGTCGAAGGTCGTGCGCACGTCGAGCGGCTGGCGCAGCAGCCCGGCCTTCAGGTAGAAGTCGGCCGTGCGCTGTTGTCCGGCGATCACCGTCGCGTCGATCGGCTGCCAGCGCGTGTTGCGGCGCTCGAACTGCAGCTTCGCGGCTGCCGGCGGGATGCCGATGATGCGCGCGAGCGCCGCGGAATACGCGTCGACGTGCCGGTACGACCAGACCTGCGCGCGCACGACACGTTGCAGGAAGTCGCGCAGCACGTCGCGCTTCGACGCGATCGCAGCCTCAGTCGCCGCGACGTAGCTGAGGCCCGACCACAGGCCCCGGCCGCTAACGAGCACGCGCGCGCGGCCACTCGTTTCGGCGAGCGCCGTATAGGGCTCCCAGGTCGCCCACGCGTCGATCGATCCGGTTGCGAGCGCAAGCATCGTGTCGGCCGGCGGCAGGAAGCGGAACGATACGGCGTCCGGTGGCAAGCCGGCCGCGTCGAGTGCCTTCAGCGTGACGAAATGACCGATCGAGCCGCGCGTGGTGCCGATGCGCTTGCCTTTCAGGTCGGCGGCGGCTTTCAGCGTGGCGTCGGGCCGCACGAGCACGGCGGTGCCGTACGGGTCGGAGCGGTTCGCGGCGATCACCTTGATGCGGGCGCCCGACGCGAGCGCGAAGATCACCGGCGCGTCGCCGATCGGCCCGCAGTCGACGGCCCCCGCGTTCAGCGCTTCGGCCAGCGGCGCGGCGGCCGGGAATTCGGTCCACGCGATGTCGTACGCGAGGCCGTTCAGCTCGCCGGCCGCTTCGAGCAGCGCGCGCAGCCCGCCTTTCTGGTCGCCGGCCCGCAGCAGCGGCCGCGCACCCGATTGCGCATGGAGCGCGGCCGGCGCGACGGTGAAGGTGGTGGCGAGGGCGCTTGCTTGCGCGAGGAAGTGACGTCGGGTCGGATTCATCTTGAGTTCTGTCGAGCAGGGAAACGTTTCGGGAATTCAGTGCGGAAGCCCGGCCTGCACGTCGCCCACGGGTTCGGCATCGACGCGCAACAGCAGTGCGGTCAGCGGATCGACGCTCGCGCCGGCTGCCGGCGCGCGTGCGGGGGCATCCGCGCGGCACAGCAGGTCGGATGCCGACCAGCCGGTGCTGCCTGGCAATGCGCGCGCGCGCAGCCAGCCGCGCCGGTCGGCGAGCAGTTGCGTGCCGCTGAACGCATCGGGCGGCACGCCCGCGATCGTCGCGAACGCCTGCCACGCATCGGGCGTCGATGCGACACAGTTCGCGCGCATGCCGGTGGCCGGCGGTGCGGGCGTGTCGCCGGCGATGACGAGCAGCGTCTGCCAGCGCGGGTCTTCCGGCGGCGGCGTGCCGGCCGGCGCGAGCGCGACGATGCGCACGCGCTGGCCTTCGCGCCAGCGCGCGAGCGGTTGCGGCGCGGCGCTGCCGCAGCGAACGTCGAGCGCCGGCAGCGGGACGGGCACGGGCCACGCACCTTCCGCCTGCGCGCCGCTGCCGGCCGACAGCGCTTTCAGGTAATCGAGCACGGCCCACGTGTCGGCCGGGCCGAGCGTCGCGGCAAACCCCGGCATCGACGCCGCGCCGCGTGCGTCGTGCGTACCGTGCCGCACGCGCCAGTACAGTTCGCCGTCGAGCCGGCGGGCGAGCAGCGCGCCCGCGAAGGTCGGCGGCCCGTGCGCGAGCGTCGCCGCGAGCGGCCCTTCGCCGCGGCCGTCGGCGCCGTGGCAGGCCGCGCAATGCTGCGCATACAGATGCTGGCCGCGCATCACGTTCGCGATGGAAAACGGCGCGGGATTGCGCTGGAAACTGGTCGGCACCGCCGGCGCGAGCCACAGCGATGCCGGCGGCCACGGTGCGAACCATGCAACGGCCAGCGCGGCGAATGCCGATGCCGCACGCCATTTGCGCGATGCGATCGCGACGCAGCCCAGCGCCGCGGCAAGCACGGTCGCCCCACCCGCGGACGCGAGCTGGCGCGTGAGCGCCGCGTCGATGCGCAGCGTTTCGAGCGCGATCCGGTGCGCCCAGGGCCATGCGGCCTGTCCGTCGGCTTCGCCGGTCAGCCCGGCCGCATGCAGCACGCGCGCGAATGCGACCTGCGCGCGATACAGCAGTTGCAGGAACAGCAGCGCCCAGTCGGAAAACGGCGGTGCACTCATCGGCGCGGCCTTTGCCGCGCACCGGCATTCCTGCGAACGGCACCGCGCATCTACCAGCTCGCATCGAGACCGAGATGCCGCAGCGCCTCATGGCGTAGCGCGGCGAGACGCGGGTCGCCGCGATGGCGCGGATAGGGCAGGTCGACGCGCAGTTCCGCGACGATGCGTGCGGGACGCGGCCCGAACACGATCACGCGTTGCGCGAGAAACAGCGCTTCCTCGACATCGTGCGTGACGAGTAGCGCGGAGAATCCGTCGCGTTGCCACAGCGCGGTCAGCTCGGCCTGCATCGTCAAGCGCGTCAGCGAGTCGAGCTTGCCGAGCGGCTCGTCGAGGATCAGGAGACGCGGATCGTTGACGAGCGCGCGGGCGAGCGCGACGCGCTGCGCCATCCCGCCCGACAGCTGATGCGGAAACACGTTCGAGAATTCCTGTAGCCCGACGCGTGCGAGCGCATCGTCGACGCGATGCTGCGCGGTGCGCGCCACGCCGCGCGCTTCGAGACCGAGCGCGACGTTCGCGCGCACCCGGCGCCACGGGTAGAGCGTCGGATCCTGGAACACGACGATGCGCGACGGATCGGGCCGTTCGATCGGCGCGCCGTCCTGCGCGATCGTGCCTTGCCGAGCGGCGTCGAGGCCCGCGACGAGCCGCAGCAGCGTCGATTTCCCGCAGCCGCTCGGGCCGAGCAGCGCAACGAATTCGCCGGCCGCGACCGACAGCGTGACGTCGTCGAGCACCGGCAGCGGGCCGCCGGGGCCGTCGAACGCATGGCTCACGCGGCGAATGTCGATGCGCGCGCCGCGCGGCGCCGTGACAACGGAGGGTTCGAGAACGGCGGCGCTTACCATTTGACGGTTCCTTTCTGCCACGCGAGCACACGGTCGCGCACCGCGAACAGCAGCGCGATCAGCCCGGAAAACAGCAGCGCCATCACGATCAGCGCCGCATACATGTTCACGTACGATGCCCAGCCCTGCGCCCAGCTCAGGTACCAGCCGAGCCCCGACTTGACGCCCATCATCTCGGCGACGACGAGCACCGTGAACGACGCGCTCAGCCCCATGAAGATGCCGACGAACACGTGCGGCAGTGCGGCCGGAATCGCGACGCGCAACACCAGGAAGCGCGCGTTCGCGCCGAGCGTGCGCGCGACGTCGTAGTACTGCCGGTTCACGCTCGCGACGCCCGACCACGTCAGCACCGCGACCGGAAAGCCGGTCGACAGCGCGATCAGGAACGCGGCGGCCGAATAGCTCGTCGGAAAGAAGTAGAACGTGAGCGGCAGCAGCGCGGTGGCCGGCACCGGGCCGAGCACGCGCAGCACCGGATGCACCCAGTAGCCGATGCGGCGCGACCAGCCGATCGACACGCCCACCGCGAACCCGACCGCGACGCCGTAGGCAAACCCGAGCGCGAGCAGCTTCAGCGTATTGCCGGCGCTGCCGGCGAGGCGCGGCCAGTCGTCGACGTAGACCTCGATCAGCGCTTGCGGCGGCGCGAAGAACGGCGTGGGCAGCCAGCCGGTTTTCGCGGTGACGATTTCCCACGCGGCGAGCACGAGCGGCAGCGCGACGAGCCACGGCCCGGCCGGGCGCACGCGGGCGAGCCGCGCGCGCGTGGCCGGCACGCGATGGCCGAGCGTCGCCGCGATCAGCAGCAACGCGGCGATCGTCCATGCGGCGGTGCCGAACGTATCGGTGTACGCCCAGTCGGTGAAGCCGACGACGCGGTTCGGCCACAGTTGCGTGAGCGCGCCGAGCACGGCCCAGGCGACCGCCGCGACGATGCCGGCCGGCCAGATGCGCGCACGACGGGCTTCGGCCGCGAGCGTCGCGTCGCAGGCCGTGCACGCGGCACGGGACGTGGCGGCGGCCGGGGCAGCGGCGGGGGCCGACGCGGTGCGGGCGGTGGACGTGTGTTCGATCGTCGACATCGCGTCACCCCAGCACGTTCGCATAGACCTGCTGCGCGAAGCGCTGCGGGTCGGTGCTCTTCTTCAGCACGTTGATCCGGCGGAAATCGTCCGCATAGAACGCGATTTCCTGCTGCAAATCGACGTTGGTCGGGTGGTGCGTGTAGGTGAGCGTCGCGTACAGCTTGCGCAGGTCGTCGGGATTGATCTTCGGCGAATACTTCGCGAACGCCTTCGCGGCTTCGTTCGGATTGTCGTGCGTGTACTCGGTGGCCTGCACGATCGAGCGCGCGAGCGCGGCGGCCGCCGGCCGGTCGTTGCGTACGAGATCGCCGCGCGCGCCGATCACGCAGCACACCTTGCGCGCGTATTCGCCGGACAGGTTCGTCGCGAGTTCGGCATACGCGCCGTTGCTGCGTTTCTCGAGCAGGTAGAGATTCGGATCGCCGTCGGCGATCGCCTGGATCTCGCCCTTGTCGACCGCGACGCCGAGCAGGTCGGCCGGATACTGCCGCCACGTGATGTCGCGCTCGGGATCGATGCCGTTCTTCGCGAGCAGGATCGAGAAGAAGTGCTTGCCGGGCGCGGCGAGATCGCTGACGCCGACCGTCTTGCCCTTCAGCGCCTGCAGTGTCGTGACGCCGGCCGTCTTCGACCCGAGCAGCCGCACGCAGCCGCCGTGCGAGCTGCCGATGATCTTCACGTCGAAGCCGGCTTCGAGCGGCTTCAGCCAGCGGTGGATCATCCCGACCGCCGCGTCGGCCTTGCCGGTCGCGATCGATTCGAGCAGCTGGTCGGTCGACCCGCTGTAGTTGATCAGCTCGACCTTCAGGCCGTTCTTCTCGAAGAAGCCGTGCTCCTGCGCGACGACGATCGGCGTCAGGCAGAACGCGTTCTGGTTCCACGCAAACGTGAGCTTCTTCAGCGGCGGCGCGGACCAGGCCTTGCGGCCGAGCGTGATCGCCGGTGCGGCGAGCGCGGCGGCGCCGGCCGCGCGCAGCAGCCGGCGGCGCTTGTCGTCATGGGCGCCGGCCGGCGCGGGTGCGGTGGTATCGGTCATGGTGTGGTTTTTGGGTTCCGGTCTTGCGGCAGGCGCTCAGTCGAGCAGGTCGGGTTCGTCGGCGACGACACGCGCGAACAGGCTGTCGAACGCATGCAATGCGCCATCGGGTCCGCCGATCTGGCCGTGCGTGTGCCGCGCGGTCGCGTGATCGATCGGTTGCGGCGTGCCGGCCGCTTCGGCCAGCAGCTGCGTGTGCGCGGCATTGTCGAGCGCGATGTACCACCACGCGGCGGCCTCGACCGTCGGGCCGGCCGTCAGGATTCCGTGGTTCTTCAGGATCACGCCCTTGTGCGTGCCGCCGTCGGGCTTCACGAGCGCGGCCGCGATCCGCGCGCCTTCGCTCGTGTCGACGACCATGCCCGTGAAGTCGTCGAACAGCGCGTGATCCTCGTAGAACACGCACGCGTCCTGCGTCAGCGGGTCGAGCGCGCGGCCGAGCGTCGACCACGCCTTGCCGTAGGTCGAATGCGTATGCGCGGCCGCGACGAGGTGCGGATGCGCGTCGTGAATCGCCGCATGGATGGCGAACGCGGCCTTGTTCAGCGGCCGGTTGCCGATCGTGGTTTCGCCGCGCGCGTTGACGAGCAGCAGGTCCGACACCTTGATTTGCGAGAAATGCACGCCGAGCGGATTCACCCAGAAGTGGTCGGGCAGTTCCGGATCGCGCGCGGTGATGTGGCCGGCGAGGCCCGACGCGAAGCCGAAGCGCGCGAACAGGCGGAACGCGGCCGCGAGCCGCTCCTGCCGGTGGCGGCGCTCGGCGGCGACGTCGACGCGCGGCGCGGGCGGATCGAACCAGAAATGCTGGCGCGGGGTGTCGGCGAGGACGAGGCCCGACGCGGTGCGCGCGGACGACGAAGAAGACAGGACGGCGGACATGGCGGGCGGCTCCGTTTGCGTCAGGCGGCGCGGCGCGCCGCGTCGCGGGCCGCGACGGCGCTGCGTACGCGCGGAATCAGCTCGCGGCCGTAGTCGATCGCGTCGTCGAGCGGGTCGAAGCCGCGGATCAGGAACGTCGTCACGCCGAGGTCGTAGTAGTCGAGCAGCGCGTCGGCGACCTGTTCGGGCGTGCCGACCAGCGCGGTCGAATTCGAGCGCGCGCCGGTGAGCTTCGCGATCTCGGTCCACAGCCGCTTGTCGACCCGCGAGCCGCGTTCGGCCGCGGCGAGCAGGCGCCGCGCGCCTTCGCTCTGTTGCGGGCCGCCGGTGCCGAGGCCGGCCACTTCGCGCAGCCGGCGCGTTTCGTCGAGGATCCGGTGCGCGCGCGCCCACGCGTCGTCTTCGGTCGCCGCGAGGATCGGCCGGAACGACACGGAAAAGCGCACCTGCCGGCCGTGCTTCGCGGCTTCGGCGCGCACGCGGGTCGTCAGGTCGCGCACCTGGTCGAGCGATTCGCCCCACAGCGCATAGACGTCCGCGTGCTTGCCGGCGACTTCGAGCGCCGCCTCCGATGCGCCGCCGAAGTAGATCGGCACGTGCGGCTGCTGGAACGGCTTCACTTCCGAAAAGCCCTGCGTGAAGCGGTAGTGCGCGCCGTCGTGATCGAACGGCTGCGTTTCGGTCCAGATGCGTCGCAGGATGCCGAGGTATTCGTCGGTGCGCGCATAGCGCGCGTCGTGATCGAGGAAATCGCCGTCGCGCTGCTGTTCGCTGTCCGAGCCGCCGGAGATGAAGTGCACGGCGAGCCGGCCGCGGCTGAACTGGTCGAGCGTCGCGATCTGCCGCGCGGCGAGCGTCGGCGCGGTGAAGCCCGGACGATGCGCGAGCATGAAATGGATGCGCTCGGTCGCCGCGGCGGCGAACGCGATCGTCAGGGTCGCCGACGGGCCGGTCGAGTGATGCGGGACGAGGATCCGGTCGAAGCCGGCCGTTTCGTGTGCACGCGCGAAGTCGCGCACGTAGTCGGGGTCGACGACGGGGCCGGTAGGCGGATGGATTTCCGACTGCTTCTGGCTCTGGATCATGCCGATGAATTCGACGCTCATCTGGGTCTCCGATGCAAGGACGGCCCGCGCGGCCAGCGACGGCCGGCCACGGCGGGGAATGGAGCGCAGATTACCGCCGGGATCATGCGGAATGGAAATAATCAATCCGGATTTGAATATCAGATTTGCATGGTTTGGGCGCGTGTGCGCTGCGCATACGCTGTGGGCTCGCGATTAAATCGAAAGGGCGCCGGCCGCCTGTCGTGCGGGGCTTCGGTTGTCGCCCGATCGGTGCCGGTCGCCATCGGCTTCACGAGCCGCCGCGCCGCGTGCCGATCGATCTCCGCCGTCACCGCCTTTACGTTGCTTGGCTACCCGCTACCCAGTCACCGATGGAATCCGTACCGATGTCCGCCAGCCTTGCCGCTTCCTCGCCGCCAGCGTCACCACAGTCGTCGCTGCGCCATCTGCCCGCCGACGATGCGCGCGTCGCCGCGCTGCTCGAGCGTCTCGCGCCCGAACTCGCGGCCGACGCCGCCCGCAACGATGTCGACGGCCGCTTCCCGCACGAGAACTTCGCGCGGCTGCATCGCGCCGGGCTGATCGCGCAGGTCGTGCCGCGCGAGCATGGCGGCGCGGGCGCGACGCTCGCACAGGCGAGCCGCATCGTGGCCGCGGTCGCGCGCGCCGATCCCGCGACCGCGCTGGTGCTGACGATGACGTATCTGCAGCATCGCGCGCTCGGCCGCGCGGACCACCGCTGGCCCGCGCGCCTGCGGCATGCGGTGTTCGACAGTGCGGTCGACGAAGGCGCGCTGATCAACGCGCTGCGCGTCGAGCCGGCGCTCGGGTCGCCGTCGCGCGGCGGCCTGCCCGAAACGGTTGCGCGTCGCGACGGCGACGGCTGGCGGCTGTCCGGCCACAAGCTGTACTGCACCGGCATTCCGGCGCTGCGCTGGCTGGCCGTATGGGCGCGCACCGACGAGCCCGAGCCGCGTGTCGGCGTGTTCCTCGTGCCGCGCGAGCGCCACGCTGGGGACGATCCGCGCATCCGCGTGATCGAAAGCTGGAATCACCTGGGCCTGCGCGCATCGGGCAGCCACGAGGTCGTGTTCGACGATGTGCGGCTGCCCGCCGATCATGCGGTGGACGTGCGCGCGCCCGATGCGTGGGCCGTGTCGGCCGCGAGTCATGCGGACGTCGACGCGCAGGCCGACCAGCAGGCGTGGATGGTCGCGCTGCTCGGTAGTCTCTACGATGCGGTGGCGCGTGCGTCGCGCGACTGGCTGCTGGAATTCGCGACGACGCGCGCGCCGAGCGGGCTCGGTGCGCCGCTCGCGACGCTGCCGCGCGTGCAGGAGGCCGTCGGCGAGATGGAAGGGTGGCTGCACACGAACCGCGTGCTGCTCGACGCGCACATCGCACGCACCGATGCCGGCGATGCACCGCCGGTGACGACGAGCGGCCTCGTCAAGCGAACCGTGACGGAGCAGGCGATCCGTACCGTCGAGCACGCGTTGAAGCTGTCGGGCAATCACGGGCTGAGCCGCGGCAATCCGCTCGAACGTCACTATCGCGACGTGCTGTGCAGCCGCGTGCATACGCCGCAGGACGACGCGATCGCGGTCGCCGCCGGACGTACGGCGCTCGAGGCGGCGGCGCGAAGCGCGACGCCGAACCCGGACGCGGGCGGGACGTCACGCAGCGCGCCGGCATCCGCTCGACACGATGCGTGAGCGCGGCGGCATGGCGGTCAGCGGAAACGAGACGACGCCGTGCTGGCGTCGTCGGTCCTGGTCAAGCGGCCTCGTCGTGCGCGGCGGCATCCGCGGGCAACGCGAACGCCGTGCGTGCATGCGCGGCCACGGCCGCGAGCGGCGCCGCGAAGCGCGCGGCGTCCTGCCGGTGCAGCAGCCACAGATCGATCTGCGGCTTGAAATCGGCGAGCGGCACGATGTCGAGCGCGTCGCGCAGCGGGCTGCCGTCGAGCAGCGGCAGCGGCATCAACCCGATGCCGAAGCCGTTCGCGACGCTCTGCAACTGCAGATCGCGGCCATAAGTGTCGAGCGTGACCGGCATCGGCAGCCCCTGCGCGTCGAGCGCCCGGCGCAGGCCCGCGCGAAAGCCGCAGCCGTCGGGATTGAGCACCCAGCCGCGCGCATGGCAGTCGGCAAGCCGGTAGCCGCGGCGCGGCCAGTCGCCCTTGCGGCCGACCGCGACGAGCCGCGTGGCCAGCAGCCGTTCGCCCGCGACCTGCGGCGGCAGCACCATCTCGCGGGCCAGAAACACCAGCGCCGCATCGAGCTCGCGGCGCGCGACGCGTTCGACGAGCGCGCCGCCCCAGGCGGTCGTGACCTGCGTGGCGAGCGCCGGCCATTGCCCGGCCAGCCGCGCGATCAGGCCGGGCAGCATCAGCTCGCCGAGCCCCTGCGTGAGGCCGACGCGGAATTCGCCGGCGGGCGGCCGTTGGCCGGCCGTCAGTTCGCGCAGTGCATCGACTTCGCGCAGGATCGCGCGACACTGCTCGAACACCTGGCGGCCGATGTCGGTCGGGCGCGGCGGCTTCGTGTTGCGGTCGAGCAGCGTCACGCCGAGCGCTTCCTCGAGGTTCTGGACGCGCCGCGTGATCGCGGGCTGCGTCATCCCGAGTTCGGTCGCGGCCTGGCTCAGCGTCTGGCAGCGGACGACCGCTGCAAAAGCGTCGATATCGCTAATTTTCATGTTTGTTCTGCATGGTCTTTCAGGTGCATCATGACGATCCATCATGTTCGGCATCATATTCGAGGAGCTGGCCGATGAGTACGCTTTCGTTGCGGCAGACGCCGCTGCATCCGTTCGTCGACGGGCTGGGCGCGCTGCTCGCGTCCGGCGCGAACGAGGCGCGCATTCTCGACGAGGGCGGCGCGTTGCTCGCCGCGCTCGTTGCGCACGACGACTGGCTGCCCGACGCGTTCGCGCAGCCCGATCCCGAGCGCTATCGTCAGTACCTGCTGCATCTCGATCCCGACGAGCGGTTTTCCGTCGTCAGCTTCGTGTGGGGCCCCGGTCAGACGACGCCGATCCACAACCACACGGTGTGGGGGCTGATCGGGATGCTGCGCGGCGGCGAGTTTTCGCAGCCGTACCGGTTCGACGCAACCGGCAAGCCGGTGCCGGCGGGCGAGGCGGTGCGGTTGCAGCCGGGCGAGGTCGAGGCCGTGTCGCCGCGCATCGGTGACGTCCATCGCGTGACCAACGCGTTCGCGGATCAGGTATCGATCAGCATCCACGTGTACGGTGCGAACATCGGCAAGGTCGAACGCGCGGTGTTCCTCGATGACGGGACCGTGAAGCCGTTCGTGTCCGGCTATTCGAACGCGTGACGTCGCATGCCGCCCGCGCCAGCGCCCGCCCGCAGGCGCGAGATTCAACCGTTTTCCGTGTGCTTTCTTCATTGACTTCAACAGAATCCGACCGAGACATAGTGACGCAATCCGCTGATTCCACTTCCCGTTTCCCCGTCGCGTCGTACCAGGACGTACGCGCGCGCCTGCTGGCCCGCGACGAGCTCGCGCTGATCGACGTGCGCGAGGAGGATCCCTACGCGCAGGGACATCCGCTGTGGGCCGCCAACTTTCCGCTGTCGAAACTCGAGCTCGACGCGTGGACGCGCATTCCGCGCCGCGACACGCCGATCGTCGTGTTCGGCGAAGCCGGCGGCGAGGATCTCGCGCCGCGTGCGGCCGCGACGCTCGCGCGGCTCGGCTATACCGACGTGCGCCTGCTCGACGGCGGCCTCGCGGGCTGGCTCGCCGCGGGTGGCGAGCTGTTCATCGACGTGAACGTGCCGAGCAAGTCGTTCGGCGAATGGGTCGAGGCCGAGCGGCATACGCCATCGCTGTCCGCGCAGGAAGTGCAGGCGCTGATCGACGCGCAGGCCGACGTCGTGATCGTCGACGCGCGCCGCTTCGACGAATACCAGACGATGAACATCCCGACGTCGACGAGCGTGCCGGGTGCGGAACTCGTGCTGCGCGTGCGCGCGCTCGCGCCGAACCCGCAGACTCGGGTCGTGGTGAACTGCGCGGGCCGCACGCGCAGCATCATCGGCACGCAGTCGCTGATCAACGCCGGGCTGCCGAACCCGGTCGCCGCGCTGCGCAACGGCACGATCGGCTGGACGCTCGCCGGCCAGACGCTCGAGCGCGGCGCGTCGCGACGCTTTCCCGACGACGTCGATCCCGCGCAGCGCGACGAAGCCCGCCGCGCCGCACGCGCGGTGGCCGAGCGCGCGGGCGTGCCGCGCATCGCGCTCGCGGACGTCGCCGCGCTCGACGAACCGGGCCGCACGCTGTACCGCTTCGACGTGCGCACGCCGGAGGAATACGAGGCCGGCCACCTGCCGGGCTTTCTGAGCACGCCGGGCGGCCAGCTCGTGCAGGAGACCGACCATCACGCGGCCGTGCGCGGCGCGCGGATCGTGCTGGCCGACGACGACGGCGTGCGCGCGGACATGACCGCGTCGTGGCTCGCGCAGATGGGCTGGGACGTACGTGTGGTCGAGCCGGCCGGCACGGCCGCGTTCGTGGAGCGCGGCCAGCCGCCGCGCGACGTGCCGGCGACGCCGGAGGTCAGCGAAGTATCACCCGCGACGCTCGCGGGGTGGCTGAAGGAGGCGGCTGCGGGCGAGATCGCGCTCGTCGACGTGACGACCAGCGCGAACTACGTGAAGCGCCATATTCCCGGCGCGTGGTTCGTCGTGCGCGCGCAGTTGCGCGACGCGCTCGCCGCGATCCCGCCGGCGAAGCGCTACGTGTTCACGTGCGGATCGAGCCTGCTCGCGCGGTTCGCGGCGCACGACGCGCGTGCGTTGCTGCCGGCTTCCGCGGCCATCTCGGTGCTGACGGGCGGCACGGCAGCGTGGATCGACGCGGGGCTGCCGCTCGAGCACGGCGAAACGCATCTCGCGTCGCCGCGCGTCGACCGTTACCGGCGCCCGTACGAAGGCACCGACAACGCGGCCGCCGCGATGCAGGCGTATCTCGACTGGGAATACGGGCTGGTCGATCAGTTGAAGCGGGACGGCACGCATCATTTTCGCGTGATCTGATCGCGAAGCGGGAACCGGCGACCGGCAACCGGCAACCGGCAACCGGGAACCGGCGATCGGCGACTGGCAAGCGGCAAGCGGCAAGCGCCAACCGCCAACCGCCAACCGCCAACCGCCAACCGCCAACCGCCAACCGCCAACCGCCAACCGCCAACCGCCAAC